>JBCBSC010000004.1:0-233318 GCA_039819385.1 Pseudomonadota bacterium | reverse complement strand
TAGCGCCGGCACTGCAGAAACTGCCGCTTGAGCTCTTCGGGCGCCGGCTCCCGATTCGCCGTGTAGGCCGGATAGATGTCGTTACGAAACGACGAGGCAAGGCTCTCGTCAAACGCGACGGCAATGTGCCGGGGCTGAACCTGTTCCAGGAAATCGCCGAAGAAGCGGCAGAAGCCGTACAGCGCATTGACCGGATTGCCGTCCCTGTCGAGCATGTCGTCCGGCATGGAGTAGTAAGCCCGAAACACATACACGCTGGCGTCGATGAGGTATTGCATGGACGGCAGTATAGCGCCCGCCGCAAGCCCGTGGGAGCCGGACACCCGGCCGGCGCGATCCTCTATACTCCGCAGAGTAATTTCGGCCGGATAAAAAAGCAGCCGGCCTGCAACGACTCGGACACAGCGACAAGGGAACCCACAGCATGCGGCAAATCATCAACGGGCTGATCGCGGCCACGTTCTTCGCGATAGCGGCACCGGCCGCTGCGGAAACCACGATCATACATGCGGGGGCGCTGCTCGCGGTACCTGGAGAGCGCGTTCAGAACGAGCGCAGTATCGTCGTTGTGGACCGCCGCATTAGCGAAATCCGGCGGGGTTTTGTCGACCCCGGCGAGTTCGGCGACGACGTCGCAGTCATAGACCTGCGCGAGCACTTCGTGCTGCCGGGCCTCATGGACATGCACGTACACCTGCAGGGAGAGCTTGGGCCGGACAACGACACTGAAGAGCTGAAGATGTCTGCCCAGGAAATTCAGATGCGCAGCGTCATGTTCGGCATGCGCACGCTGCGCGCCGGTTTTACGACGGTGCGGGACGTGGGCAATTCGGGGCAGGAAATGTACGCCCTGCGCGACGGCATCGAAAAGGGCTGGGTCGACGGACCGCGGATCGTTGCGGCGGGCCGCGTCGGCATTACCGGCGGACACGCCGACATTAGCGGAGTGAAACCGGAGTTCATGGAGTTCCTGACCGGCGACAGCATTTGCGACGGCCCGTACGACTGCCGGCGCGCCGCGCGCAACGCCATCAAGTACGGCGGCGACCTCATCAAGGTCACGTCGACCGGCGGCGTCATGACCGACCGCGCGACCGGCACCGGTCAGCAGATGGAAATGGACGAACTCAGGGAAGTGGTTCGCGCGGCCGCACGCATGGGCCGCAAGGTCGCCTCGCACGCGCACCACGAAGACGGCATCGTTGCCGCGCTGGAGGCCGGCGTCGCCAGCATCGAGCACGGCAGCTACACGGGCGATCGCGCCATAGCGCTGTTTCTCGAAACCGGCGCCTATCTGGTACCGACGCTGCTCGCGGGCAAGACCGTCGCGGACCTTGCCGCGGAAGCCGACTACATGAGCGACGCCGTCAAGGAAAAAGCCCTGCGGGTCGGCAGCGACATGGCGGGCAGCTTCGCCAAGGCATACAGGGCAGGCGTCAATATTGCCTACGGCACGGACAGCGGCATCTCGCCGCACGGCACCAATGCCGAGGAGGCGCTGCTCATGGTCGAGAACGGCATGCCCGAGATGGACGTCCTGGTCAGCGCCACGATCAATGCCGCCGATCTGATCGGCATGTCGGACGATCTCGGCACGCTGGAACCGGGCAAGTTCGCCGACATCATTGCCGTTGACGGCTCGCCGCTCGACGATATCGAGGAGCTGCTGGACGTCGACTTCGTAATGAAAGAAGGCAGGATCTATAAAAATAACTAGGGAACAAGGCGCATGTATAAAACACTTGTCGTTGCAGCGGCTGTGCTTGCGAGCCAGGCCGCCGGGAGCGCGTCGGCCGCCGAGCCGTTAACCGATCACGCGCTGGTCTCCGCCTACGAAGGCGCGACCATGCGCCGCAAGAAGGTGATCGAGTTCGATGAGTACGCGGCGTTTACCGGCATGGACGATACCGGGCAGTCGGCGACCAGCCTTGCCCTGGAAGGCAAGATCACAAAGATGCTGTACAACCGGCCGCAGGAACGCTCGATTCTCGAAGTCTTCAGGAACTACGAAATGGCGCTGCAGCAGGCCGGTGCCGAAACGCTGTACAGCTGCGACCAGGGCAAGCGCGAATGTGTTGAGCGCTACGCCGGACCTACCTTGCAGAAACTCTCGGATCTTCAGGCAATCTCCAATCTCGCCGGGCGCTATGGGCTTGCGCGAATCAGCGATCCTGACAACACGGCCTACATCGCCGTTGCAGTGGGCGAGAACTTCATCGACGTTCACGTCATAGAGGTCGCGGCAATGCAGCGCGACAAGGTTCGCCTCGACGCCGCCGCGCTCGGCAAGGGGCTCGACTCGAAAGGTTACGTCGTCGTCGAAGGGATATTTTTCGATACCGACAAGGCAACGCTCAAACCCGCCTCCGGAGCCGCGCTGGCCGAAGTGGCCAAACTGCTCGAGGAACGGCCGGCACTAAACGTTTACGTCGTCGGGCACACCGATATGCAGGGTGGATTCGAGCACAACATGGGGCTGTCGAACCGCCGCGCCGCGAGCGTTGTCGGCGAACTGGTCGAACGCCATGCGATAGACCGCGCACGTCTCGGGGCACACGGCGTTGGGCCTCTGTCTCCGGCCGCCAGCAACGGCAGTGACGCCGGCAAGGCGCGCAATCGCCGGGTCGTACTGGTCGCGCGCTGAACGCGTGAGGAGCTACCGCAAAACCGGGCCGCCCGACTGGCAGCGGCGTCTCGTGCTTTTCCTGTGGGGTTTGTTCGGCGCGACGCTGCTGCTGTTTGCAGTCTGGGCAATGCTGCTGTGGATCGAGACGGACCGGCTGGAAGACTGCGTCGAGCGCGGCGGCCGGTATGACGCCGAAGCGGACCTCTGCGAAGGGGCGCGCTGGGAATAGCGGCGACTGGCTGGAGACCCGCGGCTGCGACCGCGGACCAGGTTCTAGTCGTGGAAGTGGGTATCGATAACCTGGTCGCCGGAAAACAGATGATCTGTCAGGCGCGCGTGCAGCGGGCTGGAGCGCGGTATGTGCGCGAGCAAATACTGCATCTGATCGGCGAGCACGCGCCGGCCCTTTAGATAAATGTATTCTGCATAAGTCGGCGTAAACGGCACGGCGACAAGCTCCATTGACGCCTGCTCCGGCGTGCGGCCGCCCTTGAAGTTGTTACAGCGCCGGCAGGCTGTCGCCACGTTGGTCCAGAGATCGAGTCCGCCCTGACTAATGGGCGTTATATGATCGCGGGTCAGGTCGCGCGTCGGAAAACGCATGGCGCAATACAGGCAGAGGTTGGCATCGCGCTTGAAGAGCGTGCGGTTGTTGAGCGGCGGCACGTACTTGTCGCGATTTCGGCTCAGGCTCTTCGAGGTGCCGTGGGTAGCTATGATCGAACTCACCGCAATGCGGCTTTGCTCGCCGCTTAGCGAACTTAAGCCCCCGAACACCGTGTAAAGATGCGTGCCGCAGTCGTACGCCACCTGTTCGGCGTGATACAGCCGGACCGCCTCGCGATAGTCGATCCATTCGAGCGGCATTCCGGCAATGTCGGTCCGGAGCACCTGCTGCGATACGTCGGACACAAGTCCAGCGAGCATACGCGCACCTCGGTTAGCCTGCGATCCGCCGGAGTCCGGCAGACCTTTCGGGCTAGTGTGCCGAACGTGCGACAAAAATCAACAATACTCGAAACTTCGCGCGCATTATTGTTAATCGATATGAAGTTTGTGTGACGGCGCCGGGCCCGGCCGGGAGTCTGCGCGGTAGAAACGAATGAGGCGAGGCGTTTCCAGTTCGAGTCCGTTTTCCCGATCGTCCGAGGAGCATAGTGGCAACTATGTGACGAGGAGGATCGGGAAAACGGGCCGAACCGGGACCGCCACAGCCCGTTCGGCTTGTACCGCGCAGACTCTAGAGCGCTTTCAATACGGCGTCGAGGCTGTCTTTGGCGTCGCCGAACAGCATGCGGGTATTTTCCTTGAAGAACAGCGGGTTCTGCACGCCCGCATAGCCGGTCGCCATACTCCGTTTCAGCACTATCGTCGTGTCGCCTTTCCAGACTTCGAGCACCGGCATGCCTGCAATAGGGCTGTCCGGCACTTCCTGCGCCGAAGGGTTGACGATGTCGTTGGCGCCGATCACGACCGACACGTCGACGTCCGGGAGGTCGTCGTTGATTTCGTCCATCTCGAAAACGATATCGTAGGGTACCTTGGCTTCGGCCAGCAGCACGTTCATGTGCCCCGGCATGCGTCCGGCCACGGGATGAATACCGAAGCGGACGTTGACCTTCCTGGCCCGCAGCGCCTTGACGATTTCGTAGACTGTATGCTGCGCCTGCGCCACGGCCATGCCGTAGCCCGGCACGATCATGACTTCTTTCGCGCCGGCGAGCAGCTCCGCGGTCTCGGCGGCTTCGATTGCGACGATCTCGCCGTCCTCTTCGCCGCCGGCCGAAGCCGAGGCACCGCCGCCGGTGCCAAAACCGCCCGCAATGACGTTTAGGAACTTGCGGTTCATTGCCCGGCACATGATGTAGCTCAAGATCGCGCCACTGGAACCCACCAGCGCGCCGGTCACGATCAGCAGATCGTTGCTCAGCATGAAACCGGTAGCGGAAGCCGCCCAGCCGGAATAGCTGTTCAGCATCGACACGACCACCGGCATGTCGGCGCCCCCAATGGCCATGACCATGTGGATGCCGAACAGGAGCGCAATGACTGTCATGATCGCCAGCGGCAGCATGCCGCCGCCGTCTGCAGCCTGCAGCACGAACTCGCGGCCGAACCAGATTGCGCCCAGCAGCAGGATCAGGTTGAGCCAGTGACGGGCCGGCAACAGCAGCGGTTTACCGCCGATGCGCCCCGAAAGTTTACCGAACGCAATGACCGAGCCCGAAAACGTCACCGCACCAATGAGTATGCCAATGTAGATCTCAATGTTGTGGATGGTTTTCTCGACGCCTAAGTACGTAGTGGTGTCGTCCATGAAACTTGCGAAACCCACGGCGACCGCCGCGAGGCCGACGAGGCTGTGCAGAATCGCGACCAGCTCCGGCATTTGGGTCATCTGCACGCGCCGCGCGAGCAACAGTCCGACGCTGCCGCCGATCAGGAGCGCTGCAAACAGCAAAGCGTAATGCTGAGTCACGACGCCCAGAACGGTTGCAAGCAACGCAATCGTCATGCCGGCGATGCCGTACCAGTTACCGCGCCGTGCGGTCTCCTGATTGGACAAGCCGCCGAGAGCGAGAATAAAAAGTACGGTCGCAGCGATGTACGACACGGTAACGATACCTGCGCTGATCATGACGGCTTACTTCCTGAACATTTCGAGCATGCGGCGGGTCACGGCAAAGCCGCCCGCGATGTTGACCGCCGTAATGAGCACGGTAAACGCGGCGATCCACTTGATCAGATCGTTGTCGGAACTGATCTGCACGAGCGCGCCAATGACGATGATGCTCGAGATGGCGTTGGTGACGCTCATGAGCGGAGTGTGCAGCGCCGGTTTCACGTTCCAGATGACCATGTAACCCACGAAGCAGGCCAGGACAAACACCGTGAAGTGCGCCATGAACGACGGCGGCGCAACGGCGCCGAGCCCAAGCAGCGCCAGTCCGCCGAGTCCCATCGCAATGAGCGGTCCAAGGAACGACGGCTTCTCGGCGGCGGGCGGCGCGACGGGTTCGGGCGCGGCTTGCGGCGGCGCCGCGGAGAGTTTCGGCGCCGGCGGCGGCCAGGTCGTCTCGCCGTCCTTGCAGACCGTGGCGCCGCGGATAACTTCGTCGTCCATATCCACGACGATGCTGCCGTCTTTTTCGGGCGTAAGATCGGTCAGCAGATGCCGGAGATTGGTCCCGTAGAGCTGGCTGGACTGCGCGGCAAGGCGGCTCGGCAAATCCGTGTAACCAATGATCGAGACACCGTGTCGTACCGCAACTTCGTTGGCTACGGTCAGCTCGCAGTTGCCGCCCTGCTCGGCGGCCAGATCGACGACCACGCTGCCGTCTTTCATCGACTCGACCATCTCGGCAGTGATCAGCCGCGGCGCCGGCCTGCCCGGTATCAGGGCTGTCGTAATGATGATGTCCACGTCTTTGGCCTGCTCGGCGAACAGCGCCATTTCGGCTTTGATGAACTCCTCGCTCATGGTCTTGGCGTAGCCGCCTTCGCCCGCGCCGTTCTCGTCGTCGAAATCCAGCATGAGGAACTCGGCGTCCATCGATTCAACCTGTTCCTTCACTTCGGGCCGCGTATCGAAGGCCCGCACGATGGCGCCCATGCTTTTCGCGGCGCCAATCGCCGCCAGACCCGCGACACCGGCGCCGATCACCAGCACTTTCGCGGGGGGGATTTTTCCGGCGGCCGTTATCTGTCCGGTAAAGAAGCGGCCGAAGTGCTGCGCAGCTTCGACTACCGCCCGGTAGCCGCCAATGTTCGCCATCGAACTGAGCGCATCCATTTTTTGCGCGCGCGAAATGCGCGGAACGCTGTCCATGGCCATGACCGTGGCACCGGTTTTGCCGAGCGTCTCGAGCAGTTCCGGGTTTTGCCCGGGCCAGATAAACGAAATCAGCGTTTTGTCGGAATTCAGAAACGCGGTTTCGGCCGCATCGGGCGCGCGTACCTTGAGTACGATGTCAGCACCGCTCCACAGCTCGTCGGCGGTCGCCACGATATCGCAGCCCGCGTCGCGATACGCCGCGTCGGCGTAACTCGCATTGGCGCCGGCGCCGGCTTCTACGCTGACCTCAAAACCGAGCTTGATTAGTTGCGCGGCTACGTCCGGTGTGGTGGCCACCCGCTTTTCTCCAGGCTGTGTTTCGCCCGGCACGCCTATTCTCATATTGTTCTCCGACGGCACAGTATCGAGGGTGCCGCCGTGTGCGGCGGTCCCGCGTCGGCGGTAATGTAGCAGCTACGCCGACCGAATTGCAGCGAGCATGTGGTTTGCCGTCGTCTCGACGGAAGGTCGCGAGCTTATCGGTTCAGGCGAAACGATTAGTCGCGTTGCCGGTTTCTCTGTCTGTGCTCGCGCATCCGCTCACGGACCCGCTGCCGCTGCTCCGGCGACATTTCCCGCCAGCGCTCGCGAATCTGCTGCCGGCGTTCCTGTTTCAGATCCCGGTAACGCTGAAAGTTGCCGCGGATACGATCCCGCTCCGCGGGTGACAGGCTCAGATAGAGTTCATAACGCTCGCGAATCAACGCCCGCCGTTCCGCGGATAGCGAGCGCCATTGCTTGAAGCGCGTCGCCGCGACCGCACGCTGCTCCTCGGTCATGCCGGCCCAGCGTCTTGCGCCGGTCGCCAGCCGCTGCTGGCGCTCAGGGGGCAGCGTCGCCCAGGTATCCGCAAAGCTCGCCAATACCTGCTGCTGCTCGCCGTCGAGTTCGTCCCACGCAAGCTCTGCCTCGACAGCCGTCGCGGCCAGCATGAGAAGCAATGTCAGTACGCACTTGAGTTTCATCGTTCCTGTCCTTCGACTTCGCTCTCCCGCGGCTCGTCGCCGGAGGCTTCGTCGTCCCGCGAGCGGGCATCGGCCGCGTCTTCATCGTTCGTCGCAAACCATACCCACTCTTCGTCCGAGTCCTCCCAGCTTCCGAGATACTCGAGAAACGCCATGTCGACCCTGGCGTTATCGAGCGAAACCTCTTCCGGCGAGCCGTCTTCCCGGGCCTCGTCAGCGGCTGCGACAGGCATTGCCGCCGCCATTGCCGCAAGCGTCAGCAGGGCTAGCCGGCGCTCAGATCTGTTGCCCAGAATCGCTTGCCTCCGTCAGCTCCAGCCAGCTATAGAACTCCAGTTCCTCGAGCATTTCGAGGCTGTCTTCGTTCACCAGAATCTCGAAGTCGGTCGCCGCCGCCGCGGGCACTGCCGGTATCTCGACGACAGGCTCGCCGGTCCGCAGCACGAGTACCGTCACCAGCACGGCGGCCGCCGCGACGCTGCTGGCCGGCAGTACTCTCCGCCAGACCGCGTGCATTGGCGCCTTGTCGAGTTCGTCGAGCGCCCGGTGACGGGCCCGGTTGAGCTGCGACAGCCGGCCCGCGTCGAGCCGGTCCACGCTTTCGTCGAACAGCCGTTTGGCGTTTTCCTCGAGTTTGTCGTCGCGTTTAGTCACCGTAGTGATCTCCCAAAGCAGCGCGCAAAGTATGCACGGCCCGTGAATAATGTGTCTTGACGCTACCCTGGCTTATGCCCATCGCGGTGGCAGTGCCCGCAACGTCAAGGCCCTCGAACGTGCGCAGCATGAACGCTTCGCGCTGCCGCGCCGGCAGCCGCCTGACCGCATGCGTAAGCTCCGCGATCGCCGAGTCCGTCTCCAGTTCGTCCTCGGGCCGGCGGGCCGCGGGGTCCGGCGCCTCGGCCACCGGATCGTAGTCCCTGTCGTCGCCGCTATTGCCGCGGCCGAACCAGACCATAACCCGGTTGCGCACTGCGCGCCGCCGGTGCCAGTCACGCACGCCGTTTTGCAAAATGCGATAGAACAGCGGCGCCCACTCGTCCTCGGGCTTGTCGGCATAGTTGCGGGCCAGCTTTATCATGGCGTCCTGCACCAGATCCATCGCCTCGTCGCGGTCGCGGATCGCGATTTCCGCAAACCTCAAGGCACGCCGCTCGACCTCGGCCAGAAAGCGGTTGAGTTGCTGTTGCCGCTGCAGCGTTTTTGCTCCGTTTTGCGCCTTGCTAGGAGACGATACCGCAAAAACGCCCGATGGGGCGCCGGCAAGCCCGGTTTCGGCGGTCAGCATGTCGTGCAGTCCATTGGCGTTTTCTCCTTCAAGCCCTGCCGCTTATCGCAGTGCGTCCTGTAGGATTAACGTGCGGCGAGCCGGACGGTTGACGTCTTTCTCGATGCCGAACCTTATGTAAAAGAGACCGGAAGCGGCCTGTTTTGGGCTGCGCGCAAACGCTTGAACCGCACATCCATACTTCGTGTTGCCGTCAACGTCCCGTTGGCGCGCCTGTTCGACTATCTGCCGCCCCCGGGAACGACCCTCCCGGTCGTGGGCGCGCGGATCCGCGTGCCGTTCGGCCGGCGCAGCGAGACCGGCGTGGTCATTGGACACGGTACGGACTCCGCGCTGCCGGTGGAGCGGCTGAAACGGGCGACGGCCGTGCTCGACGACGAGGCGCTGCTGGCCGCGGACGACCTGGCGCTGCTGCGGTTTACCGGCGACTATTACCATCATCCGTTCGGCGAGGTCGTCGCCGCCGCGCTGCCGCTCGCGCTGCGGGCCGGCAAGCCGCTGCACGCGCAAACCGAGCGCCTCGCGCTCACCGAGAACGCCGCGGCCGACTCCGACGGACTTGTACGGCGGGCCCCCCGGCAGGCAGCGCTGCTCGGGTTACTGAGGGAGCGCTCACCGGAAGAGGCCGACGTGGCCGCGCTCGGCAACCGCATGCCCGACTGGCGCCGCGCGGCGCGGGCGCTCGCCGCAAAAGGCCTGCTGCGCTTCGAGACTTGCGACACGAGCGACCCGCAGGATGTAGTCCGAACCGCCGACGGGCCCACGCTAAACGCCGATCAGGAGGCTGCCGTGAACGCCGTTCAGGCCGCCGAAGGCTTTCGCGCCTTTGTACTCGACGGCGTAACGGGCAGCGGCAAGACGGAGGTCTACCTGCGGCTGATCGAACAGGTCATTACGGCGGGCCTGCAGGTGCTGGTGCTCGTGCCGGAAATCGGTTTGACGCCGCAGCTCGTGCGCCGCTTCGAACGGCGCCTGGGCTTCGCGCCAGCCGCACTGCATTCCTCGCTGACGGATTCGGAGCGGCTCGTCGCCTGGCGGCGCGCGCGCAACGGCTCGGCGCGGCTGTTGGTCGGCACGCGTTCGGCGGTGTTTACGCCGATGCCGAAACTCGGTCTCGTAATCGTAGACGAGGAGCACGATCATTCGTTCAAACAGCAGGAAGGCCTGCGCTACTCGGCGCGTGATCTGGCGCTGGTGAGGGCGAAGCGGAACAAGGTGCCGATCGTGCTGGGCTCCGCAACGCCGACCCTCGAAGTGCTCAAGCAGTGCGCGGACGGTCATTACGAACATCTCGAGCTGCCGAAGCGGGCCGGAAACGCGCAGCCGCCGTCGCTGCGACTCGTCGATCTCAGCAGGCAGGCCGCACAGGACGGTCTGAGCAACGCACTCAAGCACGCGATCGGCGAACACCTGGACGCTGACGGGCAGGCGCTCCTGTTTCTCAACCGGCGGGGATTCGCGCCAACCCTGATTTGCTCGAACTGCGCGTGGATAGCCGAGTGCGCGCGCTGCGACTCGCGCATGACCGTGCACGCCGCGAGAAACGAGCTGCGCTGTCATCACTGCGGCGCCAGCCGTCCGCTCGAGGACATCTGCCCGAAGTGCACGGGCAGCATGCGGCCGCTGGGAGAAGGTACGGAACGGCTCGAACGAAGCCTGTCGGAAGCATTCCCCGATGCACATATGCTGCGCATCGACAGCGACAGCATGCAGAAGAAAGGGGCTATGCAGGCGGCGCTGGCCGACGCCAGCTCAGGGCGCGCCGAAATACTCATTGGCACGCAAATGCTGTCCAAGGGACATCACTTTCCGAAGCTCTCACTCGTGGGGATCGTCAATGCCGATCAGGGCCTGTTCGGCAGCGACTTCCGCAGCGCCGAACGCCTCGCACAGTCCATCGTGCAGGTTGCGGGGAGAGCCGGGCGCGTGGAGCGGCCGGGTACGGTGCTCATACAAACGGCTTTCCCGGAGCACCCTTTTTGGGCACGGCTTCTGAACGCGGGCTACGCCGGCATCGTAGAGGACGCGCTGGCCGAGCGCCGCCTCTCCGGCTGGCCGCCCTACGCGCGGCTCGCGCTGCTGCGCGCCTCCGCGCATCAGCGCCGGGACGCGGCCGCCTGCCTGGACGTTGCACGACGTCACCTCGACGGGCTGCAGTACGAGGAACTCCGGGTGCTGGGCCCGGTCGACGCGCCGCTGGCCCGCAAAGCCGGCCGTTACCGCATGCAGCTCCTGCTCGAAAGCAAGCGCCGGCAGGTGCTGCACGCGGCGTTGGCAAGCCTTACGCCGGTACTCGAGGAGAGCAAGGCGGCCCGCCGCGCGCGCTGGTCCGTCGACGTCGACCCCATCCAGCTTTTTTGAGCCTGCGAATTAGGCAATCAGGACACCGCGATCTCTTGTAGAATTCCCGGCTCTTCGTAAGCCAGCCCAATGACGTTTCCAGCAGCATGAAAGCCATTGTCGCGCACGCCTTGTCGGCGGCGCTTGAAAACCTTCCCGAAATCGGCGACGCGCTCGCGGACCTCGCGATCTTCGATACGATCGAGCGGACCCGCGACGAAAAGCACGGCGACTTTGCGAGCAACATCGCGCTGCGGCTGGCCAAGGCCGCGGGCAAACCGCCGCGCGAACTGGCCACGGCCATGACCGCGTCGCTGACCGAGGGTAATGACGACATCGCACGTGTCGAAATTGCCGGCCCCGGTTTCATCAACTTTTTCCTGGACGACCGGGCGTTTCACCGCGAGGTCGAATCGATACTGGATACGCGCGGCGACTACGGCAGGCAGCCGCAAAAAGAGCGCCCCAGAATTCTGCTCGAATCCGTGTCGGCGAACCCGACCGGTCCTCTGCACGTAGGCCACGGCCGGCTGGCCGCGTTTGGCGCGACGGTGGGCAATCTGCTCGAGGCCGCGGGTTATCCGGTGCACCGCGAGTACTACGTCAACGATGCCGGACGGCAGATGGACATACTGGGCGTGAGCGTCTGGCTCCGGGCGCTCGAAGCGGCGGACCTCGCCATTCCGTTTCCCGCGGCCGGTTACAAGGGTGAGTACATACGAACGATAGCCGCTAAACTCCCGAACGAGTTGCCCCCGGTCAGCGCCGAAGACGTACTCCAGGGTCTGCCTGCGGACGGCAGCGGCGACGCGGAGCGCGAAGCAAAAGAAGCTTACGTCGAAGCACTCGTCGTACGCGCCCGTTTGCTGCTCGGCGAGGACGGCTTCGACGCGATTCGGCAGTATTCCCTGGAAGCGATTCGGGCGGATATCGAAGAGGACCTCGCCGAGTTCGGCGTAACCTACGACTGCTGGTACAGCGAACAGAGCCTGGAGAAGACCGGCCGGATCGATGCCGCGCTCGCGGTACTCGAAGAACGCGGCATGCTGTACAGGAAGGACGGCGCAACCTGGTTTCCGGCAACCCGCTTCGGCGACGAAAAAGACCGGGTCGTGATCCGCGACAACGGCGTGAAGACCTATTTCGCCTCCGATATTGCCTACCATTTCGACAAGCGCGAGCGCGGCTTCGATCTCCTGATAGACATACTGGGCGCCGACCATCACGGCTACGTACCCCGCGTCCGCGCCGGACTCGAAGCGATGGGCTACGCGGCAGACGACCTCGAAGTCGAACTCGTGCAGTTCGTGACGCTGTATCGCGCCGGCAAAAAAATGCAGATGTCGACCCGCAGCGGCGAGTTCGACACCTTGCGGCAGCTGTGCAAGGAAGTGGGCAAAGATGCGGCAAGGCTGTTTTACGTGATGCGTTCGAACGATCAGCATCTCGACTTCGATCTCGACGTGGCGAAGTCGCAGTCGAACGACAACCCGGTGTACTATATTCAGTACGCGCACGCGCGCATTGCGCGGGTGTTTGCGAAGCTCGCGGACGAATTTTCGCTGAGCTTCGATCAGGCTGCCGGCATCCGGAGCCTTGCGCTCCTGGCCGAGGCACACGAGAAAACCCTCATGAGTTCGCTCAGCCGCTATCCTGAGATCGTCGACACGGCCGCCTCGAACCGCGCGCCGCAGATACTCGTGCACTACCTCAAAGACCTCGCCGGCGATTTTCACAGTTGGTACAACGAACATCGTTTTATCGAAGTCGACGATCCTCTGCTGCGCGCGGCAAGGCTTACGCTTGCCAAAGCCGCCTCGGTCGTACTGGCGAACGGCCTTGGCATACTGGGCGTATCGGCGCCCGAAAAAATGTAATGGAATCGTAATGGCCAGGCGCAAACGACGTACGACGAAGCAGAAGTCGCGGAGCAGCGAAACGCCGGGCTATCTGTGGGGCGTTTTTGGCCTGGCCGTGGGGCTGTCGGTGGCGGCCGCGGTATACGTCAACGACCGGCGCAACCCGCCCGAGCGAACGCCCGAAGCGGCGCCGGCAAGTCTTGCCAGCGCCGTCGACAACAATGGCGAAACCGTCGTCGAGAACGAACCGGAGGCGCCGCCCGGCGACGACGGCACACAGCGCTTTACGTTTTACGAAATGCTCAAGCGCTCCGAGGTGCTGGTACCGGAAGAAGAGTCGGCGAGAGGCAGTCCGGAGCCCGTTGCGGTCGTCGAACCCGGCAGCTATGTGCTGCAGGTCGGCAGTTTCAGCACCCACGCCGACGCGGATCGGCGCAAAGCCGAGCTGGCCCTGCACGGCATCGAGTCCGGCATTCAGAAAGCATCGGTCAACAACAGGATTTACTACCGGGTCCGGATTGGGCCTACCGACGATCTCAACGAGCTGAACATGCTCCGCAGCCGCCTGCGCGCAGCGCAGATCGATGCGGTAAGGCTGCGTGAACTCGATTAGGTCATTTGCCGCCGGCGTTTTGCTGGCGAGCCTCGCCGCCTGCGCGGGCACCCCGGACATACCCGCAGCCGGTGAAGCGGAAACCGCAGGCGCGAAAACGCCGCCCGCGGCCGAACCGGCGCCGGCCGCCGCCCGGCCCGCAACGCCTGCGCCGTCACTCCGCGACCGGCGCCTGCGCCTGGCGCTGGTGGGCGACATGATGATCGGCACGGATTATCCCGAGAATCGGCTGCCGGAAGATCCGGCCGGATACTTAGGCCACGTCGCGCCCGTGCTGTCCAGGGCGGACCTCGCCGTAGGCAACCTCGAAGGCGTGCTCGCCGACGGCGGCGAGGCGGCAAAACAGTGCAGCAACCCGCGCGCCTGTTACCTGTTTCGCTCGCCTGCGGCCTATGCAGAGCACTATCGCAACGCCGGCTTCGACCTCCTGAGCCTGGCGAACAACCACGCGCGGGACTTTGGCGAAGAAGGCCGCAGCAGCAGCATGGCCGCGCTCGACGCGGTCGGCATTCGTCACTCCGGGCGCGAGGGCGAGTTCGCGAGCTTCGAGCACGACGGGCTGCGCATTGCGTTTCTTGCCTACGCCGTAACCCGAAACTCGAACCTGCTGCACGACTACGAGCGCGCGGAACTCACGGTACGAATGTTCGCCGCCGATCACGATATCGTGATCGTGTCGTTTCACGGCGGCGCGGAAGGTCCGGGCGCATCCCGGCTGCCGTTCGCCGAAGAGGAGTATTACGGCGAACCGCGGGGCGACGTAGTCCGCTTTGCCCGCGCTATCGTCGCTGCAGGCGCGGACCTGGTCGTCGGCCACGGTCCGCATGTCATTCGCGCGGCGGAGCGCTACGAGGGGCGGTTGATCGCCTACAGCCTGGGCAATTTCGCAACCCACTGGGGCATCAGCATCAAGGGCAACAACGGCATTGCGCCGATACTCGAGGTGACGCTCGACGGCGAAGGCCGCTTCCTTGCCGGCAACGTCGTGTCCACGGTCCAGACGCGCCCGCACGGCCCGGCCATCGACCCGCTGCAACGCTCGCTAATCATGCTGCGCGAACTTAGCCGGCTCGACTTCGGCGACCCGGGCCTCGTTTTTCACGACGACGGCCGGATACAGGCCGTGCCGCGAAAGACGCTGAAAAAGCACCCCTAACGAGCAGCGGCGGCGGCTGCTGCTGCTCCGTCCGCCCGCTAGTCGTCGGCGCCGACCGACTTGAAGTCAACGCCGAGCGAACGCAGCTTGCGGTACAGGTGCGTGCGCTCCATGCCGACGCGTTTCGCGAGCCGGCCCACCTTGCCGTCGCACAGCACGAGCTGCTGCTGCAGGTAGGCCCGCTCGAACTGCTCGCGCGCCTCGCGCAGCGGCAGGGCCAGCAGGTCCTGCTTGACGAGCGGCTCGTCCTGCGGCGCCGCTTCGCTGATTTCCGCCTCGACCTCTTCCAGGGACACGTCTTCTTCCGTGCCCGTCAGCAGCAGGCGTCGGACCAGATTCTTCAGTTCGCGTACGTTGTCCGGCCATGGGTAATTGCGCAGCCGGTTCTGCGCGGCAACGCTTAGCCGCCGGAACTTGAGACCCTCGGAATCGACCAGCTTGTCTACGTAGTAGGTCAACAGCTCGGGCACGTCTTCGGCGTAGTCGCGCAACGGCGGCACGCGCACGTTGAGGACGTTTAGATACGCCACCAGATCGCGCCGCAACTCGCCCGTCTCGATGCGGCTCTCGTAATCGTCGCTGACAGTCGCCACGACGCGCGCATCCAGCCCCACGGAGTCCGCGCCGCCGACGCGGCGGTACTGCCCGTCTTCGAGTACGCCTATGAGCACCTTTTGTCCCTGCGGGTTGAGGTCCGTCAGCTCGTCGATGATCAGCGTGCCGTTCGCCGCACGTTCGAACGCGCCGCTCGTGATCTCGCCGTCGGCCGATTCTTTACCCAGCAGACGTTCCTCGACGTTGCTGTCCGTCAGCGACGCCGCGGTAATACTCACCAGCGGGCCCTCCGCGCGACGGCTCAGCGCATGCATGTAGCGCGCAAACGCCCCCCGGCCGGTTCCGGGCTCGCCGCGCAGTAGGACCGAGGCGTCGTGCCGCGCGTACTGCTGCACTTTTTCGCGCAAGGACTTCATGAGCACACTGCGGCCTACCGGCGTCAGCAGCGCAGGCAGCAGATTCGAACTCGCGGTTTTCTGCTGCCCCGCCGAATCCAGCGCGCCTTCGACCGTGCGCAACAGCTTGGCAAGCGACAGCGGCTTCTCGACAAAATCGAACGCGCCGAGGCGGGTTGCCTCGACGGCGGTATCGACCGTGCCGTGACCGGACATTACGACCACCGGGCAATTGAGATCGCCGCTCTCCGACCATTCCCGCAGCAGGGTGATGCCGTCGGTATCGGGCATCCAGATATCGAGCAATACGAGATCGAAACGATCCGCTTCGCGCGCGGAGCGCGCCTGTTCGGCGTTGGCGGCAACCGTTACGCCGTAGCCTTCTTCACTCAAGATTTCGGATATCAGCGCACGGATATCCGCTTCGTCGTCCACGACCAATACCTGGCTCACGCTCTTTCCCTCCGTTGCTCGACCCGGCCCGGCGCGCGGGCAATCAATGCTTCGCGAGCCGCTTCGTCAACCGGTAATCGAATGCTTATCACGGCACCACCTTCCTTGCGGTTCTCCGCGCGGATGCTGCCGACATGTTCTTCTACGAGTTTCTTCACGATCGCCAGACCCAGGCCCGTGCCTTTGGGTTTGGTCGTCACATAGGGATCGAAGACCTGCGACATTGCGCCGGTATCGAAACCGGGCCCGTTGTCTTCGACTCTAATCAGGATCACGTCGACACCCTCGAATTCGCCGGCGCTCACCGACACGTCGATCTCGCCGTCGGCCGAACCCTCCAGCGCCTCGATTGCGTTGCGGATGAGGTTGTGCAAGATCTGCCGGATACGGCCAATGTCGGCCTCGAGCCGCGGCATGGTCGGGTCGACGTGCAGCGCAATGCGAACGTCGCTGTCCTGCGCCCGGTACAGCTCGACAATTTCGTTGGCGAGCGCGGCGACGTCGAAGTTATCGATGTCCATGTCGGGCGCGCGCGCATAGTCGCTGAACGCGTTGACCATTTCTTTCATCGACTCGACCTGCTGCACGATGGTGTGCGTGGCGCGGTCTAAGATCTGCGCTTCTTCTTCCGGCATCGAGTCCAGGTACTTGCGCCGCATGCGCTCGGCCGACAGCTGTATCGGCGTCAGCGGATTCTTGATTTCATGCGCCAGGCGGCGCGCGACTTCGCCCCAGGCGGCGTCGCGCTGCGCCTGCAGCAGCGCGGTAATGTCGTCGAACACGACTACGTAGCCTGCCGGCCTGTCCTCGTCGCCGGGCAGCGTGGTACAGGCGCAGGTCAGCACGCGGCGGCCCACTTCGCCGCGCAGCACGATCTGTTCGCGCCATTCGGTCTCGCCGGCGTCGAGATGCACGCGCGCCACGTCGACGAACTGTTCCAGCAGAGGCTCACGTATGGCCACGTCAGCGAGCAATTCGCCAACCCGGTTTTCGAGATCGACGTTTAGGATCGCGCCGGAGGCCTGATTGGCGGTACGGATGCGCAGGTCCGAATCGAGCGCCACGACACCCGTGGAAAGGCGGGCGAGAATGACTTCCAGATTGGTGCGTTCGGCTTCGACCAGCGCCTGACTAAGGCTGGCTTCGCGGCGCGCGGCGGCCAGCCGCTGCGTCATGTCGTTGAACGAGCTGATCAGGAAACCGATCTCGTCGCGCGACGGCTGCGGCAGGCGGGTGTCGAAGTCGCCCTGCGCCACCGCCCGGGTGCCCGCCACCAGATCCTGAATGGGCGCGACGAGCCGGCGGGACAGCAGAAACGCACCGTAAATCGCGGTCAGCAGGCTCAGTAGCAGGACGACGGTCAGGGTGAGCGTAAACGTACTCTTCAGCGGGCCGCGCAGGAACACCAGGCGCTGGTACTCCGTGTTGGACGTTTCGACGCTATTGGCCATGCGGCCGAGCCGTTCGGTCACGGGAAAGTGCCCGAGCAGTACTCCCAGCGGTTTCGTACCGCGTCCTGCCACCAGCGTCGCGGTACGTATTTCGTAGCCTCCGTCGTCGAGCGGATCGAGACTGACGAAGGGACGGTTTTGCCGCAGCTGCAGGATGACTTCATCGCTGAGCGGCTTGGGCAGCGTGCCCGCCGAGCTGTCCGAACTCGTGGCGATGATCCGGTTGCTGTCACCGAACAGCGTCAGCTCGCTGGCGCCGCTTTCCCGCCTGAGCTTGCCGAGTTCGAAATACAGCTGGCGCTCGCCGACCTGCGCCAGCCGCCGCGCGATTTCGCGGGTGGCGATCAGGTTTTCGCGCTGGCGGATATTGAGTACCGCATCGGTCAGATCCAGGGCATTGGTCAAACCCTCTTCCACCTGTACGTCGAACCAGGTGTCGATGCCGCGATTGATGAACTGCATCGAAAAGTAGAACACGACCAGGAGCGGCAGCACGGCAAGGCCCACGAACATGCCGACGATGCGCGCCTTGAGCCTGGCGCCCGGCACGTGTGTACGGTTTTCGCGAATGAGGCGGCCGATGTTGCCGATCAGGAGCAGCAGCAGGATCAGCACGCCGGCAATGTTGATGCCCAGCAGCACGTTGTGCAGGCGGTTGAATTCGTCCGAATTCTGCGCGGTCTGCGACAGCAGGAACATCGCCACGACGGCCAGACCGACGCCGGTTACCGCCAGCAAGGCCGACAGTATGCGTTTTATCGCTCTGGTTATCGTTCTAGCGGCCATTCCAACCACTCACTCTTGAGCTGCCACTGCGAACGCCAGAAGAACAGCAGGCGCAACGGTGCCGGATACTGCTGCGTCTGCAAGAGCGCGCGCAGACGCACGCGGTGTGGCTTGCCCGCGGCAAGCAGGCTGTCGTCGATCAGCGGCAGATCCTGAATGCGCCCGAGGCTGTTGAGCGCCGAATACAGCGTCGCGAACGAGTCCTGCTCGCCGCTGTTGAGATTGCGCACCAGATAACGCTCGCTCAAGGGCCGGTATTCGAGCTCGAAGCGCTTGGTGATCTCGGCATCGACGCCGTCGAAGTACAGGCGGCGCACGCGGATCACCTGCGCCTGCAGCTCGATGATCAGCGGCACGCCGCTCGACAGTGCGTCGAGCGCCTCGCTCGACAGTATGAGCTGCAGCCGCGCGTCGAGGCGATGTACGCCGTCCTCGAGCTCGGTCGACGCGGAGCGGACCTCGAAATAGCCCTCGCGCACCAGCCCGTCGTCCTGCGCCAGCGCAGCGGATGGCAGCAGCGCCGCGATTAGGACGGCGGCTACGGTTGCGAATGTCCTGCCTAAGCTGTGCATGCGTTTCGGTTGCCGTGCGCCGTCCGTAAGTTGGTGGCCATAAGCCGATGGCCATAAGTCGCTGGCTAGCAGAATACCGAACGGGCCGCGGCCGTCGCGCGATACCGCGCTCGCCCGGGGCCGCTTCGACGCGCCGCTACCGCCGTTTCGTAATGGCTGCATAGAAAAACCCGTCCAAGCCACGGGTTCCGGGTAGCAGCTGATAACCCGTTCCTCTCTCCCGCATTAGAGCGGAGATGTTGTTATTTGGCAACAGCTTTGCGGGTTCAGCGTCCGGTATTCTGCGCAAAAAGCGCTCGACGACGCGCTCGTTCTCAGCGCTGAACACCGAGCAGGTTACGTACAGCAGCAGGCCGCCCGGCGTAAGCGTCGGCCAAAGGCGCTCCAGCAGCTCCTCCTGAACGCGTGCCAGCGCGGCGATATCGCTGTCGCGCCGCAGGAGTTTGATGTCCGGATGCCGGCGGATAACGCCGCTGGCCGAGCAGGGTGCGTCCAGCAGAATCCGATCGTACGGCTGGCCGTCCCACCAGACGCCGGTGTCCGCTGCGCTCGCGGCATGCAGGGATACCCGGCCTGGCGCATTCAGCAGCAGGCGATCCAGATTCGCGCGCACCGCGTCGAGCCGCGCGGGATCGATATCGACGGCGTCGAGCGTGGCGTCCGGTTCGGCAAGCTCCAGCAAGTGCGCCGTCTTGCCGCCGGGTGCCGCGCAGGCGTCGAGTATCCGGCGGCCGCCGTCGCGAAGCAGCCAGGCGGCGGGGATCTGCGCGGCGCCGTCCTGCACGGAGACGTCCCCGACCGCGAAGCCAGGCAGCTCGGCAACGGGCACGGCCTCCTCGAGCCTCACGGCCTGCGGCAGCCCCTCCAGTGCCACGAAACTCAGGCCTGCGGCAGACAGCCGTCGCTGATACTCGTCTGCGGCCTGCCGCATGGGATTCACGCGCAGCCACATTGGCGCCCGCTCGTCGTTTGCAGCCAGCACGGCCGCGGCATCTTCGCGCCAGTCGTCCCGCAGGCGGTCGATTATCCATTGCGGATGGTTGCAGCGCGCTTCGTCGTCGGCCGCTTCCGCATTCGCGAGACCCTCGCGCCGGAAGCGCCGCAGGACGGCATTGACGAGTCCCGCGTAAGGCTTCAGCCGCAAGACGCGTGCCGCCTCCACGGTTTCGGATACGACCGCGTGATCGGGGATGCGGCTGCCGGTAAGCTGGAACAGCCCGAGCGCAATCAGCGACTCGATTACGCGGTCACGGCGCTTGACGGGCCGTTTCAGCAGCACGCGCAGCCAGCCGCGAATGCGAAAGTGCTGCCTGACTGCGCCAAACGCCAGGTAGCGCAGCAGCGGTAACTCGTCCGGGGAGAAGCCGGCCTCGGAATCCCGCAGCGCGGCGTCGAGAGAGCGCCCTTCGGCGACCACGGCATGCACGGCTTTCGCCGCCGCTGCGCGGATGCGCGCGCCACGTTGCCCGCCCGGCATCTCTAGTGCACCCCGGCGTGTGCGAAGACGCTATCGATCATTCGCCGGCGGCGCTCAAAAACGCATCGCGGCGGAGTCGATCTGGCCCGCATATTCACCGCCGCTGACCCGGCGCCTGCCCGGCCGCTGTACGATCGTCAGCAGCACCGCGCCCTCGCCGCATGCGACCAGCACACCCGTCTGATCCGCCCGCAGCACGGTGCCCGGCTCACCGGCCGCGTCGGGCGTAATCCTGGCCTCCCAGCACTTTAGCGCTTCCCCGTTCGCATCGAACCAGGCGCCGGGGACCGGGTTGTACGCGCGAATTTGCCGTTCGACATCCGTGGCCGGCGCCGACCAGTCGAGCCGCGCATCCCCGCGCGTGATCTTCCCCGCGTAGCTCGATCTCGAATCGTCCTGCGGAATGGCATCGAGCCGGCCCGCGAGGATATCGCCGAGCCTCGCCGCGAGCAGTTCGCCGCCGAGCGCCGCGAGCCGGTCGTGCAGCTCACCGGCGGTTTCGCGCTCGCCTATCGGCGTTGCGGCGGTGGCGTAAACGGGACCCGTGTCGAGACCTGCCTCCATTTGCATGAGGCTAATCCCGGTCTTTGCGTCGCCGTTAAGAATAGCCGCCTGGATCGGCGCCGCGCCGCGCCAGTTCGGCAGCAGCGACGCATGCACGTTGAGGCAGCCGAGCCGCGGAATATCGAGGACGGCCTGCGGCAGGATGAGTCCGTAGGCCGCGACAATCATTAGGTCCGGCTGCAGAGCTTCGAGATCCGCCTGCGCCTCCGGTGACTTGAGGCTGCCCGGCTGGAGCACGGGCAGCCCGTGCTCCAGCGCACAGCGTTTGACCGGCCCCGCGCGCTCCCTGCGGCCGCGGCCGGCGGGGCGATCGGGCTGCGTGAGCACGGCGCGCGGCCGAAAACCGGCCTCTAGCAGCGCTAGCAGCGACGCACGCGCAAAATCCGGCGTGCCGGCAAACAGCAAAGTGGGTTCGGCCATAGGTGGAAGGCTATTGGTGGAGGACTATAGGCAGCCGCGTCGCCGGGCGCGCCGGATTCAGGCTACCTGCGCCTGGTGGCGCCGGTCCTTGACGAGCCGCTTGCGGATCCGGCTGCGCTTGGCCTCGGACAGGTAGTCCACGAACAGCTTGCCCTCGAGATGGTCCATTTCGTGCTGGATACAGACCGCCAGCAAACCCTCGGCCTCCATCTCGACCTCCTGGCCGTCGCGGTCGAGATAGCGCACACGGATGTGCTCGGCGCGCCTGACGGGTTCGAAGTAACCCGGCACCGACAGGCAACCCTCGTCCGAAACCGTTTCGCCGTCTTTTTCGACAATGACGGGATTGATCAGCGCATGCGGCTCGCTCTGATCGGCGGAGACGTCCGCCACGAGCAGCCTTTCGTGCACGTCGACCTGCGTTGCCGCGAGACCAATACCCGGGGCTGCGTACATCGTTTCGAACAGGTCGTCGACAAGGCGCCGGATACGATCGTCAACCTCGCCGACCGGCCGCGCCCGGATCCTGAGTTTCGGGTCCGGGAATTCCAAAATCTTGAGTTTTGCCATAATACTGGGTTCGGGTCCTGGAGCTTGAGTCTGCAAGAATACGGCTTTCGAGCCCTGCGCCGCGCGCCGCGCTTTCGACCGTGGTTCTCGTCAGATTCTGCAAATACGCCCTAAATTGTTGACTTAATTAAATAAGATGATTGACAATGCCGGGTGACGAAGGCCTCGAGCGTAGGGTTTCCGGCCCGGAAGTGTGACGTGATTGGCAGCTACACGCAGCCCAAGCCGACATATTATACCAATGCCCGAAATCTCAAGGCCTTAACGCCATACCGAACGTCATCAGGGAGCTCAAGCCACCCATGTTTCTGCGTAAACCCGATACTGCAACGCCGGCCCGCCTAGGCGTTGCCGGCATTGCCGCCGCACTGGTCTTTTTTGCCGGCACAGCCACATCCCGCGAAGCACCGATGACTATCGTCCCCATGACGACGGTCGGCACGGTCGCCCTGCAATCGCCGGCTCTGGCCGCCAATGCTCCCACCGAGTACGTCGTCCAGGACGGCGATACGCTCTGGGACATCTCGGCAACCTTCCTTCGCGACCCCTGGTTCTGGCCGGAAATCTGGTACGTCAATCCGGAGATCGTCAATCCGCACCTTATCTATCCGGGAGACGTGCTCGCGCTCGTCTACATCGACGGTCAGCCGCGCGTTACCACGGCGCGGGGCTCCTCGCTGCGGCTTTCGCCGCAGGCCCGGGTGACGCCGCTGTCGGAGGCCGTAACCAGCATTCCGTTCGAAGTGATCTCGGCATTTCTCTCGCAAGGCACGATTCTGGAGAAAGGCGAGGCGGAGAACCTGCCCTACCTGCTCGAAGTCCGCGGCGACCACATGATTGCGGCGGCCGGCAACCAGATTTACGTTCGCGGTGTGGAAGGCGCACCCGTCGGCACGCGTTATTCGGTCGTACACATCGGCGAAGCGCTGATCGACCCCGACAACGACCGCGTGATGGGTTATCACGGGCTTTGGGTGGGCGAAGGAACTATGCGCCGCGGCGGCGACCCGGCGACGGTCGATCTGACCGCCAGCGCGCAGGAGGCAACCCGCGGAGACCGCCTGGTGCCGGCAACGGTCGACGTGCCGCTGAACTTCTTCCCGAAAGCGCCCAATACCGACGTTGACGGCCGCATTATGGCGGTCATCGGCGGAGTATCGCAGATCGGCCAGTACCAGGTCGTCGTGATCAATCGCGGCGCGACAGACGGGCTGGCGCAGGGTGACGTGCTTACCGTGTTTCAGGCCGGCGAAGAGATCCAGGACCGGATCGGCGGCGGCAAGGTCAAGCTGCCGGACGAGCCGGCGGGCACGCTCATGGTTTTCAAGACCTACGACGAAATTGCCTATGGTCTCGTCATGGAAGCGACCGAGGCACTGCACATCTACGACCCGGTGCGTAACCCGATCTAGCGCACCCGGCCGGCAGTCTTACGGAAAACGGCGCCTCACGGCGCCGTTTTTATTTGCGCCTTGGCAAACAATCTGCCGGCAAGCGCCACAAACGAATGCGTACGTAAACACCGGGCGTTCGCTATCATGGCTGAGCCCCCAATCGCCAGCCCGCCGCATGCCGCCTACCCAAAGAGATCTAATAGCCTGCTCGCTGGCGTGGCTCCGCGCCGACGAGTACTTTGCGCTCCGCGAGCGCTTCGGCGGCGCCGGGGCGCTGTTTCGTCAAACGGCATCGGCTTTGGAAAACGCCGGTCTAAGCGCTGCGAAGAGTCGGCGCCTCGCGCACGCCGACGACTCGGAAGTCGAGGCTGCGGAGACATGGCTCAAGGAGCGCGATCAGCATTTGCTGTGCATTGAAGATCCCGCCTATCCCGCCTTGCTGCGCGATGTGCGCGATTCTCCTCTGGTGCTGTACGTCAAAGGCTCCATCGACCTGCTTGCGCTGCCTTCGCTTGCGATCGTCGGCAGCCGCAACCCGACTCGCGGCGGCGTGAACAACGCTCGTGACTTTGCGGCACACCTTGGAAAACTCGGTTTTACGATCACGAGCGGTCTCGCGGAAGGCATCGACGCGACGGCACACGAGGCAGCGCTCGATTCCGGCGCAAAAAGTATTGCCGTGCTGGGCACTGGCATCGACCGCGTGTATCCCGCCGGGCATCGCGAACTCGCCCATCGCATCGCCGAAGCGGGCGCACTGGTGAGCGAATATCCGTTGGGAACGCCGCCCAGACGCCAGCACTTTCCCGAGCGCAACCGCATCATTACGGGATTATGTCTTGGCGTCCTCGTCGTGGAGGCCGCAAGCCGCAGCGGCTCGCTGATCAGCGCCCGCCTCGCCGCCGAGCAAGGCCGTGAGGTATTCGCCATTCCGGGTTCGATCCACAACGCGCTGGCGCGCGGCTGCCACAAGCTGATCCGGCAGGGCGCAAAACTGGTGGAGACCGCGAACGACATCGTGTCCGAGCTCGAGCCGCTGGTCACGAGCCTGCACGGAGAACTCGGCGCCGACAGTCCGCGAACCATGGCAGCGGAAGAACGCAACGAGGCGCACGATAACTTGTTAAATACGATCGGCCACGACCCGGTCGGCATCGACGAGTTACTCGAGCAATCCGGTTTGACGATCGATGAGCTTTCCTCCATGCTCCTGATCCTGGAGCTAGAAGGAAAGATTGAGAGACTGGCGGGCGGCCAGTACGCTCGGCTCGGCAAGACAGCGCCAGACATCGAGCCACAGCCTTGAGCCGCCGAATTGTTGCTATGGAAAGGGAGCCGCTCCAGGCATGAAAGAAAACGTACTCGACGTTTTAATGTATCTCTTCGAGACCTACGTCGACACTGAAGACGAGCCCGAGCCCGACCAGAACGAACTCCGAGACGAACTCTCCCGCGCCGGCTTCGGCGATCCCGAGATTGAGCGCGCCCTCGACTGGCTAGACGGCCTCACGGACCATCAGGAAAACCTGCTGTTGAATCGCTCCTCGGGGCGAGGCACGCGTATTTACAGCGATTTCGAACAGCAGCGGCTCGACTCCGGCTGCCGGGGCTACATTATGTACCTGGAGCAAATCGGCATACTGTCGCCGCCGCAGCGCGAAATCCTGATCGACCGCCTGCTCGCGCTGGACGCCCCCGATATCGATGTCGAGCAGATCAAGTGGGTGGTGCTAATGGTGCTGTTCAGTCAGCCCGGCCAGGAGCTCGCCTATGCGCGCATGGAAGACCTGGTGTTCGACGAAACGACGGGCCTTATACACTAGGTCCATTTAAGCTCGCTCCCGGGCTTTTCTGACATCCGGGCGGATCGCGGGCCAAAAATTCTGATGCTTTCTTGACAGGTCTCGCGGAAATCTGTAATTCAACCGCGGCACACACAACAGCTTTTCTTGACTACGGATGTAGCAGCGACGCATGTCGAAGAACCTGGTAATCGTTGAATCGCCCGCCAAGGCGAAGACCATATCCAAGTATCTGGGCAAGGACTTCGACGTTCTTGCCTCGTACGGACACGTTCGCGATCTGGTGCCGAAAGAAGGCGCGGTCGATCCGGACAAGGGCTTCGCCATGAAGTACCAGGTGATCGAGCGCAACGAAAAGCATGTCAACGCGATAATCAGGGCGCTCAAGAAAGCGGACGCACTGTATCTCGCGACTGACCCCGATCGCGAGGGCGAGGCGATCTCCTGGCACCTCATCGAGCTGCTGCGGGAGAAGGAAGTACTCAACGACAAAGACGTGCACCGCGTGATTTTCCACGAGATCACCAAGAATGCGGTGCGCGACGCGATCGACAATCCGCGGGGCCTTTCCGACGACCTGGTTGGCGCACAGCAGGCCCGCCGGGCGCTCGACTATCTCGTGGGCTTCAATCTGTCGCCGCTGCTGTGGAAGAAGGTTCAGCGCGGACTGTCCGCGGGCCGCGTGCAAAGCCCCGCTTTGCGGATGATCGTCGAGCGCGAGCTCGAGATCGAGGCGTTCAAGGCCCGTGAGTACTGGAGTATCGAAGCGGACGTCAGCAAGGACGAGCAACCGTTCGTCACCCGCCTGACCGCCTATCGCGGCGAGAAAGTGGAGCAGTTCAGCTTCGAGAACGAAGACGCCGCGAGAGAAGTCGAGAAAACCCTCATCGAAGCGGCGGATGGAGAGCTCAAGGCGCTGACGGTTACCCGCAAGCAGCGCCGGCGCAACCCGACCGCGCCGTTTACGACGTCGACGCTGCAGCAGGAAGCTTCCCGCAAACTCGGCTTCAACACGCAGCGCACGATGCGGGTCGCGCAAAAACTGTATGAAGGTATCGAGCTTCCGGGCGAAGAAAACGTCGGCCTCATTACCTACATGCGTACCGACTCCGTGACACTCGCGGCCGTGGCGCTCGAAGAAATCCGCAGCGTCATTGCCGAGCGCTACGGACAGGAAAACGTTCCCGCCGAGGCGCGTGTGTTCAAGACCAAAGCCAAGAACGCGCAGGAAGCGCACGAAGCCGTCCGGCCGACGTCGGTCGCGCGGACGCCCGACGAACTCAAGGATGCGCTCGACGAAGACCAGTACAAACTCTATTCGCTGATCTGGCGGCGGACGATGGCCTGCCAGATGGTCCCGGCTGTGTTCGACACCGTGGCGATCGACTTTGCGGCCGGCGATCCCGACAACGGCCACCGGCTGCGCGCCAACGGCTCGGTCCTGGTCGAACCCGGTTTCATGGCCGTCTATCAGGAAGGCAAAGACGACAGCAAGACGGACGATGGCGACCGGCTGCTGCCGGACGTCGCCGAAGGCGACCGCGTCAGGCTCGACGAGCTGCGGCCGGAGCAGCACTTCACCGAGCCGCCGCCGCGCTTTACCGAAGCGAGCCTGGTCAAGACGCTCGAGGAATACGGTATCGGCCGGCCGTCGACCTACGCCAGCATCATTGCGACGCTCAAGAACCGCGAGTACGTGGAGATGGACGCCAAGCGCTTCATCCCCTCCGATATCGGCCGCATCGTCAACGGCTTTCTTACGGATCACTTCACGCAGTACGTAGACTACGATTTTACGGCTCGGCTCGAAGACGACCTGGACGCCGTATCGCTGGGCGAGAAGGAATGGGTGCCGCTGCTGGACAACTTCTGGGGGCCGTTCCACAGGCTCTGCGAAGAGAAGGAGGCGTCGGTCACGCGCGAGCAGGTGGCACAGGCTCGCGAACTGGGTACCGACCCTAAGAGCGGTAAGCCAGTGACGGTCCGCATGGGCCGCTACGGCCCTTTCGTGCAGATCGGCACCAAGGACGATGAGGAAAAACCGAAGTTTGCCGGCCTGCGTCCGGGCCAGAAGATGAACGACATTAGCTTCGAAGACGCCATGGAGCTGTTCAAACTGCCGCGCAAACTCGGCGAAACGCCCGACGGTCTGGCGGTATCCGCAAGCATAGGCCGGTTCGGACCCTACGTTCGTTACGGCGACAAGTACGTGTCGATCCGCGGCGACGACGACCCGTATACGATCGAACTGCCGCGCGCGCTCGAACTGATCGAGGAAAAGAAAAAGGCCGACGCGGAACGCATCATTCTCGACTTCGAAGACGAGGGCATTCAGGTGCTGAACGGCCGTTACGGGCCCTACATCACCAACAAGGCAAAGAACGCGAAAGTGCCGAAAGACCGCGAACCCAAATCGCTGACGCTCGAAGAATGTCAGGCGCTGCTCGAAGCCGCCCCGGAACGCGGCCGGCGCGGCAAGAAGAAAGCCGCCAAGAAGAAGACGGCAAAAGCTGCCGCCAACGACGATACCGCCACCAGCAGCACAAAGGCCGCGGCTGCGAAAAAGAAGTCCGCCAAACGCAAGACGGCAAAGAAAAAGGCCCGCAAGAAAGCCGCGAAGAAGACGACGGCCCGTAAGAAAGTCAAAAAGAAAGCGGCCAAAAAGAAGACCGGCGGCAGCTAGCCAGGCCGGTTTTGCAGCAGGGCGCAGCAACGCCGGTTCGCGTCCATACTTGGCGCATTCGCAACCGAACGAGGACGGCATGAGCAGGACGGACGATGTAAAAAGCTATCTGCTGTCGCTGCAAAACCGGATTGTTGCGGAACTCGAAGCGGTCGACGGCAAAGGGCAGTTCATCAGGGACGCCTGGCAGCGCGACGGCGGCGGTGGCGGTGAGAGCCGGGTACTCGTAGACGGCGGCGTCTTCGAAAAAGCCGGCGTCAATTTTTCGCACGTGTTCGGCGACGAACTGCCGCCTTCGGCCACCAAGACGCGCCCGGACCTCGCCGGCCAGGGTTTCGAGGCAATGGGCGTGTCCCTGGTACTGCATCCGCGCAATCCCTACGTGCCGACGACCCATGCCAATTTCCGGCTGTTCTCGGCGGGCCAGGAGGAGGACCCGGTCTGGTGGTTCGGCGGCGGCTACGATCTGACTCCTTACTACCCGTTTCGCGAGGACGTCGTCGAATGGCACCGGGCCGCCAAAGCCGCCTGCGAACCGTTTGGCGAGACCTATTACCCGCGCTTCAAGCAGTGGTGCGACGAGTACTTTTTCCTGAAACACCGGAACGAGACGCGCGGCGCGGGCGGGCTGTTTTTCGACGACTTCAACGAACTCGGCTTCGACCGGTCATTCGCGTTCGTGCAAAGCGTCGGCGACAGCTTCATGCAGGCTTACGGGCCCATCGTAAGACGCCGCCAGCAGCATCCCTACGGCGACCGGCAGCGGGACTTTCAGCTCTATCGACGCGGCCGCTACGTGGAGTTCAACCTGATCTTCGATCGCGGCACGGTATTCGGCCTGCAGTCCGGCGGCCGCACCGAGTCGATTCTAATGTCGTTGCCGCCGCTGGTTCGCTGGGAGTACGATTGGCAGCCCGATCCCGAATCACCGGAAGCAAAACTCTATGACGAGTACCTCAAGCCTCAGGACTGGCTCGGAGAAGAGCCCGGCTAGCGAAACGCCGGCAGCCCGGCTGGCGCCGTTTCACCTTGCTCTGCCCGTGCGCGACCTTGACGCGGCGGCGCAGTTTTATTGCGATCTGCTGGGTTGCACCAAAGGCCGCACCGCGGCGCGCTGGATCGATCTGAATTTCTACGGCCACCAGCTAAGCCTGCATCTGGTCGAGGATCACGACGGCACCGCGGAAACCAACCCGGTAGACGGCGACAACGTACCGGCGCGCCACTTTGGCGTCGTGCTCGAACGCTCTGAATGGGACGCGCTTGCGGCCCGCCTTAAAGCCGCGAACACGGACTTCATCCTCGCGCCCAAAGTACGCTTTTCAGGCGATATCGGCGAACAGGCCACCTTGTTTCTGCGCGACCCGTCGGGCAATGCGCTCGAGTTCAAGAGCTTCAGCAACCCGGGGCAGCTCTTCGCGGTCTGAAAGCCGCAAAAGCGGCGGACATCGCTCCGACAGCGGTGGTGCTTGCTTTTCCGAATGTGCTAATTTGGCCCTCAATCGGGGGTGGCGAAACAGATTTTCCGTACTGGAGAAGGCTGTACCCCGTAAACAGCTCATGGCGCGGCCGTCCGCCGCGGCTAACGGTAGTTTGGCATGGCCTTGAACACCCGAAATGGAAGTCCGCTGCTGCTTGGCCTCGCGCTTACGGCCGCTGCGCTGCTTGCAAGCGGCGCCGGCGCCGACGAACGGCCAGGACCTAGCGATGCTGGACCCGGCTTCGGGATTCAGCTAGCGGGGACCGAGGACCCGTCCGCCCGCAAGGTGTACATCGTGCAGCTCGCGAAACCCTCTGCCGCCGAATATCACGCGGCTACCCATGCAAAAATGCTGGCGACTGCAGCCCCGGCCGGCAAAATCGGCAGCGCGTTCGCGGCCATGCCCAAATTCGACCGCAACACGGCGCTGATCAAGGATTACACGCGCTCGCTTGCCGTGGATCAGGAGCGCGTGCTGAGCGAAGCGGGCCCGACCGCCGAACTGATCTACAGCTATCGCTACGGCCTGAACGGCTTCGCGGCCGAGCTTACCCCGGCGGCCGCGCACAAACTTGCAAGCCTTCCGGGTGTGGTCAAAGTCTGGGAGGACGAGATCCGCCCGCTCGCCACCAACTTCAGCCCCGAGTTCCTTGGACTCTACGACGGCGACAAGGGCTTGCGCAGCGCGCAGGGGCTAAGCGGCGAAGATGTCGTCGTGGCAATCATCGACAGCGGGGTTTACCCGGAACACCCGGCCCTGCAGGACACCCAGGAAGCGGACCGCCCGCGTCTGTGCCGCTCGACCTGGGGCGAGAACTCGATCCTCGGGCGCTGGCTGTGCCGCAAGTACCGGCGGGCCGAGGACCGGGTCGTATACGAGCCGCTCGAGGACTGGAGCGGAACCTGCCAGACGGGCGAGGACTTCGAAGCTGAGGCCTGCAACAACAAACTCATTGGCGCGCGCTGGTTCATCGACGGCGCCGAGACAACCGGGCCCATCGATACGGGCGAGATTCGCTCCCCGCGCGATGTGGACGGGCACGGCACGCACATTGCGACGACGGCGGCCGGCAACCGCGTTACGGCGTCCATTTTCGGCACGCGAATCGGCAACGTCGAAGGCATTGCGCCGCGCGCCCGGGTTGCGATCTATAAAGCCTGCTGGCTCAGGCCCGGCGAAACCCGCGCCTCTTGCAACACCTCCGATCTCGCCAACGCGATCGATGCCGCGGTGGCGGACGGAGTCGACATCATCAACTATTCGATCGGCACGTCGACAATCGATATTACGGCGCCCGACGACGTCGCGCTAATGAACGCCACCAAGGCCGGCGTGCTCGCCGTGGTGGCGGCGGGTAACGACGGGCCGAACATTGCAACCACGGGTTCGCCGGCCGGCGGCCCCTGGGCATTGACCGTCGCGGCCTCGACGCGCGACGGGCAAACCTCGAGAGAGGCGCTGGAGATTACGGCGCCGCCGTCGATTGCCGGGCGCTATGCCGCCAGGGAGGCCTCCTTCACACCGCCGCTCGCGGACGTCGACCCGATCGAGGCAGACGTGGTGCTGGCCGACGACGACACGATACTGTTGAGCGACGGAACGCCGGGAACCCGCAGCGATGCCTGCGAGGCGCTGGTCAACGACGACGAGATGGACGGCGCCATAGCGCTGATTGCGCGCGGCGGCTGCGACTTCGACGTCAAGATCGCCAACGCCGAAGACGCAGGCGCGGTCGCCGCGGTGATCTACAACCTCTCCGACGAACCGATCGTCATGCAGGGCAACGAAGGGCTCTCGAACATTCCCGCGCTCATGATCGGTCAGGCCGACGGCAACCTGATCATTGCCGAGCTCGACGCGGACAACGTCGTTTCGATGGTGCTCGACAAAGGCTTCTTCCTCGAAGAAACCCAGGACGGCAACAGTATCGCCCAGTTTTCCTCGCGCGGCCCCGGACCCGAGGCCGGCATCCTGAAGCCGGACGTCACGGCGCCGGGCGTGGACATCCTGGCGGGCAACACGCCCGAAGCCGTCAACACGACCTCGGGCGAAACCTTTGCCTATCTCAGCGGCACGTCCATGTCGACACCGCACGTGGCCGGTATTGCCGCACTGATCAAGGAGGCGCGCCCGAGCTGGTCGCCCGAAGCAATCAAGTCGGCGCTAATGACCACGGCGCGGCAGGACATCACACGCGACAATGACGGCACGCCCGCCATACCGTTCGACTTCGGCTCCGGGCACGTCGTAGCCAACGACGCGCTCGACCCTGGGCTCGTCTACGAGACAACCAGCGACGAATACGATGCGTTCGCCTGCGGTACCGATTCACCGGGCGTGGACGGCGCGCGCTGCGATCAGCTCGCGGCCGACGGCTTCTCTTTCGCGCCCGAAGATCTAAACCAGCCGAACATCGCCATTTCGCAGCTGGCAAGCCAGCAGACCGTGACGCGCCGCGTCAGCAATTTGGGCGAACAAAGCGAAACCTATGTCGTCGAAATTGCGCCGCCCGCCGGTGTGGCGGTGCAGGTCGTGCCCGCGACGCTGTCGCTGGGGCCGGGCGAAACGGGAAGCTACGAGGTAACCCTGAGCTACCAGGACGGCGATCTCGATCAATGGCGTTTCGGCAGCCTCACCTGGCGGAGCACCGAACACGCCGTGCGCAGCGTGCTGGCCGTGCGCCCGGTATCGATTGTTGCCCCGGCCGAAGTCACGACCTTCGGCGGCAGCGGCGATCTGTCGTTCGAAGTGCAGTTCGGCTACTCGGGCGGCTATCAGCCGCGCGTCCACGGACTGCGGTTGCCGCTCGTGATCGACGGATTCGTCGACAACGACCCGACCAAGACCTTCACCTTCCGCGGCGTCAACGGCGTTACGTCGCACCTGATCGACATTCCGGCGGATCAGCTTTACCTGCGCTTTGCGCTGTTCGACGCGCTGACGGACGGCGACGACGATCTCGACATGTATGTGTACTACTGCCTGGATAACGTCGCCTGCTCGCGAATCGGCGAAAGCGGCGAGGCAACCTCGCAGGAACGCTTCGATTTATCCTTCCCGGCGGCCGGCCGCTATGCCGTTCTCATTCACGGCTTCGAAACCGACGAGGTCAACGGCGGTACCGGCGCCAACTATCAGCTCCTCGGCTGGTCGTTCGGCATCAACGACGATCGGGGCAACGCGACCGTCAGCGGACCGCCGTTCGCGACGGCAGGCACTACCGGCACGATCGACGTGAACTGGAGCAACCTTGGCTCGCAAACGATTTACTTCGGCGGCATATCGCACAATACCCCGGGCGGCCTCACGGGGCTTACGCTGCTGACAATCGGCAACTAGCCTGCCTTTGTCCCGCAATCGGGCTTGTTGCGGCGTCTAGCGCAGCATCCCCGTCGCCGCCGTGCGGCGCGCGTACCAGAGCAGCAAGACCGCTGCGAGCAGTACGACGGACTGGATCACCAGCACCTGAACACCGAACACTTCCACCGACGACGTCATGCCGAAGATGTAAATGTCCTGCACGACGATCGCTGCGAGCGAAACCGCAAACAGGATTACGCTGGCGCGGCGGCGCAGCAGCAGCAGGACGCTCGCCAGGACGCCGGCATTGGTCGCGATTGCCGTCATTGCGGTTGCCCAGGCAGGGGTTGCGTTGATCAGCGCAAACTGTTCGGGCGTGTACGCGGCGGCCAGTAGCTCGGGATCCGTCGAGACCTGCATGACGTACAGCATCAGGCCCAGTAGATTCCACAGCAGCGCCACGGCGCCGATGACCCAGAAGCTGAAGGTAGGTTTCCGATCGAAGGAATCGAGCATAGGGCTCCCCTGCTTGAACGTTGGCTCGCCGGATAATCACCTTGCACCGTAACGAATGCAAGGCGCCGCGGGAACCAAACGCGGTAGCGGCGCTCAATATCTGCCTGAACGACAGGGAAAAAGTAATGAGAGTGTTTTTGCCCGCCATTCTGTTGTGCGCCGCGTGGCAAAGCCATGCGGAGCAACCGTCCACGCTGGCGCTGGGGCAGGGCGTGGTCGAGCAGTTCTATGCCGGCAATACGAGTGCAGTATGGCCGCGTATGACCGCGGATATGCAAAAGGCGATCGGGCGGGAGTCGAATCTCAAGAACGTCCGCGACAGCGTCTTTGCCCAGCTCGGTACGGAGGAGCGGCTTTTGTCGGAGCGCGTCGAATCGTCCGGGGGCTTCGACGTCTATCTGCGCCGCACGAGTTTCAGCGAGAGCGCGGCGCCCGTGACGATTACGGTGAGCTTCGACCGCGAGCGGCGGATCGCGGGCTTCCTGATTCGTCCGGAGCCGGAAGCCGCTGAATCGCCTTACCTCGACTACGACACGCAAGCGCAGCTGCGGCTGCCGTTCGACGGCGAGTGGTACGTTTTCTGGGGCGGCCGCAGCGTGGAACAGAACTACCACGCAATCGCATCCGATCAGCGTTTCGCCTACGACTTCGTAATGCTTCGCAACGGCCGCTCACACACCGGGGACGGTACGCTGAACGAGCAGTATCACTGCTGGGAACAACCTATCCTCGCACCGGCCGCGGGCATCGTGACGACGGCGGTCGACGGGCTCCCTGACCTGAACCCTGGAGACATGGACGGCGCAATGCCCGCGGGCAATCACGTGATTCTCAATCTCGGCAACGACGAGTTTGCCCTGTTCGCACACTTGCGGCAGGACAGTATCGCCGTCGAGAAAGGCGACAAGGTAGCGGCGGGCGAGGTGCTGGGTTTGTGCGGCAACAGCGGCAACACTAGCGAGCCGCATCTGCATTTTCATATTCAGGACCAGGACGGATTTGGCAAGGGTCTGGGCAAACCGGCGTTTTTTCTTGATTATCTCGCGGACGGCGAGCCGGTCGAGCGCGGCGAGCCGCTGCGCGGACAGCGCGTGGAAGCGGCTGACTAGACGCTCGTTTGCTCAGGGCTCTAGAGCCCTGAGCGCCAGAACGAGGCAATCGTGAAGCGGCCCGTCATGGGATTCATGTCGAAGTCGTAATCGGGGCGAATGTCTCCTGAGTGCAGCGAACTCGTCCGGTAGACGAGCAGCCGGTTCCAGCGCGCCGCGACCGAGTGAACCCGCTCGAATAGCGCCGTATCGCCACAGATATAGGCTGCCGGCTCGGGCAAACCCTGACTCGCGGCTTCGTCCTCCAGCGTCTTGAAATAGCCGGGCATGCGCTGCTCGTCAACGTACTCGTAGCCGCTGCTGCGATGGCGATAGAACGAGGTGCCGCCGTGGCGCTCGTCGCAGAGATAGTGCATGACGGCGAGATCGCTCTGCTTCGGCATGTCGAAATGCGGTATCCGCTGCGCGGGAAGCAGCTTCTGCGGCGGCGTCGCAACCATCGAGCAATAGCTCTCGAGCGTCGGCCGTGCCGGCGTATCAATGTCGAAGACCTCGCGCGCCAGCCGACTAAGGGTTGCAAGCAGCGCGGCCCGGTAGACCGCCGGGGCGGGCGCGCGCATGCCCGGATACAGGCCGGAATCGGGCGCGGGCCGGACGCCGCTTACCGCCAGTTCGCGCAGCGCGTCGGCATCGGATACAAAATTCTCGATCACGCACGCCGTTTGCCGCTCGGCGCCGATCGTCAGTACGTCTACCTGATCGAGGCTGCGCCCCGCGGCGATGCCGGGTTCACCCTCGTGTGCCGAGATAAGCCTGCTCGCTGATGCGCTGCCACTCTTCTGCGGCGTTCCTGTAACTCGAAAAAGACGCATAGATCTTTTCCACCGCGGGGTCGCTGGCGACCATTTCGGCAACGATGTCTTCGGAGTGACTGCGCAGCAAGGCGAGCACTTCGTTCGGGAAGGCGCGTATTTCGACATCCGGGTTGTCTCGAAGGCGCGCAAGCGCCGTGGTGTTGCCGTGCACGAACTCGGCCAGCATGTCGGAATTCACGGCCTGCGCCGCAATCTCGACAATCGCCTTGAGATCGTCGGGCAACGCCGCCCAGGCCTCCTTGTTAACGATCGCTTCGAGTGTGGGGCCGGGTTCCTGCCAACCGGGGTAGTAGTAGTATTTTGCGGCGCGGTGCAATCCGAAGGCTACGTCGTTGTAAGGACCCACCCACTCGGTGGCATCGATGGTGCCGGTCTGCAGCGAAGTAAAAATCTCCGACCCGGGCAGCGTCACCGGTGTCCCGCCCGCGCGGCGCAGCACTTCGCCGCCGAGCCCCGGAATGCGCATTTTCAGACCCTTGAGGTCATCGGCCGTGTTTATTTCCCGATTGAACCAGCCGCCCATCTGCACGCCGGTATTGCCGCAGGGAAACGGCATCAGGTTGAATGGCTCATACAGCTCGCGCCATAGCTCGAGCCCACCGCCGTAATACAGCCACCCGTTCATCTCCTGCGCATTGAGGCCAAACGGAATGGCGGTAAAGAACTGCGCCGCATCGAGCTTGCCCTTGTGGTAATAGGCGGCGCCATGCCCCATTTCGACCGTGCCGCGGCTCACGGCATCGAACACTTCGAATGCCGGCACGAGTTCGCCTGCAGCGTACAACTTGACCTTGAGCCGTCCGCCGGAAGCACGCGTAATGCGGTCCGCCAGATTCTGCGCGGCCGCACCGAGACCAGGCAGACCCGGCGGCCAGGACGTGACCATGGACCACTCGAACGTCTCCTGGCCGTTGGCACCATTTCCCGTCCCTTCGGCGCACTCGTTTGACGATCCGCCGCAAGCGGACAAACCCGCCGCCGCGGCCAGGCCGCCGACAAAATAGCGTCGTTTCATGCCGTATCCTTTAAACCATGCTGAATCCGGCAGCTAGTGTAGGCCGCCGGCTGGCGGGCGACAACGCAGCGTGCAGATGCTCGCTGGGCGGTACGGTTATCCACCTGGAGTGAGAATAAGCTCTGTCTGAATGTATTTTTCCCACTTTTTGTATTTTTGGACTATGGTGGAGACTAAAGCGCCAAAAATCCGCTTTTCGGCTGCGCCAGCCCAAAAAAAGAGCCCTGACCGTTGCGATCAGGGCTCAAACCCGGGTCCGGCCGGAAGGCTCGCCCGAACTGGCCATCCCTGGCGGTATTAGACAGGTGAACATCGGCAAGGCCCGGGATACTCCTTGCCTGCCGGCCGGTCAGCGTAAGATCGCATGCCGCGCAGCCTGTGCCGGCCGCCGAAACTCTCCGATGCCTGTATAAAGGCGGCATACCGCCAGAAGCTCGAGGGTCAGCCCAAAAATGATCGCCTTTCTGCAACGCGTCAGCCGCAGCGCGGTCGAAGTAGACAAGCAGCCCGTTGCGCGCATCGACCGGGGCTTGCTGGTGCTGGTCGGCGTCCACCGCGACGACCAGCCAATGGACGTCGCCCGCCTGGCCGAGCGGATTCTGGGCTATCGGGTGTTTCCGGATGCCGAAGGCCGCATGAACCTGAGTATCCGGGACATAGCCGGCGGGCTCCTGCTGGTGCCGCAATTCACGCTGGCGGCCGATACGCAGAAGGGCACCCGGCCGAGCTTTTCGCGCGCCGCCGAGCCGGAAAAGGCGAGTTCCTACTTCGATCGGCTCGCCGAACGCTGCCGCGCGGAGCTCCCGGTGGTCGAAACCGGACAATTCGGCGCGGATTTGCAGGTGGAGCTGGTCAACGACGGGCCGGTCAGCTTCTGGCTCGAGAGTTAGGCTTTGGACCGGATCGCACCCGAAACCGGACGGTGTCACGGTTTTGGCGTTCGAGGCGGAGTACCATTAACATATTCGCGCCGAAGCACCGCGGCGGCGCATAACGAACGACAGGCGGGATCAAGCCCGCAGGAGAAAAACGATGTTTTCAGGCATCAGTTGGCCACAACTGCTGATCGTCCTCGTCATAGTGCTGGCAATTTTCGGCACCAAGCGCTTTCGCACCCTCGGTTCGGATCTCGGCAATGCCGTCAAGGGCTTCAAGACCGCCATGAGCGATGCCGAAGAGGCGAAAGAACAGCTCAGCGACACGTCCAAGAAAGACGCAGACTTCGACAACACCCCGGCCGAAGAAACGCGCAAAGACAACGCGTAGCCTTAAACGGGTAATCTGATCTTATGAGCGGAATCGGCGGTTCCGAGTTTTTCCTGCTATTGCTGATCGGGCTCATCATCCTTGGGCCCAAGCGGCTGCCGCAGGTCGCCAATCAGATTGGCGGCTGGATCGGGCAGGCCCGGCGCATGACGCGCGCGATGAAGCGCCAGCTCGAAGACGAACTAAACGTCGACGAGTTCAAGCTGAAACCCTTCGAACCGCACGTGCCGAGCGAAGACGATACCTATTCGCCGATCCACGATGCCGACGCGCCCGCACCGCAGGTGGCCGGCATGCCCGTCCAGTCCAACGTCAAGGCCAGCGGGGTGGCGCTGCCCGACGATGAGGAAGAGCTAAGTATCGGGCCGCCCGTCGCCGACAAGGCGGACGGGGCGGACGACAGCCCCACGGAAGACACGTCGGACCGGGAACAGGACACACAGAAGGCCAAGCAAGAAACCCCATGAGCGACGCAGATAAGGCCGAGGAACTCGAGGAGGGCACGCTACTCTCACACCTGATCGAGCTGCGCAGCCGTCTGATCAAGATGTTTGCGGCGGTCATCGTCGTGTTTATCGTCCTCGTGCCCTTTGCCCAGGACCTCTACGATCTCGTGTCGGCGCCGCTGGTCGAGGTACTGCCGGGCGGCAAGCTGATCTCGACCACCGTGCCCGGCGTACTGCTTGCGCCGTTTAAGCTCACGTTCCTGGTCGCCGTCCTGATAGCAATGCCCGTCATTCTGTATCAGGTCTGGGCATTCGTTGCGCCGGGCCTGTATCGCAAGGAGCGGCGCTTTGCGTTCCCGATGCTGGCCTCCAGCATTGCCCTGTTTTACGCGGGCGCCGCGTTTGCATTTTTTGTCGTGTTCCCGCTGGTCTTCGGCTTCTTCGTGAAGATCTCTCCCGACAACGCCGAAATGATGACCGACGTATCCTACTATCTGGACTTCATAACGATGGTAGTCCTTGCGTTTGGGCTGGCCTTCGAAACGCCGATCGCAACGGTGCTGACCGTCTGGACCGGATTGACCACGCCGGAAAAACTCGGCAAGGCGCGGCCCTACGTTTTCCTCCTGGCCTTCGTCATCGGCATGCTGCTGACGCCGCCGGACATTATCAGCCAGACCCTGCTGGCGGTGCCGGTCTATCTGCTGTACGAAGTCGGCATATTCCTGTCGCGGGTGTTCGTGCGGAAAAGGCCCGAGGAAGACGCCGTCGCGGCCGACGGCTGAACCTGACATAAACACGGCGGTCCATACCCAAAAGCTAATCGTGCTAAATTGCGCGGCATTGTAAGACCAACCAGTTGACCGACCGACGCACGCAAGAGGCGCGGATCGAACGACCATCCTGCGGGGGATACCTATGACCGAAGCGGTTGCGACAGCGGACAGGCTGCGCGAACAAGAAGAGCTGTTTGGCCATCCGAAAGGCCTGTACGTATGTTTCGCCACCGAACTCTGGGAGCGTTTTTCATTCTACGGAATGAAGTATCTGCTGCTCCTGTATCTCACCAAGTATCACCTGTTTACCGACGCCATGGGCCTCGACGTGCTTGGCTCCTACGCCGGGCTCGTGTACGCGCTGCCGCTGATTGGCGGCATGCTTGCCGACCGCTATCTCGGCATGCGCAAGTCGGTCCTGTTCGGCGGCATTCTGCTGTCGCTCGGCCACATCCTCATGGCGGTCGAAGGCCACCAGGCCATCAACTACCCGGCCGGCACGACGCTGCTGGAGGATCTGACGCTCGCGAGCGGGCAGGTGCTCGCGGCCGGCACGGTGCTGACCGAAGCGATCACGATGCGCGACACGGCGGCGCTCAACGTGTTTTACCTCGCGCTGGCGCTCATCGTCGCGGGCGTAGGCTATCTGAAGCCGAACATCTCGACGATCGTCGGCCAGCTCTACGGCAAGGACGATGCACGCCGCGACTCCGGCTTCACGATCTTCTACATGGGCATCAATATCGGGTCGTTCACGGCAACGCTGCTGTGCGGCTGGCTCGGCGAAACCTACGGCTGGAAATACGGTTTCGGCGCCGCCGGGATCGGCATGATCGTCGGGCTGTTCACGTTCATGTACGGCCAGAAACACCTGCTCGGTCTGGCCGAGCCGCCCGATGTGCCCAACCTCAAGCGCAGCGTACTGGGCCCTATCGACAAGGAGTGGCTGATCTACCTCCTGACGATCCCGGTGCTTGGGCTGATCTGGTGGCTCGTGCAGCACGAGCACGTAGTGCTGGCCTCGCAGAACGTCCTGCTGATCATAGCTATCGTGAGCCTGATTCTTTATTCGATGGTGCACAGCCGCCTGGACGACGACAACAAGATCGCCTACACGATTGCGGGCATTGCCATCCTCGCCGGGATTTACGCCGTGCTCGTGAACCTGCACTTCCTGCCCGGCAGCGAAAACCTCGCCGAGAACGTCATGTGGGGATCGATCGTTTTGATCGTGGGCTTCGTGGTCTACGGCTTTGTGACGCACTACTCGGCGGAGTTCGCACGCACCGTCGTACTCATGATCCTGATACTGTCCACGGTCGTCTTCTGGGCCCTGTTCGAGCAGTCGGCCGGATCGATGACGCTGTATGCCGACCGCGTGGTGGACCGCTCGCTGGGCGATACGACCTTTACGGCCGCACAGTTCGGCTCGCTAAACGCGGGCTTCATCATGCTGCTGGCCATCCCGTTTGCCACCCTGTGGATCTGGCTGTCGAAACACAATCTGGAGCCCAACACACCCGTTAAGTTCGGTCTCGGTATCATCCAGGCCGGCCTTGGCTTCGGCGCTCTCGTATTCGGCGCACAGCATCCGAACGAGGCGGGCCAGGTTGCGATGATCTGGCTGGTGCTGGCTTATCTGCTGCACACGACGGGTGAGCTGTGCCTGTCGCCGGTCGGACTGTCCGCCGTTACCAAGCTGTCGATCCAGAACGTCGTCGGCGTCAGCATGGGCACCTGGTTCCTCGCGACGGCGCTGTCGGAGACGGTCGCCACGCGGATCGGTAAGATGGCCGCCATCGATACGACGGGCGGCGAAACCCAGGACATCGCCGGGGCGCTCGCGACTTATACGCAGCTGTTCGAGTTTCTCATGTACCTCGGACTGGGCGTTGGTCTGTTCATGATCGTTATCTCGCCCGCCCTGAAACGCTGGATGCACGGTATTCATTAGAGTCTGTCAACACTTTGCCAAACTACGCGACGGCCGCGTGTCGGCACGCCGCCCAAGAGGATTGAGACCCATGACGCGAAATCTTCATCTACTCACAGTCGCGACGGCACTCGCGGCGGTTTTTGGACTAGGCGCTTGCACGCAGGATACGCCGGGGACCGCAAGCACCGGGCCTGAAGCGGCGGCGCCGACCGAGTCGGCCGAGGACTTCGTCGATCGCATGAACGCCGAACTGGCCGATATGTACGTGGAAGGCGGCGCGGCCGGCTGGGTGTATTCGACCTATATCACCGAGGACACGGCGCTGCTGCGGTCCCTCGCCAGTACGCGCTACGCGGAGTGGCATACCAACGCCGTCAAGGAATCGCTGCGCTATGACGGCCAGGAACTCGCCCCCGAGACTCGCCGGGCACTCGATCTGCTCAAGCTCAATACCTCGGCACCGGCGCCCGACGACGCCGACAAGCGCAGGGAGCTAAGCGGCATCGGTACCGAGCTTACGGGTCTGTACGGTGCCGGCGAATACTGCGATGCCGGCGGCAACTGCCGGGGCGGACAGGAACTCGAGGAGTTCATGACCACAAGCCGCGATCCGGACGCGCTGCTCGACGCCTGGCAGGGCTGGCGCACGATTGCCCTGCCGATGCGCGATCAGTACACGCGCTTTGTCGAACTCGCCAACGAAGGCGCGCGCGAGCTAGGCTACGCCGACCTCGGCGAGATGTGGCGCTCTTCCTACGACATGACACCCGCCGAGTTCGAGGCGGACACGCTCAGGCTCTGGACCGAGGTGAAACCGCTGTACGACGAACTGCACTGCCACGTGCGCGCGGAACTCGGCGAGCACTACGGCGAAGACGTCGTGCCGCAGGACGGCCCGATCCCCGCACATCTGCTGGGCAACATGTGGGCGCAAAGCTGGAGCTTCCTGTACGACATCATGGAGCCGTATCAGGGGGTTGCCGATCTGGATGTCGACTCGACGCTCGCCAGCGAGAACTACTCGCCGCAGCAGATGGTCCGTTCGGCCGAAAGCTTCTACGTGTCGCTGGGCATGCCGCAGCTGCCGGACACGTTCTGGGAACGCTCGATGTTCGAGAAACCGGAAGACCGCGACGTCGTCTGCCACGCCAGCGCGTGGGGCCTCGACGGCGGCAACGATCTCCGGATCAAGATGTGCATCCGGCAGAACTACGACGAACTGCGCGTGATCTACCACGAACTCGGCCACAACTATTATCAGGGCGCCTACAAGGACCAGCCGACGATCTTCCAGAGCGGCGCTCAGAGCGGCTTCCACGAAGCCATTGGCGATACCGTCGTGCTGTCGATGACGCCGGGTTATCTGGCCGAAGTCGGTCTGATCGAATCGGCCGAACAAAGCCAGGAGTCGGTCATCAACCGGCAGATGCAAATGGCGCTCGACGTCATTCCCGCCCTGCCGTGGACCAAGCTGGTCGACGAGTGGCGCTGGGGCGTCTTCAGCGGCGCGACCGCGCCTGAGAATTACAACCAGGCATGGTGGGACCTGCGCACGAACTACCAGGGCGTGGCCCCGACCGTCGAGCGGACGGAAGAACAGTTCGATCCGGGCGCCAAGTACCACATTCCCGGCAACGTCTCCTACACGCGCTACTTCCTCGCCCGCGTGCTGCAGTTCCAGTTCCATCGCGCACTGTGCGAAACCGCCGGCCACGGCGGCGCGCTGCACGAGTGCTCCATCTACGGCAGCGAGGCGGCCGGTGAGCGCTTCCACGCCTTGCTCGAAGCGGGCGCCAGCGAACCCTGGCAGAACACGCTCGAGAAGCTGACCGGAACCCGGCAGATGGATGCAACCGCGATCGTCGACTACTTCGAGCCGCTCATGGGGTATCTTAGAGAGCAGAACGAAGGCCGCAGCTGCGGCTGGTAGGGGCTGGGCAATAACGCCGCACGAGAACGCCGTACGAGAACAACAAGACCGCCTGCAAAGGCGGCCAAACGCCGTGCGCAACGAAGGTGACAGGGAGAACTAAGGATGTCCGCAAATAACAACAACACGTCGGGGATGCTGGGCGCCATCGAGCGCGTCGGCAACAAGCTGCCGGACCCGGCCGTCCTCTTCATTGCGCTGGTCGGCATCGTCTGGGTGCTGTCGTGGCTCCTGTCCTACATTACCTTCGACGTGTTTCACCCCGCGACGGGCGAACGCATCGTCGTCGTCAACCAGCTCGCCAGCGAAAACTTCGTGCAATTCATGGCGACGATGGTCAATCGCTTCATGACCTTCGGGCCGGTGGGCGTCGTACTCGTCGCGATGCTGGGGATTGGCGTCGCGGAACAGTCGGGCTTCATTACGACGGCGATCCGCGCGCTCCTGAACGTCACGCCCAAGCAGCTGCTTACGCCAATGATCATTCTGGTCGGCATCGTCAGTCACACGGCCGTGGACGCGGGTTACGTGCTGGTCATTCCGATCGGCGGCGTCATCTTCTATGCCGCCGGGCGGCATCCGCTCGCGGGCATTGCCGCGGCCTTCGCCGGCGTATCGGGCGGCTTCTCCGCCAACTTCGTGCCCTCATCGCTCGACCCGCTGCTGCAGGGGCTGACGCAGTCCGGCGCGCAGCTTCTCGATCCGGAAATCCAGGTCAACGTACTCAACAACTACTTCTTCACCACCGCGTCGTCGGTGCTGATTACGGGTCTCGGCTGGTACATTACGGACAAGTTCGTCGAACCGCGCCTCAAGGGCGTCACGGTCGACGGCGATGCCGAAGATCTTCCCGAACTGCACCCGATCAAGCCCGAGGAACAGAAGGGCCTGCGCTGGGCGCTGATCTCGATGGCGCTGGGCCTCGGCATTCTGTTCGCCACGCTCATACCCGCGGACTCGGCATGGCGCGACGCCAGCGGCGCGCTCGCATCGTTCGGCGCGCCGATCATGCAGTCGATCGTCTCCCTGATCTTCTTCCTGTTCATCATCCCGGGCATCGTCTTCGGCCGCGTCGCGGGCACGATGAAAGGCATGAAGGACATCATCGACGGCATGACCAAGGCAATGAACAGCATGGCGTATTACCTCGTCATCATGTTCTTCATCGCCCAGTTCGTCGTGGCGTTCGGCGCGTCGGGTCTCGGCACGCTACTGGCCATCTCGGGCGCCAACGGCCTCGAGTCCCTGGGTCTGCCGATTTCCGTCACGATCGTCGGCATCGTGCTGCTAACGGGTTTCGTCAATCTGTTCGTAGGCTCGGCGAGCGGCAAATGGGGTCTCCTGGCGCCGATTTTTGTGCCCATGTTAATGACGCTCGGCGTGTCGCCCGATCTCACTCAGGCGGCCTACCGGGTCGGCGACTCGAGCACCAACATCATTACGCCGCTCATGCCGTACTTCCCGCTGGTCGTGATTTATTGCCAGCGCTATGTGAAAGGTACCGGCATCGGCACGCTGGCGGCCATGATGCTGCCGTATTCGCTCGTCTTCCTGGTCACGTGGACACTCTTTTTGCTGGCGTTTTACTGGCTGGGTATTCCGCTGGGCCTGCTTTCGAGCTATGAGTATCCGGCGCCGTAAGGACGCAACCGACCGCTTAACAGGAAGGAATACAGGCAGTGCAGGACTTTGAGAAACTCGGCGCATTCTACGTCGGCAAACGCGTGGATGGCGGCGGTGAGCTCACCGAAGACCTTGTCCTCTACGATTCGAAGGATCTGACGACGCATGCCGTGATCATCGGCATGACCGGCTCGGGCAAAACCGGCCTCGGCATTGGCCTTTTGGAGGAAGCGGCGCTCGACCATATCCCGGTCATCGCCATCGATCCGAAGGGCGACATGGGCAATCTGCTGCTCACCTTCCCGAAGCTCGCCGCCGAAGACTTCGAGCCCTGGGTTAACGCGCGCGCGGCTTCGGACAAAGGCCAGACCGTTACGGAGTACGCCGGGGCACAAGCCGCACTATGGAAGAAGGGCCTAGGCGACTGGGGCCAGTCGGGCAAGCGCATTGCCCAGCTCCGGAAAAACGCCGAACTGTCTATCTACACGCCGGGCAGCAACGCGGGACTGCCCGTATCGGTGCTCAAGAGTTTCGCCGCGCCGGCGGCCGAACTCGTCGACGACGTCGATCTGTACCGCGAACGCGTGCAGGCGACGGCCACCGGTATTCTCACCCTTATCGGCATTGACGCCGATCCGGTGACGAGCCGTGAGCACATACTCCTGTCGAAGCTGCTCGATCACGCCTGGCAGGATGGCCGCGACCTCGATATCGCCGGGCTGATCGCCGCCATCCAGGCACCGCCGATCAGTCAGATCGGGGTCATGAGCCTCGATGCGTTTTTCCCTGAGAAAGACCGCTTTGCACTCGCCATGCGGCTCAACAACCTGCTCGCCGCGCCGGGTTTCGAGGCCTGGCTCGCCGGCGAGCCCTTGAGTGCACAGAAGCTGCTGTACACGGAGGGCGGCAAGCCGCGCATTTCGGTCATGTCGATAGCGCATCTCGACGACGCGGGACGCATGTTCTTCGTCTCCATGCTGCTAAACGAACTCATTGCCTGGATGCGGGCGCAGCCGGGCACTTCGTCGCTGCGCGCAATCCTGTACATGGACGAAATCTTCGGCTACATGCCGCCGGTGGCGAACCCGCCGTCGAAAAACCTGTTCCTGACGCTCCTGAAACAGGCACGGGCATACGGCGTGGGACTCGTGCTCGCGACGCAGAACCCGGTCGATCTCGACTACAAGGGTTTGTCCAACACGGGCACCTGGTTTATCGGCCGCCTGCAGACCGAACGCGACAAGATGCGGGTCATGGAAGGCCTCGAAGGCGCCAGCGACGGCAACTTCGACAAGCAGGCCATGGAGCGCACGCTCGCCGGTCTGGGCAAACGGCGCTTCCTGCTGCACAACGTGCACGAAGACGAAGCCGTGGTCTTCAACACCCGCTGGGTCCTGAGCTACCTGGCTGGGCCGCTCACGCGAGAACAGATCAAGCGTCTCTCGAAAAAGGCGCGCGCGGCGCTGACCGCAGCCGGCAAGGCCGTCAAACGCAAGAAAAAGTCGGCAGCCGCGCCGGCGCTGCCGCCATCGGTCGAGCAGTACTTCCTGCCATCCGGGGTCGAGACACCCGTGTACTATCCACGCCTGCTGGCGGCGGCCGACCTGGTGTTTTCGAATGCGCGCTACGGCGTAGAGGCCGAACGCCAGGTCGTGTACTCGGCGGAAATGGAGGACGGCGCGGTTGCTGTCGACTGGGACGACGCCGAAGCGCTAGCTATTGGTGTCGATGCGCTGCTGAACGAAGCCGCCGCGGACGCCGACTTCACGGACCTGCCGGCCGTCGCCGGCGATGCGCGCAAATACAAGAGCTGGGGCTCAGCCTTCAAGAAGTGGGTCCGGCAAAACGAAACCGTAACGCTGTATCGCAGCGCACGCTTCAAGCTGGCCTCCGAACCGGGCGAGACGGAAGGCGAGTTCCGCATTCGCCTGCAAACCGCCGCCGGCGAACAGCGCGACATAGCGGTCGGCAAGCTGCGCAAACGCTATGCCACAAAAGTAACAACGCTGGAAAACCGCCTGATGCGCGCGCAACAGAGCATCGCCCGAGAAAAAGAACAGTCGTCGAAGAAGAAACTCGACACGGCCATCTCTTTCGGCACCGCCATCCTCGGCGCCGTACTGGGGCGCAAGAAACTCTCGAGCACGACGGCCACCAAGATCGGCACCGCCATCAAGACGGCGGGCGGCGCACGCAAGGAATCCCAGGACGTGGCGCGCGCCGAACAAACGGCCGCCAAGGTAAAAACGGATATCGAAGCACTCGAGCAACAACTGGCGGACGAAGTCGCCGCACTCGACACCGCCTACGACGCCCAGACCGAAGAACTGAAAGAAATTGTAGTACGCGCAAAAACCACGGACATCCACCTGACCGTAACCGCTCTGGTCTGGATGCCCTACGCCGCGGACAAAAAGGGCCGCCTCCGCCCGGCATGGAGCGAGTAGAAAACTGTCGGCCTGACCCGGACGGGAATCCCGTTTGCCGGAAATAAAGCGCAGCGAAGTGAGCCAATACGGCAAACGGGATTCCCGTCCGGAACAAACTCAAAAAGCACGCCGCCGACACGACAAAAAAACGACAAGGGAGCCCAAAATGCACAAGCCTTTAGCTCTGCTTTACCTGACCGCAATAGCCACGCTACAAACAGCCGCCGCCACCGAACTCACGGGCACCCCTTTAGAACTCGAACAATACCTCCAGTCCAAAACCCGCGTCGTGACCCTTGGCGACACAGCTACCGAAACCGCCTACACGGACGTCGCGAAAATCAATCTGATCGTGACCACCGAAGACAAGTCACTAGCGGGCTCACTACACGCCAACCTCGCAACGCGCGAGCGCATCCGCCTGCTGCTCGCGGAGGCGGGCATCGATCCCGAGAACGTCAGCAGCGCAAAGTATTCCGCCTCGCCGCAGTACGGCTGGTTCGGCAAGAAGCCGGCAAGCTTCGAGGTCGTGAACTCGCTGGAAGTGGAGGTTAACAACGAGAACCTGTTCCAGCGCGTAGCCGAAGTGGCCGATCGCGAAGATGCCGTTAGTTTCGGCGGCGTCGACTTCGAACACAGCGAGGAAGACGAGTACAAGAACAAAGTGCGCGACGAAGCCGTGGAAAAGATCCTCGAGGACGCCGCGTATTTCGAACAAAAGCTCGGCGTTACGCTAGTGCCCGTGTCCTTTCAGCTCTCGGATGTCGGCATCAGTTCCCATAATCGCATGAACATGATCAATGAAATCGTCGTGACGGGTTCGCGCTTGGGATCCGGAGCAGCACCTTCCGCGCCACCGCCACCGCCCAGCTTCGACGAAGTAAACTACCGGGTAGCCGTCGATATCACGTTCGAGATCACCCCGACAAAACCACAATAAGCGGCTTGCTTTCCAAAACCGCGACCGCAGTCGTGCGCCGAAACATCGGGCCGCGAGCGTGACGCCGGTTCCCGGAAATAAAGCGCAGCGAAGTGAGCCATTCCGGGAACCGGTGGCACGATCGCGACAGCACCACGTTCCGCGCCGCACCCCCAACATGATCAATCCCCCAAACAAGCCCCCGCATAGGCCTGCGTAACACCCGCATTGTCCAGCTGACACTCATTGTCGTAGGTGATTCCATCCATACCGCAAACCGGCAGATACACCCTTGGACAGTTCTCACCCTGCCCCTCGCAAATCCCTGCATAGTCGATACGAATGCCGCGGCGCTCGGCATGACAGGCGTTCGCATAGGTCATCTCATCCGAGCCGCACACCGGCACAAACAGCCTGGGGCAAGGCCGCACGTTGCAGATGCCTTCGGTAAACGTCGAAACACCGGCTTTGGAGGCAGCGCATTCGTTGTCGTAGGTGACATCGTCGTCACCGCAAACGGGCGCAAAAACTTTTGGACAGTTGTCGGGATCGCAGCGCTCGGAACGCTGCACCGGCACCCGGTTGGCGTCGGCCTCACAGCGATTGATATAGGTGCGGCCGTTTTGGCCGCACACCGGCTCCTCGACCGACGGACAACCGTTCGCCGTGCAGGCGCCAAGACCGGCTATGTCTACTTCGACTCTGCCCGCAAAACACTCATTAATATAAGTGTTGCCGTCGACACCGCAAACAGGATCGAAGTCTTCGCTGCAGGCCGCCAGGTCGCCGCCCTCCGGGTCTTCGCAGATGCCCTCGTTCGCAATCTCTACCTGAGCTAGGCCGGCGACGCAGGCGTTGCTGTAGGTCTGACCGTCGACACCGCAGACCGGATCGTACTCCGCGGTACAGCGCGTCTCGGTATTCTGGGCGAGCAGCACGGGCGGATCGACGACGAATATCTTGCTGAAGTCCTCGGCGTTGGCTGCCGCGCAGAAAAGCACGAGTGCTGTTGCAACAAGGGCGGCGGAGGAATGCTTGCTTGGTTTCGACATGCTTGTTTTAGAGTGGCTTGGGCCGCTGCAGTTCAGACGTTTCCGGCGCCTCAGCGCTGCGCTGCGGACCTGAGCAAGTCCTCGGCGCCTGTGGGTGGCGCGAGCCGCCGTTCCTGTTCGACGATTATGGCGCTGAGCGGGACCAGTGCGAAACCCTCCGCCGCAAGCGCGGGCAACGCCGTCTCGAGAAAAGCGAGCGTCTCTGGAAACGGATGACCAATGCCGATCGCCTGACCGTTCGAGCGCGCCAGCCGCTTCAGGCGCTCGAACTCGCGGGCGATGCTCGCCGTATCCTGCTGAGCGTCCAGAAACACGTCCCGTTTTGCGGCGGGAACGCCGTGCTCGCGGGCAAGCTTGAGCGCTACGCTGTGCCGGGTCGTAAAGCTGTCGACAAAATACCAGTCTTCCTGCGTGTTGATTTCCTCCATCAGCCAGCGCATGTGCCCTGGATGGCGGGTGAGCAGACTGCCGCGATGATTGTTGACGCCCTCTGCGTGCGGCACGCTCGCAACGGCGTTCTGGAACGCCTCGCGAAAGGCTTTGCGGCTCGTGTCGAGACGTATCCCGCCGGGCTCTTCGAGCCCGTCGTCGACGCTTGCCTGCAGCGGTAAGTGCACGAGGATTTCCTTGCCCGTGTCGTGCGCCGCGTTTGCGAGCGGCCTGGCAAGCGGGGTCCCCGGCAGCACGGCAACCGCCACGGGGCCGGGCAAGCGCACGGCGCGCTCGCCGAGCGCCTTCTTGTAACCCAGATCGTCAATGATGATCGCAATGCGCGGTTCGGCGGCCAGACCGGACGTGGCGAACAGCAAAGCCGCCAGCGCCGCAATGAGTCGTTTCATTCGGCCAGGCTGTGCATGATGCCGCGCCGGCCGAGTCGCTCGATCGCTTCGGTAAGCTGCGCATCGCCCTCGCGGTCGACCAGCCCGCTCAGACTCAGTACGGGATACCCTGGGGTGCTCTCGATGAGGATGTCGGGCGTAATACCGGTGCCGTGTATGGAATCCCCCGAGGGTGTGTAGTAGCGCGAGGTGGTCAACTTGATGGCGCGCCCTTTCGACAAAGGCATGACCGTCTGCACCAGTCCCTTACCGAAGGTGTTGGTGCCGATGACCAGCGCTCGGCCATGGTCCTGCAGGGCCCCTGCCACAATCTCCGAAGCGGACGCGGAGCCTTCGTTGACGAGTACGACCATGCCGGCGCCGTCGAGTATGTCTCCGCGGTGCGCCGAGCGTACAAAACGCGATTCGGGCGAGCGGCCGTCGGCGCTGACGATTACGCCCGCATCCAGAAACAGGTCGCTTACGTCCACCGCGGAGTCCAGCACGCCGCCCGGGTTGTTTCTCAAGTCGAGCACAAGACCGCTGAGCAGGCCGTCGTTTTCGTCCGCCAGCCCGTCCAGCGCCCGCGACAGCTCGCGCGCCGTGGTGTCGCTGAACTGACCGAGACGGACATAACCGTAAGACGGCGCAAGGAGTTCCGAGTACACGCTCGCGACCCGCACGATCTCACGGCGCATTTCGTGCAGGATGATCTCGTCCTCCCGCCGCACGGTAATGCTGATCGGGGAACCGGGCCGGCCGCGCATGCGGCCTATGGTCTCTTCGAGCCTGTCGCTCTCCACGGCAATACCGTCGACGGCAACCACCTGGTCGCCGCTCAGAATGCCTGAGCGGGCAGCCGGCGAACCAACGATCGGGGTGACGACGTGAATGACGCCGTCGAGCTCGGCGACTTCGATGCCAATGCCGGTATAGGTCCCCGTCGTCGAGACGCGGATGTCGCGGTACTCGTCTGCGTCGAGGTACTGCGAATGCGCATCGAGGTCCTTGACCATGCCCCGGATTGCGCTCTCCATGAGTTCCGCATCGTCGAGCGGCTCGACATAATCCTGCTTGACGCGCTCCATGACTTCGGCAAACAGCCGCGCCTGTTCCCAGGCCAGCTCCTGTTTGCTCGGTTCGCGCGGCTCGGACAGCAGTCCGCCGCCTATGGACAGGCTCAGGCCCATTACCACGCCAATGACGACGACAAGAATTGCCCGAATCTTCAGGGACATACCGCACTCCGAAATCTAGCCTCCCGACCTTAGCACAGCCAACCCGGGCAGCAAAAACGACCGCCCGCGAGTTTGCCTTAGCCGCTAGCGCTCGCCCGGCTGGCGGCTGACCCAGGCTCTCGGGCTCACGGCGCGGGTGCCCTGGCGCAGCTCGAAATACAGGCTCGGCTGCTGCTGGCCGCCGCTGATTCCTACGGTCGCGATGACGTCGCCCGGCGCAACCCAGTCACCCGGATTCTTGAGCAGCGTCTCGTTATAGCCGTACAGCGTCAGGTAGTCGTCGCCGTGATCCACGATGATCAGCAGGCCCATGCCGGCCAGCCAGTCCGCGAAGACCACCCGGCCGTGGTAAACGGAACGGACCTCGCTGCCTTCGGCGGCTGCCAGCACCACGCCTTTCCACTTAAGATTGCCGCTGCGTGGCTGGCCATAGTCGCGAATCAGCTGTCCGGCAACGGGCCAGGTGAGCTTGCCCTTGTGCTCGCTGAACGGGTTTTCCGAACTGATCGGATAATCGGCAAGGATGCTGGTCAGTTCGGCGATCAGCCGTTCAAGGTCCTTTTCCTCGAGCGCCAGGCTCTCGACTTCGCGCCCTTCGTCCGCCAGACGGGTCTTGAGTTCGCCGAGCAGGGCCTGCCGCCGCTCCTGGGCCTCGTTGAGCGCGGTCAGCTCGGCGTAGCGCCGCTGTGCAATTTGCGTGAGCCGGGCCTGCTCGGCCGCGACCTGGCTTTTGAGCTCGGCCAGCCGCGTGAGTTTGCCGTTGACGGCCTCTATGTTGCCGGCGCGATGCCGGTTCAGATAGTCGTAGTAGGCCAGCACCCGGCCGAGCGTCGCCGGGTTCTGCTGGTTGAGCAGCAGCTTGAGCCGCTCCTGGCCGCCGCTCATATACGCGGCGCGGACCTGTTCGGCAAGCTCGGTGGATTCCTCTGCAAGCTCTGCCTCGCGGCTTTCGATCCGGCCTTCGAGTTCGGCAAGCTGGCGCTCCGTATAGACCCGCTCGCGCTCGAGGTCCTTCAGCAGCATCCGCTGCTCCGCCATTTGCACCTCCGCCTTCTCGAGCTCCGCGGTAACCCGGTCGCGGTCGCGGCTGGCGCGCTCCATACTCTGCTTGAGGTCGCTTATGCGGTCGCGAACCGCTTCGAGTTCGCGCTCCTTGACCTTGGCGAGATCGTCGTCCGCGCCCGCGGCCAGCGGAAGGAGCAGTAGCAGAGCGATTAACAGGAGAGCATGGCGCATGGGAGCCTATTCTAGAGTCCTGCCCCCGCCCCGAAAAGGCGCATTCAGGCCGACAGCAACGACGCACGGGCGCTGGTATAATGCGCGGCCTTATAGGCCCCCGGGCGCCGGCCGCCATCCCGAGCACACATGGATCAATACCTCGAATTCGTCAGCAACAACATGCTGCTGGTCACCGCACTTGTTGCGAGCTTTTTTCTACTCGTGTTCACCGAACTGCGCCGCAAGGCCGTGGGGATGGTCAACGTAGACCCGAATGCCGCGGTCCGGCTCATCAACAACGACGCCGTTGTGCTCGACCTGAGGAATGCCGACGCGTTCGGCCGCGGGCACATCGTCGGCGCCCGCAACGTTCCGCTCGATGAACTCGATGCAAAAATCGACAAGCTCGATCGCGCAAAACCCGTGGTTGCCGTATGCGATGCGGGAATGAGTTCGGGCAAGGCCGTCGACAGACTGCGCAAAGCCGGCTTCGAAAGCGCCTGGGGCATCAAGGGCGGCATGAACGCCTGGAGCCAGGAAGGACTGCCGGTCGTCACGGGCAAGAAGACCAAGGCGAAAGCCAGGAACAAGGGCAAGAAGAAAGGCGACAAGAAACAGAAGCAGGCATCCTGACGGCATGGCGGATGCGGCCGGCAAACCGGCGGTCAGAATGTATGCGACCGAATATTGCTCGTACTGCGGCGCTGCGCGCATGCTGCTGACGAAGAAGGGCGTGGCGTACGACGAGCTGTTGGTCTCGAGGGACCCGGCGCTCAGGGACGAGATGCTTACACGTTCCGGACGTACGTCCGTGCCGCAGATTTTCATTGGCGATACCCACGTAGGCGGGTTCGACGATCTTTACTCGCTCGATGCTTCGGGCGAACTCGACAAACTGCTTGCCGCCGTCGAGGCGTAGCGGGCACACACGAACCGGAAAACACCATGGCTGAAGAACAGCAGTCCGCAGAGAAGCGGCTTTCGATTATCAAGATCTACGTCAAGGACTTCTCTTTCGAGTCGCCAATGTCCCCAGGGATTTTCCAGACGAAAGACTGGGCGCCGCAGACGAATCTCAACCTGAGAAGTTCGCACAGCAAGATCGAGGATAACGTCCACGAGGTCGTGCTCACGATTACGATCGACGCCAAGGACAAGGACGGCGAGAAGACCCTGTTCCTGGTCGAGCTGCAGCAGGCCGGGATCTTCGAAATCAGCGGCCATGTCGACGCTGAACTCGGCGTGCTGATCGGCAGTTTTTGTCCGAACATACTGTTTCCGTACGCGCGGGAAACCATCGCCGGCGCGATCCAGCGGGGCGGTTTCCCCGAGTTCATCCTGCAGCCCATCAACTTCGATGCACTGTATGCGCAGTCCCTGCAGCAGGCGCAGCAGCAGGCCGCCGAATCCAACGGCGGCACGGCGGAAACGCACTGAGCGCCGACAACGAAGGCATTGCGGTCGTCGGCGCGGGCTCCTGGGGCACCGCGCTGGCACTGGCCTTTGCCCGCGGCGGGCGCAACGTGCGGATGTGGGGCCGGAACGCGGAACACGTCCGCGAAATGGCCGCGGACCGGTCGAACGAACGCTATCTCCCGGGCGCCGAATTTCCCTATAACCTGGACGTCTGCGAGACGCTCGACGCAACGCTCAAGGGCTTTGCGGATATTCTTATCGCCGTACCCTCGCACGCGCTGCGCGACATTGTCACGGCGATTAAACCTTTACTCGCCGCGGACGCCCGCATTTGCTGGGCAACCAAGGGCTTCGAGCTGCACACGGGCAAACTGCCGCACCAGGTGGTCGGCGAGGTGCTCGGCGGCGGCATGCCGCTTGCCGTCCTGTCGGGCCCGACTTTCGCCAAGGAGGTCGGCGCGGGCCTGCCGACGGCGCTGACGATTGCGTCCAAAGACGCAGCCTTCGCCGGCGACCTGGCGAAAGCGCTGTCCGGCAAGAACTTCCGCGCCTACACCTCCGGGGACCTGGTGGGCGTCGAGGTCGGCGGCGCCGTCAAGAACGTGCTGGCCATTGGCGCGGGGATGTCGGATGGCCTGGGCTTCGGTGCCAATACGCGGATTGCCATGATTACGCGGGGACTCGTCGAGATGACCCGCTTGGGCGTGGCGCTAGGCGCCAGTAAAGACACCTTCATGGGCTTAGCCGGCATGGGCGACCTCGTACTGACCTGTACCGATAACCTCTCCCGCAACCGGCGCATGGGGCTGGCGCTTGCCGGCGGCAAGACGGTTGCTGAGGCAGAAGAGGAAATCCAGCAGGTCGTCGAGGGCGTGCTGGCGGCCGAGGCCGTGCACGAAGTTGCGGGCTCTACGGGCATCGAAATGCCGATCTGCCATCAGGTCCACCGTATCCTCTATGAAGGCGCGTCGCCGCGCGAGGCGGTCAGCGCGCTCATGAGCCGCGAGCTGAAGCCTGAGGCGTCGGCTGAAAGCTAGCCCGCATCCGTCACCGATTGCGCGGTTTCTCGCTTGTCCTTTGTTCGCACAACGAATTTTCCTCACTCGGAAATACAGCCGGTATTCCGCTCGATCGGAAAATCCGTTGTGCGAACAAATTACTGCCCGAGAATTCCGCGAATCGGTGACGGATACGGGCTAGGGAAGCCCTCCGCCCGACCTGTGCAGGACTTCCTTAGGCGCCGCCCTCGAAACCGCACTGACGCCAGGCCTCGTACACCACCACCGCCACCGCGTTGGACAAATTCAGGCTGCGGTTCCCCGGCACCATGGGCAGCCGCAGCCGCTGCGATTCCGGCAGCGCGTCGATGACCGTCTGCGGCAAACCGCGGGTCTCCGGGCCGAACAGCAGCGCGTCGCCTGCCGAGTAGCTTGCTTCCGCATACGGCGTCGAGCAGCGCGTAGACAGTGCGAACACGCGGGAGGCGGGCAGCGAATCGCGGCAAGCGTCGAGCGACGGCCAGGTGTTGATCGTGGCGAACTCGCGATAGTCGAGCCCGGCGCGGCGCAGGCGCTTTTCGTCCAGCTCGAAGCCGAGCGGCTCGATGAGATGCAGCGTGCTGCCGGTATTGGCGCACAGACGAATGATGTTGCCCGTATTCGGCGGAATCTCGGGTTCGTGCAGAATGACGTGAAACAGCGGCGCTCTCCGGCTTGCGGCTCAAGCCTGAATTGTGCCTCAATCGAGGTTCCCACAAGACACCGTCTCCCATGGCCGAAGTAAATGACAACGACGTCGGGTTTATCCGGCGCGCGCTTGGCGTATTCGCCTACAGCCGCCGCGCGCTCGAACTCGTCTGGACCACCAGCCGTCCGCTGACTTTCACGCTCGCGATCCTGACCGTGCTCGCGGGCGTGTTGCCGGCGGGCATAGCCTGGGTGGGCCAGCTCATCGTCGACGGTGTCGTTGCGGCCATCGATGCGCCCGACCCCGATATCCGCGGCGTGCTGGAACTGCTCGGCCTCGAGGCAGCCATTGTGATTGCCGTCGCCGCCTGCCAGCGCGGCATCTCCGCGAGCCAGTCGCTGTTGCGCGCGCTGCTTGGCCAGCGGGTCAACGTCATGATTCTCGAGAAGGCGCTGACGCTGCAGCTCACCCACTTCGAGGACTCGGAGTTCTACGACAAGCTCACGCAGGCGCGGCGCGAAGCGTCGAGCCGGCCCTTGAGTCTCGTCAACCGCACTTTCGGGCTGCTGCAGAACCTGCTGTCGCTCGCGAGTTTCGCGGCGCTCCTGTTTGCGTTCTCGCCCTACGCGGTACTAATACTGATCGTTGCGGGGCTGCCGTCGTTCTTCGCGGAAGCGAAGTTTTCCGGCGACCGCTTCCGGCTGTTCCGCTGGCGCTCGCCGGATACGCGCATGCAGATGTATCTCGAAACGGTCATGGCGCGCGAGGACGGTGTAAAAGAGGTCAAGCTGTTCCAGCTCGGCCCGCGGCTCCTGCAGCGCTATCGCGACATCTTCACCAAGCTGTTCGCCGAGGACCGGCTGCTGACGCTGCGGCGCGACGGCTGGGGCTTCGTGCTCGGGCTGATCTCGACCGCGGCCTTTTACGGCGCATACGTCTGGATCGTGCTGGCGACGATCAACGGCGAAATTACGCTCGGGGCCATGACGATGTATCTCATGCTGTTCCGGCAGGGACAGGGCGCCGTCACGGCGATCCTATCGGCCATTAGCGGCATGTACGAAGACAACCTGTACGTCTCGAATCTGTACGACTACCTCGAACAGCCGGTACTCGCGAGCTCGGGCGAACGGCGGCAAGGACCGGACCCCGCGCGCGGACTGGAGCTCGAAGACGTCTCGTTCCGCTACCCTGGTGCGACAACGGATGCGCTCAGCAGTCTGACGCTTAGCCTTAAGCCCGGCGAGAGTCTCGCCATTGTCGGCGAAAACGGCTCCGGCAAGACCACGCTGATCAAACTCATTACCCGGCTGTACGAACCGTCCGGCGGCAGCATCCGTCTGGACGGGCTGGATCTCGAGGACTGGGACATCGAGGCGCTGCGCGAGCGCGTTGGCGTGATCTTTCAGGACTTCGGCCGCTACCAGTTTTCGGTCGGCGAAAACATCGGCGCCGGCGACGTGCGCCATATCGAAGACAGCCGGCGCTGGAGCGAGGCGGCCGAGGCCGGCATGGCGGCGCCGTTTATCGACGACCTGCCGGAAGGTTACGAGACGCAGCTCGGCCGCTGGTTCAAGGGCGGGCGCGAGCTGTCCGGGGGCCAGTGGCAAAAGATTGCGCTGTCGCGCGCGTTCATGCGCAGCGACGCGGACATCCTGGTGCTCGACGAGCCCACCGCCGCCATGGACGCCGCCGCCGAGGCGAGTATCTTCGAGCACTTCCGCACCATGAGCCGCGACAAGATGACTATCCTGATCTCGCACCGCTTCTCTACGGTCCGCAAGGCGGACCAGATCATCGTGCTGGGCGAGGGCCGCGTGCTGGAACGCGGCGATCACGAAAGCCTAATGGCGGAAGACGGCCACTATGCCCGGCTATTTCGATTGCAGGCCGAAGGCTACCGCTAACGGGCGGCGAAAAAGCAGGTAAAATCCATCTCAATGAGCCTTCCCGCCGAACAGCTGCCAGGACCCCTGCAGGTCAATTTCTGCGGCTTGTCCTTCGCGACGCCGATCGTGCTCCTGTCGGGCTGCGTCGGCTTCGGCGAGGAATACACGCGCGTCGAGGGTTATTCGAATGCGGACGTAGGCGCCGTGGTTCTGAAGGGCACGACGGGCGACGCGCGGCTCGGCAACCCCGCGCACCGCGTGTACGAAACGCCGGACGGCATGCTAAACGCAATCGGGCTGCAGAACCCCGGTGTCGACAAAGTCGTGGACGGCATCCTGCCGGGGCTCGATTTCTCCGAAACGCGCTTTCTCGCCAACGTCTCGGGCTCGACGATAGAAGAGTACGAGCGTGTGACCAAGCGCTTCGACGACTCGGATATCGACGCCATCGAGATCAACATCTCCTGCCCGAACGTCAAGGAAGGCGGCGTTGCGTTCGGCAACGACCCGGACATGTCTGCGCGCGTCGTCGAAGCCTGCCGGAAGCAGACCAAAAAACCGATCATCACCAAGCTGTCGCCCAACCAGACCGACATTCAGGAAAACGCGCGCCGCTGCATCGAGGCGGGCACGGACGGCTTCGCCGTCATCAACACGCTCATGGGCATGGCAATAGATGCGGAGACGCGCAGGCCGGTCATTGGCAATCGCCAGGGCGGACTGTCGGGACCGGCGATCAAGCCGATCGCCTTGCTGAAGACCCACCAGGTGTACGAGGTCTCGAAGCCGCACAACGTGCCGATCATTGGCCAGGGCGGGATCGTCTCCGCGACCGACGCCATTGAGTTCATGATCGCCGGCGCATCGGCGGTCGGCGTCGGCACAGCGCTGTTTTACGATCCGCTGGTGTGCAAGAAGATCAACGCCGGGATTCTGGATTATCTCGAACGGCACGGTATGAGTTCGGTATCCGAACTGGTAGGGACCCTCATCTGACGAGCAGAATTGGGGTCAGACTCCGGTTTACCTGTTACTTCGCCGTGTGGTGCAACGCGATTTCGTGCTCCGAGAGTCGCAGGAAGCGCGCTGCATTGTTGTAGAAGATGTCGCGCTTCTGCTCGGGCGTCAGAAACTCCGCGGCTTCTACAGTTTCGATAGCAATGCGAATCGTGTCCGGCCAGATCATCTGATCCGAGCCGAACATGATGCGTTTCGCAAAACCGGCGTCGGTCAGCCGCTTAAGCTGGCTATGAAAGTGCGCCCTCGGAAAACCCCAGTTGTTCTGCGCGATGTCGACGTAAACCTGTGGATGTGAGTACAACAGCGCGATCATTTCATCAACGAGCGGCGAGCCGAAGTGCATGACGTACAGGCGCAGCTTCGGGTGCTTGAGCAAGATATCCTCGAGCTGCAGCGGGCTCGTCAGCGCAGCCTTGTAGCCGCCGTATCCCGTGACGTGCGCACCGCCCGGCGGACCTTCACCCAAGTGAATACCGATGGGAATATCGAGCTCCTCGGCAAGCGCAAAATACGCGTCGAGTGCGCCGTCTGTCGCTAGCTTGCCGCGGTATTGCGGGGCGATTTCCGCGAATACGCGAAACTCCCGATCGGCGTAGAGGCGGCGGTAGACGTCCGGTGCCTCTGCGTCATCCTCATCGAAACCCAGCGCCGGTATGATTCGGTCCGGACTGGCCGCTCGCCATTCGCGCAGCCGCTCTCTGCTTCCGGCCGTGATCGCATAGATGTTGTAGCGTTCGAGCATGGCCACCGTTTCTTCGATGAGCTTGGGCGTGCTGCTTGATGACATCGTCGGCTCAGCGCACACGGCGGCAGCCTGAACTGTCATCGGCTGCCTGGGATCCAGCCCCGGAAACTCGACGGCCTGTTCGTTGGTGCAGACAGCCATGGGTCCACCCATGTCTTCCAGGCTGAGCGCGTGCAAGTGCATGTCGATAATCGGCAGTCGTTCTGTTTCCGCGTGTGAGGACGTCGATAACGCCAGGCATGCCAATAGTAGTCCGGTCTTCGTTAGTTTCATCTTGATGGGTTTTTCCTGCTCGGCGATGCCCTGACGGAATTAGTGCCTAACCCCGATTTTCGTGAGGCGAATCACTCGAAGAAATTGGGGTCTGACCCCGATTTTCGATCCTATATCAGATGCCTCAGAAATTGCGGTCTGACCCCGATTTTGCAAAGTTCGCGAACAGCGTTTTGTGCGCGTCGACGATTCGTTCCGTCTCAGCAGCTTCGACGTTGCTGCTGCCGTCGTTCAGCTTGAACGTGCCGCCCAGCAGGAGCACGTCGCCACGCGGAAACATATGCAGGAAACCGCTGCCGCCGCCTATCGTCATGTAGTCGATCGCCGGGTCGGGAGGCAGGAAAACGAGCTGGCCTTTGGCCGGCACGAGATTCGGATCGTCGAACAATTCGGCGGCGCCGAGACCGGTGCAGTTGAAGATCGCCGGCTCGTGCAGTTCGAGCACGTCGTCGAGGCCACCAAAACTGCGGATCACGAACTTGCCGCCCGCAAGCCGGAAATCTGCGGTCAACTGCCGCAGCAAGGTGCCCGGATCGATCTGCATCGTCACCATGCGCCGCGCATAGCGGTTGCCGAACGGATGTTCGCCGGGACCGAGCTCTGCCTGATACGTAAACAGATCGTCGAACGACAGGCGTCCAGGATTCCTGACCGGCGCATTGTGAAGTTGGTAGACCTCCATCCAGCGGATACCGTATTTGGTGCCGGTCAGGTTCGTATACGCATGGTGCGATACGCGCGCAGCCCAGTCGAGCCGCGCGAGGAACGCCGCATCGACCCGGCCCCTGTCGTGAGTCGAGAACGGACCCCACTCGCCGGCGGCGACGTTCGAGGTCGTGTGCCGGTAAACATCGCGCGTGTAGATCGTGACCGACCAGCCGGCGTCCTGCAGGAGGCGCGCCGTACATAGCCCCATGATGCCGCTGCCCATGACGGCCGCTGCACCGGGCACGAGATCGGCCACCTCGCGCACGGCCAGTGCCGACGAACCCCAGCCCAGGCTCAAACCGCCGCCGCCATGGCCATAGTTATGCACGAGCGTTTTGTCGTCGAGCTGCTCGCGCTCCACGCGAAAGCCGTTGTGCCGATACGGGCGATGGCCGACCACGACGCGTATGACGGCATCCCTCGATATATTGGGTGCGGCCCACGGTTTACGTGAGTAGGCGCGGGGATAGCCGGGCGTCTGAGAATAGATCGCCGGCGCACAGCCGGCTCCGGCTAACAAGGCCCCGGCGCCCAACCCCTGGACGATCCGACGCCGGATTCGGCGTTTGTAATCGATCATGTCCCCATCTTCATATCACGAGATCAATATCCGTAGCGCGAGGGCGCAATTCAAGACTATCCGGCCCGCCCGCTAAAGACCGCCTTCATACACGATAATCTGGATGTCGTTCGGATCTCTAATATACAAGTAAGTGGACCCCCATGGCCGAGCCGTTGGTTCCTCGTGGGAGATGGTTTTCGGCGGGCTCGCGACAAACGCATCCAGACATCCGACGCGAAACTGAAGGCTCAGGCGGGCAAAGTCGCTCGAACGATCCGCGTAGTAAATCTCCAGGAACGTTTCCTGCATTCCGCCTGGCATGGCCAGAATCGCTCCGCGAGCGCCGGGCTCGTCCCGCTCTTCCGCAACCCTCGCTGATTATCCTATGACTGATTCTTCCTGAAAGCCGGCTGACTCAAGTATCAAGGCGTTGAAGCGCTGCCGCCAAGGCAGTACGAGTACTGTTTCCTCGGCAAAACCGAGTGTAATCCTTGCCACGCCGACATCGTCTTCTCCTGTTGAATCGGTGTTATCCGTTGCGACAAAGTAAACATTCGAGACGTCTTTCCAGCCGATTTTAAACGTCGGAAACAGCTTCGGGTATGCAGCCTTCCGCACGATAATGCTGTCTTTTCCGGCGGCTATGGCAACGTGCTTGATCTTCACGCGCGGGCCAAGCAGCACGTGGCCGTAAGCTTCTTCATGCATGTCGATATCGATGAACGGATTCTCGACCAGCGCAAAAGGCTGCTTCAGCACCATCCATATTCGTCGCTCCCGAACGAGCCTGAAAAGCGGCGGTAGCAAGACGAGTCCCGCAATCAGGGTGAAGAATACAACGTAGTACGGGTCCAGCCGGCTCAGCCGATCACTCAACTCGGCCAGCGGATTCCGCTGGCCGAGAAACCAGTAGACGACCCATAGGCCGGCCAGGGGCAGGACCGCCTTGAGCAATCCCCAAAGACTTGCGGGTTCGCGCCTCAAGTGTGACTCTCGGTCCGCACCAACTTTTCACCGCATAGGGCGTCGCCGGCGTGCGCAGTCCTGGCCGCGGACGTCTGGAAGATGAGACCAAAGCGAATCAGGGTGCTCAAGCGAATTTTCCGGCGCCAGGAGAGTCGATTGGCGGAAACGTGCCGCCAAGTGTCGATTCTAACAAACCCGGTTGCTTACGGTTGTGCCCTGTCCCCGGCCATGCTCCCTGTTGCACCGGAGCAATCGGCAGTACGGCGATGGTAATCTGCGCAAAACAGCTATTCGAATGTACCGTCCCCGTAAGGTCGTAACATGCAGACAGTCTTCGCCACCTGCGGCCTCGCCTTCTCAGGTAAGACCACTTTGGCCAAACTATTGGCAGAAACGCTAAGTATTCCGCGGGTAAGCCTCGACCGAATCAATGCAGAACGCGGCCTGCATGGCGGCAAGGGTATGACCGATGCGCAATGGGAGGAAAGCAGTGCGATTGCCGCCGAGCGCTTAAAGATTATTCTGGCTTCCAGTCAATCGCTGGTGCTGGACGATACGCTGTCTCATCGATTTCTGCGGGACCGGTATCGCGATGCTGCGACCGAGGCCGGGGCCGACTTCGTCCTGCTTTTTGTCGATACGCCGCTCGCGGAAATTGCCGAAAGAATGGAAAAGAACCGCAAGCAGCCATCGCGGCATGATGTAAGCAGGGATGTCTTTACGGCCCACAAGGATCGCTTCCAGCGCCCGACGGAAGACGAACAACCCATCCATCTCAAATCAGCTTCGGATATCGATCGCTTCCTTGCGTCGGTGAAAAGCAAAGTGAATGGCCGTACGCTTTAGCCCTCAATTACCCACCGGCACTTTACGCCTGGGCAGAACCAGCAGTCCGGCAATAACCGAACCGCCGATCGCCAGCACGAACGCCGCCACATCGACCCAGTCGGCGGGCTCGTCGCCGAAGCCGAACAGCGCCAGCAAAGCTATCCCCAGACACACCGCCATGGCGCCCGCGATTTGCCTGACCGCGCCCGGCACCGGCGCGTCCTTCGGCCGGCCGCGCCGCTCGAGCGGCGACAGCACCAGCGCGAGCGGCAACAACAGCGCCCACAGGATGAATATCCACAGCGGCCGCGACAGCCACCAGCCGCCCGTGCCGGGCTCCAGGCCGAAACCGAACCCTCCGGCAAGATACAGCAGGCCGCCCAGCACGATCATGACGGTGATATGCCAGAGATAGATCGTCATGATCATCGAGTTGATCAGCACCGTGAAAGTCCACAGGCGAAGGCTTTCCAGCGCGCGCCGCATCGGCGCTTCGAGGGCCATGAGCACGCCAAACTGCAGCAGGCCCAACGCCAATAGCGTCAGCTTGGGCGGTAAGGTGTTGCTTAGCCCCTCATCGGGCGAACCAACCATCGCCAGCGGATAGGGCCCTTTGAAAATCAGCAGCCATAGGAGGGCAAAGCCGGCGACGGCGATAGCCAGCAGACCCGGCGCGGACGGCAGCCGGTTCTCGCGCCAGGCGAAGCCGAGCTGATGTACCGCGAGCCAGACCCAGAAATAATTGCTCCAGCCGAGATAGCGCAGATCGAAGGCGAAGAACAGCACATCCGTTGCCACCGCCATGGCGGCAAACGCGAAGAACGAAGCGTAGCCGGCGCGCTGCCAGAAGCGCCACGCCAGCGGCGCGAGGATTGCCACCATGATGTAGATCGCGAGAAACCAGGTCGGTATTAGCGACGCCTGCGACATGTACTGGATGACGGCCGGATCCACGTCGAGCAGCCGCATGACCAACGCAATGCCAGCCCAGACGAGCATTAAGACGACGACGGGGATCGCCAGCCGCGTCAGTCGCGCGATCAGCCATTCCGCATACGATGCGCCCTTGCGTTCGGCGCTCTTGAGCGACACGGCGTTCGAATAGCCGCCCACGATGAAGAACACGGGCATGACCTGAAACAACCAGGTCAGCCACTGGGTCTCCGGCCGGTCCTTGAGCAAGTGCCCGGTCGTAAACTCGCCGTCGTGGTACCAGGCCGTTGCGATCAGCCAGTGACCGACCACCACGGCAAGAATGGACATGGCGCGCAGAAAGTCGACATAGCGGTTCCTCTCGGCAGGCGTTGCCTCGGCAAGCTCTTTTGCAAGTGACCAGATTCGCATTGACCGTCCCCCTTTTTGCCACGCAGTCTACTGCAACGGCGTACGCTACGCCGCCGACTGTGTCTACGTTGCCGTAAACATGGGCAAATACATTGCGAGACCCGAAGCCAGAAGCAGCACGGTAAACGCCACGACCGTAAAAAACGCGATTAGCGTCCAGCGGCGCCCGGAATCTTTTTCTTTACGCTGCAGGTACAGCATGAGAGCCGGCGCATAGGCGGCAACGGAAAGATAGGGAGCAAGAGCGGCATAGCGCAGCGCCGTACGAACAATCAGCGGCAGGCTCTCGAAGCCCGAGAACAGCTCTTCGAACGAACCGATAAAAGCCTGCGTATACAGCGCAATCAGCGTGGCGATTACGGCGAGCAGCAAACACGCCAGCAGCCAGCCGATGTAAGGATTCGGCGTATCGGATTGCGATTCAGCGCTCATGGTCGCGACCACACTAACCGTGCGAGTCCTGACTCACAAGCCGGTCAGTCGAGCTTGAGGGCCTTCATCTTGCGCGCCAGCGTATTGCGGCCCCAGCCGATGAGCTTCGCCGCCTCCTGACGATGGCCTTTGGTTCTCGCCATGGCCGTCTGAATGAGCACCTTTTCGAATTCGGGCAGCGCCGTATCGAGCAGCGGCGTGCCGCCGTCCGCCAGCCGGCGCGCCGCCCAGCTTTCGAGGCTTTGGGTCCATTCCGTCGATTGCCGCTCACGCGATTCGCGGCCGCCAAAGTCGGCCGGTATGTCGTCGGGCGTAATGACGCTGCCCGGCGCCGTCACCGTGAGCCGGCGCGTCGCGTTCACGAGCTGCCGCACGTTCCCTGGCCAGTCGTACGATTCGAGCAGCTCCAGCGCCGCGGCATCGATAGATTTTGTGCTGGCCTTGAGCTCGTCCGCCGCCTTGTTCAGATAGTGCTTGATGAGCAGCGGTATGTCTTCGCGCCGCTGCCGCAGCGGCGGCGTGTTGATCCGGATAACGTTTAGCCGGTGATAAAGATCCTCGCGGAAGCGCGACTCCTTGACGGCGCGCGCGAGGTTCTGATTCGTGGCCGCAATCACGCGAACGTCCACGCGTATCGACTGCTGACCGCCGACGCGGTAGAACTCGCTTTCGGCCAGCACGCGCAGCAGCCGGGTCTGCAGCGCGGGCGACATGTCGCCGATCTCGTCGAGGAACAGCGTGCCGCCGTCAGCCTGTTCGAAGCGGCCGATCCGGCGCGCGTCGGCGCCCGTGAAGGCCCCTTTCTCATGCCCGAACAGCTCGGATTCGAGCAGCTCCGAGGCTATCGCCGACGTATTCAGCGCTACAAACGGCTGCTCGGCCCGCGGCGAGTGCTCGTGCAGCGCTCGGGCAACCAGCTCCTTGCCGGTGCCCGACTCGCCCGTAATCAGGACGGTCATGCTGGAGCCGGCCAGCCGGCCTATCGAGCGAAACACCTCCTGCATGGCGGGCGCCTGGCCAATCAGAGACGGGATCATCTGGCCGTTCGCCGCGGTATCGTAGGCGTCGGAATTGACTGCTTCGCGGGCCGCTTTCTTGACGAGGTCTACCGCCTCGTCGATGTCGAACGGTTTCGGCAAGTACTCGAACGCACCGCCTTTGTAAGCCGCGACGGCGTTGTCGAGATCGGAATGTGCCGTAATTACGATAATCGGCAGATCCGGGTTGGCCTCCTTGAGCCTTTCCAGCAGTGCAATGCCGCTCATGCCGGGCATGCGCACGTCGGTAATCAATACGTCGGGAGCGCCGCCGCCGATCGCATCGAGCAAATGCTCCGCGCGCTCGAAACTCCGCGATTCGATGCCCGCCTGTCGCAGCGCCTTTTCGAGTACCCAGCGGACCGACTGGTCGTCGTCAACAACCCAGGCTTCGAGGGCCTGCTTAGTCATGTTCGGCAGCCAGTTCGGTGCGGGTGCACAGCGGCAGGCGCACGAGAAATACGGTCCGGCCCGGCCGGCTCTCGAACTCGATCAACCCGCCGTGACGGCTGATCAGTTCCTGCGCCGCGGGGAGACCGAGGCCCGTGCCTTCCGGCCGGCTCGTTACGAGCGGATAAAAAATCGAGTCCTGCAGCTGCGGCGGAATGCCGGGACCGTCGTCCTCGATCTCGATCGTGGCAACGACGCGATGGCGGACGTCGCCGATCGTGTAGTTGTGCGTGGCGCGCGTCCTGAGCGTAATCGTCCCGTGGCCTTCGAGCGCCGCCGCGGCGTTCTGCACGAGATTGAGAAACGCCTGCACCATCTGATCGCGGTCCAGCGCAAGATCGGGCAGGCCCGGATCGTAATCGCGATGCAGCGTCAGCCGGCGGTCGTCCTCCGCCTCCACGAGGCGGATCACGTATTCGAGCAGTTCGTGGACGTTGGCGGGCTGTTTGTTTGGCGGACCGCCGGGGCCAAGCAGCGTATCGACAAGCCCGGCGAGCCGGTCGGTCTCGCTAATGATGACGTCCGTGTATTCCTTGAGTTCGGCTTCCGCAAGCTGCCGCTCCAGGAGCTGCGCCGCGCCGCGTATGCCGCCCAGGGGATTCTTGATCTCGTGCGCAAGCTGCCGGACCATCTGTCGTCCGGCGCCGTGCTGCACGAGCAGTGCGTTTTCCCGGCTGATGCGCGAGCGCCGCGTGACGTCGGCCAGTTCCACGAGCAGCACTGCGTCATCGATGTCTATCGGCGACACGCGGCAGTCGAGTATGCGCTCCTTGGCATGAATCTCGGTGGGCGGCAGGCGAAACTCGTTGCCGTAGTAGTCGCCGGTTTCCAGCACGCGCAGCAGCACGGTACCGAACTCTTCTTCGTCGCCGACGAGCCTTAGTATCGATTCGCCGCGCGCCCGATTGACGCTAATACCCAGTATGTTCTCTGCTGCGGGGTTGAGGTCGCAGATCAACAGATTGCGATCGACGAGGACAATGCCCGACGACATGCTGTCGAGTATCCTGGAACCGCTTAAGGGACCGGTTGGGCCCGAGCCGCCGCTATCCGAAGACCGGTTTGCCGGTTGGCCAGGGCTGGATTGATCCGGACTGGCTAGAGAATCGTGTTCTGCTGCACGTAGAAACGATTGGTCTGGCTGCGGATCATGAGCTTGCCCGTTTCGTCCAGCACTTCCGCCTGAAGATTGTGCACACCGCGCCACACTTCCTCGATCTGGAAGCTGGTACCGTTCACCAGGCGCGGCTGACCGTCGAAGTACACTCGAATCTGATGCCCCGGACGCAGGCCCGGCTGCAGATCGAGCGATACGCTCAGAGTGCCTTCGATGTTCCACAGGGTCTCTTCCGGTCCCGGGTTGGCCACCGCGAAGCTTTGATAAGCAAAGGGTGTCTCGGGCTCCGCTTGCTGTTCGTCGGCCGACCGGCTGTTTCTGAGCGAGGCTGCGGGCGCTGACCGGCGGCGCGTTGCGGACTCCGGCAGCGCGACTTCCTCAGCGCCCGGCTCCGGCCGGTCCGAGTAGTGCACCACGCCGTTTTCATCGGTCCACTTGTACGCCTGGGCGAACGCAGCGCCGGCGCACAGGAGTGACGCGAAAACGAAAATAGTCCGTGTAGCCATGGGGTTAGCATAACAGCGTCGACCAGTTCGGGGCCAGCAACCGGGCGGCCCAAAATGCCGCCCGGTTCACAGTTTTTACATTTTTTAAAGACTGTAGTACATGTCAAACTCGACCGGATGCGTGGTCATCCTGAGGCGCGTGACATTCTCCATCTTCAGATCGATGTAGGCGTCGATCAGGTCGTCGGAGAAAACGTCACCGGCTTTCAGAAACTCGCGATCCTCATCGAGCGCTCCGAGCGCCTCGTCCAGCGAGAAAGCCACCAGCTTGAGCTCTTTTTCTTCCTCGGGCGGCAGATCGTAAAGATCCTTGTCCATGGCATCGCCCGGGTGAATCTTGTTGTTGATGCCGTCGAGCCCCGCCATGAGCATGGCGGAGAACGCCAGATACGGGTTGGCCATGGAGTCGGGGAAGCGCACTTCGACGCGGCGCGCCTTGGGATTCGACACGTACGGGATACGGATGGACGCCGAGCGGTTGCGCGCCGAGTAGGCGAGAATCGTCGGAGCTTCGAAGCCCGGCACCAGCCGCTTGTAGCTGTTGGTTGCAGGGTTGGTGAATGCGTTCAGCGCCTTGGCATGCTTGATGATGCCGCCAATGTAATACAGCGCGGTGTCGGACAGGCCGCCGTAGCCGTCGCCCGAGAACAGATTTTCGCCGCCTTTCGCGAGCGACTGGTGGACGTGCATACCGTTGCCGTTGTCGTTGACCAGCGGCTTGGGCATGAAGGTGGCCGTCTTGCCGTAAGCGTGCGCTACGTTGTGCACGACGTATTTCAGAACCTGCACTTCGTCGGCCTTCTTGACCAGCGTGTTGAACTGCACGCCGATTTCGCACTGGCCCGCCGTGGCGACCTCGTGGTGATGCACTTCGGTCGTGAGGCCCATGTCCTCCAGCGCGAGACACATCGCGGAGCGCAGGTCATGCAGCGAGTCAACCGGCGGTACCGGGAAATAGCCGCCTTTTACGGTCGGGCGGTGGCCAGTGTTGCCGTCTTCGTACGAGCGGTTGGAGTTCCAGGCGCCCTCTTCGGAGTCCACCTTGTAAAAGGCACCCTGCATGTTGTCGTCCCAGGCGACGTGATCGAAGACGAAAAACTCGTTTTCGGGTCCGAAGAACGCCGTGTCGGCGATACCCGTGGAGTTCAGGTAAGCCTGGGCGCGCTGCGCCAGCGAGCGCGGGCAACGATCGTAGCCCTGCATGGTCGCGGGCTCCACGACGTCGCAGCGCATGTTTAGCGTCAGTTCGTCGGAGAAGACGTCGAGCACGCTGGTGTCGGCGTCCGGCATCAGGATCATGTCGGACTCGTTGATGCCTTTCCAACCCGAAATGGACGACCCGTCGAACATCTTGCCGTCTTCAAACAGGTCTTCGTCGACAGTATGGGCGGGCACGGTTACGTGTTGTTCTTTGCCTTTCGTATCCGTGAAACGAAAATCGACAAACTTGACCTCTTTTTCCTGGATGAGGCTTAGAACCTCTGCGGGCGTCATGGATGGAACCTCCAAATTGGTGTTGGCGTTGACTGATCGAAACAGGGCATTCGGCCCCGAGCAAGCCTTAGCTGCAGTAATTGTGCCAAAACGGTGCTTTAGCTAAGCAACTGATTTGCAGTTAATTTTTACCTGAAAGCAGCGCAGGCCCGCACCGGATCGGTGCAAAGCGCCCTGACCTCGGCACCATTATAGTGCATTCGCTCGCGAGCGCACCGTGGGGGCGCAAGATTGTTCCTTGCGCTTCCGAAACCGTGCGGCGGCCGCGGCTGGCCTTAAGCATTTAAAGCGTTTCGCCCAAGGCCCAAACCGATATAATCCGCGCCTTTATGCGAGCCGAAAGTCCCCGTCCATGAGCAAAACCCAGGCACCCCACGTGCACAGCTTTCAGGATCTAATACTTGCGCTGCAACAGTATTGGGCCGAACAGGGCTGCGTCATCCTGCAGCCCTACGATAAGGAGATGGGCGCGGGTACCTTCCACCCTGCGACCTTGCTCCGGGCCGTGGGGCCGGAGCCGTGGAGTGCCGCCTACGTCCAGCCCAGCCGCCGGCCGACGGACGGGCGCTATGGCGACAATCCGTTTCGCCTGCAGCACTATTATCAGTATCAGGTCGTCATCAAGCCTTCGCCGCATCGTATCCAGGATCTGTACCTCGATTCGCTGCGGGCCCTGGGCATCGATCCGCTGGTGCACGACATCCGCTTTGTCGAGGACAACTGGGAGTCACCTACGCTCGGAGCGTGGGGCCTCGGCTGGGAGGTCTGGCTGAACGGCATGGAAATTACCCAGTTTACGTACTTCCAGCAGGTCGGCGGTCTCGAGTGCCGTCCCGTCATGGGCGAAATCACTTACGGCCTCGAACGCCTGGCCATGTACCTGCAGAGCGTCGAGAGCATTTTCGATCTCGTCTGGACGGACGGGCCGCTCGGTCGTATCACCTACGGTGACGTATACCACCAGAACGAGGTCGAACAGTCGCGCTACAACTTCGAACTGGCCGATACGGCACAGCTTTTCGAGGCCTTCGAGCACGCGGAGCGTGACTGCGAACGTCTGATCGCGGAAGGCCTCGCGCTGCCGGCCTACGAGCGCATGCTCGAGGCGTCGCACCGCTTCAACCTGCTCGATGCACGGCAGGCGATTTCGGTCAGCGAGCGGCAACGCTATATTCTGCGCGTACGCACGATGGCGCGCTCCGTCGCGGAAACCTACTATCAGAGCCGGGAGGCGCTCGGCTTCCCCATGCTCGCATCGGTCGGCGCGGGCGGCAAAGCCGCATGAAGTCCGCCGACTTTCTCGTCGAGCTCGGCACTGAGGAACTGCCGCCGAAGGCGCTGCGATCGCTCCGGGATGCGTTTGCCGAAGCGCTTGCCAAGGGGCTCGGCGACGCGCGGCTAGAGCACGACAATATCGAGCGGTACGCGAGCCCCCGACGCCTGGCCGTCGTTATCGAACGGCTTGCCCTGGCGCAAGCCTCCCGCGACATCGAACAAAAAGGTCCGCCGGTCGCAATTGCGTTCAACGATGCGGGCGAAGCGCTGCCGCCCGCTATCGCGTTCGCAAAAAAGTGCGGCGTCGAAGTGCAGGACCTCGGCCGCACGCAAACCGAAAAAGGCGAATGGCTAAGTTACTCCGCTACCGAAACCGGGCAACCCGCGGCCGACCTCCTTGGCGGTATCGTCGAAACGGCGCTTGCGGACCTGCCGATCCCGCGGCGCATGCGCTGGGGCGACAGCCCTGCCGAGTTTGTGCGGCCCGTGCACTGGCTGGTCATGCTGCACGGCAAAGAGCTGGTCGAGGCGAAGATCATGGGCATTACGTCCGGCAGGGACTCGCAAGGACATCGTTTTCATGCGCCCGGCGCATTGCGCATTCAGGAGCCGGCCGGCTATCTCGATACGCTGGCCGACGAAGGCTACGTAATCGCCGATTTCGACAGGCGCCGCGAGATGATCGAACAAAGCGTTACCCGGACGGCCGCCGAAATCGACGGCGTCGTGGTTAACGGCGAAGCGCTCTACGACGAGGTCGCCGCACTCGTTGAGTGGCCCGTCCCGGTGCTCGGCCGTTTCGACGAGAGCTACCTCGAGCTACCCGACGAAGTGGTCATTAGCACGCTGACCGGACATCAGCGCTACTTTCCGATAGCGGACGACAGCGGCGCGCTCAGGAATGCGTTCGTCACCGTTGCGAACATCGACAGCAAAGACCCGGATCAGGTCCGCAACGGCAACGAGAGAGTCGTCCGCCCGCGGCTGGCCGATGCGGCGTTCTTCTGGGAAACTGACCGCAGTTCGAGCCTCGAGTCGCGACACCCATCGCTGGACGCCGTGGTTTATCAGCAGGGCCTCGGAAGCCTGGCGGACAAATCGCACCGCGTTCAGGCGCTGGTGGTGCAGCTTGCTGAGATGCTGAGCCTCGACTGCGAGCACGCCGCGCGCGCCGCCACGCTCGCCAAGTGCGACCTGCTGACCGGCATTGTGGGCGAGTTCCCCGAGCTGCAGGGAATCATGGGTGCATACTATGCGCGCGCCGACGGGGAAGACCCCAGGGTGGCTGACGCCATCGCCGAACAGTACCTGCCGCGGTTTGCCGGCGACAAACTCCCGAACAGCGACGATGCGTCGCTGCTTGCCCTGGCGGACCGCCTCGACACGCTGGCCGGCGTGTTTACGCTTGGCAAGAAACCATCCGGCAACCGCGACCCGTTTGGACTTCGCCGGGCGGCCCTTGGAGTAGTGCGGCTGTCGATCGAAGGCGGTCTCGACCTGGACCTCAAGCAGGCTATCGATATCGCGCTTGCGGCGCAGCCGCCGGGGAAAGCCGACCGGGCCGCGCTGGCCGCCGAACTCTACCAGTTTGTCGTCGAGCGGCTGCGTAACTACTTGCTCGAACGGGATGCAGAACTCAAGTCGGAAACGCTCGACTCGGTGCTACAGCGGCAGCCGGCGTCGCTCGTCGATTTCGCGCGCAGGCTAAGCGCCGTCAGAACATTCCTCGAACTCGACGAGGCGGTAAGCCTGGCGGCCGCCAACAAGCGCATCGCCAACATATTGAAGAAAAACGCCGGCGAGGACGCACAGCTTAGCGTCGATCCGTCACTGCTCGCGGAACCGGCGGAGCAAGCTCTTTACGATGCGCTTAGTGTCGTGGACCGGACGATACAGCCGCTCGTCGAGCAAAATGAGTATACGGACGCGCTGCGATCGCTCGCGAGCCTGAAGGGGCCGGTCGACCGCTTCTTCGACGACGTCATGGTCATGGCCGAGGATGCGGACACGCGCGCGAACCGCCTTGCGTTGCTGAGTGAGCTCCGGCAGCTGTTCCTGAGGATCGCCGATCTCTCCCGGCTGTCCGCGGCCTGAGCGCTCGGGTGACAGGCCACACGCAAGCCACGCGCCTCGTGATCCTCGACCGCGACGGCGTCATCAACCGGGACTCGTCGGACTACGTGCGCTCGGCCGACGAGTGGATTCCGCTTCCCGGCAGCCTGGAGGCCATCGCGAAACTCAACGCAGCCGGCTACACCGTGGGTGTGGCCAGCAACCAGTCAGGCCTGGCGCGCGGCTACTTCGACCGCCGTGCGTTGCGCACGATGCATCGTAAACTGCGCCGTTTGCTGGCGACGAAGGGCGGCCGGATTGCACGTATAGAAGTCTGCCCGCATGGACCGGACGACGGTTGCCGCTGCCGCAAACCGAAACCCGGGCTCATCGAGCGGTTCCTGAAGCGCTATGCGGTCGACCCGGCTTCCGTGCTCGTGATTGGCGACTCGCTGCGCGACCTCGAAGCTGCGCACGCAGCCGGCACCAAACCCGTACTCGTGCGAACCGGTAACGGCAAGCGCACCGAAACCGAACTCGCCGGGCCTTTGCAGAGCACCCCGGTATTCGACGACCTGGCGGCGGCCGCGCGGTCGCTGACCGGCACTTAGACTTAGAGTCTGCCGACGCTATGCTGTTTCTGCGCTCATTCGTATTCACGAGCTTCCTGTTCGTCACGGCAATGCTTGCCGGCGCGCTGGCGCTGCTGACGTTCTGGGCACCGTTTCGCTGGCACTGGTGGCTTACGGTCAGCTGGTGCCGGCTGTCGGTCTGGGCCGGCGAGTTCTTCTGCGGCATGAACGTGGTGGTCGAGGGCAAGGAGCACATACCGGACGACCCCAGCGTCATCATGATCAAGCACACGACGGCGCTCGAGACCTACTGGCACGTCACGCTGTTTCCGCGCACGGCCTGGGTCATCAAGCGCGAGCTCTTGTGGCTGCCGTTTTTCGGCTGGACGCTCGCCATGCTGCTCGATCCGATTGCCATCAACCGCAGCTCGGGTAAATCGGCCGTCAAACAGGTGATCGAGAAGGGCAAACAAAAGCTCGCCGACGGCGTCTGGGTCACCGTGTTTCCCGAAGGCACGCGCATGCCGCCGGGCGAGACCCGGAAGTACGGCATCAGCGGTGCCGCGCTGGCGCACGCGGCCGGCTGCAAGGTGGTACCGGTCGCTCACAACGCCGGCGACCTGTGGCTGCGGCGCGGCTTTACCAAGCGGCCGGGCACCGTGCGCTTCGTGATTGGTCCGCCGATCGACGGCAGCGCTCAGACACCAAAAGAAACGAACCGGCTGGTGCAGGCCTGGGTAGAGGACAAAATGCAGGAGATCAGCACGATGTATCCTAATAAGGAGGGCTCTGCCGAATGAGCGTCGACGTTGTTCGGGCCATCCTGGTCCCGGCCTTTGCACTGCTCACCCTGTCCGTCGCGTCCGCGGACAACCGCGAACACGACATCGAGGCTGCGCTCGGCCTTATCGATGAGGAGGTCCTGCGTAGACACTACGAAATCCTCGCGAGCGACGCCATGGCTGGCCGCTTTGCCGGTACGCCCGGCTACGATGCCGCCGCGGAGTATGTGGCCGAACAGTTTGCGCTGGCGGGCGCCGAGGCCGGCGGCGACGAAGGCTGGTATCAGCAGGTGCCGCTCGTGTCTTATCGCGTCGAGTCGGAAAGCACGTCCGTGTTCGTGCACCGCGACGGCGCAGACCGGGAGCTTCGATATCGCGAAGACTATGGTATGGCGGGCGACAAGGTTCGCGAGAGCAACGCGCTGCGTGCCGAGGTCGTCTACGTCGGATTTGGCGTGCACGCGCCCGAGCTCGGCTACTCGGACTATGAGGGTATCGATGTCGACGGCAAAATCATTGCCCGCTTCGGCGGCGCACCGGCGACGTTTCCGCACAACCAGAGAGCGTATTACGCATCGTCACGCAACAAGGCGGCGGAGGCGATTCGCCGCGGCGCGGTCGGCAGCATAGTCCTGCGGTCCCGCCGCGCCGAACGCATCATGAGCTGGGAGCGCTACAAGCGGCAGACGGGCACGCGGCCGGGCATGGCCTGGGTAAACCTGAGCGGCGAAGTCAGCGATTACTTCCCGGAACTGGGCGGAGCGATTACGGTGAACCGGGAGGTGGCGACGCGGCTGTTCGAAGGCTCGACGCTAAGTTTTGAAGACGCACTGGACGCCATCGACGACGACCAGGCCAGATCAACGCCGCTCGGTATCGAAGTGTCGATGTCGCGCCGGTCGAGCCAGGAGGAAATCCTGAGCCCCAACGTCATCGCGACGATAAAGGGCAGCGATCCCGCGCTGGCCGACGAGTACGTCGTGTTTACGGCCCACCTGGACGGACTCGGCACGGGCCCGGCCGAAGACGGCGACAGCATCTACAACGGCGCGTACGACAACGCCATGGGCGTCGCACTGCTGCTCGAGGCCGCGCGCGTGTTCGCGGAGCTTCCGCCAAGGCGCTCCGTGATGTTCATCGCACTGACCGCGGAGGAACGCGGTCTGCTCGGCTCGGACTACTTTGCGCATTACCCGACGGTGCCGAGGGACGCGATCGTCGCCAACGTAAACCTCGACATGCCGTTATTCATGTATCCGCCCGCCGATCTGGTGGCCTTCGGCGCCGAACACTCTTCGCTGCAAGACCCCGTGCAGCGCGCCGCCGAGGCGGAGGGTTTCGAGCTGACCCCCGATCCGCTGCCGGAGGAAACGCTGTTCATCCGCAGCGATCAGTATTCGTTCGTGCGCAAAGGCACACCGGCTATTTTTCTGGTTACCGGCTTCAACTCGGCGGATCCGGAGCTCGACGGAGCGGCGCTGTTCCGGGAGCACCTGCAGCAGCACTATCACAGGCCGAGCGACGATCTCGAGCTAACCGTACACTGGGAATCGGCCGTGCGCTTCGCGCGAGCGAACGCCCGGATTGCTTATCTCGTAGGAGATGCCGAGGACCGTCCGACGTGGAACCCGGGCGATTTTTTCGGCGAGAAGTTCGGCCGCCAGCGCGCGTCGAGCGACTGATCGCGGGCCGGGAAGGTCCGCCGGCTCATCGGGGTCGGAGAATTCTCGCTTTGTGCTAGGCTGCCTGAACGTTGACCAGGCGATATGTTGTTCTTCACCAAGGACTTCTTGGAGGATCGGAGAATGGGCGGTCGGATAACGGCGTTATTGGCAGCGCTTCTTGTAATCGCCATGCCCACTCATGCTCCGCTCGGAGCAACCGCCTGGGACATCCATCCAACCCCTCTTACCCGAATGAACGAGGCAGGGGTTGGGCTTTCAGTCCCGTCGCTTGTCTACGTACTCGAAAACAGCTCGGATCAGGAACTACGCTACTGGAGCGCGCTGGCTCTGGCTCAGCTCGAAGACCGCAAGGCGATACCGCACTTGATATCGGCGACCGGCGATGCCAATAAATTCGCTCGTCTCGGCGCTGCCGTTGCGCTGGGTCATTTTCGCGCGCCCGAGTCAACCCAGGCGTTGAGAACGCTTGCCGCAGAGGACCCTGAATATGCTACACGAAAGGCTGCGGTCATCAGTCTGGGGAAAATTCGCAACGCTGACGCCGCGCTGGGCTTGATTCAAACAGCAAATAACGAGCAGGAACCGGACGATATTCGCTACCAGGCTATTGCTACTCTGGGTGAATTCGCCGACAGAGCAGCGATGACAAAGCTGCTCCCGCTTGCCCGCAGCACAAACCCGAACCTCAGGGCCGCCGCCCGTCTGAGCATGTCGAAACGAGGCGTACCTGTTGAGATCAAAGACCTTATCGTCTCGACGACCGACAGTGAGGTCAACGTGGTTACAGCACTTGGGCTCGTCCAGCACCTGGAAGAGATGTCGGGGCAACGTTTTCTGAATGCGGATGACGTAGACGAGGTCGAGGCTGCACGTCGGCGAGTGTCACTGTGGTGGACGGAATCGACTGGCGCTCAAGACGTGAATCAGGGACCTCGTGCCAGATTGCGCCCGGCTTTGGAGTGAGCTGTCCATATTTAGCTGTTGTCTGGGATGTCGCTACGCTCGCGACGTCATCTCCACCATCTTCTCGACGGTGTTCATGTTACGCGCCGTGCCTTCTTTGGCTGCCGGAATCTTGAGTTTGGAGCGGCCCATGCCGCTCGGGTAGTGGACGTAGATTTCCCGGGTGCCCGGAACGATCTCCTCGTCAGCCTGTCCCTGCACGTCTGCTACCGCATCCGGCGGCAGCTTGCGGTCCAGGAAAATTGCGACCGTACGCTTCGGGTCTTTGTCGGGAAATGGGCTCTCGTTCAGCACCGCACGTATCTCGGACGCCGTTCGCACGGTAATACCGACAGGCTTCCCCGCGTATTCCTCGAGCCTCTTCTTGAGTTTAGCCTTTACAGCCGACTTGCTTTGCCCACTTTCGAAGACGACGTTGCCGCTAGCAATGTAGGTCTGAACGTCGGCAAAGCCGATCTCCGCGCACATCGTCCGCAGCTTGGCCATGGGTAGTTTTCCCGTACCGCCGACGTTGACGGCGCGCAAGAAGGCAACGTAACGCGTCATGCTTCGAGTGTAGCAGCCGGCCGCTTGTACAGCCGGCTGCCCCATGCCTTACCAGATCTTGACCCGTTCTTCCGGCGGCAGATAAAGCGCATCGGTCTCGCCAACGTCGAACGCTTCGTAGAACTCCGGCACGTTGCGCACCGCGCCGTTCGCACGGTACATCGCGGGCGCGTGCGGGTTGGTGCCAATCTGCAGGCGTAAGGCTTCGTCGCGATACTTGTTCCGCCAGACCTGGCCGTAGCCGAGGAACACACGCTGTACGCCGGTAAAGCCGTCGATCACGGGCGCTTGCTCGCCGTCGAGCGACATGAGATACGCCTTGAGGCCAATGCTGATGCCGCCCAGATCGCCTATGTTTTCACCCAGCGTGAACTCGCCGTTGACGTTTAGATCGTCGAACGGCTGGAACTCGTTGTACTGCGCAATCAGCTTGCCGGTGCGCGCTTCGAATTCGGCGCGGTCTTCGTCCGTCCACCAGTTGCGCAGCACGCCGTCGCCGTCGAAGGTGCTGCCAGTATCGTCGAAGCCGTGGCCGATTTCGTGACCAATGACCGCACCGATCGCGCCGTAGTTGACCGCGTCGTCGGCTTCGAGATCGAAGAACGGCGGCTGCAGAATCGCCGCCGGGAATACGATCTCGTTGAGCGGCGGGTTGTAGTAGGCGTTGACGGTTTGCGGCGTCATGCCCCATTCGCTGCGATCGACCTTGTCACCCTGCCGGTTGAGCTGCCGCTCGAATTCGGCGACGGCGGCACGCTCGAGGTTGCCGTACAGGTCGCTGCCGTCGATCTCGAGCGCGGTATAGTCGCGCCACTCGTCGGGGTAACCGATTTTTGGTGTAAATTTGGACAGCTTGTCCAGCGCTTCGGCGCGGGTTTCCTCGCCCATCCAGTCGAGCTCGTTGATGCTTTGCTCATAAGCGGCGATCAGGTTGCCGACCAGTTCGAGCATTCTCTCTTTCGCTTCGGGCGGAAAGTGCCGGGCGACGTAAACCTTGCCGACGACTTCGCCCAGCGTGCCGTTGACGGCGTTGACGCCGCGGCGCCAGAGCGGACGCTGCTCCTCGGTACCGGACAGGGCTTTGCCGTAGAACTCGAAATTTTGCCGGTCGATGTCGGCGCTGAGCCGGCTCGCGGTCTGGTTGAGCGCCGACCACTTGAGATAGGTCTTCCAGGCGTCGAGGCTGGTGTCTTCGATGATGCCGTCGAGCTGGGCCATGTAATCGGTCATGATCACGATGAGCTCGTCGAGCTCAGCGGCGCCGAGTTCGCCGAAATAGGCGTCCCAGCCGAAGTTGGGCATGATCTCGCCGAGTTCAGCCAGCGCGACTTTGTTGTAGTTGGCGGCCCAGTCCCGCGTCTCCTCTTTTTTCATGTGCTTCTCGGCGAGACGCGTCTCCAGTGCCATGATCTGTCCGGCCGCTTCTTCCGGTTTCTCGATGCCAGCCAGTTCGAGCATTTTGGCTACATGATCGACATACTTTGCCCGTATTTCGACGGACTTATCGTCATCGTTGAAATAGTATTCGCGCTCGGGAAGGCCCAGGCCGCTCTGGAACGCGTAGATGCCGTAGTAATTCGGATCCTTGAGATCGGCAAACTGCGCCAGGCTAAACGGCGCGTCCAGGCCGCGCTTGACCGTGGCGGCGAAATAGGCCGCCAGCCCATCCCTGTCGGCGATGGCGTCGATGCGCTCGAACTCGGGCAACAACGGGGCTACACCGAGCGAATTACGTCTCTCCATATCCATATACGAGCCATACAGATCGCCCACTTTCTGCTCGTCGGAGCCTGCGGGGAAGTCGCCGCTCGCGGATTCTTCGATAATCGCGCGCACGTTTTCCTGCGCCTCCTCGCGCAGAATGCTGAAACCGCCGTAGGTCGAGCGATCCGCCGGGATTTCCGTGTCGGCGATCCACTGGCCGTTCACGTAAGCGAAAAAGTCGTCGCCCGGACGGACGCTGTCGTTCATGTATGCAAGGTCGATCCCTGAGCGCAGCGGCTCCGCAGCGGCTTCGGCAGGCTCGCCGCCGGCAGGTTCTCCCTGGCTGCAGGCGACCAGCGAGGCCGCGGCAATGCCGGTTAGCATGGTCAATACGGATGTTTTCAAGATGTTCCCCCTATGCAGGCCCCCGGGCCTCAAATTCAAACGGATGGGTGTTCTGTAACGGTCTGCCGGCTAGCGGACGCCCCCGGGCGCATCGCCCATCGCCTCGAGTTCGGCTTTCTGGCCTTCGTTGATCTCGAACGCGCGGCCAATGAGACAGCCGCGTATCGTATCCACCCTTGGCCGCATGTAGCGCGCGTCCCGCCTTTCGTCGTACGCAATCACCTGGCTGTCGAACAGCTCCCAGCAGTTGCGTTGAAACTCCACGAGATACATGTCGCGGCGCGATTCGAAGATGATGTACTTGGCATTCAGGATGCCGTAATTGTTGTTGTTGTCGGTCCGAATTCGATCGGCTGGCTCGAGCTCACTCACCGCTATGAAGTCTTGAATAGCCACGATTTCCGGATCCTCTTCACGCGGTCCGCCGGCACAGGCAGCGACCAGCGCGAACAGCGTTGCTAAGACAGTCAGACGCATCATGATTTCTCTCCTGGCGGTGTCTCTGCGGACCGCTTCCCGCTTCTCTCCTCGGCGTAAAGACGTGCCGCGAACGCCGCGGCCGCGGGATACGCCGTTTTGAAGTGCTCGATATCGCGCTGCATCTCCGCCGGCAGCTCGCCGATCTTGAGTGTAGTTGCTCTACCTCCGGCGAATTCTTCGGGCATGAGCCAGATCGACGACAATGCCGCGAAGCTCAGGTCCGTGAAGTTTAGGACCTCTTCTCCGAGCAAAGAGTTCGGCCGCGACTCGAGACAATTCTCAAGACGATCGTCGAGTTCTTTTAGCAGCGCATCGATATGCTGCAGCGCCTTTTCGTAACGCGACCTGGAGGTGCCGAACGCGTACCGGATCATCGCAGCCTGAACCGGCCGGAGAAAGCGAAGCATGAAGCGCTGCCAAACCGGTACGGAATTGTCGTCCGCCCCCCATGCGTGCAACAGCAGCTGTTTGTGCGGCAACAGATGATAGTACACCCAGAGCTGTAGATTTTGCCCGTAGCGGTCGAGCCGGGTCTCCAGCTCCAGGCGCTCGGCGGTAGGTTCGAGAAACGCAGCGTCGGCGGAGCGCTCCGCGGCGTAGCGGCCCCAGAGATAGCGCAGAATTTCGGGCGAATTGCCAATACTCGAACGGACCAGCCCCGAGCGAAATTCGAGCACCGGTACGGTACGGCCAAGATAGAACGCGCCGAGAGTGCCCGCGGCGCGGCGTTCGCTGTAGGCAAGGCCGAGCCGGTCCAGGCACCAGCGCGCCTTCTCGGCAAAGTGACTGGCGCCGATCGTAACGAGCGTAAGCTCGGCGTCGTTCTTCCGGCCGCGCAGGCCGCGAAGCACGCCGAGCCAGCGGAGGACGAGCAGTGCCGCTACGAGCAGCAGCGCGGTCAGAAAAGACAGACGAAACGCCGCTACAACGAGGGGCAGCAGGAATATGACCGCGGTTTGAAGAGCGCTGATTGAGGGCATAACGAAAATCCGCGAGCGGGCGCTCGACCGGGGTCGTGTCCGAAGTCCGTGATTGTCGCGTGCCGGGAGCTATCACACAACCGAATCCGCGCCGGGCGGTATAAACGTCTCGCTCCCCAGGGTCCTTATCGGGACGCTGGAATGCGGGGAACGTTTGTGACCTTGCCCTAGTGCTGGATTAGTGTTGCGATTGGTCCTGCGATTGGAGCCTGGACAAAGACTCAGACGTCGAGATTCGAAACGGTCAGAGCGTTCTTCTCGATAAACTCGCGGCGCGGCTCAACCTGGTCGCCCATTAGCGTCGTGAATATCTCGTCGGCTTTTACGGCGTCCTCGATCTTGACCTGCATGAGACGGCGAGTCTCGGGGTTAACCGTGGTGTCCCAGAGCTGGTCAGGGTTCATTTCACCGAGGCCCTTGTAGCGCTGTATGGTCTGCCCGCGCCGCGCCTCCGCCATGAGCCAGTCGACGGCTTCGGGAAACTCGCCGATCGACTGGTGTCGCTCGCCGCGGCTAATGCTCGCACCGTCGCCGATCAGCTCGCGTAGTTTTCCGGCCAGCGACATGATCTGGCGATACTCTTTGGCGTCGAAGAACTCGCGCGGCAAATACCGCGTCTGGCCGATACCGTGCTGCACGCGAGTGATGGCTATCCTGACGCCTTCACCGTCTTCGTCACCGCGCTCGAGGCTCGCCGTATACGAACCGCCGTTACCGTTGCTGGCCCGGTCGCCGGAGACTTTGGGCAGTGCCGTGGAGAACCGCTCCGTCCACTGCTCCAGCGCGTCGAGACTATTGTCTGTTTGGCTCAGATCGATTTCCGGCTGATTCGCGAGTGTCCGCAAGACCGCTTCGTCATACCGGGCTGACAATCGCGCGATGACGCCCTCTACCGCAATGTGTTCTTTCGCCAGCGTTTCGAGAGCCAGGCCCGACAGCGGCGGGGCTTCGGCGTTGACACGGAGCTCTGCTTTTTCGAGCGCGTTGGCGAGCAGGTGGCTGTTCAGCTCCGCATCGTCCTTGACGTAAACCTCCTGCTTGCCGCGCTTGATCTTGTACAGCGGCGGTTGCGCGATATAGACGTGGCCGCGCTCGATCAACTCCGGCATTTGCCGGTAGAAAAAGGTCAGCAGCAGCGTGCGTATGTGCGAGCCGTCGACGTCGGCGTCGGTCATGATGATAATGCGGTGATAGCGCAGTTTGTCGGGATCGAAATCCTCGCGGCCTATGCCCGTGCCGAGCGCCGTTATCAGCGTGCCGACTTCAGCCGAAGACAGCATCTTGTCGAAGCGGGCCTTTTCGACGTTTAGTATCTTGCCCTTGAGCGGCAGTATGGCCTGGGTGCGCCGGTCGCGCCCCTGCTTCGCGGAGCCGCCGGCGGAGTCGCCCTCGACGAGGAAAAGCTCCGACAGCGCAGGATCCTTTTCCTGGCAGTCGGCGAGCTTGCCCGGTAAACCCGCAATGTCGAGCGCGCCTTTACGCCGCGTCATTTCACGGGCCTTGCGCGCTGCTTCCCTCGCGCGGGCAGCATCGATTATCTTCGAAACGATGGCCTTGGCTTCCGCCGGGTTCTCCAGCAGAAATTCCTCGAGCCGGCCGGCCATCGCCTGTTCGACTATGCCCTTGATTTCGGATGAAACCAGTTTTTCTTTCGTCTGCGAGGAAAACTTCGGATCGGGCACCTTGACCGAAAGAACGGCGGTCAGGCCTTCGCGGGCATCGTCGCCGGACGGGGTGAACTTGTCCTTGCGGCCGCTGAGCTCCTTCTCGATATAAGTGTTCAGAGTCCGCGTCAGAGCGGTCCGGAAGCCGGCCAGATGCGTGCCGCCGTCGCGCTGCGGGATGTTGTTCGTGTAGCAGAACATGTTTTCCTGATAGCCGTCGTTCCACTGCAATGCGGCTTCAACGCCAACCTCGTCGCGCATCGCCGTCAGGTGAAACACGTTTGGGTGCACCGGCGTCTTGTTGCGGTTCAGATGCTCGACAAACGCGCGGATGCCGCCCTCGTACTCGAAAACGTCTTCCTGCTCGTCACGCTCGTCAATGAGATGTATGCGTACGCCCGAGTTGAGAAAGGACAGCTCACGCAGGCGGCGCGCCAGTACGTCGTAGTGAAACTGAATGTTCGAGAACGTATTCGCACTTGGCTTGAAGCGGACGATCGTGCCGCTCGTATTTGTATCCCCGACCACGGAGAGCGGAGCCTGCGGCTCGCCATGACGGTACTCCTGCTGATGAATTTTGCCGTCGCGATGGATCGTGAGAACAAGCTGTTCCGAAAGTGCATTGACCACGGAGATGCCGACGCCGTGCAGACCGCCCGAAACCTTGTAGGAATTGTCGTCGAACTTACCGCCCGCGTGCAGGACCGTCATGATCACCTCGGCGGCGGAACGCCCTTCCTCCGGATGAATATCGACAGGTATGCCGCGGCCGTCGTCGGTAATGGTTACCGACTCGTCCGCGTGGATCGTGACCGAGATCTGATCACAGTAGCCGGCGAGCGCTTCGTCGATAGAGTTATCGACGACTTCAAAAACCATGTGGTGCAGGCCGGTGCCGTCATCGGTGTCGCCAATGTACATTCCCGGACGTTTTCTGACAGCCTCAAGGCCTTTTAAGACCTTGATATTACTGGAAGTATATTCGGTATCGTCGCTCATTCAGTCGGCTCTAAACACAACCGACGCATTGTATCAAAATCAGCGCTCTAAAGGGTCGGGAATTGGCCTCTGGGCAGCGCGTGCGAAACCCTCGCTTTTGCGGAAGGCTTTACGGCAGCGCTAGGAATCCACCGCGCGAATGTCGCCGTGTTCCACGTGAAACACGCGGGGTTTTTCCGCAAAAGAAATCAGCTCGGGATTCAGGCTGGTAAGGATCAGCTGTGAGTCCAGCGAGGTTGCCGCACTCAGAATTCGCCCGAGCGAATCCGAATCCAGCTCCGCCGCCGGGTCGTCCAGCAGCAGGCAGAGGCGGCGACCGCTCTCTTCCTGAACGAACTGCGTGCCCCCGATAATCAGAGAACTCGCCAGCAGCTTTTGCTGACCCCGAGACACCAGACGTTTTGCCCGCCGCTCGTCCGCCTGAATAACCACCTCCGCGCGATGCGGCCCTATCTGTGATCCGCCCAGCTGGAAGTCGCGCTCCTGATGCTCCCGCAGGCACTGGTCCAGGCTCTGGTCCTCCGACCAGCCTCGCCGATAGCTAAACGTCACCTCACCGCCCAGCATTTCGCCCGCAATGCGCTCGATCACGGGTACTCCCCGCTGCAGGACACTCTCTCTTTGCCGGTGCACCCTTTCCGACGCCAGAACAAACTCTTCATCCCAGCCGCGCAGCTCGCGAATGCTCACTCGCTGCTTAAGCAGCGCATTACGCTGCTTGAGCACCCGCCGAAACCGGCGCCAGTCCTGCAGGTACTCGTGTTCCACGTGAAACACCATCCAGTCGAGAAAGCGCCGCCTCTCCTCCGGACCTCCCGCAACCAGCTTGTGCACATCCGGATCGATAACCTGCAACGGGAACGCCTCCGCCAGGGCCGCTAAACCACCGTTACCGTCACCGTCTACGCGGGTCTCCAGAGACTGACGCCCATTGCGAACCCCAATCGCGACGTCTCTGTCTCCGCTCCGCACGCTACCGAACAGAACCAGCTCTTTAGCCCCGTGCTGAATAACGCTGGCGGCAGGCGCACCCCGAAAGGACTTTCCGCGCCCCAGATACGCCAACGCCTCCAGCAAACTCGTTTTGCCGGAGGCGTTAGCACCGTAGATCAGGTTGTAGCGCGGGGAAAACTCCAGCTCTACCTCAGTAAGGCAGCGAAACCCCGATATTGCGATCGAACGAATAAACAAAGAACATCGCCGCCACAACGCCGCTAGAGACGCATTGGCATCACCACGAACTTCGCGTCGTCGTTGCCTGGCTCCCGCACCAGACAGCTCGAATTGCTATCCACGACCGACAAGGTCACATCGTCACCGTCCACCGCCGAGATAGCGTCCAGCAGATAATTCACGTTGAAGCCGATTTCTATGTCGTCACCGCTGTATTCCACGACGACATCCTCCTCCGCTTCCTCCTGCTCCGGGTTGTGCGCCTGCAGCGTTACGCCGCTATCGCGAATCACAAGACGAATACCGCGATACTTTTCGTTCGACAAGATCGCCGTGCGCTGCAACGCGCTGCGCAATACGCCTTTATCGGCGCTCAGCAGATTAGTCGATGCCTGGGGTATCACGCGCTCGTACTCCGGGAAACGACCGTCGATCAGCTTCGATGTGAAGCGAATTCCGTCTAACTCGATGCGAACGTGATTCGCGCCCAGCTCTATATTCAGCGGCCCTTCGCCGCTCATTAGGCGCTGCAGCTCGAGAACGCCTTTTCTCGGGATGATTACCTGCTGCTCTTCGAGACCCTTGCCGTCGATCTCCGCCTGACACAGCGCAAGCCTGTGACCGTCCGTCGCAACGGCCCGCAGCAGCTTGCCGCTAGTCTCCAGCAGCATGCCATTCAGATAGTAACGGACGTCCTGCTGAGCCATGGAAAAGTGGGTTTTCTCGATGAGCTGGCCAAGCACTTCCTGGGTAACCTGAACGGTTTGAGTCGCCTTGATGTCTTCGACACTCGGAAACTCCGCCGCGGGTAACGTCGCCAGACTGAACTTGCTGCGACCCGAGCGAACCGAGGCTTTATCGCCGCTTACCGTAAGACTGACCTTCGCATCCTCAGGCAGTGCCTTGACGATATCCAGAAGCTTACGCCCGGACATCGTAATCTCGCCCTCGACATCAACCTCGAGCTCCGCGGAAGCGACCAGCTCGACTTCCAGATCCGTAGCAGTTACAGCAAGCTGGCCCGACCTTGCCACAAGAAGTACGTTCGACAGAATAGGCATTGTTTGCCGACGTTCGACAACTCCAATGACAGCCTGCAGCGGTTTCAAAAGCACTTCTCGCGTAGCGCTCAGTTTCATAAATTCCACCTGTTAATAAATATTGGAAATACTTATATTGTTGTAATTATTAGGCACAACGATGCCTGTGGATAAAAATATTATTTTAAACTAAATCAATAGCTTATGGTCTATTATATCGACTGACACACTATGTATTCAGTAATGTGTGGCTGTGTACACCCTGTGGATAAAAATCGTGGAAGGAATTTTCCACCGTTTATCCACATCATCCTGTCAGAGTTCTCAACAAGTTCAAATAGTCGTCATCGACACGTTTCTCCGTTTCCCGGAGGCCTTCTATCCGGCGACATCCATGCAGAACGGTCGTGTGATCCCGCCCGCCAAAGGCATCGCCTATCTCCGGCAAGCTGTGGTTGGTAAGTTCTTTTGCCAATGCCATCGCCACCTGGCGAGGTCGCGCTATCGAGCGGCTGCGTTTCTTCGACAGCAGGTCGGCAACCCGAATTTTGTAATAGTCCGCCACGGTTTTCTGAATATTTTCTATCGACACGAGACGGTCCTGCAAAGCGAGCAGATCCCGCAAGGCTTCTTTGGCGAATTCGAGGTTGATTGCTCTACCCGTAAACCTCGAATTTGCGATTACCCTGCGCAGCGCCCCTTCGAGCTCGCGAACGTTCGAACGAATCCGCTTGGCGACAAAAAAGGCGACCTCCTCGGGAAGCTTCACCCCTTCCGCGGTCGCCTTGCTCATCAGAATTGCAACGGAGGTCTCCAGTTCGGGCGGCTCTATGGCAACGGTTAGCCCCCAGCCGAAGCGCGACTTAAGGCGCTCTTCGAGGCCGTTCACCTCTTTCGGATAGCGGTCGCAGGTCAGCACAATCTGCCGCTGCCCTTCGAGCAAAGCATTAAACGTGTGGAAAAACTCTTCCTGCGAGCGCTCTTTGCCGGCAAAAAACTGAATATCGTCAATCAGCAGGGCGTCCAGTGAGCGGTAGGCTCTCTTGAATTCCGAGATTCGGTTGTGCTGCAGGCCTTTCACCATGTCGCCCACAAATCGCTCCGAGTGTACGTACGCCACGCGCGCGTCCGGCTTCTCTTTGAGGATCGCGTTACCCACCGCATGCATCAGGTGGGTTTTGCCAAGCCCGACGCCGCCATAGATGAACAGCGGGTTGTAAGACTTTCCGGGGTTTTCGCCGACCTGGCTGGCTGCAGCCCGCGCCAGCTGGTTGCTCTTGCCTTCGACGAAACTTGCAAACGTGAAGCCCGGGCTGAGCCGTGAGGTCACAGGCTGGGCCGGAGGCCTTACCGACGCGCTGCTTGCGGCCGGGCGCGGCGCGGCCGCCTGTTGCAAGGGCTCCGCCACGCGGGAGCCAACTTCGACGATCAGCGACACGTCCGTGTTGACGCTAGTGAGTATTTCCTGGATCCGCTCAACGTAATGCTGGTGCAGCCAGTCCACGACAAAGCGGTTTGGGGCCAGCAGCCGCACCCGATTGCCGTCTTCCACGGCCTGCAGCGGCCGTATCCAGGTGTTGAACTGGTTCTCCGGCAGCTCGGCCTGAAGGTCGCGCACGCAACGATTCCAGAGATTGGTCTCGGCTACCAAAGAAGGGGTCCCCACCAGCGATTCAACTGAGCGCGGACTAGCGCTCGTGTGTACGGTCAAGACGCCGCAGTCTAACCGCAATCCGGCACGCTCGCCAGATGAGTTATCCACAGCCCCAACGCGGACTCAAAACCCTTGGTTTCCTGCATTTTAGAAGGGTTTGCCGCCCTCTATTGACACCCAATGCGCAGCTCTATACGCTTGCCGGCCTTTTTGACCGCAGAGCCGTTTCGGCCTGCCTTCAACCGTCCAAGGTTTCGACCGATGAAACGCACTTATCAGCCCAGCAAACTCAAGCGTGCCCGGACGCACGGTTTCCGCGCCCGGATGGCGACCAAAGCGGGCCGCCTCGTGCTCAAGCGCCGCCGCGCCAAAGGCCGCACCCGCCTGACGCCGCAGTAACGCTCGGGCGTCGTTAGCGGCCGCACTCCGTCTATAGCGCCACAGTGCTGCCAGCCACCGGATATCCGTTCAGAAAAGACCAGCGGCTACTCGACCAGGCGGCCTACGGCCGCGTTTTTAAAAAAGCCCGGCGCAGCCGCGACAAATGTTTTACCGTACTCGCGCGCCGCAATACGGAAGCCAGTGCCCGCCTCGGACTGGCCATCTCCAAAAAACACTGCCGCAAGGCAAGCGCGCGCAACCGAATCAAGCGAATGGTAAGGGAATCGTTCAGGTTACATCAGGCTGAACTCGAGGGCTTGGACGTTGTTGTTCTGAATCAACCGGCTGCTGCACTGGCCAGCAACCGGGAACTTCTGGACAGCCTGGACGCGCACTGGCGGCGCAGCGTTGCCGCCAGCCGGCCGGGTAACAAGGATTAAATAGAGCGATGGACAACCAGCGACTAATCGTCTGGGCCTTCTTTGGGCTCATGCTGTGGCTGACATGGCAGGCCTGGCAGCGCGACTATGCGCCGGCGCCGCAGCCGGCAGCCGTCCAGCAGGAAGCCGCCCCGACGGAGGAAGCACCCGCCGCTCTGCCGGAGCTGGCGCCGCCGCCTGGCGCAGACATCCCGGCCGCCGACAGCGCGCTGCCCGACCTGCCGGGCGATCCCGCCGAAGTCCCCGATGCCGGCACGACCGTTAGCGTCGTTACCGACGTCGCCCGCTACGAAATCAGCACGCGCGGCGGTTCGATAGTTTCCGCCACCATGCTCAACTATCCGGTTGCCAAGGATCAGCCCGACACGCTGGTACAGCTGTTGAGCACCGATCCCGTCAACGTGGGCGTGCTGCGCACGGGCCTGCGCTCGAACAGCGCCTCGCCGGATCACGAGGCTGTGTTCACCGCTGCCGCAACCAGCTATGAGCTGGGGCAGAGCGACGAGCTGCGCGTGCCGCTGAGCTGGAGCGACGCCAGCGGTGTCAGCGTCACCAAAGAATACGTTTTCAAGCGCGGCGAATATGCCGTGCTCCTGGAACAAACCGTCAGCAACGGCAGCGCGGAGGCGTGGACCGCCGACCACTATTCGCAGATCGTGCGCCGCTCCTACAAGCAGGAGCGCTCCATGTTCGACGTCGGCTCCTACTCGTTCGACGGACCGCTGTTCTTCGACGGCAAGAAGGCGGAGAAACTCGACCGCAAAGACCTTGCGGAGGTGCCGTTCACGTTTACGGGCCCCAACGCCTACATTGCCGCGATACAACAGCACTTCCTCGTAGCGATGTTGCCTACGCCGGATGCGCCGTACGTGTATCAGGCGGCGGTTAGCGGCAACCGCATGACGGCCAGCGCCGTCGGCGCACGGCAAACGGTCGCGGCGGGAGAGAGCTACACGTTCCAGCGGACGTTCTTTATCGGCCCGAAACTGCAGCGCCAGCTCGAGGCCATCGAGCCCAAACTCAAGCTGACGGTCGACTACGGTTTCCTGACGATCCTGTCTCAGCCCATGTTCTGGCTGCTGGACTGGATCCACAAGTTCGTCGGCAACTGGGGCTGGTCGATCATTCTCGTGACGCTGGTCATCAAGCTCGCGTTTTACAAGCTGACCGAAACCTCCGGCCGCTCGATGGCAAAAATGCGCAATCTGCAGCCGCGCATGAAAGCGCTGCAGGACCGCTACAAGGACGACCGGCAGGCGCTCTCACAGCAGATGATGGATCTGTACAAGCGCGAGAAGGTCAATCCGGCCGCGGGCTGCCTGCCGATACTCGTGCAAATGCCGTTCTTCCTGGCGTTCTACTGGGTGCTCGTCGAGAGCGTCGAAATGCGCCAGGCGCCGTTTGCGCTGTGGATTACCGATCTGTCCTCGCGCGATCCGTATTTCATTCTGCCGCTCGTCATGGGCGCGGCGATGTTCCTGCAGCAAAGGCTCAACCCGGCCCCGACCGACCCCGTGCAGGCGCGGGTCATGCAGATCATGCCCATCATGTTCACGGGCTTCTTCGCCTTTTTCCCGGCGGGGCTCGTGCTGTACTGGGTGACCAACACCGTGCTGTCGATCGCCCAGCAGTGGAAGATCAACAAGGTCGTCGAGCAGGAAGCGAAAGACAAGCCGCACGGCAAGAAATCCAAGTCCGACGACGACTGAAGCAGGCCCTAAGCCATGAGTGAAATCTCCCGATTGCGAAATATCGCAATCATTGCGCATGTCGATCATGGCAAGACGACGCTGGTCGACGAGCTGCTGAAACAATCGGGCACGCTTGGACCGCGCGCCGCAACCCCCGACCGGGTGATGGACTCCAACGATCTGGAGCGCGAGCGCGGCATTACCATTCTCGCGAAAAACACCTCGATCAAGTGGAACGACTACCGGATCAACATCGTCGACACGCCAGGGCATGCGGACTTCGGCGGTGAGGTCGAGCGCGTGCTGTCGATGGTGGACAGCGTGCTGCTGCTGGTCGACGCCGTGGACGGGCCCATGCCGCAGACCCGTTTCGTTACGCAAAAGGCATTTGCCCAGGGACTTAAGCCCCTGGTCGTCATCAACAAGGTCGATCGCGACGGCGCGCGGCCCGACTGGGTGCTCGATCAGACTTTCGATCTTTTCGATCGTCTGGGCGCCACGGACGAGCAGCTCGATTTCAGCGTCATTTACGCCTCGGCCCTCGAGGGCTACGCGAGCGCCGAATCCACGGTTCGGTCCGGCGACATGACGCCGCTGTTCGAGGCGATCGTCGAGCAGGTGCCGTCGCCCGACGTGGATTCCTCGGGCAGCCTGCAGCTGCAGGTATCGAGCCTCGATTACGACAGCTACGTGGGTGTACTCGGCATAGGCCGCGTGCAGCGCGGCGCGGTGACCGCCAATGCGCCCGTGAGCATCGTTTCGGCGGCAGGCAACGTGCGCAATGGGCGCCTGCTCGAGCTGTACGGTTTCCACGGTCTCGAACGGGTCAAGATCGAGTCGGCCGGCGCGGGCGATATCGTCGTCTTCAGCGGCATCGACGATCTGGCAATTTCGGACACGCTGTGTCCCCGCGACCGTCCGGAGGGCTTGCCGGCGCTGGCCGTGGACGAGCCCACGATCAGCATGACCTTCCAGGTCAACAAATCGCCGTTTGCGGGCAAGGAGGGCAAGTTCCTGACCAGCCGGCAGATCGGCGACCGGCTGCAGCAGGAACTCAAGCACAACGTTGCGCTGCGCGTCGAGCCGACCGACGACCCCGACAAGTTCCGCGTGTCGGGCCGCGGCGAGCTGCATTTGTCCGTGCTTATAGAGACCATGCGCCGTGAGGGTTTCGAGCTCGCGGTCTCGCGGCCCGAGGTGATCTTCCACGAGGACGACGGCGTGCGCAGCGAGCCCTGGGAGCAACTCGCGGTCGACATGGAGGAGGAGTATCAGGGCGCGGTCATGACCCGGCTCGCGGAGCGCAAGGGCGAACTGCAGGCGATCGTCCCGGACGGCAAGGGCCGCGTCCGGCTCGACTACCGCATTCCGACGCGCGGCCTCATAGGGTTTCGCACCGAGTATCTGACCGCGACCTCCGGCACGGGGCTCATCTATCACGTGTTCGACAAATACGACCGCTACGTGCCCGAGACGCTGGCGCAGCGCATCAACGGCGTACTCATCTCGATGGTCGACGGCAAGGCGCTGGGCTACGCGCTCGATAACCTGCAGGATCGCGGCAAGCTCATGCTCGGTCACGGCGAGCCGGTGTACGAAGGCATGATCGTCGGCATACACAGCCGCCAGAACGATCTGGTGGTGAACCCTACCAAAGCCAAACAGCTCACCAACATTCGCGCCGCCGGCACCGACGACAACATTGTCCTGACGCCGCCGGTGCGCTTTTCGCTGGAGCAGGCGCTCGAGTTCATCGACGACGACGAGCTGGTCGAGGTGACGCCGGCCAGCATCCGGCTGCGTAAGAAATCCCTCAAGGAGTCGGACCGCCGCCGCGAAGCGCGGCAGAAAGCGGTCTGAAGGCTCAGCCGCGGGCGCGGTGTACTTCGTTCACGAACCCGTCGCGGGAGACTCGCAGCAGAGCAGCGCCTCCGCCATGGAGGCGCCGAATTCCGCGTAACTCGCGGCTGACGGATGAAAGCCGTCGTCGGAAAACGCCTCCGCCCTGAATTCGAATTCGACCGGCACGTGTACGGTGCCGGCTGACTTCTGCAGTACTTCCTCGAGCACCCTATCGAGCGTATCGGCGCGCAAGCCCAGCACGGCGCGCAGCGGTTGCGGCAGCAGCGGAAAAATACCGAGCGGCGGCAGCCCGGCGAACGCAATACGCGCGCCGGGATAGCGCGTGTGCAGCAGATCCAGAATCCGCTCGAGCTGACGGGCGAAGCGTTGCCGCGTTTCTATCCGGGTGACGTCGTTTACCCCGATCGATACGATGATGTCGTCGAACGTGGCGGCCGGGAGTATCTCTGCAAGGCGCTCCAACAGGCTCGATGAGGTGGCGCCCGTCCGGCCGAGAGCCCGCCACGTGACGCGGCAACCCGCCTTGTCCGCCAGCGCCGCGGCGGTCTGGCCAACGAGGGCCTCCGTCAGGGTTGCCGCACCTACGCCCGCGATAATGGAATCGCCGACGGCAAGCAGCCGTCTCTCGGCGCCGTGCCCAACAGCGCCATGCGCGGGTCCCGCGGCATCCGCGAAACGCGGCGCGGTCCTGCGTACCCACAAAGCCTGCGGAATGACGAAGGGCAGCAAAGTCCAGAATGCCAGGCGGCCCGCCCAGGAAGTGTTGCTAAGCATGTCGCGCATGATAGGGCTTCGCGGACAACAGGTCGCGCGTTCGTCGGTTTGTCTCTCGATCGAGAATGACGCGCGGCAATCCGTTGTTCCACGGCAACAGTGATCGAAATGCATGGCGCCGGAAAATAGCGTCTCGTTTTTACGGCGCCCCGCTTTCGAGACACCACGACCGCTCTCTCCTGCCCGGTAACTACTAGAATCCCGCACACACGAATTCGTACCGGACCGCAGCGCTGCATTCCTGCGGCCGTCGGAACGAACGCCTCGTGGTTTTGACGCTCGTTTACAACGGGCGATCCCAACAAGACTCTCCGCCCACAAGGCGCCGACGCGGCGCCGCGACGGCAACTCGTTGCCGGCAAGCAACGTGTGCAAACACGCCAGAACATAGGGGAGCAATATGCAATACAAATTCAGCCTTTTTCTACTGGGCGTAGCGATGTCAGCTTTGCTGGTACCGCAAACGACTCAGGCGCAGGACGATGACGGGTACGCTGAGCCGGAGCTCGAAGAAATTCTCGTGACCGGTTCGAGGATCAAGCGCCTGGATGCGCAGTTACCGACGCCGGTGCAGATCTACGACGCCGGCTACATCAAGAATACCGGTGCCGCCAATCTCGCGGAGTTTCTGTTTGCGTCGAGCTTTGCCGGTCCGGCGTTGTTCAACGAAAACACGACACTGAGTCAGCAGGCGGGCACGTCGCGCTTCGACAGCCGCGGCTTCGGCGTCGACTATGTCGTCATCCTGCTCAACGGCCGGCGTTTGCCCGCCGATCCGCAGGGCGGCAACAACGCTACCAACCTGAACCTGATACCGATTGCGGCTGTCGAGCGCGTCGAGTACTTGTCGACGGGCGCCACCGCAATCTACGGCGCGGACGCCGTGCAAGGGGTCGTCAACGTCATTACCAAGCAACGCTACGAGGGTCTCGAAGCGGAGCTGCGCTATGACGCCATGAGCAACGGCGACGGACCGAGAACCGCTCTGTCCGTATCCGGCGGCGTCGCAAGCGACCGCGGTTTCGCCACCGTGTCTTTCGATTATCAGAACCAGGACAGCGTCAGCGCGGAGGGCCTGCCGCTAATCGGCTCCGCGATTGCGCCGGATGGCACCGACGGCCGCAGCCCGACCGGTCAGCCGGGCACGTTCGTCGACTTCGACACCGGCACTTCTTTCCCGGACGCAGATTGTCCGCAGGCCAGCATCCGGCCGGCGCAGTTTACCGCTGCGGGCAGCGACTGTTCCTTCGACGTCGGTCCGCTCTACGAAGCCATCCCCGCGCAGACGCGGTACAATTTCCTCGCCAGCGGCGAGTATCAGTTCAATGACATTGCGACAGGCTACGGCGAGTTTCGCTTTAGCCGCAACGTAACCGAAGTACGCAACGGCGCCGCGCCCGCCTTCTTCGAGGTCACGGGGGCCGCGTCGCTCGCAAGGATCGACGCGGAGCTCGGAACGGATCTCGCCAATTCGAGTTCGGTGTTCATGCTGCGCCGCGCCGTCGATGCCGGGCCGCGCTCGCGAGACGCCACCAACAGCGCGTTTTCCAACGTCCTCGGAATACGGGTCGACGTGAGTCCAAACCATCAGCTCGACCTGAGTGTGCAGAACGTCGAATCGGAGCAGAATCAGATTGGCGTTGGCGGCAACCTGTCAACCAGCAACGTGGAAGCAGCCGTTGCGTCCGGACTGTTCGATCCCACGGAAACCTACGACCCGCAGTTTTTTGCCGACAACGGACTGGCAATTTCGATCCAGCGTCAGGCGGTAGGCACCGAGACCGAACTGCAGGGAACCCTGAGCGGCCAGCTACCGCTGCAGATCGGCGATAATGCAATTGGCTACGCGCTGGGCGGGCGCTTCAAGCAGGACGACTTCGACGATCGCTCGGACAAGGCGTCTCAGGAGGGAGACGTGGCCGGAGGCGCCAGCTCCAGCGGTGCCGGGGAGCGGGACATTACGTCGTTCTTCGGCGAGCTCTCGCTCGCGCCGCTCGACAATCTGGAGCTGTCGGTGGCCGCCCGCTACGACGACTACAGCTGGTCCGGCCTTGGTGTGTCCGGCGAAGACAGCGCCACGACTTATATGGCGGCTTTGTCGTTCCGGCCGCTCGACAATCTGCTGCTGCGGGTCTCCGCCGGTACCGGTTTCAAGGCACCGACGCTCGGACAGCTATTCCTCGGCCGGTCGTTCGGCGTGGCCAACGTCGTGGATACGACGCTGTGCAACAACGCGCGCAACGATCCGTCTTCGACGCCCGCGGCAATCGAGAACGCCTGCCGCATCATCGAAGTACGCAGCGTCAGCGGCGGCAACCCGGAACTGACTACCGAGTCGTCCGACAACCTGAGCTTGGGCCTCGTCTTCGAGCCCACCGACAGCTGGTCTCTGGCGCTCGACTACTACGATATACAGGTCGAAGACATCATTGGCTCCCTGGGCGTACAGGAGCTCATCGCCAACGAAGACCTGTTTCCGGACCTCGTGAGGCGCGTAGGCGGATCTTTGAGCGTCCCTGGCGCGGAAGTAAGAGGCAACCTGCAGAACCTGACCCAGGAGGAGGGACAAGGGCTCGACCTGTCGTCGCGCTATGAGTGGGCGTTCGACAGCGGTTCGCTCGTGGGTGACGTGCGAGTCAGCTATCTCCTGAGCCACAAGCGCCAGAGTTCGGCGCTGCAGCCACTGTGTGAAGATAAAGGCACCACCAGTGAGCCCGAGTGGCGCTTCAACGGGCAGATCGGCTGGAACGCACCGCGATGGACGGCCGTGCTCACGGCGCGTTACATCGGCGAGACGGAAGATCTATCGAGCGGCAGAGACGCGGAGAACAACAGCTGCGCGCCGAATCCCAACGGTGAGGTGCTGCCGGTCGACAGCTATCTGGAACTCGGCTTGCGCGGTACCTACACCGTTGCGAACAGCACCGAGATCTCGCTCGGTGTCGTAAACCTGACGGACGAGGAGCCGCCGTTCTCGGTGCTTGCGGCAGGCGCATGGCCGTGGTTCGATCAGTCGCTCTACGACCCGCGCGGAACTCGCTGGTATCTGAATCTCCGGCACGAGTTCTTCTAAGCGATACGTTTCCCCAAAACGCTCGCGCTTAGCTCGAGGGGCCGCTCTGCGGCCCCTTTTTGTTTCCCGGATTGCTCTTCGCGTGCACTTGTCCCACGACAAAGGGTATTCGTCCCATCGACAGAGACCCGCGCCGCCGCGCTGCCATACACTCGGTGCTGTTCTGAGAGGTGCCCATGACGACACCCATGACGGCAAACGGACCCAAGGGCGACCCGGATCGCCGCAAGGACAGCATCAAGGTACTGCTGGTCGATGACGAACCGCCATCGCGCAGCCTGTTGAAGCACCTGGTCGAAACGCAGGGCGGCGTAACCGTGGTCGCCGAGTGCGGCGACGGACTTGCTGCACTGCAAGCCATCGAAAAGTACGCCCCTGACATCGTTATGCTGGACATCAACATGCCGCGAATGAACGGGCTTGAGCTGCTCTCGCAGCATCCGGAACGCGTGCCGTACACGATTATCGTCACTGCCGTTCGCGAGCACGCGCTCAAGGCTTTCGATCTGGAGGTGACCGACTACCTGCTCAAGCCCGTCTCGGTGTCGCGCCTGCAGCGGGCGCTCGGGCGGGCGCGCAGGGCAATCGAGCGGCAGCGCCTGTCCACGCTTGCAGAAACGATAATAAGCATGACCCGGCCGGAAGCGGCCGAACCGGAGCCTCTGCCGCAGGCACCGCAGCCTTTGCTGCTCAGGAAAGGCACCGAAATCAAAAGCATTCCGCTGCAACAGATAGTCTGGCTCGAGTCCGCGAATCAGTACCTCAAGATACACACCGTCAGCGACACTTTCGTACAGAGCGGCTCGCTCAGCGCTTTTGCCAGGCGGCTCGACCGGTCGAAGTTCGTGCAGATCAGCCGCTCCGCGATAGTTAACGCCGACTACGCGTTGGCCGTCAGGAAAGGCCGCAACGGCGTGCACATTCTCGATCTTCGCGACGGCAAGCGCCTAAATGTCGCCCGCTCGCGGGCCGCCGAAGCCGTGCGGATTGCGGAGCTAATCGGTGAAAAGGCGCCGTGATTCGCAGCGGACGCGGTAAACGGTCGCCCTGCTTTGAGTTTGGCATTCGAGCTTTGCCGAAGCGGTTGCGCCGAATCGAGCAGAGCCCATAAATTGATACGCTCGAATAATCACTGCCGCCGGAGCGCGGCACGGGGATAAGGGCGTGCGTAACAGGCTCAGGGAAATAGCGGATCTGGCGCTGTTCGCTTTTGTCGTGGAGTTCGGCGGAATCTCGAAATGCGCCGTGCAGCTCGGCCTGCAGCGAACGACGGTAAGCCGTCGCATCAAGCGCCTCGAGTGCACTCTCGGCGTGCGTCTGCTCGATCGGGCGACCAACTCCGTAACCACGACAACCGCTGGAAGAGGATGCTTCGAGCGCGGCGTGGGCATTTTGACGGCGGCGGAGGAAGCGCGGCGATCGGCTCTGAACGAACGCGGGGAACACGGAGAGCCGGCCGGCTCCGGGATTGTTCTCGCCGCTCCGGCGATCGTTCTGGGGCAGCATCTGCGGGCGGCGATCGATCGGTTTCAACAGCGATTCGAGCCTGCCGACATCGTGCCGATGATTAGCGATCGCTGGGACGACGGACTCGCAGCGAAAGCCGATCTGGCCGTCGTGATCGGCGAAGTCGTCTCGAGCACGGTGCAAACCGTCAAGCTCGCCGATGTCGCGCAGGTGCTCGTTGCTTCGCCCCGCTATCTGCAGCAGCAAGGCACGCCGGCGACACCCGCGGACCTGGCGAAACACCGCTGCGTGGTGGATGCATCGGACGAGGCGCGGCAGAGCTGGCTGTTCCGCGGCGAACCGGCGAGCGTAAGCCTGGATGCCGACAGATGGCAGGTCGTGCCCGACCTGCTTGGCGCCCGGGAGGCTGCCAGAGCGGGGCTCGGCATTGCTCGTCTGCCGGCTTTCGTCTGCGCCGAGCTGGCTGCGAGCGAGCAACTGGTGCCGGTGCTTACGGAGTACGAGCTGTTGAGCTGCCCGCTGTCGCTGGTCATGCCGCAGAGGTCGGTTTTTCGCCGCGACGTCGTGGCGCTCAAAGACCAGATCACGGCCGTATTCGATACCGGGCCCGCCGATCTGCGGCAACTCGAAATCAGTTCGCGCGTAAGGCGTCCATCACCGCCGCACGGCGTTTCTCACTGACGGCAACCGAAGCGCCGTTCTCGAGGGCCAGCCGGCAGCGCCCCGAGGCGCTTGTCTTAAGCTCCGCTATCGCGCTCCTGCGCACGATCGCGGAGCGGTGAACGCGCAGGAAGCGGGTCGGGTCGAGCTGCCGTTCCAGGCTGGATATCGGCTGGCGGTGGACTACTTCCGCGTCGTCCGTGTGCAGCGTCACGTAGTTGCCGGCAGCCTCGATCCAGATCAGGCGGTTGACCGGAACGACGCGCACCTTGCCTACCGAACGGACAATAATTTTCCGCACAAACGACGACCCGTGCGGCTCGCCCGGTCGATCCGTAAGCCGCGCCGCCCGGTCTATCGCCAGCTCGGCACGGGCAAGCGCTTCCGCGAAGCGCGCCTGCGACACGGGCTTCAGCAGGTAATGCACGGCATCGACGTCGAAAGCGGAGGTCGCAAATCGGCTGTACGCCGTTACGAACACGATAAACGGCCGGTTTTGCCCTGCTCCGAGCCGGCGGGCGACGTCGATGCCGTTCAGGCCGGGCATTTCGATATCGAGGAACACTACCGCCGGCGCCTCCGCAGCAGCGATGCTGACGGCGGACTCACCGTCGTCTGCCTCGGCAACAACCGACCAGCGGGGAAAGTCATCGAGCAGCGACCTGATACCCGCGCGGCCCAGGCGTTCGTCGTCGACGATCATCGCGCGTATTGGCGGCTGCGGCTTATTCCGGGGCGACATTGGCAAGCTGCACCGGGATCGAGAGCCGCACCACAAACTCGTCGTCGATCCGTTTCGCCGAGAATTGGAAATCCGTGGAGTAGACACAGGCCAGTCGCTTCTCCAGGTTGCTCAAGCCAATGCCGAAGCCGCGGGTTGTAGTCTCGTCGCGCGGACATGAGTTCCTGATCTCGATCAGAACCCGCGCGTCGAGTTGTTCCACCAACACTTTCAGACGAACCGGCGCGTTCGTCTGCTCGACGCCGTGACGGACCGCGTTTTCCAGAATCGGCTGCAGGAGCATCGGCGGAACCCGTTCGGCGCCGCTTGCCTCGCCCAGCGCAAATTCGAACTGCAGCCGGTCACTGAAGCGCAGTTTCTGCAGGGACAGATACCGCCGGGCATACGCGAGTTCCCGGTCCACGGGTACGTATTCCAGCTGTTCCGACTCGATCGCGTAGCGCAGCAGTTCGCCCAGCTCGACGAGTGCATCGGAGGCGGCGGCGCGGTCGGCCGTGCGGATTAACGCCGAGACCGAGTTGAGGGCGTTGAACAGAAAATGCGGTTCGAGCTGCCGCCGCAGCAACTCGAGCTCGAGACTGGACAGTTCGGCGCCGAGCTTCTGATTCGCGAGCTCAAGCTCGAGCGACTTTATCGACTCCTCGGCCGCGCGGCGCGAATACCGCCAGCTATAGGCTATCGCCAGCGTGCCCACAAAGACCGTGGCGTCCCACAGCCAGTTGAACATCGAAACCCGGGAAATACTCGCCAACAGATCGGTTACGGGTACACCGTTCTTCAAGTCCTTGCTTATGCCGACCAGCGGTGCGTACAGAATCATTAGCCCCAGCGTAATCGAAACCATGCCGGCGATATGCACGCCCAGCGGTTTTTCGGTGGAGACCAGCCAGTCGATAGCGACGAACAGTGCGATCGTTATCAGCAGAAAAGGCCATACGCCCGAGGCGTAGCCGGCGAAAATCGGCAGCCAGGCTTGCAGGCCCGCCTGATCGCCCAGGTCCGAGACGGCCGCCAGCGACGAAATCAGAATATAGACGGTCCATGCCGCCAGCACTGCGAGCAGAAACCTGGGCCAGCTATTGAAAGGGACGTTCTGCATCGAGCTCGCTCGAGACCGCGGGAAAACCCTACACTTTAGGAGAGCGGCAGAGCCGCCGCCACGAGCTTCGTCCCGGCGATAACCGCATTCGTCACAGCGCCCGGGAAACGACCGACAGGGGGGGTCGGCGCAGGAGTTCCGGCAGCCGGTTGACGTTCGGAACGTTGTCCCGGCGCAGGAGCTCCCAGTGACCGAACGAGAACGGCGAGAAGTGAGTAAGGTCGCACATGTGCGCGCCGAGCCGTGCGAGCATACCCGGGATCGGAATACACAGCGCCGGCCTGTCGCTATAGCTTTGCCGTAGCGCGGCTATGTAGTCGCGGAACTCATAGTGCTCCTCGCCGCCGAGCTCGAACTCTCGCGATGTGTCCAGTTCGAGCGCAGCGTCGTCCTCGAGACAAAGCCGCGTCAACGCCTCACCCAGCTCGCCGACATCGAGCGCCGCGATTTTCCCCCGCGCGTCAGCCGGTGCGACGAACAGCGGCAGACGCGCGATGCCGCGCAGCCAGCTGGCGCCGAAACCGCCAACGCCGTCGAGCAGCGACGGCCGCGCGAGAATCCAGTCGCCACGGTGCCGCCGAATGGCGCGTTCGCCCGCCAGCTTCGAAGTCAAAAAACGGCTGCGGGCCGGTTTCTCCAGACCCAGCGCGCTGACGTGTACAAAGCGTTTGCCGCCGCGCGCCGCAGCCTCCGCAAGCGCGCCCGGCGCACGATGATGCACGGCCTCGTAGGTCGAGCGGCCGCGCTGGCGCAGGATGCCGACACAGTTGAGAATCGCGTCGACATCGTCGATGAGCGGCGCCCATTGATCGGCGGTAACGGTGGTCTCGAAACGCACCGCGCGCCGTTCGGCGGAGAGCGCCTCGTCCGGCAGCCGCGAGGCCAGCCGGTCCGGGGTGCGGCTGCCCACCACGACCCGCACGCCCGCATCGACCAGCGCCGCAACGGCGTGCCGGCCGACAAAGCCGCCGCCGCCGAGCACAAGCACGCTGCGCGGCTTCTCCGCGAAATTCATATCCTGTCGTGCGGCATTCAGGTTTTAGTCCTCGGCCAGCCGCGTGCGCACCTTGACCTCGCCATGCAGCGTTCGATGCACCGGGCAACGGTCGGCGATTTCCACCAGCCGGGCAAGCTCGGCTTCGCTCAGGTCGCCGTCGAACGACAGCTCGCGCAGGAACTCGTCGATCTTGCCGCTCTCCGATTCGCAGTCGGCGCAGTCCTTGGCGTGTACTTTGCCGTGCTGGACGCGCACAGTCGTCGAGCGGAGCTTGAGCTGTTTATGCGCGGCGTACATCTTGAGCGTCATGGTCGTGCAGCTTGCCAGCGCGGCGGACAGGAGATCGTAAGGCGACGGCCCGAAGTTGTTGCCGCCGACGGACTCCGGTTCGTCCGCCAGCAGCCTGTGACCGCCGCTGACCAGTTCGGTGGTAAAACTGTCGCCGAAGGTACGCGCAACCGTTTCCGCAGGCGTCGCCGCGAGCGGCGGCCGTTCTTCCGAGGGCAGATACCGGGATGCCCAGGCCGCCAGCGCAAGACCCGCATAGCGCGAGTCTTCCTCGCGGCTTAGCAGATGATCCGCCTTGTCGAGGCTCAGGAAGCTTTTAGGGTGCCGCGCGGCGAGGAACAGCGTGGATGCATTGTCGATTTCCACGGTGTCGTCGAGCGGCGCGTGCATGATCAGCAAAGCCTTGCGGAGCTGGCGGACGTCCGCCAGCAGGTCGTGCTCGCTAAGATCCTCGATGAACTCCTGTTTGACACGAAACGCACGACCGCCGAGATTCAGTTCCGCGCTGCCGGTTTCCTCGATTTCGTCGAGCGAATCGGCAAACAGATGCTGCACGTGCGCGGGTTCCGCCGGCGAGCCTATCGTGGCTACCGCCAGCGCCGAGGGTATGAATCGCGCCGCCCGGAGCACCGCCGTGCCGCCGAGCGAGTGTCCGAGCAGCAATGCCGGGGCCTCGTGCTCCTTTTCGAGCCAGGCCGCGGCGGCCAGCAGGTCGCCAACGTTCGACGAGAAGCTGGTTTCCGAAAACTCGCCTTCGCTTTGGCCCAGGCCCGTAAAATCGAAGCGCAGCACCGCTATGCCGGCATCTGTTAGCGATTGTGCCAAGTGCTTGGCAGCCTTGAGATTCTTCGAGCAAGTGAAGCAGTGCGCAAACAGCGCCCAAGCGCGGGTCGGGCCGGAGGGAAGGTCGATGAGACCGGCCAGAGCCTGGCCCTCCTGGTTATCAAACTGGATTTGACGGGTCTGCATGTCGGGTCCACCTATGTTCTTATTGTCACTATGACCGGAGATACCGCTACGATTGTTTCAGCCGCAACGCCGCCGGGCGTCGGTGGCGTGGCCATAGTGCGTTTATCAGGCAGCCATGTTGCTCGAATTGGCGAACAAATGCTCGGCAGCCTGCCGCCGCCGCGCGAGGCGCGCTTCCGTGTATTCCGGGATTCGGCCGGCAAACGGCTGGACGAGGGCCTGGCTCTGTACTTCCCGGGGCCGGATTCGTTTACCGGCGAGTCCGTGCTCGAGTTACACGGCCACGGCGGCCCGCTGCCCGTATCGATGCTGGTCGGCGCGGCCCGCGACCTCGGTGCCCGGCTTGCCGAGCCCGGCGAGTTCTCCAGGCGGGCGTTTCTCAACGGCCGCCTCGATCTGGCGCAGGCCGAGGCTATCGCCGACCTGATCGCCGCGGGCTCGGAGCAGGCCGCGCGGGCCGCGCTGCGCTCGCTCAACGGCGAGTTCTCCGCACGGGTAAACGCGCTGGTGGAGGCCCTCGTGCAAACCCGGCTGCACGTCGAGGCGGCCATTGATTTTCCCGAGGAAGACATCGATTTCCTCGCCGACGCGGCCCTCAAGGAGCGTCTCGAAGATTGCCGCCGGCGCTTCGACAGCCTCTTAAGCGGCGCACAGCGCGGCCGTTTGCTGCGCGACGGCTACCAGGTGGTGCTGGTCGGCGCGCCAAACGTGGGCAAGTCGAGCCTGATGAACCGGCTGAGCGGAGAGGACACGGCGATCGTGACGGAAGTGGCCGGCACAACCCGCGACATACTGCGCGAAACGTTGAATCTCGACGGTCTGCTCGTCGAGCTGATCGATACCGCCGGGCTTAGAGACGATCCCGACCGGGTCGAAGAGGAGGGCATACGCCGCGCGCGCGCCGCAATGCAGCACGCCGACGCCTGTCTCTGGGTGCAGGATGCAAGCACGTCCGAACCGCCGCGACCCGAGTCGCTGCCGGCGGCGGCCAAACTGATCGTCGTGCGCAACAAAATCGACCTGAGCGGCGAAATGGCCGGCGTTCGACGCGACCTGCCAATCACCACGGTGGCCGTATCGGCGGCAACGGGCGCGGGGCTGGACGCGCTGCGCGCCGAGCTGCGAAATGCCGCGGGACTGGGCGACCTGGGAGAAGGCAGCTTCACCGCGCGCGGGCGGCACGTCGATGCGCTGCAACGCGCGCGGACGCATTTCGACGCGGGCCGGCAGGCGCTCGAGCGGTCGCGCGCGGGTGAACTCCTCGCCGAGGAGTTGCGCGAGGCGCAGCAGGCGCTTGGCGAGATTACCGGGGCGTTTACGCCGGACGATCTGCTCGGGCGGATTTTTTCCGAGTTTTGTATTGGCAAGTAGGTAAAGCCAGGGCCCGGAAACAGGTTTACGGAGAAAGGAATGCGCTATTGCGCGATCTTTGCGAGGGCTACGATCAGGGTGTCTTGGAACGTGTCGAAGAACCACAGTGAAATTCCCGCAACGGCAGTAATAGCTGCCGTCATGCCCAGCATCGTTTTTTCGATTCGGCCGAGTGTTTTACCGTGGTCGTCTACTTTGTGGCCCACGTCGTCTAATCTGCGATCCAGATCTTTTACTGTCTGCTACAGAGCACCCGTTGACGTCTGCATTTCCATGGTCGCCTGAAAGACCTGCGGCGCGAAATCCTGGCTCCCAGGTCCTGGACTATTCGTCGGCTGGCGGGGGGATGTGCTCACTTCACGCGGACCTTGCGGTTGCGCCGCAAGGCATCGCCCCGACGCGCTTTCGCAAGACGTGTTCAGTGTTTTCCCGATTTTCCGTCTGCACGAGAAGATCCAGTTGCACTCTAGGGTCTCTCAAGGTCAAAGAATTCAGCCAAGTAGGGCAAACGCTACGAGAACAGCCGCAAAACACGGAGATATCCACACTTATTCGACCGTAGCGAACGTCGTAAAGACTGGATCCGTAATGCTGAGTTCCTGGAGCGGGCCGTAACGGCTCATGTCCTCGCGGATAGCTGCAGCATCGCCGAGTATGACAAACACGAGTTCGTCTTCCGCGGGATATACGGACGCGACCACGCGAGCGACGGACTCGGTCGTGACGGCCCGCAGCGCGTCGGCGTAAGCGTCGATGTAGGTCGTTCCGTCGAGCCCGTAGAACTCGAGCATCGCAAACTGCCGGGCAAGCTGGCGCGCGGTTTCGAAGCGGGTCGGGAAGTCGCCCAGTAAATAGTTCTGCGCCGAGCGCAGCATGTCGTCGTCTATGCCTTCGCTTCTGAGCTTTCGCAGCACGCCGAGCGCCATGTCGATGGCCTCGACGCTGGCATCCGTGCGGGTGTAGGAACTGATGCCGAGCGAGCCCGTCTTGCTCGGCCGGATCAGCACCGACCTTGCGCCGTAGGTCAGGCCGGACTCCACGCGGAGCGCGGTATTCAGCATCGAAGTAAAGCGGCCGCCGAACAGCGTATTGGCAATGTCGAGCGCGGGCCGCTCCGGGTAATCGATCGCCACGCCGAGACTACCGATCCAGAAGTAGGTCTGCGTGGCGTCCGGCTTGTCGATCAGCAGCACACGCTGCCCGACCGCTCTCGCCGGTTCGGGCAGTTCTACCAGTTCGCGGCCGGCCGGCGCCAGATCGCCAAAGGCCTGCCTGAGCTGCGCCAGGACTTCCTCCGTGTCGATATTGCCCGACACCGAGACGATCAGGCGGTCGCCGCCCACCTCGTTGGCGTGGTAGTCGAGCACGTCCGCATGGCTGATGGAGCCGAGTGAGTTCTCACTGCCGGCGAGCGGATAGCCGTAAGCGTGCCCGGCAAACAGGAAGCCGGCGGCGTAGGTTGGCATCAATGCGCCCGGGTCCGAGTCCTTGGCGGCGAGAATAAAATTGCTCTGCCGCTCGCGCAGCGTATCGAATTCGGTTTCGGCCAGCGTCGGTGCACTCAGCATGTCGTGCAGGAGCTCCAGCGCAAGCGGAAAATCGCGCGCGAGAAATTCGGCCGAGATCCGGATGCGCTCGCGCTCGGCCGAGGCGCTTAGCCGCCCGCCGACGGACTCGATCGCCTCGGCGAAAGCGGCTGCGTCACGCGCTCCGGCGCCACGTTCGAGCAACCCCGCGTAGAGGCTGGCCGTGCCCGCCTTGCCTTCGGCGTCGCGCACGCCGCCGCCGCGAAGTACCAGCTCGATGCCGACGAGCGGTACCTCGTGCTTCTCGTTGACGAGCAGCACGACACCGTTGTCGAGCTGCTCGCGGCTTGCCTCGGGCAGGGACACGCTCTGGGCGCGGGCAGATCCCGCAAACAGCAGGCTGCCCAGCACGACAGCCGTCAATACCGCCGGCACTTTGGACGGACGCAGGCGCAAGCTATTCATGACTCATCCTCGCTCGCCGGACTGCGCAAGACGCCGATAGTTGCGTTGCCGCGCCGGAAAACCCTGGCCGCGGCCTCACGCAGCGCGTCGACGCTCAGCGCCTCGACGCTGCCGGGACGCTCGAACAGGCTTTCGTAACCGCCTGCAAATACTTCGTGCTCGCCGAGCGCTTCCGCCTTGCCGTCGATAGTGGCGAGATTGCGCCAGTGGTCGGCCAGCAGGATGTTCTTGGCCTTGCGCAGTTCGGCATCGCTGACGCCGTCGGCGACGATCGCGGCGAGCTCCTCGAAGAACACGGCTTCAGCCGACGCCGGATCGGTCTCGGGTGTGAGCGTCATATAAAAGTAAATCAAACCTGGATCGAAGCCGCGCTGCTGGTAGCTGCCGATGCTGATGGCGAGCGACTCCCGCTCGACCAGGCGCTGATGCAGGCGTGACGAATCGCCCTCGGCGAGTACGTTGAGCAACAGTTCGAGCGGCAGCGTATCGGGATCGGCGGCGCTGCCGGCGTGGAACGCTATGTGCAGTAGCGGTGTTTGCGCCTCGGTCTCGATGACGAAGCGCCGCTCCCCGGTCTGCGGCGGCTCCACGGTGCGCACCGGCGCGGGCGGATCCTGCGGCGGTATGGGGCCAAAGTAGTTCTGGGTAAGCTGATAGATCTCGGCGGCTGTGACGTCGCCGACCACGATCAGCGTGCAGTTGTTCGGTGCGTAATAGCGTCGATAAAAGGTCTCGAGATCGTCTTTTGTCCAGGCGGCGATATCGGAGGGCCAGCCTATGACCGGGAACTGGTAAGGGTGAGCTATGAACGCGCTGGCGAACATCTGTTCGAAGAGGCGTCCGGTATTGTCGTTGTCTACGCGCGAGCGGCGCTCGGACTGAACGACGCCCCGCTCGCTTTCGATGACGTCGTCGTCGAAGGCAAGATTGGCAAAGCGATCCGACTCGAGTCCAAAAATCACTTCGAGCGCCGAGCGCGGAAACCAGTCCTGATACACCGTGACGTCACTCGAGGTATAGGCGTTGTTGGCGCCGCCGTTGGCCTCCATGATGCGGTCGAATTCACCGGGCTCGAGCCGCGATGTGCCGTTGAACATCATGTGTTCGAAGAAATGCGACAGGCCCGTTATGCCCGGGTATTCGTTGCGGCCGCCGGCGCGGACGAAGTTGTACATGGCCACGTTGGGAATGTCGTTATCGGGCCAGACAATGACGCGCAGACCGTTGCCGAGCGTAAAGCTGACTATCTCGCCGGGCACGTCGCCACCCAGCGCGGCATCCGCCACGTCGGCCACGGTAGGTTCGGCCGGCGGCTCGGGCGGCGGCGGCACGGCCAGATCGGGCAGCAGCTGATCGGCGACCATCGCAACCACGGCCAGACCGACCGTGACGATCAGCGCGGCGTTTAGCTTCTGTCCGGTTTTGAAAACGATGGACTGCGTCTGGTCTACTTCGATGGCCTTTTTGAGGCCGGACGGCGTGATTTCGTAAACCCAGGCGAAGATAATGGCGACCGGGAAGCCGACGAGCAGCAGGACGACGGCGAACTCTTCCGCCCAGGGCGGCAGCCCTAGCTGGGTGCGCGCTACCCAGGTGAGCCAGACGATCAGCAGTCCGGCGAGCACATACAGGCTGGCAACCTTCAGAACGTTGCGGCGGCGGAGCTCACTGTAGAGCGACATAACGGCTATTCCAGACCGCGGGCCCTACATGGTGGGCAAAGCCCAAGGAAAGTCAACCAGGGGCAGTCAACCGAGCAGCCCCTCGCGGCGGTACAGGCGGGCACAGACAGCGGTGAGCAGCGCGCCCAGCAGCAGCGTCGTCACAAACGATACCGCGAGGTGCAGCGGGTCCAGCGGTTCGTTCTTGATGCGGTCCACGAGCAACAGATGCTGACTCAGGCTCGGGACGAACATGAATTCGAAGCGCGGTCTCAGCGTCAGGATGCTGACGATGAGGATTGGGAACGTGGGCGCGAGCAGCAGCATGGACACCCAGGATTGCGCCTCTTTGTAAGTCTTCGTGAACGACGCGACCAGCGTCATCATCGCAGCGCCCAGCAGGCTGAACGGCAGGAACAGAAGCAGCGCAAAAGCCACCGTGCCGAGGTTGAAGTTCGGCGTCATGCCGAGGCTCTCGAGCGGCATGAAACGGAGCGCCACGAGAAACGCCAGCAGGCTCAGGCCCAGCGCCAGCAGCATGAAGCTTGCGGTCGCGGCGATCTTGCCCAGCATGAGGGTTTCCCGGTTGACGGGCAGCGATACGAGCGGTTCCAGCGAGCCGCGCTCGCGTTCGCCGGCCGTGCTGTCGATAGCCAGGTTCATGCCGCCCATCAGCAGCGAGAAGACGAAGAAATAGCTCAGCATGCCGAGCAGCAGCGCGGAGCGTCCCGAGGGCGTCGAAACGTCGACTTCGTCCACGCTGATCGGGCGCATGACAAACGGGCTGACGCCGCGCGCGGACAGGCGGATCGCCGCGAGTTCGCCGCTGTAGGCATTCAGCGCCTGCCGCACGCGGCGCGTCTCGCGTTCGCCGGCCGAGTTGGCAAGATCGGAGATGACCTCCACGCGTGCAGGAACGCCCTCCCGCAGCCGTTCGCCGAAGTTTTCGGGTATCCGTAATACGACGTCGTGGCTGCCGTCCATGACCGCACTCTTGGCGGCCTCGAGATCCGCGGGGCCGTCCACAAGCTCGATGTTGCGGCTCTCCAGGTAGCGCATCAGGTTGTGCGCGCGCTCGGCGCCGATCACGGGCAGCTCCAGGGTCGACGAAGCGCTGCCGATCGAACGCTCGATCGACAGGTTGATCACAAAAGCGAACAGGACGGGCCCCATTAGCGGACCGATCAGCAGCGATGTCAGCAGCGTGCGCCGATCGCGGAAATAGTCGAGGACTTCCTTGGCGTAGACCGCGAAGAAGGTGCTCATTCGGCCGGGCTCACGCGTTCGATGGCGCGAACGAAGGCGTCTTCCAGGTCGTCGCAGCCGGTACGCTCGCGAATGCCGTCCGCCGTATCCTCAATCGCAACCCGGCCGGCCGCAATGATGACGATGTCGTCACACAATGCGGCCACCTCCTGCATGATGTGGCTCGAGAACAATACGCAGCGCCCGCTATCCTTAAGCTTCAGAATCAGCTCGCGGAGGCTGCGCGTCGCCATGACGTCGAGGCCGTTGGTGGGCTCGTCGAGGATGACGTTTTTCGGATCGTGGACCAGCGCGCGCGCCAGCGCGACCTTGGTGCGCTGGCCCTGGGAAAAGCCCTTGGTACGACGGTCCGCGAAGTCGCCGATCTCGAGCAGATCGACGATGCTCTCGACGCGCCCTTCGATCTCGTCTTTCGGCAGGCCGCAGAGGCGCGCGTAATAGGCAATGTTTTCGCGCGCCGTGAGCAGCGGATACAGACCCGCGCCGTGCGGCAGCGCGCCGATGCGCTGGCGGGCGGCCAGGCTTTCGCCGACGACGTCGTGGCCGTCGATGCTGGCCGTGCCGCTGTCCGGCTGTATCACCGTATACAGCACTCGCAGCGTTGTGGACTTGCCCGCGCCGTTGGGCCCCAGGAGCCCGGTAATCTTGCCGTCCGGCGCGGCGAAACTGACGCCGCTGACCGCCTTCACCTCGCCGAAGCTCTTGTGCAGGTCGCTGACGTTAATCACGGTGCGGGCCCCGCAAAGCTCAGGAAGAACGGCATCACGAAGCTGTCGTTGAAACAGTCCGCGGCGCCGTCGGCCAGTTCGCGCTCGGCGACAAATCCCGCCAGCACGTCGGGCATGCAGCCTATGGAAAACTGCCCGTGGCCCTGGTGCTTGCCGCTCAGGAGCCAGGCCCGCTTGAGTCCGGCGGCGGCGCGCGTCGCGTACGCCGGCGGCGTGATCGGGTCGGCGCTGCCGGACAGCAGCAGCGTCGGGATGTCGGTGCTGAGGAGCGTGCCGAAATCTTCGTCCACGAGCCCTACCGGCCACACCGAACACACGTTGCGCATCGTGTCGATCAGCAGCGGGCCCATGTAGGTTGCTTCGAGCGCGGCCTGGTCGATGGACTGCTCGGCGTAGCGGGGCACGTCCTCGGAACACATCACGGCGTTGTGCATGCCGATGGCCAGCGAGTCGGCGAGGCTCTTGGTGGTCATGACAAACTGCGCGGCGAGCGGCTGGTAGTTGCCTTCGACCGCCTCGTTGACGAGCAGCGGAATCAGCGCAATCGTGTTCGGATGATAGGCGAGCAGGCGAATGGCGGCCGCAAACTCGGCGGCGCCGAAGCTTATGCTGTCGACGACGCCCGTGACCGGGTCCGCAAGCCGCACGTTTACGGCTTCTGCGTTCAAACGTTCGCGAACGGTCGCAAACGCGTTGCTAACTTCCGGAAACTGCTCCGCGCACAAGGCGTCTTCCTCGCAGCGCGCGAGTATGCGCTCGACCGCTGCCTGCGATTCGAGGGCAATGTCGGGCCCCAGCGGCAGGTCCGGGGGCACGACGCCGTCAATGATTATGCTGCGGGTCGTGGCCGGATAGCGGCGCGCATAGTGCTGCGCCACGCGGCTGCCGTAGGAAATGCCGTAAAGATTGAGCGCCGGGTAGCCGAGCGCGGCTCGCACCGCGTCGAGATCGGCCACGGCCACCGAGGTCGTGAAAAACCGCGGGTCGTGCGGCAGTGCGGCAATACACTCGCGCGTAAGCGCAATCGTTTCTTCGTCCGATAGCGTGCCTTCCAGCACATCGTCTTCGAACTCGCAGCGCAGCGCTGCCGATTCGCCGGTACCGCGCTGATCGACCAGCAGAATGTCGCGGTTGCGGCGCAAGGGCTCGAAAGCCTGCGCGTATGCCGTGTAGAAGTGGATCGCGCCCTGGCCGGGGCCGCCCGCCAGCGGCACGACGGGGTCCGGCTCGGGTTCGAGGTTTAACGCCGGCACAACGGCGACGTTTAGGCTAATGACGGAGCCGCCGGGTTCGTGCGGATTCGTTTTGTTCGGATTTAAGGGCCGCTCGAATTTGCCGCAGCGTGCCTTGATACCGGGAAACCCCGGCCCCGCGCTTATCCGGCAGTCTTCGAGCTCCAGCACGGTGGCAGGGGTCGCGGTTTCCGCACCGTCGGCGGCCGGTGCGGTTTCCGCCGCCGCCGCGACGCTGGCCAGCAGCAGACCGGCGCCCAGAGGGCCACGCCCGGTCAGTGCTGCCCTGACGCGGCGGGTCGTTATTCGGCCAATCACTAGGTTTCGCGCCTCGGCGTCAAAGGGCCGCGTATGGTGTTGAATCCATGGGTAAGTTGCAAGTCGCGGCCTGCCGGCGGCTGGCGATCCCCGGAGCTTGCCACTACAATTCGCAATCCTCTCGAGCTGTGCGTTTTTTGAGCAATGTCGGAACGTTTTGACGTCATCGTGGTTGGCGGCGGTCACGCCGGTACCGAAGCGGCCCTGGCCGCGGCGCGGTCGGGCGCGGCTACGCTGCTGATCACCCACAACATCAGCACGCTCGGCCAGATGAGCTGCAACCCGGCCATCGGCGGCATCGGCAAGGGCCACCTTACCCGCGAAATCGACGCGTTGGGCGGCGCCATGGCGCGCGCCATCGACCGGGCCGGCATCCAGTTCCGCACGCTCAACGCGAGCAAGGGCCCGGCCGTGCGGGCCACCCGCGCGCAGGCAGACCGCAATCTGTATCGCGAAGCGATCCGCAGCATGCTGGAGAATCAGCCGCAACTCAGTATCTTCCAGCAGTCCGTTGACGACCTGATCGTCGAGGGCGATCGCGTGACCGGGGTCGAAACCGGGCTCGGCCTCAGGTTTTATGCCGCTGCCGTCGTGCTGACCGTCGGGACTTTCCTCGGCGGGCGCATCCTGATCGGCCGCGAGGAAAAGTCCGGCGGCCGCGCCGGCGATGCACCCTCCAACCGGCTGGCCGCGCGTCTGCGCGAGCTGCCGTTCCGCGTTGCGCGGCTAAAAACCGGCACGCCGCCGCGCCTCGACGGCAAGACGCTCGATTTCGAACGTATGCAGGCGCAGCCGGGCGATACGCCCACGCCCGTGTTCTCGTTTCTCGGCCGGCGCAGCGAACACCCGCGCCAGGTAGCGTGCTTCATTACCCGCACGACCGAAAAAACGCACGAACTTATTCGCGCATCGCTCGACGAATCGCCCATGTACAGCGGCCTGATCGACGGTGTCGGACCGCGCTACTGCCCCTCCGTCGAAGACAAGGTCGTGCGCTTTGCCGACAAGTCCTCGCACCAGATTTTTGTCGAGCCCGAAGGCCTGAATACGCACGAGGTGTATCCGAACGGGATCTCGACCAGCCTGCCGTATGCCACGCAGGTCGAGTTCGTGCGCTCGATACCCGGTTTCGAGCGCGCACACATTACGCAGCCCGGCTACGCGATCGAATACGACTATTTCGATCCGCGCGAACTTCGGCCTACGCTCGAAACGCGGCATCTGCACGGCCTGTATTTTGCCGGCCAGATCAACGGCACGACGGGTTACGAGGAGGCCGGCGCGCAGGGGCTGCTCGCGGGTCTCAACGCGGCGCGGTCAGCGCAGGGTGCCGAAGGCTGGTTCCCCGCGCGGCACGAGGCTTATCTAGGCGTGCTGGTCGACGATCTGATCACGCGCGGCGTCAGCGAGCCGTATCGTATGTTCACCAGCCGCGCCGAGTACCGGCTCAGCCTGCGCGAAGACAATGCGGACACTCGACTGACGCCAATCGGCCGGGAGCTTGGGCTTGTGGATGACCGGCGCTGGCAGGTTTTCAGTGACAAGGCCGAGCGAGTGCAGGCCGAAACGACGCGTCTCGCGGACATCGTAGTGCGGCCGGAAACGCTCGATGCGGCCGACAGCGCCGCGTTTGCACGGCCGCTGTCGCGCGAAAGCACCGCTCTCGATCTGCTGCGCCGGCCGGAACTCGACCATGCGCGTGTCACGGCGTTTTCGGCCGTCGGCCCAATGGGCTCGAGCGACTGGCCGGAACTCGACGAGCAGGTGCGCGGCCAGCTCGACGTGGCGGCCAAGTACTCGGGTTACATAGAGCGGCAGGAGCGCGAGATTGCCAAACATGCGAAGCAGGACAAGCTGCGGCTGCCGGCGGATCTCGACTACCGGACCGTGACGGGCCTGTCCAACGAGGCGCGGCAGCGGCTCGAGGTCAGCCGGCCGGAAACGCTGGGTCAGGCGTCGCGGCTGGAGGGGATGACGCCGTCGGCCGTCTCGCTGTTGCTGATTCATTTGAAGAAGCGCGGCGCGGCCGTGGAGCTAAGCCAATCGGCCTAGCAATCGTCCTGGCAATCGTCCTGGGGCCCTGGCCTGGAATCAGTCTCGGTGCGTCGTTGGCAGCTTGTGTATCCTTGTCGCGTTAACCAGTAAACCGGATTGGCTATGACTGAATCCGCAACGCGGCGCCGCCCGGCGTCCGCCAAGCTTACGGTCGTTTTTCTGCTTGTCTTTGCAGCGCTGTTCGCGCTGCAGGGCTGCGAGCAGCCGGATACCGCCGCGGAACCGACGACGCTGCATCGCGGCGTCGGCAGCGACCCCGACTCGCTCGATGCGCACAAGGCGCAAAGCGTGCAGGCTTTTGCGGTCCTGCGCGACCTCAGCGAAGGGCTAATGGCCTACGATCGCCACGGCGGACTCGTGCCGGGTGTCGCCGAATCGCACTCGGTGAGCGAGGACGGACTGCGCTACACCTTCAAGCTGCGCGAAGACGCCCGCTGGTCGAACGGCGATCCCGTGACGGCGGACGATTTTGTATACGGCCTGCGCCGGCTGGTGGATCCGGCAACGGCCGCCCTGCGCGTCAAGGCGATTGCGGCCGTCGTCAATGCGAATGAGATTGTCGCGGGCGACAGCGCGCCGGAAACGCTGGGCGTCACGGCGCTCGATCCGCTGACCCTCGAAATTGTGCTCGAGCACCCCACACCGTATTTCCTGGAGCTGCTGACACATCCCACGACGCACCCGGTGCATGCGGCAAGCGTCGCGGCACACGGCGCGGCGTTTGCACGTCCGGGGAACCTGGTTACCAACGGCGCCTACCGGCTGCTAAACCTTACGCCGGGTTCGCTCGTGGAGCTCGAACGCAACCCGTACTACTGGAACGATGCGAATACCGCGATCGACCGGGTCCACTATCACGCGTTGCCGCAACCGATGAGCGAATACAATCGGTTTCGCGCAGGCGAGCTGCATGTAACGAGCAACGTGCCGCCCGACATTTTCGAAGACGTACAGGCAAGTTTCCCGGCCGAACTCAGGATAGCGCTGACGTTTACCACCTACTATTACGGCTATAACGTCACGCGGCCGCCGTTCAAGGACAGTCCGGAGCTGCGCCGAGCCCTGTCGATGGCGATCGACCGTGACGTGCTGGTCGAAAAAATCACCCGCCGCGGCGAACGGCCTGCGTATAGCTGGGTGCCACCCGGTATAACGGGTTACGAGCCTGCCGAGCTTTCCTTCAAAGGTCTCGATCGGGAGGAACGTAACGAGCAGGCTCGCCGACTGTACGCAGCGGCCGGCTACAGCGCGGAGAATCCGGCCGAGATCGAGCTGCGCTATAACACCTCGGACACGCACCGGCGTATCGCGCTGGCCGTGCAGTCGATGTGGCGCGACGTGTTCGGTTTCGAGGCGAAGCTGATCAACGAGGAGTTCGCCGTACTGATCGCCAACATGCAGGCGCGCGAGATTACGGAGGTGTTCCGCTCGAGCTGGGGCGGCGAATACATCGACGCACACTCGTTCCTGAGCGTGTTCGAAAGCGATAACCCGTCCAACCTGGCCGGCTGGAGCAGCGCCGAATACGACGGGCTAATGCGGCGCGCCGCGGCGGAACAGAATTCGGAGGCACGCAACCGCCACCTCGAAGAGGCCGAACGGCTGCTGCTCACCGAGCAGCCCCTTATCCCGCTGTACTACTACGTCAGCAAGCATCTGGTCAGCGAAGACATCGAAGGCTGGGCCGACAACGTACTCGACTTTCATTATTCGCATCACCTGAGTTTCGCGGACGCGGCAGACGGCGACTGACCGTGCTGCGGTTTGCGCTGCGCCGGCTGCTCGCCGCGATACCGACGCTGCTGCTCGTCATCCTGCTTGCCTTTACGCTGGTTCGGATCGCGCCGGGCGGGCCCTTCGACGCCGAGCGCGGCCTGCCGCCCGAGGTCGAAGCCAATATTGCCCGGGCTTACCATCTGGACGAACCATTGCCGCAGCAGTTTCTGCGCTACCTCGGCGGCGTAATCAAGGGCGATTTCGGGCCGTCGTTCCGCTATAGCGACTATACGGTGAGCCAGGTTATCGGCGGTGCGCTGCCGGTCTCGCTGTCTCTAGGTGCGCTGGCGATGCTGCTTGCGCTATTGCTCGGCCTTGGCGCCGGCGCGCTGGCCGCCGTCCGTCCGAATACGCTGCTCGACCGTGCCCTGATGACCGTCGCAATGCTCGGGATCTCAGTGCCCGTGTTTGTCGTGGCGCCGCTCCTGGTGCTGCTGTTTGCGGTGACGCTCGGCTGGCTGCCGGCCGGATGGACCAGTGGCGATAACATTAGCCGTTACATCCTGCCCGTGCTGGCGCTCGCGCTGCCGCAGGTGGCTTACATTGCGCGCATCCTTCGCGGCAGTCTCATCGAGGTGCTGGCGAGCGATTACGTACGTACCGCAAGAGCGCAGGGACTGACGACCTTCAGAATACTCGTCGTGCACGCGCTGCGGCCGGCGCTGGTGCCCGTGCTTTCGCACCTGGGTCCGGCTGTTGTCGGCGTGCTGACCGGCTCCGTCGTCGTCGAGCAGGTTTTCGGGATTGCAGGGCTCGGCCAGCACTTCGTGAACGGCGCGCTCAATCGCGACTACACGCTGGTCCTGGGCCTGGTGATTCTGTACGCGGCGCTGATCATACTGGCGAACCTGATTGTCGACATTCTCTACGGCGTGCTGGACCCGCGAGTGAGAACGGCATGAACCGCCTGCTGGCAGGGCTCAGGCCGGAAGCCGCGCCGCCGCTGCTCCGTTCGACGCTGGCGGTGCTGCTGCTGATCGCGGTCGTGGCGCTGTTCGGTCCCGTGCTAAGTCCAAACAACGCGGTAGACACCAACTTCGATCGTATTCTCGCGCCGCCGTCGCTCGAAAGCGCGCACTATTTCGGCACCGACGACCTTGGCCGCGACCTGTTCGTACGCACGCTCGAGGGTACGCGCGTGACGCTGCTGGTTGCGGTCGTCGCGAGTTTCGTGAGCCTGATCATTGGCGTGTCCTACGGGGCCGCGGCGGGTTTCGCCGGAGGTCGGGTCGACGCGGTCATGATGCGCATCGTCGATACCCTGTATGCCGTACCGTTTATCTTTCTGGTCATCTTGCTAATGGTCGTGTTCGAGCAGAACTTCCTGCTCATCTTCATAGCGATCGGGGCCGTCAACTGGCTGGACATGGCGCGGGTAGTTCGCGGCCAGACGCTAAGCCTCAAGGAGCGGGAGTTCGTGGCCGCGGCGCGGCTGATCGGCGTATCCGGTCCGCGCCTGGTAGCCCGCCACATTCTGCCGAACATGCTCGGCGTGGTGCTCGTCTACCTGACGCTCGCCATCCCCCAGGTAATACTGGTCGAGTCGTTTCTGAGCTTCCTGGGACTGGGTATTCAGGAGCCCGAAGCATCGCTCGGTACGCTCGTTGCGGGCGGCGTGAGCACGCTCGAGACCGCACCCTGGGTGCTGCTGATCCCGTCGCTCACGCTGTTTGTCATTCTGCTGGCGTTCAACTTCCTGGGCGACGGGCTAAGGGATGCCGCCGACGTTCGCGGCCAGCGAGGGCTGCGCCAATGAGCCGGCTCGAGGTGGAGCGGCTGAGCATACGTTACGGCGATACTGCCGTCGTCGACCGGGTGTCCTTTACCGTCGAGCGGGGCCAGTCGGTAGGTCTCGTTGGCGAATCGGGTTCCGGCAAAAGCCAGACCGCCCTCGCGATCATGGGTTTGCTGCCGCCGGCCGCGAGCGTTTCCGGCGCAATCCGATACGCCGGGGAGCAACTTGTCGGCGCGCCGGAAGCTCGTCTGCGAAAACTGCGCAGCCGGCGCATCGCGATGGTGTTTCAGGACCCGACGCTTTCGCTCAATCCCTACCTTCGGGTTGGCCGGCAGCTCGCCGAAGTGTTGCGGGCGCCGGGCCTGAAGGCGACCCGACCCGCCACCGGCAAGTCGCTGCGTGGCCGGATTGTGGCGGCGCTGGAGCGGGTCGGGCTGCCGGACCCGGAGCGCCAGTTCACGAGCTATCCGCACGAGCTGTCGGGCGGTATGCGCCAGCGGGTAATGATCGCGGCGGCCCTGCTCGGCAAGCCCGACATACTCATTGCCGACGAACCGACAACCGCGCTCGACGTTACCGTGCAGGCCGGGATTCTGGCCTTGCTGGACGAACTCCGCGACGAAACCGCGCTGCTGCTCATTAGTCACGATCTCGGCATTATCGCGGGACACTGCGAGCGCATGCTCGTGCTCGACCAGGGCCGCCTGATCGAGTCGAACGACACGCTGGCGGTGTTTCGTGCGCCGGAGCAGGCACGGACGCGCGCGCTCATTCGGGCGGCGGCCGGAGACGCCGGGTCTTCGCCGCCGGACCTGCCGGCCGGGCAGACTCCGGTGCTGCAGGTCGAGTCGCTGGACGTGGCCTATCGGCTCCCACAGCGGCAGACGCTACGCGCCGTCCGGCAGCTCGGCTTTACGCTCGGCGCCGGCGAGGCGCTTGCGATCGTGGGCGAGTCGGGGTCCGGCAAGTCGAGCCTGGCGCACGTGCTGACGGGTCTGGTGCCGCCTGCCGCCGGTACCGTTCGTTTCGACGGGGAAACGCTAAGTGCCGGCGTTGCGGCGCGTACGGCAGTGCAGAAACGTGGCATACAGCTCGTGTTTCAGAATCCGGCCAACTCCCTGAGTCCCACGTTTAGGGTTCGCGACATCCTGGCGGAGCCGCTGATCGTGCACGGCATCGGCCGCAGCGAACTGTCCGCGCGCATCGCCGGGGCCGCGGCAAGCGTTGGTCTCGATGAGGCGCTGCTCGAACGTCATCCGCACGAGCTGTCAGGCGGACAGGCACAGCGCGTCGCAATCGCCCGCGCACTCGTACTCGAACCGCGGGTGTTGATTTGCGACGAGGCCGTGGCGGCGCTGGACGGCCGTATTCGCAATTCGGTGCTGGATCTGCTGCGTCGCGTTCAGGCCGAGACTGGGCTGTCGATCGTCTTCATTTCTCACGATCTGTCCGTCGTTAAGCGCATTGCGCACCGCGTGCTCGTCATGTATCTCGGGCGTGCGGTCGAAACCGGTTCCACGTCGAAGGTATTCGATACTCCCGCGCATCCGTACACCCGGGCGCTGCTGGCGGCCGTGCCGAACCCCGACCCGCTCGACCCGGGCGGTCAGGCCGTGTTGCGCGGCGAGGCGCCGTCAGTGCTGGCGCCGCCGTCAGGCTGCGTTTTTCGTTCCCGCTGCGGCTACGCGAGACAGGCATGCAGCGAGCGCGTTCCTGCGCTGGAACCGCTGTCACCAGGGCACGACTCGGCAGCCGCGTGTCTGCGTCTCAAGGATCCGGAACTCAGCGGCCCGGCAAAGGGATAGGCATTGGCGCGCCGTTGATGTTGAGCAGGCCCTTTGCGTACTCGGCGTCACTGACGTACACGTCGCCGTCCTTTTTCAGGTAGCCCATCCCTATTGCGACACCCACCTGCGGATTCATCTCGAGCACCATGTCCATGAGCGTCTCCGGAACGCGGACGCTGGCGCTGGCCGTCGTGTCCAGCAGCAGATCCGACCAGGCGAAGGTGGCGACATCCGTGGCCTCGATCTCGATGCCCAGCGTGCTTTGCAGCGTTCCGTCGGGCAGTTCGACGTCAAATCGCGGAATGTCGACGGTCAGGCCATGCGCAAGCAGTGCCTGCGCTTCGGGTTCCAGCATCGAACGCACGAGCTCCGGCTGCTCCGTGTGTTCGGCGGCCTGCTGGTACTTCCTCATGAGCGCGCCGAACGCGCGCGGTTCGATGCCGCGGGCTTCGATATCGATGAGCGTGCGCGAATCGCCAAGGCCGGCCACGGGCAGCGCGAGATCCATGCTCGTATCGAGCACGATCCTGTCGTCGTCGAGCGAGGCGCCGCCGCGGATAGCAAACGGGCCGATCAGCCGATCGTTCACGGCGATGGAATCGATGAGAATGTTCGCTTTGCCTAGGGCATAGCCGTAACCCGACGGGCGCTGCTCGCCGGATACCTCGACAGGGCCGGTAGTAAACGGTGCCGTGCCGTCGTCTACGGCAAACGACTCGGCCGCAACGTCGAACAGCACTCGCCCGTCCGACGGATGCATCTCGACCTCCACGTTACCTTCGCCCCAGCGTAAGCCGATTCCGCCCGCGGCGTATTCGCCGGCCTCGAGCGCATACTCGGAAAACACCGCGCCGCTCAAGCCAATGCTCGAGTTGATCGCACCCGGCAAGGACAGGGTTTCGCCATCCGGCATTTCGAGCGTTATCGTCGACACGGCGTCGCCCAGGCCCGGCATCAGCGAACCGTCGTCCCGGCCGAGGGAGGCGAGCGGGATCAGGCCGTGATCGATCCGGGTGTTGACGATCAGCACGGGCAGCGGCGCGTCGGCCTCGAGCTCGAACAGCGAGCGGTATTCGTCCGCCAGGCTGCCGTCCTTGAACTCGATCCGATGTTGCCCTTCGGTCGTAAACCAGCCGCGGCTGAAGATCTCGGCGCTGACGATCATGTCATCGTTTTCGACCGACCCTGTCCGGATGCCTTCGTCGACACTCCGCTCGGCAAGCCGGCCAATGAGGCCGGGCGATACCAGTACGATCAGCGCCAGCGCAACCAGCAGAAAAACCACGCCCTTTTTCATACGCACAAAACCCTGTCTTGCAGGACGCATCGATCGCGGGAAATCGACCGGCGCCCGTATACATCGATGCGCGATGCTAGCACGCTGTCCGGCGGACATTGGCGCGGCTTCTGGATATTCGGCCCGAGTGTCACTACCATAGCGCGAATCGCGGGCGCTGCTCCTGCGGCAACCCGCCGCATAAGTCTTTGGATAACAATCGGTTACTAGAATGAAGTTTGCTTATCGGTGGGCAACCCTGATTGCTCTGGGCGCGTTTGCGCTACCCGTCTTCGCGGAAGGCGACGTCGAACGTGGAGAATTGCTGGCGTACTCCTGCCTGGGCTGCCACGGCATCGAGGGCTACCGCAACGCATACCCGTCGTTTCGAGTGCCGAAACTCGGCGGGCAGAAAGCCGACTACATCGCGGCTGCGCTGCGCGGCTATCGCGACGGTGAGCGCGACCACGGCACGATGCAGGGGCAGGCCGTCAGTCTCTCCGACCAGGACATCGACGATCTCGCCGCGTATTTCGGCAGCATTCCGAACGAGACCATTGCAGCCGGCGGCGAGTCGGCGCCCGAGTTCGACAAGGCGGCAACCTGCGTTGCCTGCCACGGGGCCAACGGCATCGGCGTGCAGCCGACCTGGCCAACCCTTGCGGGCCAGCACGAGGACTATCTCGAGCACGCGCTGAAGCAATACCGGGACGGCGTGCGCAAGAACGCGCTCATGATGCCGATGGCCGCGAATTTGAGCGATGCCGACATCCGCGCACTTGCCAAGTACTACGCAGGCCTCGAAGGGCTCGAAACGACCAAACCCGATTAGGGCCTGTCGACAGGCCCTGAAATGAGCGCGCTGCCAGCCCACGTCGTGTTGCAGGGCGACGGCGTATATTCGGTCGACACGCACTATCTGCGCCCGGGGCTCGCTGCGAGCCACCTGATCCTGGACGGCGGCCGGGCCGCTTTCGTCGACACGGGAACCAACAACAGCGTGCCGTCGCTGCTGGCCGCGCTCGAGGCCCTCGAGATCGCGCGCGACGACGTGGACTATGTTTTCCTCACTCACATTCATCTGGACCACGCGGGCGGCGCCGGACTGCTGATGCAATCGCTGCCCAATGCACGCTGCGTCGTGCATCCGCGCGGCAGCCGGCACATGCTCGACCCCGCAAAGCTGATGGCAGGAACGCGGGCCGTATACGGCGCCGGGCAAACCGCGAAACTCTACGGCGAGATACTGCCGATCGACGAAGCGCGGCTGGTCGTTGCAGCCGACGGAGAATCGGTCAATCTCGGTTCGCGACGGCTCGAGTTGTTCTACACCGAAGGTCACGCCCGGCATCACTACTGCATACACGACCCGGCGAGCTTTGGCGTATTTACGGGTGACAGTTTCGGCGTTTCTTACCGCGCGCTGGACACGGCGGCCGGCGAGTTCGTGTTCCCGTCAACGACGCCCGTGCACTTCGACCCTGATGCGGCGCATGCCGCCGTCGAGGCGATACTCGGACACGGTCCGCGCTGCGTGTACCTTACCCACTACAGCCGGGTGACCGATATCGCAAGGCTCGCCGGCGATCTGCACGGCGATATCGATGCCTTCGTCGGCATTGCGCTTGCAGCACGGGACGCGACCGATCGGCAGGCGCAGATCCGGGCCGCGCTCGGCGACTACCTGAGCAAACGTATCGAGGCGCACGGCTATACGGGCGGCCGGGACGCAATAGCGGCTATCATTAGCGCCGATATCGAGCTCAACGCACAGGGGCTCGACGTTTGGCTTTCCCGACAGGAGGCAGGGCAATGACGCAGACAACGGACGGAAGCTTTCGCGCCTATCGCATCGACGAGGTCGAGGGTGAGGTAACGGCGGGTTTTGTCGACATGGATATCGAGGACCTGACTCCCGGCGAGGTCGTCGTTCGCGTCAGTCATTCGACCGTTAACTACAAGGATGCGCTGGCGGCCACCGGCGCGGGCCGGATATTGCGGCAGTATCCTCTGAACGGCGGTATCGATCTTGCGGGAACCGTCGTGACCTCGGAAGACCTGGAACTCGAACCCGGTACTCGCGTCGTCGTGAACGGCTGCGGACTATCGGAAACGCTGGACGGCGGCTACGCGGAGTTTGCGCGGGTTCCCGCCGACGCCTGCGTGCCTTTGCCGGGCGACATCAGCAATGCGGAGGCCATGCAGATCGGCACTGCAGGCTACACCGCGGCACTCGCCATTCATCGGATGGAGCAGAACAACCAGCGCCCGGAAAACGGGCCCGTCGTCGTAACCGGTGCAACCGGCGGTGTCGGCAGTATCGCAATCGACATGCTGGACGGCCGCGGTTACGAAGCCGTTGCCGTGACCGGCAAGGCCGCCGAGGCCGACTACCTCGAATCGATAGGCGCACGGCGGGTGCTGTTGCGCGACGAACTGGATTTGGGCAAGCGGCCAATGGAGAAAGCGCAGTGGGCGGGCGCCATCGACAATCTCGGCGGCGAGGTGCTGACCTGGCTCACGCGCAGTATGGACTATGGCGGCAACATCGCGAGCATTGGCCTCGCGGCGAGTCCTGTGCTCAAAACAACCGTGCTGCCGTTTATCCTGCGCGCCGTTTGTCTGCTCGGCATCAACTCGGTGGACACGCCGCGCGAGCTCAGGCTCGCCGTATGGTCGAGGATCGCAAGCGACCTGAAGCCCGCCAGGCTTTCGCGGATTGGACACACGGAGATTGCATTCGACGATTTGCCGGATGCGTTTCAGGCGTATCTCGACGGGCGCATTACCGGCAGAACGACCGTCAGCATCCATCCGGATGTGTAAGCCCCGCCGGGAGGCGCCGTCGAAGTGATTGTGACCGGGTCGTTTGTACTTGATCGCGGTTTGCATACACTAGTGTCCCGTTGGGTCAAGGAGTTAACCCAACGGGACACTAGAGCCTGTTAACGCAGTGCAAATACTCCCTGTTGCCCCCCGGAGGCGGTGAACTCTCCTTGTTGCTGGATACCACCCACGACATAGCGACACCGGAAGGCGTCGAGCTGAAGCTTCCCGTCGCCGGTCTGGCGGCGCGGTCGCTGGCCTGGATCGTCGATGCGCTGATCAAGTTCTCCATATTCATGTTTGTCGTGAGCGCGTTGCTCGGCTTCGGCGGGGCGGGTACGGGACTGGCGTTAATCCTTAGTTTTACTCTGCTTTGGCTGTACAACGTGCTGTTCGAAGTGTTCGCGCGCGGAGCGACGCCGGGCAAGAAAGCGCTCAACCTGCGCGTCGTCAACCTCAACGGCACGCCGGTTGGCTGGTCCGGTTCGACTATCCGCAACCTGCTGCGCGTCATCGACTTGTTGCCGGGGACCTATCTGCTCGGCCTTCTGAGCGTGTCGCTGAGCAGCCGTTTTCAGCGCCTCGGCGACCTCGCGGCCGGCACGATCGTCATTCACGCCGCCGCTCTGCCGCAAGCGAAGCCGGAGGTAGCGGCCGACCCGCTGCCGCTCAAGGTACCGCTGTCGGCGACGGAACAGCAGGCTATCGTGAGCTATGCGGAGCGTGCTCCGAAAATGAACGACGAGCGAGTGGCCGAGCTGGCGACGCTCTTGCAGCCTGTGCTCGGCGAGATCGACGCGGTGGATCTGAAGCGCTACGCAAGCTGGATCGCGGGCGGCGGCCGGTGAAGCAGGAAGCGTTCGAGAAGCAGAACCGCGAGTCCTGGGAGCAGCTCGAGGCCTGGATAGAGGAACTGGGGAATCGTCGAAAGGCGGATGCCGGGCAGCGGCGCGAGATAGGCCGGGAGTTTCCCAAGCTGTATCGCAGGATCTGCCACCATCTCGCGCTGGCGCGCGCACGACGATACAGCGCAGGTCTGCAGCAGCGCCTCAATCAACTCGCTCTGGACGGGCACCAGCATATGTACCGCAGCGGGCTGCCGTTTTTCGCTGCGACCGCGCGCTTTTTCGCCAACGATTTCCCGGCGGCGTTTCGCACGCGCTGGCGCTACGTGCTCCTGTCGCACGCCGTGTTCTACCTGCCGGCCCTGTGCATGGCGCTGGCGCTGGTCTTCAGGCCGGAGCTCATCTACTCGCTGCTGGACCCGTTTACGGTTGGGAGCATGGAGAGCATGTACGACCCGGCGAACGACCGGCTCGGCCGCGAGCGGCAGTCCGATACCGATCTCATGATGTTCGGCTATTACATCTACAACAATATCTCCATCGGCTTTCAAATTTTTGCAGGTGGATTGCTGTTCGGCGTGGGCAGTCTGTTCTATCTCGTCTTCAACGGCCTCTACTTCGGCGCCGTCGCAACTCACCTCACTGCGGCAGGATTCAGTTCGACCTTCTGGACCTTCGTGATCGGGCACGGCGCTTTTGAGCTGACCGCAATAACGATCTTCGGAGCAGCGGGCCTGATGCTGAGCCACAGAGCCATAGCTCCGGGCCGGAAGAGGCGCTGGCACGCTATTCGCGACGCGGCAAGGGAGTCGTTGCCGCTGGTCTACGGCGGGACCGCGATGCTGCTCCTCGCGGCATTTGTCGAAGCGTTCTGGTCGTCGACGAGCTGGCCGCCGGCGTGGATCAAGTATTCGGTCGGCGCGGTGCTCTGGTGTTTGACCTACGGCTACCTGCTGCTGCTGGGCCGCCGTGAATCTTGACAACGTAACGGCGGAACTGCGGCCGCGCAGCGCCTGGGAGGCAGCCGACTTTGGCGTTCGGCTCGTATACCGCGACGCCGGCGCCATCTACCGGGTCTGGTTTGCGAGTTCTCTGCCTCTTCTGGCCCTGGCCTTGCTGTTCGTCTATACCTCGCCGTGGCCGGGCATCGCGTTTCTGATCTACTGGTGGCTGGAGCCCGCGCTCGACGGGCCCATGCTCGACGTTATCGCACGCCGGCTGTTTGGCGGTGACGCAAACGTCGCCCAGACCGTGCGCAGCGTGCCGCGCCTGGCCTGGCGCAACCGGCTGTTCCTGCTGACGCCCAAGCGCCTGCACTTCGCGCGTTCGGTTGCCATGCCGATTACCCAGCTCGAGGGGCAGAAGGGTGCGGCGCGCCGGCAGCGCTCCAAGGTCCTGAACGCGCACGTTCTGAATCACGGCATGGGCATCACAGTCGCCTACCATCACCTCTATCTGGCGGTGTACTTCGGAATCGTACTGGGTTTGCTGGCGCTAATACCTCCGGAGTACCGGCTGGAGAGCCCGGTGGACTGGATCGACCTGCAGCTTGAATTCGAAGGCCGTCACGCCAGCGCGGCCAATCTGCTGCTGTTCTATTTTGCGCAGTCGCTGCTCGAACCCTGGTTTGTCGGCGCCGGCTTCGGGCTCTACATCAACTGCCGCACGCGCCTCGAAGCCTGGGATATCGAGCTGGCGTTCCGCCGGATGGTCGGAAAGCGAGCGCCCGCGGCGGTCGCCGTATTGCTTGCGGTCGGTTTTCTGGGCGGGCTCGGCGGGTCCGCGGCTTACGCACAGGAGTCTGCGGAAGGCGATCCCGGTTTCTCGGGTTTCTGGGACGGCGAGGAGGTTGCGGACGAGCTTGACGCCGTTTTCGCAAGCGACGCGTTGCGTCAGACCGAGGAACGGGAATCCTGGGTACGCAAGAACCCCCCTGAGCAGCGCGATCGCTCCTCGCAGCGCGATTCGGCGTTTAGCGGCTTCATCGAGGCGCTGAGCAAATTTTTTGCGTTGCTGGTGGAGTTCGGGCTCTGGATACTCGTAGCTCTGCTGCTCGGCCTGCTGTTTCTCAACCGGCACTACTGGCTACCCTATTTGCTGTCCGGCTCGCGGCCGAAGGCCAGGCGACAGCGGGTGATGCTGGCGACCGGCGAGGTCAGCGCGGACGTCCTGCCCGACGACGTTCCGGGTACCGTCCGCGCGCTCTGGCAGCAGGGTGAGGAGCGAGAGGCGCTTTCGCTGCTGTATCGGGCCAGCGTATACGCGCTAGTTGACCGCCACGGCGTGCGGCTACCGGTAAGTGCCACCGAAGGCGCGTGTCTCGCGGCGGTTGCGAAGCAAACGGATCAGCGTCGCAGTCACTTCTTTCAGCGTATCGTCGACGCCTGGGTGCTGCTCGCGTATGGGGCGCGGAGGCCGGAGGCCGACGAAGTCGAACGTTTGTGCGCGGCATGGCCGCAGCAATACGGGGAAGTTTCTTGAGGTCGCAGATCGCGGGTGCGGCCGTGGCCCTGGCAATAGCGGCTTTGGTGGCGTGGTTCCTCTCGACGCACGAGCGGGAGACCCGCGAGGCTTACGTGGGGTTCTCCGGCGAGGCCCGCTACAACAAGTTTCTCGCCGCCGAGAAGCTGCTGCAGGGTTTCGAAGTCGATGCGGATTCGCGCGACTCGTTCAAACCGAGCAACTGGCTGCCGCCAGGAAGCGATACGCTCGTCGTGTACGCAAACCCGGGTCTTGCCGAGGAGAACGAATTCGACGTGCTGTTCGACTGGGTCAGCGTTCAGGGCGGACACCTCGTGTTGCTGCCGCCGGACGAGATCAACATCGACGTCGAGCTGTTTCTGGCAAGTTTCGACGTGACGCTGGAGCGCCTGGAAGAAGTCGATCCGGAAACCGGGGCAAACGTCGAGGACGACGACGAGATAGTCGAGGAGAACGAGGAGACCTACGAATACACGGTCAACCTCAGCTCTACGCAGTACCGCATACGCGCCGAGCCGGGCGATCAGATGGCGACTCTCGAAGACGACAAGGGTTATATCGCCGTGCGCTTCCCCGAAGGCAACGGCTACGTAACCGTGCTGGCCAGCGATCAGTACTTCAGTAACCATACGCTGCAACACCTGGATCACGCGCGCCTGCTGCTGGACGTGGTTGCCGGTTATGTGGCGCCGGGAAAAGTGTGGTTCGTGCTAAGCGCCACGTTCCCGCCCTTGTGGAAACTGATTGTCGAGGCCGCGCCGTATTTGCTATTGACGCTCGCGCTAATGCTGGCGTTCTGGCTGTGGTCGTTGATACCGCGCTTCGGACCGGCCGTCGAAGCGCTGCCCGAAAGCCGCCGCTCGATAGCCGAACACATTCTGGCCGCGGGACGCTTCACCTGGCGCCACGACGGCGCGGTTGCGCTGGCCGACAACGCGATCCGCGCCACCCTGCACGACGCTGAGCGGAAACACCCGGGGATCGGCCGCCTGCCGGCGTCGAAACAGGCGGAGACGCTTGACCATTTGACCGGTCTCGACGCAGGCCGCATTTTCGATGCGCTCGTGAGCGCCGAGGGGCAGTCAGCCCGCGAATTCACCGAGAGCATTCAGCTATTGCAAACAATAAGGAAAAAGCTATGAACGAGACGTCCGGTGCAGCCGTCACTTTGCATACTCTGATCGGGCAATTGCGCAGCGAAATAGCACGCGCGTTCATAGGTCAGCAGCAGGTAGTGGACGGTATCGTCATTGCGCTGCTCGCGGGCGGGCACGTGCTGCTCGAGGGTGTTCCCGGGCTCGGCAAGACGCTGCTCGTAAAGGCAATGGCCGAGGCCTTCGGCGGCAAGTTTTCGCGCATACAGTTCACGCCGGACCTGATGCCGAGCGACGTCAGCGGGCACGCCGTTTACGACCCGAAAACCGAGAGCTTCCGCATTCGCCGCGGGCCCGTGTTTACCAATCTCCTGCTGGCTGACGAAATCAACCGCGCCCCGGCCAAGACGCAGGCGGCGCTGCTCGAAGTCATGCAGGAAAACCAGGTGACGATCGAGGGCCAGTCTTCGCCCCTGGCGCCGCCGTTCATGGCCGTTGCCACGCAGAACCCCGTGGAGCACGAAGGCACCTACCCGCTGCCGGAAGCACAGCTCGACCGCTTCCTGCTGAAGGTGCTCATCGAGTATCCGAACCAGGAAGACGAACTGCGGATCGTCACGGCGGTAACCGGCGGCCGCGTCGGCGACGCGCTCGACGTGGCCGCCGTGAAGACGGTCATGAGCCCCGAACAGGTCATCGCCGCACGGAAGCTCGTGGCCCAAACGCGGATGGACGCAAGCGTCGTGGACTACGCCGTGCGTATCGTTCGCGAGACCAGAGAGGCCAGCGGTATCCGCATGGGCGCGGGCCCGCGAGGATCCATTGCGCTGGTGCGTGCGGCTCGCGCGGCGGCCGTCATGGCGGGGCGCGATTTCGTAACGCCCGACGACGTCAAGAGCATAGCGGTTGCCGCGCTACGGCATCGCATAGCGCTTGCCCCTGAACTCGAGATCGAAGCCTACCGGCCCGACGACATACTGCGCGAACTGCTCGAGTCCGTGAACGCGCCGCGCCAGTGATACCGCGCTCCGGGCTATTCGTACTGCTCGGCTTCCTGGCGCTGCTCGCAGCAGCGGCGATCTGGCTGCCGGCTCTTGGCGCGGTTTGGCGGCTGGGCCTGGTCTGCATAGCCGTGCTTGCGATCCTCGATACGGTGCTCGCCTACCGCAGCCCGCTGCCGGAGGTGTCACGAAAAATGCCGTCCTCGATGTCGCTCGCAACCTGGGTGCAGGTGCGGCTTACTTTGACGAACCGCGAGGCCCGGCGCCGCTTGATTGTCGCCGTGCACGACCACTATCCGCAGTCGTTTGCCGCACGGGATATGCCAAACACGGTGTCGCTGCCCCGGGGGCGCTTCGTCGACATAGCCTACGAGCTGCGCCCCACCGAGAGGGGCCCGTTCGAGTTCCCCGGCATTGAGCTCAAGATCGCATCGCCGCTGTTGCTGTGGTGGCGGCGCGTCCGCGTGCCGCAGAGCGCCACCGTCCGCGTGTACCCGAACTATTCGACCATCAAAAAGCTGCTGGCCTACGAGGTCGACAATCACCTGCAGCTCGCCGGCGTGCGTATGAGCCGGCGGCGCGGCGAAGGCATAGAATTCCATCAGCTGCGCGACTACCGGGAGAGCGACAGCCTGCGCGCGATCGACTGGAAAGCGACGTCGCGCATGTCGCGGCTGATCGCCCGCGAATACCAGGACGAGCGCGATCAGCAAATCGTGTTTGTGCTGGACGCCGGCCGGCGCATGCTTGCCCGCGACGCCGAACTCAGCCACTTCGACCATGCGCTCAACGCCATGCTGCTGATGAGCTACGTCGCGCTGCGACAAGGCGACGCGGCCGGCGTGATGACGGTCGGCGAAACACGGCGCTGGCGGAAGCCGCACAAAGGCATGGACGCCGTGAACGGATTGCTCAATCACGTGTACGACGTGCAGCCCGAAGCCATCGAAATAGACTACGTTGCGGCAGCGACCGAGCTGGCGGTGCGTCAGCGGCGCCGCTCGCTGGTGGTTTTTCTGACCAATATTCGCGAAGAGGACACTGAGGATTTGCGGGTTGCCACCAACCTGCTCGGGCGACGCCACCTCGTGATGCTCGCCTCGCTGCGCGAGCGCAAGCTCGACGAGCAGCTTGCGGAACCGGTTGCAGGGCTCGACGACGCGCTGGCATTCGCGGCAACGAGCCAGTATCTGGAGCAGCGGCGCGAGGCGCAGAATCTGTTACGCGCGAAAGGAGTATTTGTCGAGGACTGCCTTAGCGAGGATTTACCCGCGGCTATCACCAGCCGCTACCTCGCGATCAAGCGCGCCGGGATGTTGTAGCAGCCCGCCGTTGGGCTTCCGGTTCCCGGCTCACGCCCGGGAATATTCTCGTCAGCCGCAAAAATTTTCCAAGCGCTCTATTTGGGAATGGGCCTTACGCTGGTTTAGAATCCTCGCCCCGCCGGTTTTAACGAGCATTAAAACCGGCCCTGGCGGCCACCAGGGCGCCATACCGGGTCACTCGGGCACAGTGCTCGAAGCCCCTTTTAGACTCCTAAAACCTTAAGGAAACCGCCATGAGTGCAGGAGCACGATTCTGGGACGCTCTCGACACCGAGCGACCGCTCAAGGTTGTCGGAACGATCAATGCCTATACGGCGCTGCTGGCAGAGCGTGCCGGCCATAAAGCCATTTATCTGTCGGGCGCGGGCGTCGCCAACGCCTCCTTCGGTCTTCCCGACCTGGCGATGACCACGTTAAACGACGTTTGCGAGGACATCCGCCGTATCAGCGGCGCCACCGATCTGCCGCTGCTGGTCGATGCCGACACTGGCTGGGGCAGCGCGTTCATGATTGGACGGACAATTCAGGAAATGACCCGCGCGGGCGCGGCGGGTTGTCATATCGAAGATCAGGTGGCGGTCAAGCGCTGCGGCCACCGGCCCGGCAAGGCGCTCGTCGATACGGCCGAAATGTGCGACCGCATCAAGGCGGCCGTGGATGCGAGGACCGACGGGAAGTTTTTCCTGATGGCGCGCACCGACGCGCACGCAGTCGAGGGCCAGCAGGCTGCACTGGACCGCGCCGCCGCGTACGTCGAAGCCGGCGCCGACATGGTGTTCGCCGAAGCGCTCGAGACCGTCGACGAATACCGGCAGTTCACGGCCGCGATCAAGGTGCCCGTGCTCGCCAATCTGACCGAATTCGGCAAAACGCCGCTGTTTACGGCGGACGAGCTGGCGGACGTCGGCGTGGCAATGACGCTCTACCCTTTGAGCGCGTTCCGCGCGATGTCGCGCGCGGCGTTGGAGGTTTACCGGACAATCCACGACAGTGGCACGTCGGCGGGCGCCATCGACGCAATGCAGACGCGCATGGAGCTCTACGATGTGCTCGGTTACCAGAACTACGAGGACAAGCTCGACGAGCTGTTCGCCGAAAAAGGTCTCGAGACCGGAAACTAGAAACTGATCGAATCGGAACTCATTTCACCGGGCATGGGGCCCGGACGGGAGAAGAAGCATGGGAGACACCAAAAAAGCCGGCGGTCTAGCCGGCGTAACGGCCGGACAGACGGCGCTGTGTACCGTTGGCAAAGAAGGTGCCGGCCTGACCTACTGCGGCTACGACATATTCGATCTCGCCGAGAACGCGGGCTTCATGGAGGTCGCGTATCTCCTCCTGAAGGGTGAACTCCCCACGCAGTCCGAGCTGGACGCCTATATCGAACGCATCAAGACGCTGCGCGGTTTGCCCGATGCGTTGAAGACCGTGCTCGAAATGATCCCCAAAGACGCACACCCCATGGACGTGCTGCGTACCGGCGTGTCCTTCCTGGGCAACCTGGAAGCGGAAACCGACTTCTCACAACAGGCGGACGTTGCCGATCGCATCTTCGCAACGCTGCCCTCGATGATGCTGTACTGGCATCGCTTCCATACGGACGGCGTGCGCATCGATACCGAGACCGACGACGACAGCGTGTCGGGGCACATCCTGCACATGCTGCACGGTAAGCCGCCCGTGCCGCTGCACCAGCAGTCGCTGGACACCACGCTGATTCTGTACGCGGAACACGAGTTCAATGCATCCACGTTTGCCGCCCGCGTCATTACCGGCACGCTGTCGGACATGCACTCCGCCGTCGCGGGCGCCATAGGCGCGCTGCGCGGACCGCTGCACGGCGGCGCCAACGAAGCCGCCATGGAACTGGTGCAGAAATTCGATTCGCCCGAGGCCGCCGTCGAGGGTGTCCACGCCATGCTGGCGGCCAGGGAGCTCATCATGGGCTTCGGCCATCGTGTGTATACGACGTCCGATCCGCGTAACGAGATCAACAAGCGGATGTCGAGGATGCTGGCGGACAGCGTCGGGGACAAGCGGCTGTATCCCGTGTCCGAGGCGATCGAAAAAGTCATGTGGGACAAAAAGAAGCTGTTTGCAAACGCCGACTTTTTTGCCGCGACCGTGTATCACTTCATGGGCGTGCCGACCTATCTGTTCACGCCGATATTCGTCTGCTCGCGCATCACGGGCTGGGCGGCGCACGTCATGGAACAGCGCGCCAACAACAAGCTGATTCGTCCCGCGGCCGACTACATCGGGCCGGACCTCAAGGCCTGGGTCCCGATCGAGCAGCGCGGCTAACGCATACTTTTGGGCCCGGCAACCGCCGGGCCGTCATTATTCTGGAGAACACAAATGTCAGGAGCTGATATTCGTTCAGCCGCGCGCCCCGATTGGGACCAGGTACTCGTCGACATTGCGGACTACGTCTGCGATGCCGACATCGACTCCGATCTCGCCTACGAGACGGCGCACTATTGCCTGATGGACACGCTGGCCTGCGGCTTTCAGGCGCTCGACTACCCGGCCTGCACCAAGCTGCTCGGCCCCGTCGTGCCGGGCGCCACGCTGCCGGGCGGCGCGCGCGTCCCCGGTACTTCGTACGAACTCGAGCCCGTCATGGCGGCCTTCAACATTGGCGCCATGAACCGCTGGCTGGATTTCAACGACACCTGGCTTGCGGCCGAGTGGGGACATCCGTCCGACAATCTCGGCGGCATCCTGGCCGTGGCGGACTATCTGTCGCGGCAGGCGCGCGCCGAGGGCAAGGAACCCCTGACAATGCAGGACGTGCTGACCGCCGCGATCAAGGCGCACGAGATTCAGGGTGTGCTGGCGCTCGAAAACAGCTACAACCGCGTCGGCCTCGATCACGTGCTGCTGGTCCGCGTCGCGTCGACGGCGGTAGTCACGCGCATGCTCGGCGGCAGTCGCGAGCAGGTGCTAAACGCCGTGTCCAACGCCTGGATCGACGGCTGCTCCCTGCGCACCTACCGGCACGCGCCCAACACGGGCTCGCGCAAGAGCTGGGCCGCCGGCGACGCCACCAGCCGCGCAGTGCGCCTCGCGCTCATCGCGATGACCGGCGAGATGGGCTATCCGTCCGCGCTGAGCGCAAAAACCTGGGGTTATTACGACGTCCTCTTCAAGGGTAAGCCGTTCGCTTTCCAGCGCGGCTACGGCAGCTATGTCATGGAAAACGTGCTGTTCAAGATCTCGTATCCGGCCGAATTCCATTCGCAAACGGCGGTCGAGGCCGGCATGACCCTGCACGCCACGGTCAAGGACCGGATCGACGACATCGAGCGCATCGTCATCGAAACCCAGGAAGCCGGCGTGCGCATTATCGACAAAACCGGCCCGCTGGATAACCCGGCGGATCGCGATCACTGCATACAGTACATGGTCGCCGTGCCGCTGATCTTCGGCCGCCTGACCGCCGCCGACTACGAAGACGAGGTCGCGCAGGACCCGCGCATCGACGCGCTGCGCGACAAGATGGTAGTGCGTGAGAACGAGCGCTACACCAAAGACTACTTCGATCCGGAGCTGCGCTACATTGGCAACGCCGTGCAGGTCTTTTTCAAAGACGGCACGAGCACTGACCGGATAGAGGTACACTTCCCCATCGGTCATCGCGAACGTCGCGAAGAGGGTATCCCGGTGCTCAAGCAGAAGTTTGTCGACAGCGTCTCGCCGAAACTCGCCGCGGGGCAGTGGCAGCAGCTCGACGCACTGTGTGCCGATCGCGACGTCCTCGCCAAGACGGCCGTAGACGACTTCATGGCATTGCTCGTCGCCTGAGTCACGGCCCTGAACCCGACAACCTGGTGCCAGACCTACTCATACGGAGCAAGCATGCGAACCTTGATTGTAAGCACTATTCTAGTCGTTTTAGCGCTGCCCGGTTTGGCGGACGAGCCCGAGCGGCGCGTCGCCAACAACGGCAACCTGGTCATGGAAGACATCCCGGAGATTCCCGCGGACATCGTGGCGGGTCTCAATCGCTATCAGAACGTGCGTTCGGCGGCGTTTCAGAGCTGGTCCGCCGATGGCGAGAGCCTGTTCGTCAACACGCGCTTTGGCGACGTCGCGCAGATTCACCGGGTCGATAACCCGGGCGGCGCGCGGCATCAGATTACCTTCTACAGCGAACCGGTCGGCAGCGTTAGCCGGCAGCCCGGCGGCTCGATGCTCACCTTCACGCGCGATGCGGGCGGCAGTGAATTCGCGCAGATCTTCCTGCTCGATCCGGACGGCGGCGAGGCCAGAATGCTGAGCGATGGCGAATCGCGCAACGGCGTTCTGCAGTGGGATCGCGACGGCCGCAGGCTCGCCTATCAGAGCACGCGCCGCAACGGGGCCTCGAACGACATCTGGGTCATGGACCCAGAGAATCCCGAGTCCGCCGAGGTCGCGCTGGAGTCACCCGACGGCAGCTGGTGGGGTCCTGCCGACTTCTCGGCGTCGGGCAGCAAGCTGCTGGTCACGAATTACATAAGCATTACCGACTCGCGGGTTCATCTGCTGGACCTCGATACGGGCGACACCGTCAAGCTTGCCGGCGGTGCCGAGTCGCCGAGCGTCAACTTTCCGTTTGCGTTCGACGATGCCAACGACGGCTTCTGGTTCATCACCGACCGCACCGGCGAGTTCCAGACCCTGGCCTGGCAGTCCTTCGAACCCGGCTCCGAGCCCGTCTACATTACCGCCGACATTCCCTGGAACGTGGACGGCGGGGCGGTTTCCGACGATCGCCGGCGCGCGGCCTTTACCGTCAACGAAGGCGGCCGCACCGCGCTGTATCTGCTGGACCCGCGCAATAACAAGTACCGCCGTGTCGATAACATACCGGTGGGTCTCGCGGTTGGCCTGGAATTCAGCCCGGACGGCCGCAAGCTCGCAATGACGCTGAATACGTCGAGCACGCCTAGCGATACGTTCGTACTCGATCTCGGCCGCGGCCCGCTCGACTACGGCAAGCTCGAGCGCTGGACCTACAGCGAAGTCGGCGGCCTCGACACGACGGCGTTCATCGAACCCGAGCTGATCGAGTACCCGACCTTCGACGAGGTTGACGGCGCGCCGCGGCGGATTCCCGCCTGGCTGTACAAGCCGCGCGGCGACGGTCCCTTCCCGGTTGTGATCTCGATACACGGCGGCCCCGAGGGTCAGGCGCGGCCGGCGTTTTCGAGCACCTACCAGCTCTGGCTCGAGAAGCTCGGCGTCGCCGTGCTCGTGCCGAACGTGCGCGGTTCGGCCGGTTACGGCAAGACTTACGTATCGCTCGACAACGGCATGCTCCGCGAAGACTCGGTCAAGGACATAGGCGCGCTGCTCGACTGGGTTGCCGCGGAACCGTCGCTGGACGCAGAGCGTGTCGCCGTGTTCGGCGGCAGCTACGGCGGCTACATGGTGCTCGCAAGCGCGGTGCACTACAGCGACCGGCTCAGGGCGGCGGTCGATATTGTGGGCATATCCAACTTCGTGACCTTCCTCGAAAACACGCAGGACTATCGGCGCGATCTGCGCCGGGTCGAATACGGCGATGAGCGCGACCCCGAGATGCGTGCGCACCTGGAGGCGATCAGCCCGCTCAACAACGTCGAAAAGATCAAGGTTCCAATGTTCGTCGTGCAGGGTGAGAACGATCCGCGCGTACCGGTAACGGAAGCGATCCAGATGGTCGCTGCGCTGCGCGAGCAGGGCGAGAACGTCTGGTACATGAATGCGCTGAACGAAGGCCACGGTTACCGCAAGAAAGAGAACCGGGACATCTATCAGCAGGCGACGGTGCTGTTCTTTCAGACCCATTTACTGGAAACGAGTGATTGAAGCGCCGCGGCCTGCACTGCACGGGAGAAGAGTGACCGACAAGTCCGAGACTCAGCGGCTCGCCGCCGGCGTCGAAGCGCTGGGCCAGTCGATGACGGACAAGCAACTGGCGCAGCTCGTCGGGCTGCTCGACGAGCTCGAGCGCTGGAATCGGCGCATCAATCTGACCGCCGTGCGCGATCGAGAGCAGATGTTGCCGCTGCACCTGTTCGACAGTCTCGCCGTGCGCCCGTATCTCAACGGCCGGCGCGTGCTCGACGTCGGCACCGGCCCGGGCTTTCCCGGGCTGCCGCTCGCCGTTGCGGAACCGGAACGCGAATTTGTGCTGCTCGACAGCAACGACAAGAAGGTCCAGTTCGTCGATCATGCCGCGGCGTCTCTGGGTCTCGGCAACGTTACGGCGGTCCGGGCGCGGGCGGAAGACTTTGCACCCGGCGAACGCTTTGATACCGTGATTGCCCGCGCCGTCGCAGAACTCGCAACGCTTGCGGATATAGCCGGACACCACGTACGAGAGGACGGGGTGTTCGTGGCGCAGAAAGGGCGCTACCCGGCAAAAGAACTGGAACAGCTCAGCGGTCACTGGGGATACACCGTTGCAGCACTCTCCGTGCCCGGCCTCGAAGACGGCTCCCGGCATCTGGTGCTAATGACCCCTGGCGATCGCAGACAAAGATAGCTTATGACCCGCATCCTGGCCGTGGCCAATCAGAAAGGCGGCGTGGGTAAAACCACGACCTGCGTCAACCTGGCAGCCTCGCTGGCGGCGACGCAGCGCCGCGTGCTGCTGGTCGACATGGATCCGCAGGGCAACGCGACGATGGGCTGCGGCATCGACAAGATGAGCCTCGAGCTGACGACTTGCGACGTGCTGCTTGGCGACGCAAGCGCCGCGGATACGATCGTGTCTGCGCCCGAGGGCAATTTCGCCGTGCTGCCCGGCAACGACGACATGACCGTTGCCGAAGTCGAGTTGCTGCAGCTCATCGGCCGCGAGATGCGCCTGTCGAAAGCGCTTGCACCGGTCGCGGGGCTGTACGATTTCATCCTCATCGACTGTCCGCCGTCCATCAACATGCTGACTGTCAATGCGCTAACGGCCGCCGACGGCGTGCTGATTCCGATGCAGTGCGAATACTACGCGCTCGAGGGCCTGTCGGCGCTGCTGAACACGGTGGAGCAGATCCGCGATACCGTCAATCCGAGGCTCGGGGTTTACGGTATTCTCAGAACGATGTTCGACCCGCGGATCAATCTGTCGAACGAGGTATCGATGCAGCTCATCGAACACTTCGACAAGAAAGTTTTCCGCACGGTCGTACCGCGCAATATTCGTCTCGCCGAGGCTCCCAGTTTCGGCCTGCCTGCCTTGCTGCACGATCGCAGCTCTCGCGGGGCCATCGCCTACCTGGCGCTGGCGGGGGAAATTTTACGGCGCGAGGATGCGGAGGCGTCGGCAGCCCCGGCCTGATACGCATGAGCTACCAGCCTGGATTATTCACGAATGCGCTCGCGCCCTTGCTTGATCTTTGTTCGCACAAGGGATTTTCCTCCCTCGGAAATACACCCCGATATTCCACTCGGCCGGAAAATCCCTTGTGCGAACAAATCTCTGCCCAATCATCGCGGCGATTCGTGAATAATCCAGGCCAAGGTATTGCTTATGAACGCACGTAAGAAACGTCTCGGGCGCGGGCTCGATGCTCTGCTGAGCAAGCCCGCCGCGGAATCACTGGCCGCCGAGCCCCCGCCTGCCGAGCCAGCCGCCGACGGCGCGCTGCGCAACATACCCGTAGAACATCTGCGGCGCGGTGAATATCAGCCGCGGGTGGACATGCGTCAGGAGTCGCTCGCCGACCTGGCGGAGTCGATCAAGAGTCAGGGTATCGTGCAGCCCATCGTCGTCCGCCCCGTCAAAGGCAATAGCACCACGCCCTTCGAGATCATAGCGGGCGAACGCCGCTGGCGCGCCGCGCAGCTCGCCGGGCTTGCCGAGGTTCCCGCGCTGGTTCGCCGTATCGACGACGAAGACGCCATTGCGATGGCGCTGATCGAAAACATACAGCGTGAGAACCTGAACCCGCTGGAAGAAAGCCGGGCGCTCGAACGGCTGATCGAAGAATTCGACCTTACCCACGCCGAGGCGGCGAAAGCCGTCGGCCGGTCGCGCGCTGCGGTCAGCAACCTGCTGCGCCTCGCGGAGCTTTCGGACCGAGTCAAGCCGCTGCTCGAAGATCGTTCGCTCGACATGGGGCATGCGCGCGCGCTGCTCGCAATTCAGGATGCGGTGCAGCAGCACGACGCCGCCCGCCAGGTGGTGAAGCAGGGTCTGTCCGTGCGGGCGACCGAGAAACTCGTCAAGCGCATGCTCAACGGCCGCGGCGGCAAAGCTGCGGCGGCGCCCAGGGAAAGCAGCGCCGATATCCGGCGTCTCGAGGTCGATATCTCGGACAAGCTGGGCGCCAAGGTGCGTATCGATCACGGCAGGAAGGGCGACGGCAAGCTCGTCATTAGCTACAACAGTCTTGACGAGCTGGACGGCATCCTGGAACACATTCGCTAATTGTTCGCCGCTAATCGTTTGGCGCTAGTCGTCCGCGGCCCTTCCCGGGCGCGCGGCCCAGGTGATACCCGTCGCAGCCCAAACCGGTACTGGATCAACCTAATCGGCGCGTGCCGGCATGTACACTGATTGCATGTCCTGCAATCGCCGCAATTGGCAACAGGCTCGCCAGCCGGCATATGCCGTGCATGTTGTGCTGCTGCTCAGCGGCATGCTCGTGGCCTGCGCCGGCCGGACGCCTGCGCCCGTCAAGACCGAGCCCGTGCGCGTCAGCGCCGTGGAAGACCCGGGGCCCGTGGAACTCGAATGCGAAGCGCCGGAGCTGCAGCAGGACAACGCCGCAATGCTCGATTCGACGCAGGTTCGTATTGAGCGGCTGGTCTATAACTCTTCGCGCTGGTTCGACGGCCTGTTCGGCAGCAGCAGCCTGGAATGCGCGGGCAACGTGAGCCGCGGCTACCTCGGCGCCGGACTGCGCTGGGATCAGCGCGACGGCACGCGTTTCCGCGGCCGTCTCAGGGCGAAAGTTGCGCTGCCCGCCGTGAGTCGCCGGACCCGTCTCATCGTCGGCCGGGGAGATGCGGACGGCTTCATCGACGGCAGCGACGAGGAGGACGCACAGTCGCTGCCGGATCGTTTTACCGAGTTCGACGATCAGGAGTTTGTCCTGGGCCTCGGATACTCGCGCGCCGACGGTTTGCGTCGCGGTTGGGACCTTGGCGCCGGCATCAAGTTTTCTACTCCGCTGGACCCTTACGCGAGAGTTCGCTACGACCTGAATCCGCTGGTTGCCGAGCGCTGGCTGTGGCGCGTGTCGCCACAAGTCTTCTGGCAGGACTCCCGCGGTTCCGGCGTATCGCTGATCAACGTCGTCGACTTTGCGGCGAGCCGGAAGTGGCTGTTCCGAAGCTGGACGTCGCTCGTTGAGGACAAGAAGTCCGAAGGGCTCGAATGGGCGAGCAAATTCACGGCCTATTGCAGCATCAGCCGCCGCTCGGCGCTCGGCTTAAGCGCGTTCAGGAGCGGGGAGCGCGAGGCCGAGGTGTCCATTACGGATTACGGTTTCGAACTCCGCTACCGGCGGAGCGTCTTCCGGGAGTGGTTCTTCGTCGAGCTGCTGACGAGCGTCTCGTATCCCAGGGAACTGGCCATCGAAGAACGCCGCCGCAACTTCGGTGTCGGCGTCGAGTTCGAACTGCAGTTCGGCCACTGGCCGGAGCGGCAGTAAAGCGGGGATCCGTTAACCCTCGGCGGCCAGCCGGCTTCAGGCTACGTCGCCAACACTCAAGTCCTTGTTCGAGTACACCGAGCGGATGATCTGCGGCATTACGGCCTCGGAGATCAGGAAGCCCTGCATGCGGTCGCATTCGATCGTTTTCAGGAATTCGAAGACGTCCTGGCTCTCCACACCTTCCGCGCAGACCGTCATGCCGAGGTTGTGAGCCAGGCCGGTCACGGCCGCGAGCACGGCCATGGCCGTGCGGTCCGACTGTGCACGCTTGAGCGCAGCGGCGTGAATCTTGATTTCGTCGAACGGCAGGCGCTCGAAGGTCGTCAGCGAGGCCGCGGCTACCCGGAAATCGTCCAGGCAAAGGCGAAAACCCTCGGCGCGCAGCTCGTTGATGGTTTTCACGTGCGGCGCTTCCGGGTTGGACAGGTCCTGCTCTATCAGCTCGAGCGTAAAACAGTCCGGCGTGAATTTGAGCTCGCGAACGATCTTCGCGTAGCGCGCCGCCAGCCCGGGCTCGTTGAGCAGGCTCGAGGCCAGGTTGACGCAGGCGGTGAGTTCAATGCCCTGCTCGTGCCAGGCCTTGAGCTGCGCCGCGGCTTTGCGCATGACAAACTCGGTAAGCCTCCCCATGAGGCCAAATGCCTCGATCTCCGGGAGGAACTCCATCGGGCCCAGCAGGCCAAGCTCCGGGTGCTTCCAGCGCACCAGCGCCTCCGCCTCCCTGGTCTCCCAGTCGTCGTTCTCGCCGCGTTCCACCTTCGGCTGATAGCGGACTACAAACTCGAATTCCTCGAACGCCCGGTTGATGTCCTCGCGGGATACCTTGAGCAGCCGGCGGCGGCAGCGGGTGGCGGAGTTTCTCAGTCCGTCGAAGTCCGGTTTGCGTCCAACCCACTCAAGGTTGTCGATGCTCTGAATCTCATCCAGCAGGCCAGCCCGCTTGCCGTTGGCGATGCGGGCCCGGTCGGCAGCGACCAGAATGCCGATGGGTGTCTGGCCCCGCGCCTTTTTAAGTACGCTGATCGTGGCATCGGTCAGATCCGCGTCGGCCACCAGCACCAGGCGGCGGGACTCCCCGCCGAGCAGCCGGCTCAGCGTCGTGGGGGTCGAAAAGAAGCTTGCGGCGAAGCTCATTTCCCGTACGAGGTCGACGACGACCGGCGAGGTTTTGAGCGACTGGCTAGCGATCAGCAGCATACGGACTCCAGAATAGTGCGGCGCGGGAGATCGTCCCGCCATATCGCTGTATCGGCCGATAGCCGGGAAAATTGAGCATCCGAAAGGCGATTTTTCGGGCCCGGAATCGCGGTCTGAACGGAGCGGCGAAATGCCCGGTTTTTTCCGGGGAAAATGCCGTTTTTGCCCCTTCCCGGTTTGGTCGAATCTTTGTTGCTATGCACAAAGGGTGACACTATAATGCGCACGCCTGATTTAAAGGCCCGCCTGGTTTTACCGCTTCGTTTTGCGCCACGCCCGCTTGTCTTTATGTTTAAGGACGGTGGCGTTTTTAGTGCCGGAGGCATACTCATCTCATGAGCGTCATGCTGAAGGTGCTGGCTGGACAAGCGGCGGTCGGGTTGGTCTTCGCTGCGGCGTTTTGGCTGCTTGGCGGCCGCGTGGCGGGGTATTCGGCTTTGCTCGGTAGCCTCGCCTGCGTTGTCCCCAACGGTTTTCTGGCGCTCAGGCTGGCGCTGCCACGGCGCGACCCCGGAGCGAAAGCGCTGCTGCGGGCCGCCTGGATCGGCGAATCTGGCAAGCTGGCGCTTACCGTGCTGATTTTCAGCCTGGTGCTCGCCACGGTCCGGCCTTTGGAGGGCGGACCGTTGTTTACGGGATTTATAGCGTCACAGCTCATGGTCTTCCTTGGGGCATGGCTGGGCGAAAAAGAAGAACACACCGGTTGAGAGATCAACCTAAGGACACGAGCATTTCGCATGGCGAGTGAAAACGGACCCCAGACGTCGGGCGACTACATTTCCCACCATCTGCAGAACCTTCAGGTCTGCAAGAACGAGGCGGGCGAGTGGATACTCGGTAAATGCCCGGGCGAGTTCTGGGCCGTCAATGTCGATTCCATGTTCTGGTCGATGCTGCTCGGACTGGTCTTCATCCTTTCTTTCCGCAGCGCGGCCAAGAAAAGCTCGGCCGGCAAGCCCGGCAAATGGCAGGCGTTCGTCGAAATGATCGTCGAGTTCGTCGACAGTTCGGTCAAAGACACCTTTCACGGCAAGTCGAACCTGATCGCGCCGCTGGGCCTGACGATTTTCGTCTGGGTCTTCCTGATGAACCTGATGGATCTGATCCCGGTCGACTGGATACCGTACTTCTCCGAGCACGTCGTGGGCCTGCCTTACATGAAGGTCGTGCCGACCACGGACGTAAACGTCACGTTCGGGATGTCCATATCCGTATTCGTTCTGATCATCTTCTACACGATCAAGAACAAAGGTATTACGGGTTTCATAGGCGAGCTGACGCTGCACCCCATCGCGCCGCCGACCAAGGGCCTCGGCCTGCTGGCGGCGCCGCTCGTTATCGCCTTCAACTTCATTCTCGAGAGCGTCGCGCTGCTGGCGAAACCGGTATCGCTGAGCCTGCGGCTGTTCGGCAACATGTTTGCCGGCGAACTCATTTTTATCCTGATTGCGCTGATCGGCTGGTTCCAGCTCCCGCTGCACTTCGGCTGGGCCGTGTTCCACATTCTGATCGTTACGCTGCAGGCCTTTATCTTCATGATGCTGACCATAGTTTATTTAAGTCTGGCATCGGAGAAGCATTAAACGATTTCAGGCAACGTGACCGTGCCTGAGCACATTTGAAAACATCCTGTTTAGGAGAAACTGATGGATATTGTTATTGGCTTAACGGCAATTGCCGTCGCACTTCTGATCGGCCTCGGCGCCCTGGGCGTCGGTATTGGCATGGGTCTGTTGGGCGGCCGATTCCTGGAAGGTGCCGCACGGCAGCCGGAACTGGCGCCGATGCTGCAGACGAAGATGTTCATCGTCGTCGCCCTTCTCGACGCCGTGGCCATGATTGGTGTGGGTATCGCTCTGTTCTTCGCGTTTGCGAATCCGTTCGTCGCGCAGTTCCAGGCGGCTACCGGCGGTTGATTGAAAAAGCCTTGTGGATTGCTGCGCGGGTTTTAGGCGCAGCCGCTTTTTCAACCTAGGAGTATCCAGTGGATATCAACGCTACTCTGTTTGGCCAGACCTTCGCGATGATCGTGTTCGTCTGGTTCTGCATGAAGTACATCTGGCCGCCGCTCCTGGCCGCCATCGAGGAACGCCAGGAGAAGATCGCCGAGGGTCTCGCTGCCGCCGAGCAGGGCGCGGAGCGTCTCGACCAGGCGAAAGTCGAGGCTGACGACATCGTTGCCGATGCCCGCCGGCAGGCGACGGCGATTCTCGATCAGGCCAATGCCCGCGCCAATGAAATCGTGGCCGAGGGTAAAGCCGACGGCACGAAGGAGCGCGAGCGTCAGCTGGCTGCAGCGACGGCCGAGATAGAGCAGGAAGCCAACCGCGCGCGCGAAGAGCTGCGCGGCCAGGTATCGGCCGTGGCAATCGCCGGCGCCGAGAAAATTCTGAAGCGCGAAATCGACGCGGCCGCGCACGACGACATCCTGGGCAAGCTTGCCCGGGAGCTGTAGTGCACAGGCGATAAGCGAATGGCGGACAACAACACAATCGCGCGGCCCTACGCTCAGGCGGTTTTCGACGTTGCGAGCGAGAGCGGCGAGCTTGCGGCCTGGTCCAGCGCGCTGGAGGCGGCGGGCGCGCTGCTCGAGAGCGGCGAGATCGCCAGCTTTCTGGCCAACCCGTCGCTCAGCGACGAGCAGCGCCTCGAGTTTCTGACCGGCATGTTCGTCAAGGCTGACAGCGGAATCCTTTCCGGCTCGCACGCCAAGGGGACGAACTTCCTGAAGCTGCTGCTCGAAAACGGACGCGTTGCCGTGCTGCCGGAGATTGCCGAGCACTTCGAGGCGCTGAAGGCCGCAATCGAGAACACGGTCGAGGTAACGGTCACGTCCGCGACGCCCGTAAGCGACGACAAGCTCGCGGCGATCGGCAAGGCGCTCGAAGCGCGGCTCGGCCGCGAGGTCAAGGTCGCAACCGAGCTTGACACTACTCTCATTGGCGGCGCCGTCATCAAAGCCGGCGATGTCGTAATTGATGGATCAATGCGTGCAAGACTCGATGGTCTTGCCCACGCGCTGATCAACTGAAGAGGAAATACAGCATGGCACTCAAAGCTTCTGAAATCAGTCAGCTGATTAAAGAACGCATCGAGAACTTCGAGGCATCCGCGGAAGCGCGGGACGTCGGCAGCGTTATCGCGGTCACGGACGGGATCGTGCGTATTCACGGTCTCACCGACGCGCGCTACGGCGAGATGCTCGAGTTTCCCGGCAATACCTTCGGGCTGGCGCTCAACCTCGAGCAGGACTCCGTCGGTGCGGTGGTTCTGGGTGACTACAAGCACATCTCGGAAGGCAACACGGTCAAGACGACGGGCCGCATCCTCGAGGTGCCGATTGGCGATGCACTGCTCGGCCGCGTCGTTGACGCGCTCGGCAATCCGATCGACGGCAAGGGTCCGATCGAGGCGACCGGAAAGGCGCCCATCGAGAAGGTCGCGCCCGGCGTTATCGAGCGCCAGTCGGTCGATCAGCCGGTGCAGACCGGCCTCAAGGCGATCGACGCCATGGTGCCGATCGGCCGCGGCCAGCGAGAGCTGATCATTGGCGACCGCCAGACCGGCAAGACCGCCGTCGCCGTCGACGCCATCATCAACCAGCGCGGCACGGGCGTTAAGTGCATCTACGTGGCCGTTGGCCAGAAGGCCTCGTCGATTGCCGGCGTGGTGCGCAAGCTCGAAGAAGAGGGTGCGCTGGAACACACCATCATCGTTGCCGCTGCTGCCGCCGAGAGTCCGGCCATGCAGTACATCGCGCCGTATTCCGGCACGACCATGGGTGAGTTCTTCATGGACCGCGGCGAGGATGCGCTGATCGTATTCGACGATCTGTCCAAGCAGGCGGTCGCCTACCGGCAGGTATCGCTGCTGCTGCGCCGCCCGCCGGGCCGCGAAGCGTATCCCGGCGACGTTTTCTATCTGCATTCGCGCCTGCTGGAGCGGGCCGCCCGCGTCAACGCTGCGTACGTAGAGGAAGTATCGGGCGGCAAGGTCAAAGGCAAAACCGGCTCGCTGACGGCGCTGCCGATCATCGAGACGCAGGCCGGCGACGTGTCCGCTTTCGTGCCGACCAACGTTATTTCGATCACCGATGGTCAGATCTTCCTCGAGTCCGATCTGTTTGCGGCGGGTATTCGTCCGGCCATCAACGCGGGCCTGTCCGTTTCGCGCGTGGGTGGTGCAGCACAAACCAAGATCATCAAGAAGCTCGGTGGCGGTGTACGTCTTGCGCTTGCGCAGTACCGCGAGCTTGCGGCGTTCGCGCAGTTTGCTTCCGATCTCGACGCCGCGACGCGCCAGCAGCTAGGCCGCGGTCAGCGCGTTACCGAACTAATGAAGCAGAAGCAGTATTCGCCGCTGTCGGTCGCAGAAATGGGGCTGTCGTTGTACGCAGTGAACGAAGGCTTCATCGACGAAGTCGACGTCGAGAAGGTTGTCGACTACGAGGCGGCGCTGCACGATTTCGCGCGCGCGAATCATGAAGACACGCTGAAATCGATCGACGAGTCGGGTGATTACAACGACGAGGTTGCGGCGAGCCTGCGTGAGATTTGCGAGGCGTTTGCGAAGAAGGGTGCTTTTTAAGGGTTACTAACGTAGTGAGGACAGCGCGCTTCGTTGCTGTCCGCTACCGAACCACGGAATAGCGGCTAGCCAACCGGATAACAGGACACTTTTTTATGCCGGGCGAAAAGGAAATACGCTCAAAGATCGGAAGCGTGAAGAACATGCAGAAGATCACGAGCGCCATGGAAAAAGTGGCGGCTTCGAAGATCCGCAAGGCACAGGTGCAGATGGAAGAATCGCGCCCGTACGCCGAGCGTATCCGGCGCGTAATCGGGCACCTCGCTTACGCGAATCCGGATTACAAGCACCCGTATCTGATCGAGCGCGAGGTCAAGCGCGTCGGCTTTATCGTGATTTCCACCGACCGCGGCCTTTGCGGCGGCCTGAATTCGAATTTGTTCAAGCTCGTCATTAGCGAAATGGCGCGCTGGAAAGATCAGGGCGTCGAAACCGATCTGGCGCTGGTCGGCGCCAAGGCCGTGCAGTTCTTCCGGCGCATGGGCGGCAGTGTCGTCGGCACGGCGTCGCATCTCGGCGATCAGCCGTCGGTCAACGACCTGATCGGCTCGATCAAGATCATGCTGGACGCTTACGAAGACGGAAAGATCGATCGCCTGTTCCTGCTGCACAACGAATTCGTGACCGCGATCAGCCAGAAGCCGTTGGCGCACACCTTGCTGCCGGTCAGCGAGATCGACCTTGGCGACGAATCGCTGGCCGAACACTGGGACTACATTTACGAGCCCGATGCCGGCGAGCTGCTCGACGACGTGCTGATGCGCTACATCGAGTCGCAGGTCTATCGCGGCGCGGTGGAAAACTTCGCCTGCGAGATGGCGGCCAAGATGGTGGCGATGAAGTCGGCGACCGACAATGCCGGCGAGATCATCGACACCCTGCAGCTGCAGTACAACAAGGCGCGGCAGGCGGCGATTACACAGGAAATTTCAGAAATCGTGGGCGGCGCGGCCGCCGTATCGGGCTAGCAGAGCAGTACAACGCCCGCAAACGAAAGTTTTTTTAGGCGCGCGGCGCCTGAATAGTAGAGGATAAGCAAAACATGAGCACCGGAACTACTGTGCAGGTAATTGGCGCTGTCGTGGACGTAGAGTTTCCCGCAGGCCAGATTCCGAAGATCTATGATGCCCTGATGATCGACGACGCCGAGATCACCCTCGAGGTGCAGCAGCAGCTCGGTGACGGCGTAGTGCGCACCATCGCCATGGGTTCCTCGGAAGGTCTGAAGCGCGGCATGGCCGTAACCAACACGGGTAACCCGATTTCGGTGCCGGTCGGCGAGAAAACGCTTGGCCGCATCATGGACGTGCTCGGTACGCCCATCGACAACGCCGGCGACATTGGCGCCGAAAATAAAATGCCGATCCACCGCGACCCGCCTTCTTACGAGGACCAGGCCGCCACGACGGACATCCTCGAGACCGGCATTAAAGTCATCGATCTCATCATGCCGATCGCCAAGGGCGGCAAGGTCGGCCTGTTCGGCGGCGCCGGCGTGGGCAAGACCGTAACGCTCATGGAGCTGATCAACAACATCGCCAAAGAGCACGGCGGCTACTCGGTGTTTGCCGGCGTGGGCGAGCGTACTCGTGAAGGCAACGACTTTTTCCACGAAATGACCGACTCGGGCGTTATCGACAAGGTGGCGCTGGTGTACGGTCAGATGAACGAACCGCCTGGCAACCGCCTGCGCGTGGCGCTGACCGGTCTGACCATGGCCGAAGCCTTCCGCGACGAAGGCCGCGACGTTCTCATGTTCATCGACAATATCTACCGCTACACGCTGGCCGGCACCGAAGTATCGGCGCTGCTCGGCCGCATGCCGTCGGCGGTAGGTTATCAGCCGACGCTCGCTGAAGAGATGGGCGTACTGCAGGAACGTATTGCATCGACCAAGACCGGCTCGATCACCTCTTTCCAGGCGGTGTACGTACCCGCGGACGATCTGACCGACCCGTCCCCGGCCACCACCTTTGCTCACCTCGACGCAACCCTCGTACTGTCGCGGCAGATTGCGGAACTCGGTATCTACCCGGCCGTGGATCCGCTCGATTCGACCTCGCGTATTCTCGATCCGCTGGTTATTGGGCAGGAACACTACGACTGTGCGCGTAACGTGCAGGCGATTCTGCAACGGCAGAAAGAGCTGCAGGACATCATCGCGATTCTCGGCATGGACGAGCTTTCGGAAGAGGACAAGCTTACGGTTAGCCGGGCGCGGAAGATCCAGCGCTTCCTGTCGCAGCCGTTCTTTGTCGCCGAAGTCTTCACCAACGCGCCGGGTAAGTATGTATCGCTCGCCGAAACGATTCGCGGCTTCAACGGCATCGCCAACGGCGACTACGATCACATTCCCGAGCAGGCCTTTTACATGATGGGCACGATCGACGAAGCGGTCGAAAACGCGAAAAACTTCCAGTAAGTAACTAAGCCAACCAGGGGCGAAAGCCATGGCCACAATTGACGTCGACATCGTATCCGCCGAGGGTGAGATTCATCGCGGCGTGGCGCAGATGGTGTACGCGCCAGCGAAGATGGGCGAGCTCGGTATTGCACCGCGCCACGCACCGTTACTGACCGCGCTCAAGCCGGGCGAGGTCCGCGTCGAGGATACCGACGGTAAAGAGCATATGTTCTATATTACCGGCGGCCTCCTCGAGGTACAGCCGCACAAAGTAACGGTACTTGCCGATACGGCGCTGCGCGGCGATCAGCTCGACGAGGCGGCAGCGCTGGCCGCGAAGCAGGAAGCCGAAAAGGCGCTGGAGGGCGTGTCGGAAGAGACGGACCTTGCGCGAGCCCAGGCGGAGCTCGTGGAAGCCGCTGCGAGGTACCGAGCGGCGCAAAAGCTCAAGGGCAAGCGCTAGACGTAAGGAACGGGAAAAACTCCGCCACCAGGATCCCGGCCCGTAGCGTTTGCCCGAATCATAAGTCAGTCCATGATGCGGTTCGCGTAGTTCCACGAACCTATGATTCGGGTGCTCGCCCGGTGGCCCGCCAGATGCCGGCGCTGCCACTTACGGAATTTCTTTACGTCGACCTCCGCGGGTATTTGCCACTCGCGAGAGCGAAAGTAGTACACGACGTACTCATCCAGAAAACCGGACTCGCGCACGAAGTGCAGAGTATCCAGATAGTCGTCGCGAAGTGCGGGATTCTCGAGCTGCCGTTCGTCCCAGGTATCGAGCAGATGTTTGCGCGCGGTTAGCTCGCAGTCGTAAGAGCTGGCGCGGGCAGGGTTCCCGCCGCCGAGCTCGAGCTGGCAGGCGCTCTTGGTGAGGCTGTACGAAGCCCAGGCCTGCAGGATCGGATCGTTGTCGACCAGTGCCTGTTGGGCCAGATAAAAGGTATCCCCGTCCGTGACGCCGTCACGGACATAGATTTCGTTGTTGCAGGCCGCGAGTGCCGGCAGACAGAGGGGGATCAGGTAGCGCAGCATGCCCCAAGTTTAATAGCTATCGCTTAACCTTGCCTGAACCCTTGCCATAATGTGACCGGCGGCGACTTTCTGTAAGGTCTTTGCGGTATCATTCCGCCAGCGAAAATCAAGGAGTTAGCTCTTGTCACTCAGCATAGTGATTCTGGCGGCCGGTCAGGGCAAGCGGATGCGTTCGAGCCTGCCCAAGGTTCTGCAGCCGCTTGCTGAAAAGCCCCTGCTGGGCCACGTTCTGGACACGGCACGCAGCGTCGGCGCCGACGATATCTGCGTGGTCTACGGCCACGGCGGCGATGCCGTGCAGGCCCGTTTTCCCGACGCCGACATTCGCTGGGCACTGCAAGCCGAGCAGCTCGGTACCGGGCATGCCGTGCAGCAGGCGATGCCCGGCACGCCCGCGGGCGGCCGCACGCTGATTCTGTTTGGCGACGTCCCGCTCCTGAGCGCGGCGACGGTCAAGCGCCTGCTGCAAGCGACGCCCGACGACGAAATGGCCATTCTGAGCGTCGATCTTGCGGACCCGACCGGCTATGGCCGGATCGTTCGTGAACACGGTATGGTCGTGCGCAACGTCGAACACAAGGATGCGAGCCGCAGCGAGCAAGCGATCAACGAAATCAATACTGGCGTCATGCTGTGCCCGACGGACCGTCTGAAACACTGGCTCAAAGGGCTGGGCAACGACAACGCGCAGAGCGAGTATTACCTGACCGACGTGATCGCAATGGCGGTAAGCGACGGCGTCACCGTGCACGGCATCAAGGCGAGCTCGCCGGAAGAGGTCGCCGGTATCAACGACAAGCAGCAGCTTGCCGAAACCGAGCGCGCGCTGCAGAGACTGCGGGTCGAGGAACTCATGCGCCGCGGCGTCGGTTTTGCCGACCCGGCGCGTGTGGACATTCGCGGAACGCTCAACTGCGGCAGCGATGTGTTCATCGACGTCAACGCCGTCTTCGAGGGCGACGTGACGCTCGGCAACGGCGTGCACGTCGGGCCGAACAACCTGATCCGCGACGCGTCGCTCGGCGACGGCACGGTGGTACACAGCAACTGTCACATCGAAGGTGCAGACACGGGCGCACACTGCGAGCTTGGGCCGTTCGCACGGCTGCGGCCGGGCGCGCGGCTCGCCGACAAGGTGAAGGCCGGCAACTTCGTGGAGATCAAAAAGAGCGTAGTCGGCAACGGCAGCAAAGTGAATCACCTGACCTACATTGGCGATGCCGAGATCGGCGCGGACGTAAACGTCGGCGCCGGTACGATCACCTGCAACTACGACGGCGCCAACAAACACAAGACCGTCATTGGCGACGGCGCTTTCATTGGTTCCGGCGTCGAGCTGGTGGCGCCGGTGGAAGTCGGCAGGAACGCCACGATCGGCGCCGGCTCGACGCTGACCAAACCCGCGCCGGACGATCGACTGACGCTCGAGCGGGCGAAACAGTTCACCCACAAGAGCTGGAAGCGTCCCGAGAAGGAAAAATAGGCGTAAGGAACTTGCGACCTTGCACACACTTGCCGCTGTGACTCATGCCCTTGTCGTTGCAAACCCGGTCATGCAGAGTCGAGGCGGCGCAAGCTTGAGGAGAGCCCCCCAAAATGTGCGGAATCGTTGGCGCAGTCGCTGAACGAAACATAGTCCCGATTCTTGTAGAAGGCCTGCGCCGTCTCGAATACCGGGGTTACGACTCCGCTGGCGTCGCCGTAATCGATGCAGAGCAAAACATCGGTCTCAGCCGCACCGTGGGCAAGGTCGCCGAACTCGAGGCCAAACTCGAGGGCGCGCCGCTCAACGGCCGCATCGGCGTGGCGCATACCCGCTGGGCAACGCACGGCGGCGTTACCGAAGCCAATGCCCATCCGCATCTTTCGAGCGGCCGGATCGCCGTGATTCACAACGGCATCATCGAGAACTTCGACGAGATCAAGACGGAGCTTGTCGCTAAGGGTTACGAATTCAAGTCGGAGACCGACACCGAGGTCGCCGCGCATCTCATACACGACTACGTGAAAGACGGGATGGATCTGCTCGACGCGGTCGGCAAGGCCGTCGAGCGCTTCGAAGGCGCGTATGCGCTGCTGGTCGTCGATTCCGAAGACCCGGAGAGAATTGTCGTCAGCCGGGTCGCGAGCCCGCTTGTCATTGGCCTTGGCCTGGGCGAGAACTTCGTAGCGAGCGGCGTCCCCGCGCTCCTGCCCGTCACCCAGCGCTTCATTTATCTCGAGCAAAACGATCTTGCAGAGATTCGCCGCGACAGCGTGAAGATCTACGATACGAATCGCGAGCTAGTCGAGCGCGAGGTGCATGAGACGCAGTGGGATACCGAGGCGGCCGAAAAAGGCCCTTACCGGCACTTCATGCTCAAGGAGATTTTCGAGCAGCCAAACGCGCTCGCGGATACGCTGCACGGCCGCGTGCAGGACCAGCTGGTAGTCCCGGAATCGCTCGGGCCCCGCGCGAGCGAGCTGCTGCCCAGGGTCGAGAACATACATATCATTGCCTGCGGTACGAGCTATCACGCCGGTTGCGTTGGCAAGTACTGGCTGGAGTCGATTGCGGGTGTGCCCTGCCAGGTCGAGATCGCGAGCGAGTATCGCTACCGTAAGACCGTGGTGCCGAAAAACACGCTGTTCGTGACGCTATCGCAATCGGGTGAAACCGCCGACACGCTGGAAGCGCTGCGGATGGCCAAGCAGTCGGACTACCTCGGTTCGCTGACGATCTGCAACAGTGCGCACAGCTCGATGGTGCGCGAGTCCGACCTTGTCATGATGACGCATGCCGGACCGGAAATCGGCGTTGCGAGTACCAAGGCGTTCACCACGCAGCTCCTGTCGATGCTGCTCGTTACGCTAATGCTGGCGCGGCATCGCGGTCTCGACGAAGAGCGCGAGAAAGAATTTGTCGAACACCTCATACACACCGCGGCGGCGACCGAGAAAGCGCTGACGATGAACGACGAGCTGCAGGCGCTCGCCGAGGACTTTGCGGAGAAGGAGCACACCCTGTTCCTCGGCCGCGGCCCCATGTGGCCGATCGCAATGGAAGGCGCGCTCAAGCTCAAGGAAATCTCCTATATCCACGCCGAGGCTTACGCCGCCGGTGAGCTCAAGCATGGCCCGCTGGCGCTGATCGACGAGGACATGCCAGTGGTCGTCGTCGCGCCGAACAACGAGCTGCTCGACAAGCTCAAGTCCAACATGCAGGTTGTGCGTGCGCGTGGCGGGCAGCTTTACGTGTTCGCTGACAAGCGAACCGGGATCGACAGCGAAGACGGCATCAAGGTGGTCGACATGCCGCATGTCGATCGGTTGATTGCGCCGATTGTGTATACCGTGCCGCTGCAGCTGCTGTCGTATCACGTCGCTGTGCTGAAAGGTACTGACGTCGATCAGCCGCGGAACCTGGCGAAGAGCGTGACGGTGGAGTAAGGGTGGGCAAGTACGGTTCGGTTGGTCGTGAACCGGCGAAACCAACTCTGCCACTTTTGACGCGGCAGCTCATCGACCTGAGTAGCGCACATACACTTCACTCAACAGCCTGATTCCGTCATCTGACTGATAGGCCGTAGGTCACGACCCCTACCATAGCCGCAGGCTGAATGGCCGCTCATGCGAATAGCGGCCGCTCAGGGAGCGCAACGTGACGGGTCGTTTTTGGCCAACCGCGGCCGGTCGATTCGGATATTCCTCAATTATTTCGCGATCGAAGGAGCCGCAGTAAACCTGCCTCGATCACCATCGTCATCTATGGCGGGGAAAGGGGTCGAGTAGTAGACCCTGCCGACTGCACCGGTCTCGAGCAGCTTCCCCTGCATCATCACCTTGCTATCGCATACGGTAGCGTGAAGATCGATCGATAAAGCCGCGCCATTGATTTCGTATGCGATTTGCGAGTCCCCGCCTGACGCCGTATGTGCCGCTCCAGTCATGGCGAACTCCGGCGCTGTAGACATCAGCAGGGTAGCTCTTCGCCAATCTCCCGAGGTACATGTATCGGCTTGTTCGTCGCCAAAAGTCAGATCGATCGATCCCAGCCAATTCCCATCAGGATCAACGATATGAAATTGCCAAGTTGAATGATCTTTCCAAACCTGGGGAGTCGGCTTGCCTGCGAAAATCTGATACTCGCTAGGTGAAGAGGCGCAACCCGAAGCCAATATCACCCAGGCGAAACAGATCAAGATGTTCGGGTATCTATACAACTTGGTTTTTCCCCCGCCCGTTGAAAGCAGTTTTGTGACCGTCCATATAATTGGGGTCAGACCCCGATATCGCTGTGGATAGCGGCCTGACAGTTTACTTTAATTCGATTTACGGGCAGCCATACGAAGTGAACCGAACGCTCAATAAAGTTTCCGCGGTAACGTCGGAGTTGCACGCCGGCTCTTGCGGGAGAGCCGTCAGCCGTGCTGCAGACGGCTATGTGCATGCTTCTCGGCCAGGGCCGGCCAGTGAAATCGCCTACTCGTGCAGCGATCCTTCGACAGGGTCACCCCAATTCCACTTGGTTTCTACTCCTTCGGTCGCATACAGGTAAACCGCCTTCCAACGCTTCGACTCTGACAGCGCGTCCCATATCTCGTCATCAGAACCTACGAGTATTCGGTACTCGACCGAGCCGTTGGAGAATCGAAACTGTGCGTCGATTGGAAGGACGCTCGACGGCAAAACGTAGCTGAGACCAACAGCTCGCAACTCGGTAGCCGTTTCCTCTACCACTTGAAGAAACGTCCAACCATCGACGGCGGTTTCCAGTTTCGGGATCGCACTCAGGTAGAGTTCCAGCGCATACTTGAATGCGCCAGGGCTGCGAGCGTCTTCTGGAAACTGCTGCTCAACCAGCTCGGCAAGCGCAGGATAGCGTTCGTGAATGTCGTCTCTTAGTGTCCCGAAAATCGTCTCCAGTTGAGGAATGCCAGCGGCGGCTTGGGGTCAATAGTAGTCGCTGGGCCTGTACAATTCGAACGGCTGTTTTCGATCGCGTAATACAATTCCACTCGCAGGACTCTGCAGCTTCGACCTGCGATCATCTCAACCCGGCGACGCCAGGATGACGAACGGACGAGCCGGTTCGGTTGACGCCCCGTGCCTGACGCTCTTTTGCTCTGGGCCAAATCATCTGTTAACTTCGAATTAGCGTTCAACTGGTTTTTACGCCAGCAAGATGCGCGCACGGAACCGGGCCGCCGCGCACAACATTAAGAAGAATTTTGGCATTCCCTGCCCGGCGTTTCACCCTGGGAGCAGGCACCCGCCAAACGCTCCCGCCAGCCCCGGAGGGACGATGTCCATGCCGCCTCGCAAGTTATGGTTCCCTTTGTACCTGACCACGCTCTCCGTGTTCGCGAGCTTGCCGCTCACGGCACAGGAGTCCGTGATCCAACCTCGCCAGAGCACAGCAGTTACCAACGTAGACCACAGGGTTCCGTCCGGATACTTTATCGAGACGCAAATCCGCTGCCCGAATCGCATGGATCTCCGGGTGTCGGGACCGCCGGGTGGCTGGGAGTCCTCGGTGACAAGAGTTCAGTCCGAGAACGCGGAGGCGGCCATCGAACAGGTCGGCGGTGAAACCCGGCTGGTCTGCCGGTACCTGCAGGACGACAGTTACTACTTCCACCGGTCTGCACCCGTCGATGAGACGCGGTGTCGAGTGATATCCGCCGCCGTCTTCGGCTGCCGCCGTCCGGGTGACTGGCTGAACAATGTCGGCGCAACGGCTCTGACAGGCCAGATCAACTTCGACAACCGCTTCGATCCAGTGTCGAACGATTTCAGGATTATCGTCGACGCCGAGGAGAACGAGCGCTACGTAAGTTCCTTGCGCGAGAACTCAAAGTCGTTGGCCAGCGCCAACGGCGTGGAGCTTTCGCGTAACGGATGCAAGGCACGGCTCGACTCCAGTGGCGTCCAGCGGACCACGTTGGGGAGTTTCACGACTGGTACACGCTGGTGTTTCGAGACGATGAGCAGCCGCATCGGGTGGTTCGAGGTTATGTCGGTCAACCGGGGCGTGCCGCGGGTCGAATTCACGACCTGGGCTCACTAAATCGGTCGTACCGCCTCGAGATTCGCAGGCTCCGCGGCGTTGGATCATCTCCGCTAACTCGGGGAGCGAGAACCGTCTTGGGAAGATCGTGCAAGAATCTGGCGATGCTGTGCTAAGGAATGAATTCAGGCGCCGGTAGTTTACTCCTCAACAACTTGAGGAGAAGCACATGTCCAAACCCGGAGGTACGTACCTCAATCAGCTACGTACTTACGAGCATTTGCTTCACTCTGGCGGTTCTCGCGATTTTGCTCGGCGTCGCGGCTCTTAGTCAGAGCTGTGCAGCTAATCGTCGAAGCGGAAGGTGGTATTGGCCGGAAGTCAACAGCCAAGCAATCCGGGTCATGGATTACCGAGAACAAGAGAAATGATAGAACTCCCAACAAGGAACCCCTGCGACCTCTGCGAAGGAATGGCTGGCCGCGAAGAGAAGTGGGCGGTTGTTGACGAATGTGATCACACGCTTACCGTGGTCAACCCGTGGCAATTCGAAGTTGGGCAGTGTTGTGTAATTACACGCCGTCATGTCGCGACCTTGCTCGATCTGTCCGACGAGGAATGTAGTGCGATTATCGGCGCTGCGAAGAGAGTCGCCCAGGCGCTGGTCGATACTTACGAGCCTCTGGGGATTCTTACTTTCCAGAACAATGGAGTGTATAGCGGTCAGGAAACGCCGCACTACCACTACCATGTCGTACCCCGGCAACCGGGTAGTGACTGGGGGATCGGCCCGCCCCAGCTTGCATACTTCGAAGGCGCTGGCCGTAAAAAAGGAACGCAGCACGACCCATCGGGTGACGCCGCCCGTTTGCGGCGTGTTCAGGTCGATGCCGAGACACTGCGAGAGACCGCGGGTCTGATACGTACCAAATTGCCGAAGGGGCTTGAGGGCTGCTTTAGTTCTCCCTGACGATTTCCCAACCCTTATTAGGCCCCGATTGAAAAAAGGCTCAACATCTTGGCTCAAAGTAGAGTGGACCCACGTCCACGCGGACGAGCCGTACCTCACCTACTCCAGACTAAATCCCGACCGATTCGAATCTGGGCAATATCGGGGTCTGACCCCGATTTCCCTCACGGCGACCAAGCGCTGCCTCGGCTAAAAGCCGCCGTCCGCAGTTTGCTATGATTCCCGAAGCTGCTGTAATCGGGTCTCGGAAATGCAACGACTTTCGTTCGGCCTCTTACTGGTATTTTTACTGACGTTATGCGAACCAGCCTGGTCCGGTGGGTGGGGTCGCGTATTTGCAATCGAGGTTCACGGCGACGGCTTCGCCAAGCCGCTGGTAATCACGGACTCCGAAATTGTCGACGAACTCACTTTTTGGGTTGGCCCCGGCACCCGATACAGAACGTTCATGGGGCCGGTCGATCTCGAAGCCAGCATCGTCGACTGGGATCGGGGAGAAGCGGTAGACAGGCCGGAAGGGCTGGCAAGCTACGAGGTTCGATTTCTGCTCGAGCCAAAAGATAATCCTCCAGCATACATAGTCCTGTATGAGCCGGATCCGGCCAACGGATCGGGTTACATCTACTACACCGGCAAGGGCGGCAACATTGTTTATCACGGCGTCAGCGGGACCTGGAGATACGCGTCACCTCGCTGGAACGAAAGGGTCGGTGCGAAGATATCCCGGTTCATTGAGCAGTAGCGCTTTGCGCGTGGGCTCGGCTCGAGACAATTCACATCGCGGCAGTCGTATCGCGCTCAGCGGTTAACTGATGCAGCGGGCGTTCAGAGGAGGGAGGCCCTGAGGTGAATGGAATGAAACTCATCAGGCGAGTGTCGTTTGCACTCGTGCTTGCTGCCGCTGCGTTTTGCGCCAGCGTGTACGTCCTCAGCGAGCGATACCTCAAAGACGCCGCCGTCGATGAGGGCTTCGTGTTCTCCAGCCGCCAGGATGCGGAGACCCTTACAAAAGGGCGCCACATTGCACGGACTCGCGGTTGTTTCGGCTGCCACGGACAGCAACTCGAAGGCCGCGTGTTCTCCGACGAGTGGGGCTGGGTCGGCACGGCCATAGCGCCGAATCTCGCAGAGTTCGCTCGCCAGCACGATGCGGGAACCATCGAGGCCGCCGTGCGGCAGGGTATCGGTCACGACGGTAAAGCGCTCTGGTCCATGCCCTCCTATAACTTCGCGCTGCTGAATGACGAGGACATGACCGCGCTAATCGATTTTTTGCAGTCAGCACCCGTGGTCCAAAAATCTCTGCCGAAACCCGACCTGGGCTGGGAAGCCAGGATGCGCATAGTATCCGGTGAGGCACAGCACATGGCCGAGTGGGCAGACCGCATGCCGCCGCTGGCGTTAGGGCCGGACGACGATCCGCAGCTGGTACGCGGCGAATACCTTGCGAAGACTACGTGCAACGAATGTCACGGCTTCGATCTGCGCGGTCAGATCGAAATGGAGATACCCGACCTCGCCATCCTGGCCGCCTACTCGGAGGACGACTTTCGCCGCCTCATGAAGTCGGGAGAAGCGCTTGGCGGCCGTCAGGATCTCGGTCTAATGACCGTAGTGGCCAAAGATCGATTCGCCCATTTCACCAATGACGAATTGAACGACCTGCTCGCCTATCTCCGAACTTTGCCGGGCAAGCCGATCGACCGGGACGCCGCTTGGCGGGAGTTGCGCTAAACCCTTAAGCAAAGCCACCTCGGCTCTCGAGGATCAGGCTTGGTTCGCCCGCCGGCGAGCCGGTACAGGGATTTTCTACCCACAGCATGCCCTGACTTTCGGGCGCGTCTGCGTTTGGGCGCTGGCCGCAATCGGCGGTGCTGGCGGCCCGTTCAGCCGCCATGGGGCCGCATAAGCCAATCCTCAGACTTTCCACAGACATTCATCAAGACTCCGCGCCGTCGATCGCGGACAGTGGTTCGCGACGCAGTGAGCAGTCTGCGGCTCGGTATCGGCGAGGGGAAAAGGCATGCAAAACAAGAACCTGATGAATCCCATGGACAAACCGCGGGCCGCATGGGCCGGCAACGCCTGGCTTGACACGGCAAGGCTGGGCGCAGTCGCCGCAGCTTGTTCGCTGCTGGTTGCCTGCGGCAGCAGCGGCGGTGACGGCGGCGCAACCAACAGCGCGCCCATCGCCAACGCCGGTGCCGATGTCGCCGTCGGCCTCTCCCAGATCGTGACGCTCGACGGGAGCGCCTCGAGCGATCCGGACGGCGATTCGCTGACCTATGCCTGGTCGCTGACCGAAACTCCGATAGGCAGCAGCGCCGTGCTCGACAATCCAGCCGCCGTCAGGCCTTCCCTGACGATAGACCTGGCAGGCACCTACCGGGCGGAACTCGCGGTCAGCGACGGGCAGCTGACCAGCGCCCCCGACGCCGTCGAAATCACGACGACCAATTCCCCGCCGGTTGCCGATGCCGGCCCGGACCAGACCGTTTTCGTGAATACCGGGGTTACGCTCGACGCCGGCGGTTCCAGCGACGTTGACGGCGACTTTCTCGTCTACCAGTGGCAGCTGATCGACGTGCCGGCCGGCAGCGCCGCAATCCTCTCCGACGTCAACGCGCTCATGCCGACGCTGACGATCGACCTACCCGGACGCTATGTCGCTGAACTCCGCGTTAACGACGGCATGGCCGACAGCGATCCCGATACGGTCATGATCGATACGCTGAACTCGGCGCCCGTCGCCGACGCCGGGAGCGACCAGACCGTGAAGCTTGGCGACATGGTTCAGCTCGACGGGTCTGCCTCCGGCGACGTAGACAACGATCCACTGACTTTCCAGTGGTCGCTGACCGACCTTCCGCCCGGGTCGACCGCGATGCTCAGCGATCCGAGCGTCGTCGATCCGGTCTTTGTCGTGGATCGGCCCGGCACCTATACCGCCAGCCTCGTCGTAAACGACGGCAGCGCGGACAGCGCCGCCGACACTGTGCTCGTCGCCACGGAAAACTCGCAGCCGGTCGCCAACGCCGGGCCCGATATTGCCGCGGTCGTGGGCGATACAGTGGCGCTCGACGGCAGCGCTTCCTCGGACGCGGACAACGATCCGCTCACGTTCAACTGGTCGCTGCTGTCGGGTCCCAGCGTCCCGCCGCTGAGCGGCGCCGCAACGGATACCGCCTCCTTCGTCGCGGATGCCGAGGGCGCCTACGTGGCGCAGCTCATCGTCAACGACGGTTCGCTCGACAGCGACCCCGATACGTCGACCGTACAGGTGTCGGTAAACACGAATCTCGATACCGATGGCGACGGTCTGACGGATGTCGTCGAAGCGACCCTGGGAACCGACCCGAACAATCCGGATACGGACGGCGACGGCCTGACCGACGGCGACGAGGTCAACAACGTTATGACCGATCCGCTCAACGCGGATAGCGACGGCGACATGCTGTCCGACGGTGAAGAGGTCAACACCTACGGCACCTTGCCCAACAACGTCGATACGGACGGCGACGGCACCGACGACGGCATCGAGGTCAGCGCCGGAACCAATCCGCTGGATGCCGGGAGCCGTTTGCCGCCGGACCCGGCAGCCGTGGCCAGTGCGCTCGATCGCACCGTGGCCACGGATCTCCTGTCGAGCACGGACTTCCTGATCTCCGGGCCCGATCCCGTGCAGACGGGTGTGGACGCCAATGCGCTGCGCGACGAGGGCCGTTCGGTCGTTCGTGGCCGTCTTCTCGACGACACGGGCAATCCGCTTCCCGGCATCCGAGTCGGCGTTCGCGGTCAGCCGGAACTCGGTACCACCCTGAGCCGCGCTGACGGTGTCTTCGACATGCTCGTCAATGGCGGCAAGCAGCTGTCGCTGGTTTTCGAGCGCGACGGCTTTCTGCCGGCGACGCGTACCGTCGAGGCCGCGTGGGACGAATTCCGGACCCTGCCCGACATCGTCATGCTCGAGCTCGACAGCGCCGTGACCACGGTGCAGTCGGGTGCGGCCACAATGCAGGTCGCGCGCGGCACAACGGTTGCCGACGGCAGCGGCCAGCGCACGGCGACGCTGCTCATTCCGGCCGGCACGTCCGCCGTGCTGGAGATGCCCGACGGCAGTCAGACCCCGGCAGCCTCGCTGGAGATCCGGGCCACGGAGTACACGGTGGGCGACAACATAGCCGCCGCAATGCCCGCGTCGCTGCCGCCCACCAGCGCGCTGACCTACGCCGTCGAGCTGAGTGCCGACGAGGCGATCGCCGCCGGCGCGGACGACGTCGTATTCGATCAGCCGCTCTACTTCTACGTCGACAACTTCGTGGGCTTCGATACCGGGCTCGACGTGCCCATGGGCTTCCTCGACCGCTCTACGGGCAACTGGGTCCCGTCCGAGGACGGCCGCGTCATCGAGATCGTCGCGGAAACATCCGGCCTTGCCGAGATCGACGCCGACGGCGACGGCGCCCCTGAGGATGCCGCTGCTCTGGCGGCACTCGGACTGTCGGTCGAGGAACAGACGCAGCTTGCGGCGCTGTATGCCGCTGGCGATACGCTGTGGCGCGTGCCGGTAACGCATTTCACGCCCTGGGATCCGAACTATCCCTTCAGCCCGCCCGCCGATGCCGTCGAGCCGAGCAATCCGCCGCCGTCCAGCGAGGAATCGGAAGTGGAGGAAGACAAGCAGTGTTCGGAGGAGAACTTCTCGTTCGTCAATCTGCATGACCAGACGCTGGGCGAATCGGTGGACATCACTGGCACCGGATTCTCCCTGAACTACGTCAGCGATCGCGTTCCGGGCAGAACGGGTGCGTTTTCAACCGAGATCGTCATGAGCGGCGATACGCTGCCGGCAAGTCTCATCGAGATCGTTCTCGAGGTCGACATCGCCGGCCGGACGGTTCGGGACGTGTTCCCGGCGGTTGAGAACTTGCGCACCTCTTTTGTCTGGGACGGCCTCGATGCTTACGGCCGGACCGTGCAGGGAGAACAGGTTGCGAGCATTCGCATTGGCTATGTGTATCCCGCGGTCTACCAGGAGCCAGCCGACTCGGAGCAGAGCTTCGGTCAGGCATCCGGCGTACCGCTGCCCGGCGTCGAGGCGCGTCAGGATGCGATTATCTGGCAGGAACAATCCGCCGTTCTGGGTGTGTTCGACGCGCGTGCCGTCGGTCTTGGCGGCTGGACCTTCGACGCCCATCACTTCTACGATCCGGCGACGCTGACGCTGCATTTCGGCAACGGCGATACCGGCAGGGCACAGACCCTGAGCCGCGTCATCGATACTGTCACCGACCGCTCTTCACCGTTCCCGCCCGAGGTCAGCGGCGCGGCGGGCGAGGCGTACTTCGTCGACGACTTCCAGCATGTCCTGGTGCGGGTCGAAGCCGACGGCACGCAGACGGTTATTGCCGGTAACGGTACGCCGGGCTTCGGCGGCGATGGCGATCCGGCCGCCGACGCGCTGCTCAACGAGCCTACCGACGTGACGGTCGACCGGGCCGGCAACATCTACATTGCCGACAGCGCGAATGCCCGGATTCGGCGGATTGCGCCGGACGGCACTATCGACACCGTAGCCGGTGGCGGTGCGGCCGCCGACGGCCTGGGCGATGACGGCGCCGGCGTCGATGCGATCCTGCAACTACCCGGTTCGATCGAGCTGGCGCCCGACGGCACGCTGTATATCGCCGACGAGGACGGCGGCCGCGTCCGGCGCCTGTCGACCAACGGGATCGTGAACACGGTTGCCGGTACCGGCGTTCCCGGCTTCAGCGGCGACGGAGGTCCGGCAAGCGCCGCTCAAATCGGAGTGGTATACGATCTGGCGCTCGGCCCGGACGGTACGCTGTACCTTGCCGACGGCCCGGCCCACCGAATCCGCGCCGTGTCGGTCGACGGCACGATACGCACGATTGCCGGCACCGGCACGCCCGGCTTCTCGGGCGACGGTGGCCAGGCGGCGAGCGCCGAACTGAACGGTCCCGAAGCCGTGGCCGTCTCCGCGGACGGTATCGTGTACGTTGCCGATACCGGCAACGCCGTGCTGCGGCAGATCGATTCGACGGGCATCATCCAAACGATCGCCGGGACAGGCACACCCGGCACGGCCGGCGACGGCGGTCCCGCGGCGCTTGCCGAGCTCCAGGTGCCCGTTGGCGTCGGCGTGGGACCCGACGGCGGTATCTTCGTCACCGACGGCATAAGCGACGAGCTGCGGCGAATCGGCCCCCCGCTGCCCGGCTTCGTCAACGGCGAGATTGTCATTCCGTCGTCCAACGCGCTCGAGACCTATATCTTCGATCGGCAGGGACGGCACCTGCGCACGCTACGCACCGATAACGGTGCAACGCTGTACGGCTTCGAGTACGACGGCAGCGGCCTGTTGACGGCGATCGACGACGCGTTCGGCAACCGAACGCAGATAGAGCGCCAGCCGGACGGTACGCCGCTCGCCATCGTGTCGCCGTTCGGGCAGCGCACGAATCTGCAATTGCTCCCGAGCGGTTATCTGCAGACGCTGACCGATCCCGGCGGCGACGAATACTTTTTCGGCTACAACGGCGGCGGGCTGCTGACCAGCGCGCTCGATCCGGGCACCAACGAGTCCCAGTACGGCTTCGACGCCGCGGGGCGCCTGATTTCCACGGTGGCCCCGAGCGGCGCAACCGAAACGTTTAGCCGTATCGAGCTCACGCGAGGCCACCGCGTCACGCGCATATCGGCCGAAGGCCAGATCCTCGAATACGAGGTGAGTCGACAGCCCGACGGCTCGACGGAAGTCGTCAACCGCTTTCCGGGGGGGCTGGCGAGCCGCACGGTGCTCGGAATCGACGGCACGGAAACGGTGCAGCTTGCGAACGGCCAGACCAGCATTACGACCTTTGCGCCGGATCCCCGCTTCGGGATGCAGGCCCCCGTCGCGGCCAGCCGGCAGCAGAGTACGCCCGGCGGCATCGTCAACGAAATCCTCGCGACCCGTACGGTGCAGCTTGCCGATCCGGCGGACCCATTCAGCGCAACGGAGATCGTCGATACCGAGTCGTTCAACGGTGCGACGTTCGTGCGTAGCCGCGACCCGGTCAGCGGTATCGAGACGGAGACCTCGCCGGCGGGCCGGCCTCTGGTCGCGGCGACCAATGCTGCCGGTCAGCTCGCGAGCGTTCGCGTCGACGCGCTCGCGCCGCTGCGTTATCGCTACGACAGCCGCGGACGGCTGCTCGAGATAGCCCAGGGTAGCGGTGCCGCGGAGCGCCTCACGCTGTTCGACTACCAGCCCGACGGGCCGGCCGTCACCCGGCAAACCGACCCGTCGTCGAATTCAATCGACTTCGCCGATTTCACGGCAGGCAGCCTGCCGCAGACGGTGACGCTGCCGACCGGCGACGCGACGACCATCGAATACGACGTAGACAGCAGAATTACCGCACTGTCACCGCCGGAGCGTGGTGCACATCGCTTCGAATACACACCGTTCGATGCACTTAGTGCCTACGTGCCGCCCCAGGTCGGCGGCGAATCGGGGCGTCAGGAGTTCAGCTACAACGGCGACAAGCAGATCGACGAGATTCGCCTCGCGAACGGCGACACGATCGATTACGTTTACGATCCTACGACGCGCCAGCTCGTGCAGAAGCTGGCGCCGGGCGCGAACGTGTCGCTCAGCTATTTTCCGCAAGGGAGCGCGGCGCCCGGTGAACTCGCGACCCTCGATTACAACTCCGAGACGCAGCTGGCGTACGGCTACGATGGTGAGCTGCGTGTATCCGCCGAGTGGTCCGGCGATTTTGCGGGGCGCTACGACCGGGCGTTCAACAACCAGTTTCGGATCGCCTCGGACAGCGTAAATTCCGCGAATGCGATTACCTACGCGTACGGCCCCGACGTGCTGCTGAGCCGTGCCGGCGCGATGAACTATTTGCGCGAGCAGCCGGCGGGCGGCGCGACGGCGGCGTTCGTTTCGTCGACTACGCTCGATTCGCTGCAGACCGACTACGACTACAACGAGTTCGGCGAACTGATCGCGGCCACGAACGTATTCGATCCCGGCGGCGCAGCGACGGAACTGTATTCGGTGTCCGTCTTGCGCGATCTCAACGGCCGGGTCAGCTCCCGCACGGAAACCGTACAGGGCACGATCACCGTTTCCGGTTTCACCTACAACCCGTCGGGACGGCTGATCGAGGTCAGCGAAAACGGCGTGCCTGTCCGTACGTACGAGTACGATGCCAACGGCAATCGGTTGCTGTTCGATGCCGGCGGCGCGCCGGAATCCGTCTATGACGCACAGGACCGGCTCACCCGGTACGAACAGACGAGCTATGTTTATGACGGCGACGGCATGCTGGTCAGCGCAAGCACCGGGACCGACGTGACGACCTACGACTACGACGCGTACGGCAACCTTCGCTCCGTGTCGCTGCCGGACGGCAGCGACATTAGCTACATCGTCGACGGCGAAAACCGGCGCGTCGGCCGCCGCGTAGACGGCAGCCCAACGAACGGTTGGGTTTACCTCGACAATCGCCGGATCGCAGCCGAGCTCGACGCCGGCGGCCAGGTGGTATCCCGCTTCGTTTACGGCAACCAGCCCAACACACCGGACTACATGCTGCGCGGCGGCGAGCGGTTCCAGATTATTGCGGATTTCGTAGGCAGCCCGCGTCTCGTCGTCAACAGCGCAACGGGCGCGGTCGTACAGCGTATCGACTACGACGAGTTCGGGCAGGTTATTCTGGATACCAACCCGGGGTTCCAGCCCTTCGGCTTCGCCGGCGGGCTCTACGACGCGGCTACCGGGCTGACCCGCTTCGGCGCCCGGGACTACGACGCCCGCACCGGCCGCTTCACGGCCCGCGATCCTCTGCTGTTCACGAACCTGGACGGTAATCTGTATGCCTACGCCGGCAGCGACCCCGTCAACAGCGTGGACAGCGACGGCCGCGAGTCTCAGGTCGTCGAAATTGTCGGCAGGGACGGCAGCGTCGCGCGCATTACGGTCGAGAACCCTTCTGCGAACACACCCTCGTCGATCAAGTGCAAAGGTAGCCTCTCGAATTGTGTCAACGACTTTCTGGATGAACAGCGCAGGCGCAAGGCCAATTCAGAGGCCGAGTCCTGCCCCGTTCCCTGGGAAACCGGCAATCAGAAGTTCGATGCCGGGAAGGCGAAACAGGAGACGCGCGCTCGCGACGTCATCGGAAAAATCTGGGACAAATTGGTGGAGACGGTAAATCCCGACAGGTTCTCGCCGCCGTCGGATGACGGCTTCACGGCGGTAGGCGGGGTGCGCGGCTAAAGCTCCGCACTTACAGCCAACGCTACAGCAGCATGTCGCTGGCCCGACTCCTGCGCGACGTGTTGCCGCCAACAAGAAAGTCCCGCGCGGCTTGCGAGCCCTATACATCGGGCCGACTCAAAAACCGGCACTAAGAACGGGCATTGTGCCGGCGGGGCGCATCACTTTGGTGCGCAAGCGCTGCCGCCGAAAGAAACCGTAAAGGGATTTACCCGACCGCGCGTGACCTCAAGCGCTGCAATTCGATCTGGCACGGGACATGCAACTGTCCTTGACACATCCTTGGCGTTGGCCAGTGGAAATCGGCCATGCCACCAGCGAGCACTCCCGCATTGACGGAACAAAGACGTGAGCAGCAATATCTCAAGACTCTCCTTGCGCGGGTTGCGTACGTTCTGCATCGCAGCCCGATACGAAAGTTTTCGCTTGGCGGCGGAAGAACTCTTCGTGACCGCGTCTGCCGTAAGCCACCAGATAAAGGGCCTCGAGCAGGATCTGGGTTTGCTGTTGTTCGACCGGAACAGCCGGTCGCTGAGCCTGACCGAGGTTGGCCGCTCGTTATTCGAGGACACCCAGCCGTTGATACAACAGCTCGACTCGGTTGTGGCCAGTCACAGCGGCAGCCCGCGAAGCACTCTGAGAATTTCCGTGCAGCCGTTTTTCGCGAGCGAGCTGTTCGTACCGCAGCTAAGCGAGTTTTCCGAAAAACATCCGGATATCGACCTCCAGGTCGATACGAGCGACGAGTCGTCGGAGAAAATCCCGGCTAAGGCCGACGTGTCGATTCGCCTGTTCCGATCGCCGCCGCCCGCTGCGAATGCCGATCTGCTGTTTCCGCTGCGGCTTATTCCCGCCGGGTCGCTGGCTTTCTACGACAGCGTGGTCGTCAAGCGCAAAAAGATCGTCAGCAAATTTCCGATCATCGTTCACGACACACGCCCGAAGGCCTGGCAGCAGTGGTCGAAAAAGGCAGGCATCCAGATTCCGAAAGACACCAAAGTCATTCGTCTCGACTCGATGATAGCGGTTGCCCGGGCCGCCGAGCGCGGTCTGGGCGCTGCATTAATACCCGTGCCACTCAGCAACGCCTGGTTCGACTCCGGCAGCCTCGTGCCGCTGTTCGAGAGGGAACTCATCGTGGAAGGCGGCTATTACGTCATATGCAAGGAGGATAGAGCCGACGAAGAAAACGTGCGTGTCCTGCGCGAGTGGGTGCTCGAGAAATTTGCGGTACAAGCGCACGCAGGCAACGTGTAAGCGCATGTTGCCGCTGTTTTGCAATCGACGATCGATAGACGATGATTTTTTTTCATGTGACGGTGCAAAAGCTTTCGTTTGCCGCAGCCGTTCCGGCGACTTACTGTTTTCGCGTCGGGGCACAGAACACGCCCCGGAAGACCTGGAAACAGACATTCGCTTGGAGACAGCACGATGTTGCAAACAGCAAACGTTTTACGTGGCATGACCTCGTTCCGATCAGGCGCACTGCTGGCGGTTGCCTTGTTCGCCGCGTTCGCAATCCCGCCGGCCTATGCTCACGATTCGCAGGAGGCCTATGAGATGACGGTCATCCGTGACGCCGCTCACGGTCGCAAAGTCGTCTTCGGCAAGTACGACGAAGCCATCGCCAAGATCAAAACGCTCAAAGGACATCGGTCGAAGGGATTCTTCGTCAGCAACAACCTGTGCGTTGCATACGCAAAAACCGCGGACATCGACAGCGCAGCGCGGGCATGCGATGAAGCGCTCGCGGTTGCCACAAAAGAGAGGCATTTCGATTCCGATCATCTGGAGTGGGTCAAACGCAGACGCACGGCAATGGCCCTGTCCAACCGTGGCGTGCTGCGCGCGCTTTCCGGAGATCGTGAAAACGCCCGGCAGGATTTTCAGGACGCCATAAACCTCAACGCAGGACTGTCCTCGCCGGAGCGAAACCTGGCGTATCTCGACAGCAAACCCGTCGAGACCGTTACCTCGTTACAAACCGATCGCTGAATCGATCGGTCCGGCCGGCCCGCAACCCCCCCGCGGGCCGGCCGTTTTTCTTCTGCGAACACGACTTCCCGCAAACTCAGCAGCGCTTTCGTCCGCGCGCGACACGGACACTGGCTCCGCGCGCTCCTCACCTGACATGTCGATACGCAGGCAATGGACGCGCCCGTCCGCAGATACCGAAAGCTTCCATGAAGAGGGCGGTGTCGTTACCTGTTTCGTCGCCTCGGTGTTGGCTACCGTTTCCTCGGTTCTGCACCGACGTTCGTCGTGCGCAAGCTCATTGCAGTCGGTGCATGCCCGAAGTCCCAATGCGGCAGGCGAATACCTGTATGCAGACGCAATACCGGCCCTAGTGTCCTGTCCCGCAAACAAGTCACCTAACTCGCGGCATCCTTTTACGCCTGGCGGCGTTGCGCCTCCTCCGCATATTCCCGATATGCCTCGTCGGCGCGCCTTGCCAGACGCAAAAATCTGCGCGCGACTTAAGCAACTTATTTGCAGGACAGGACACTAGCGGATGCTTACGACGTCACTCGTATTGACGCCGCCCGTCAGCACAAACTCGATCGACCGCGTGTTGCGAATGCCCTCCAGCGGATTGTCGCGCAGAGCGACAATATCCGCACGGTAGCCGGGGCGAATTCGCCCCAGCTCGTCTTCCCGCTGCAGAAAGCCCGCCGCCGTTACGGTTGCGGATTCCAGCGCCTCCGCTTCGGTCAAACCCGCCTCGACCATGAGTTCCAGCTCTTCGTGGACCGCGTAGCCGGGAAACACCTGCGGATTATTCGTGTCCGTGCCCAACGCAATGGGCACACCCAATTCAGCGGCCCGGCGCAGGTTCCAGCCGAGCGCGTGCTGCCACTCGGCGACGACTTCCGGGCTCTCCGGCGCAGTCGCCCAGTACTCGTCGTTCCGCAGGCTTTCGAGCGCTTTCGGCGATACACCCGCAAGCGCATAGTCGTCCTGTGTCCGGCGGCCAGCGCCCTGATCCATCAACGCGTCGAACAGGCTTAGCGTGGCCACGTAGTACACTTTGCGCTCCGCCATCTCGCGCAGCGTATCGTCGGGAATCACGTCGTCCGGGGCATGCATGATGCCGTCGCAACCGCCGTCGACCACGTCCACTACATGTTCGGCAAGGCTTATATGCGCGTAAACGCGCAGGCCGCCGGCATGCGCGGCGGTACAGATCTCCGCGACCTTCGCGCGTGACAGGCGGGGCTTCGGCGCAAAGCCGCCGGGACCGTCCTCGACCACTATTTTCAAAGCGTCGACCTTCGCAAGCAGCTTTTCCCGGATCAGCCGATCGACGGACTGCTCCTCCGTAATGCCGACCGCACCGCGCGCTTCGATGAGCTTGGGATCCGCGTCGGCCGGGAGGCCCCAGATAGTCGTAATCGGGTGGCTGCCGTACGCCGTAACGATGCTGCCGGAACCGAACAGCCTCGGGCACCGGCCCGTGCCCGCGGCGCAAAAGGCCTTCCAGTCGCGAAGCTGCGCATCGTTGCCGCCGCCACCGCCGGGAACGAAGATCGAGGTTACGCCGTAGCGGACAAATTGTGCGAGCGCCTGCCGCCGGTCCTGCTCCGAGTTTTCCTCCAGCCCGCCGTCGCCAATATGGGCGTGAGCGTCAATGAGCCCGGGCAGCAGGTACAAACCTGCAGCGTCTATCGTCTCGATGCCGCCGGTCGTTTCGTTCTCGCCGGCAGCGGTTATACGGGCAATCCGGCCGTCCGATATCAGGATATCCGACGGGTCGCTTACCTCACCCGTTTCCGGAACGACGATCAGGGCACTGGTAATCAGGAGCTCGCCGTCGACCGGCTTCGCGGCAGGGCCGCAGGAGACAAGACCGAGAATTGCGAGCAGCGATAGAAGGTGTCTGCCTGTTTTCATATCCAGCCCGGGAAGCAGCGGTGAAAGGCAACGATATCACTTCTGCTTTCGGCCATGCTGCCAGCATTCGAACGACAGGCTTGTCCAATCAGGTTTCCGCCGTACCCTGCAGCTACTCTTGCCAACTGCTCAGCAGGCTTCGCGCCTCCTTCGTTTCGGTATTCTCCTCGCCGAGCCCGTTCTCGAGCGACGGTATTGCGCGGCGCAGGTCGGCAATGGCGCCATCGACGTTACCGAGCCCATGGCGCGCTTTCGCCCGGATCACGAGAGCGCCGCCGACCGCCGCGCTGGAGTCGGGCTGCCGGGCGAATGCTTCGCGTATGCTCAGGAGGTCGGTCGACAGCGTCTCCGAGCGTTCATAGTTGCGGGCATCGAGTTCGATTTTCGCCATGGTGCTGAGCAGGGCGGCCATAGTCGAAGACTGCACGGAAACAGGCGGGTAGTCGTACTGTGCGAGTAAGGGTTCGATTCGCTCACGGGCCGCATCGACGCGGTTCGTCTTTCTTTCGATTGTCGCACGCAGAATCTCGATGCTTCTGAGCTGAAACTCGAACCGCGTCGGGTTTTGCGCGAACACGCCCTCGACCGCTTGCAGGCTCTGCTCGGCCTCTTCGAAACGTTCCGCCCCCACGTAGCCGTTAGCCAGATACATGTCGTTCATCGTCAAGGCGACGTTACTGCCGTGCTCCAGCGCGCGCTTTCTTACCGATTGCAGCAGTTCGATCCCTTCGTCATAGCGGGAAAGACGAATCATCGTCATTGCAAAAGTTGTCTCATACTGAATTCTCGCGCGGTTGTCGGTTAGCGACGTATCGTCGAGCCGGTCGAGAACACTCTTCTTGAGCGCGTAATCCGCCAGGACCTCGCCGGTTGCCCCGAGAGTTGCGGCTCGATTCGACAGCATCTGCAGATAGCCCAGCGTATTGCCGCGACCGCTGCTTTGCAGTAGCTCGAGTATCTCGGCGTTTACCGTTAGCGCTTCCTCGTAACGGCCCTCTACGTAAAACAGCCTCGAGAGGTCGTTTAACGTGATGCCCCACTGGTGCGCGGGTGCCGAGGCCGATTCCAACAACTCGCGCCTGGCCTTTAGCAGGATATCTATCGCCTGCTCGCGACTGCCGTTCGCCTCGGCGAAGTGGGCGTCCATGCGCAGGCAGGCGACACGTCCGCTGATCGACGGCGACGGTAAGGCGGCAAGCGCGCGTTTCCCCTCGTCGGTGAGCTGCCGCGAATGCTCAATGTCGCCGACGCGGTGTTGCCAGGCGGTTGTGCAGAGGGCAGCGCCCAGCAGGTCTTTGTCATCGTTGGCGCGTGCGGCTCGTTCTGCAAGCCCAAGCAGCTCGAGCTGCCGGTTGCGTTCGCGCAAAGTGCCATAGTGCCGCGACAGATCGTAGTGGATGCGGCCAATGTGGGGCTGCTCGACGTCGAACTGGCGACCGAGCAGCTCGGCGCCGCGATCGAGCAGTTCGATGGCCGTCAACGGCTGTTTGTTCGTACCCATTTCTTCGAGCAGCAGGCTATAGAACTCGTTACTGGCTTGTACACGCTGCTGCTGGTAAAGCGCGGCATCGCGCTGGGTTCGCGCCTCGAACATCTGCAGCGTCGCGATCGTCAGCGCGGCAAGCAGGGCAATCGTTGTCAGCAATGCCGATGCAACGCCGCCGCGATGCCGGCTGACGAACTTGCGGCTGCGATAGGCGACCGTCGGCGGCATAGCCGTAACGGCTTCGCCGCTCAGGTAGCGCATGAGGTCGGCGGCAAATCCGTTGGCGCTCACGTAGCGGTCTTCAGGGTTCGGCGCCAGCGCTTTCTGCAGGATGCTGTCGAGATCGCCGCGCAGTCTGCGGCGGAGTGTCTCGTGGCCGATTCCATCATGTTCCGGAGCTGCGAGCGTCGATGCCTTCGGCGGATCCTGTGTCGCCATTTCGACGAGCTCGGCGTACGACCCCACGGTACGCTCGCTGCGAGGGCCTCGGCCGGCCAGCAGCTCATACAGCATTAGCCCCAGCGCGTAGACATCCGTCGCGGTCGTTACGGGCTGGCCAAGCAGTTGCTCCGGCGCTGCATACTCCGGCGTCAGCGCCGTACCGAGTTCGATGGTCGATACCGTATCGCCGGCATCGCCGCCGCTACGCAGCAGCTTGGCGATGCCGAAGTCGAGTAGTTTGACGCTGCCGTTCCGATCGACGAGTACGTTCGACGGTTTGATATCGCGATGAACGATTAGCCGCGCATGTGCGTGCGAGACTGCATGCACAACGTCCAGGAACAGTCTGACGCGCTCGGATACGTCCAGACGCTTATCGTTACAGTATGTCGTTACCGGCGTACCGTCGACGTATTCGAGCACGAGATAGCGGCGGTCGCCGCTATCGATTCCTGCGTCGAGCAGTCGCGCGATGTTCGGATGTGAGAGTTTCGCCAGATGCTGTGCTTCGGCCGCAATCCGGCTCGCCGCCGCGCCAATGGCAATGGCCGGGTTGACGAGTTTTATCGCGACGTCGCCTTGGAACTGGCCGTCCGTACGCTCGGCCCGCCAGACCGTGCCGGTTCCGCCGCTGCCGATGGGCTCGGTCAGCGTATAGGCGCCGACGACAAGCCCCGTCTCGCCGATAACGGGCTTCGCCGGCGGATCCTCCCGGGTTTGCGCCGCGAGCCCCAGGCGATCGGCAAGCCCCGCGAAGTAGTCGTCCGCGCTATCCGAAGCGCTGAGCAGCGCCCGTACTTCGTGGAGCAGCGCATCGTCGCCTTCGCAGGCTTTTTCGATGAACGCGTCCTGATCCTCCGGGGCCTCCGCGGCAGCGTCGACGAAGATGTTCGCAGCTCGCTCAAACAGGTATTTGTCCATATCGGTGCCGAATCTATTTTCTTGTCGGATACTCCCGCTTACAGGATTGAGCGCTATTCGGGCGCATCTTCATCGTCGGTCTCAGCCATGTTTCGGCGCAGCATGGCGGCGGCAATCTGCCACTCGCGCTTTACCGTTGCCTCGGAGATGCCAAGAGCCAGCGCCGTTTCCTTGATCGTCATGCCGCCGAATACGCGGCATTCCACGATGCGGCAGCGCCGCGGGTTGTCTTCTTCCAGCGGCGCCAGGTGTTCCGTCAGCAGCAACAGCTCCTCGGCTGTCGATGTACTCATTGCGTTCGAGTCAGTGACGGTCACGGGCGCAACACCGCCGCCGCGCTTATCCGCACGGGCTCGCTCGGCGTAGTTGATCAGCACCTGACGCATCGCCTGCGCGGCCGTCGCGTAGAAGTGCGTCCGGTTTTGCCAGTCGAGCGACTGCTGGCCGGCGATCTTGATGTAAACCTCGTGAATGAGTGCGGTCGTGTTGAGCGTCTCGTTACCCCGCCAGCGGCGCCGGTTCGCGCGCGCCAGCTTGCGAAGTTCGTCGTACACCGCGGCGAACAGATCGTCCGCCGCAGCCTGCTCGCCCCGGCGCGCCGCATCCAGCAGTACGGTAATCGACTCCTCTTTCACTACGTTCCCCCGGCTTGATCTGGCCGTGCGTGAGCCAAATTGTCGGACCGATTCTGTATGTCCCGGGAAAGCGAAATCAAACGGCTTTCTCAAAGGTATATCTCTATGACTCCCCGGAGCCAACACATTGTTACGCGGCGACGCGGCCGTGACTGCCTGTCGGTACGCTATCCGATGCTCTTCATCAGTCTAGCACTCAGCCTCAGTGCGTGCGGGGGTGGCGGTTCGTCGTCCCCGTCCCCGGCTTTACCGCCGCCGCCGCCTCCTCCTCCGCCCCCACCACCCGCGGGTGTGCTGCAGCTTAGCGCGGCGGAATACGTGGTCGACGAAACGAGCACGACGGTCAGCTTCGAGGTTACCCGCACCGGCGGCAGCAACGGCATGGTCACTGTTGACATAACGACTAGCGACGGCAGCGCAACCGCCGGCGCGGATTATCGCGCGACAACGACGACCGCAACCTTCAATGACGGTGAGACCGGTTCGAAGATCGGGACGGTTGGCATTTTCGACGACAACGACGACGAACCCGACGAAACGATCGTACTGACGCTGTCTTCGGTCACCGGCGGCGCGACCGTGGGTGCACAGGGCACTGCCACGGTCCGCATCGTCGACGACGATCCGGCGCTGCGCGTGCTGATGGGCACGGCAAGCGGCGTTGCGGGCAGCGGGCTCGTCGTTCGCAACAACAATGGCGCCGATATTCCCATCGTCAGCGACGGAACGTTTACCGTGTCGCCCTCGATAGCCGAAGGCGAAAGCTACGCTATCGAAGTGACCACACAGCCGTGGGGGCCGGCGCAAACCTGCACGGTCACGAACGGCAGCGGCACGATCGGGGCAGCCGACGTCACGGATGTGCAGGTGGACTGCGTTGCAGCCCAGCTGCAGACGATGGTCGTCGAACGCTACGTGGACGCGGAAGACCGGTGGGATCTTTACCTCGTGGACGAGGACGGCGGCAATCTGCTGCAGCTTGCGGGCTCCCTCGACGACGAGCGCTTCCTCGACGTTTGGCAGGACTGGATCATCGTCATGCGCGATGCCGGTTCCGGACGCGATATCTATGCGGTCAGGCAGGACGGGACACAGCTGACACCGCTTGCGACGGCTCCGGAGGACGAAAACTACCGCGGCATTACGGACAGCGGCAGCCTCGTGTTCGTAAGATCCGGCGATCTCTTCGCGGTCAATATCGACGGCAGCGGATTGCTGCAGCTTACAAATGCCAGCGAGACCGATTCGGTAGATCGCGTCACCCCCGACGGGCGCATCGTCTTCAGCCGCCGGGTTTTCTTTCAGAGCGACTTGTATGCGATCGATGTCGATGGCGGCAACCTGACGCCGCTGGCTGTCGCGGCCGAAGACGAGTCATTCATGGCGCTGACGCCGGGCGGCCGCATCGTCTACTTCCGCGTCGATGGCGCGCAAACCAAGCTCTGGTCGGTCATGCAGGACGGAACCGCGGCGGTAGAACTCGCAAACGATCCGGCAGCCAGCGAGCTCCTTATCGCAGTACTCGACAACGAGCGACTCGTCGTGCAGCGCGATGCCGGCGGCGGACAGTACGACCTGCTTGCGGTCGATTCGGACGGCGCGAACCTCGCGGTCCTCGCGTCGACGGCAGGGCGCGAAGACTTCGTCGCGGCGGTGCCGGGAGAGCGGATCGTCTATTCGCTGGATGCGGGCGGTCAGAACGATCTGTACGTCGTAAACCTCGACGGTAGCAATCGGATTCCCCTGGCAGTGGCGCCAACCCTGGAGATCTTTTCGGGTGTGCTGCCCGACGGCCGCGGCGTATTTCAGCGTGGTGACAACGGTCAGGAGGACATCTACACGATCGAACTCGACGGTACAAACGAAGTACAGCTTACCGCCACGCCGGAATCGGAATTCATTCAGAAGATCAAATGCTTCGAGTGTACGTCGATTCCGGGCGCTCGGAACGGACGCATCCTGTTTCAGCGGGAAGTCGGCGGCCAGGTCGACCTGTTCAGCATGCGGCTGGACGGTACCGACGAGCGGCAATTGACGAGCACACCCGAAGACGAGTTGGTCTTCGAGGTGTCGGCCATCGGCGGCGTCATTCACCGCAGCGCGAACAGCTCATTGGGACGGGTCGGTCTCGACGGCAACGGCATCGTGCCTATCGCGCCGTCGACGGACAGCGAGTCCTTCAAACGATTTTTGGACTGAACCGCATCGCGCCGGGTCATCGGTCAGGGAGCACTACTGTGTGGACACGAATTAAAAAACAGAGCCTTGTAATCGCAGCCGCCTTCGCCATGGCAGCCTGCGGCGGCGGAGGTGGCGATGACGGTGGCGGCAGCTCTCCTCCGCCACCACCTCCGCCGCCGCCTCCGGCAGGCGGTCTGCCGACGCTGACGATCAGCGCCGCGGCAATGCCGGAGGGCAATGCCGGCAGCAGCGATCTCGCGTTCAATGTGACGCTGAGCGCCGTGGACGCAGCCGACGTTACGGTCGATTACGCCACGGCGGACGGCACGGCAACGGAGAGCAGCGACTACACGCCGGGCAACGGCACCCTGAGGATTCCCGCCGGCAGCACGCAGGCAAGCATCTTTGTGACCGTGACCGGTGAGGCGTGTTTCGAGGACGACGAATCGCTGACCGTGACGCTGAGCAACGTTTCGGCCAACGCGAGCATCGCAACGGCCACGGCGACCGGCACGATCGAAAACGACGACGAGCAACCTGTCGTGTCGATTGCGGACAGCGAGCTGCCCGAGGGCGATGCCGGGGTCAGCAGCATGCCGTTCACCGTTAGCCTGGACAGGGTCAGTTGCGACGACATCAGCGGTAATTTCACGAGCAACGTCGTTACGGCCGACGGCGCCGACTTCACCATCGCGACCAATCCGTTTGTACTCCCTGCCGGCAGCCTGGAGACGAGCGTCGATGTCGAGATCGTCGGCGATACGTTCTATGAAACCGACGAGACCCTGAGCGTCAACCTCGAGGATCTGAGCGCCAACGTTGCGCCGGGCGACACGGAAGCCTTCGGGACGATTCGCACCGACGACCTGCCGCCGCTCTCGATCAGTGCCGTCGACGAACTGGAAGGGGATTCGGGTCCGCGGGTTTTTACGTTTCAGGTTGGCCTCGCCGGAATCACCAACGAACTAACGGTGGACTACGCAACGGCAGACGGTTCCGCGACCGTGGCTGACAACGACTATGTGGCTCAGAGCGGCACCCTCACGATCCCGGCCGGCGAGCTGCTTACCGACGTGAGAATCGAGGTAATCGGCGACACGGACGCGGAGGCCACGGAGCAATTCCGCGTCGAACTGTCCAACCTGATCGGCGACGCAGTGCTGCCGGCCGGTCTCGACTTCTCCCTCGGCACGATCATCGACGACGACACGCCGGTCACGGTTGAACCGACCGCGACACCGTCCAATGCCTCGGTTGTCGAGGGTGATAGCGGCACGCAGACGATGTTCTTTAGCGTCGTGCTGAATACGCCCGTTATCAACGATGTCGTGATCGACTACTCCACCGCGGACGTAACGGCGATAGCCGGCGAGGACTACACGGCCGCAAGCGGCCGCCTGCGCATAGCGGCCGGCGATACGCAAGGCCAGATAGCAGTGGACGTAAGCGGCGACACCGACGAGGAGGCTTCGGAGTACTTTCACATGAACCTGACACAGATCGCGGGGGATGCAAACCTGTTTGCGCCGCGGGTGACGGGCACGATCCTCGACGACGACCGCGTCGGCCCCTCGATCGTCGAGATTCGTCCGGCGTCCATCTTCGAAGGCGACAGCGGCACGCGGGAGCTGCAGATACCCGTTACCGCAAACCCGGCACCGGTCGCTACGCTTACCGTCGACTATGAGTCGCGGGACGTCACGGCCCTGGCGGGCAGCGACTACGATGCGGTCAGCGGCACGCTGACGTTTGCGGCCGGCGAAACCGTACAGTTCATCGCGGTACCGGTTTACGGCGACACGTTCATCGAGGCGGACGAGGCTTTCGACGTGGAGCTCAGCAACCTCACGGGCAGCGGCTCACTCGTCAATCTGCCGGCGTTCGTGTATGCCGGGCTCATCGAATCCGACGACCCGTTTGCGATAGTGAGTGTCGATAACGTCGCAATGCTCGAAGGCGATTCCGGCGCTACCGACATGACCTTCACCGTATCGATCGATGCGGCCGCCGCCGATCCCGTGACGATGGATTACGCCAGTGCCGACGCAACCGGTTCCAATATTGCGACGCCGGGCGACGATTACACGGCCGTGAGCGGCTCGCTGACGATCCCGGCGGGCGACACGGCGGCAAGCATTGTGGTGTCCGTGGCCGGCGATACGGAAAACGAGTTCGACGAGCCGTTCAACATCGAGTTGAGCAACGTCTCTCAAAACGCGGAATTCGATACCGCTATCGGTACCGGCAGAATCGTCAACGACGACGGCAGCCCCGGCTGGGGACTGCCGCAGGCGCTGGACCAGGGCGGTCAGGACAATGTGTTTGCGAAACTCGCCGTCAACGCCGACGGCGCGGCGACCGCGGTATGGGCGTCCGTCGACTTCACCGGCAGCTTCGAAACCAACCGCTACGATCCCGCCCTGGGCTGGGGTTTTTACGAAACCCTGGTGGACAATTTCTCCTCGCAGTACTTCGACGTGTTCGTCGATGGCGACGGTGAAACGACGCTGGCGTGGTCGATCACGCGGGCAATGTTCGCCCGCCACACACCGGCAGGCGGCTGGACGCCAGGCGTCGAATTCGACCCCTCGGGCGCTGGCGGACAGGACAAGGTCAATCTCGCCGGCAACGAGGGCGGCGACGTGGCGGCATTCTGGCGCAAGCGCTTCACCGCGACACCAAACATTCGGGAGGCGACCCACAGCCGCTACGATCCCGCTACCGGTGCATGGGGCACGACGGGCGGCACGACAACGGAAGCGCTGTCTCAGGCGCGGCTCATCGATTACCCGCACATCGACATGAATGCGAGCGGCGATGCCGTGGCGGTCTGGAGCGACGTAAGCACCCGCGCTAGCCTCTACGACGCATCGACCGGCAACTGGAGTGTGCCCGAAGTTATAACGAACGAGCTGTTTCCCGGGTTTGACGATGTGGGTTACGAACCGAAGGTCGCGATTCACGACTCGGGCAACGCAATTGCCGTGTGGGATAATTTTCTCGGTACCGGCGTCTCGGGCGTCGGCGACGTCTGGGCGAGCGTATACGATGCCGCATCGGCCACCTGGGGCGAGGCGATAGAGCTCGAGGCGAGTAACCTCGATGCCACGAGCCCGCAGATCGAGATGGACGCGGCCGGCAACGCCTACGTCGTCTGGATGCAGGACAACAACCCGCTGGATCCCTGGAACGATACATTCGAAATCCGGGCGCGGCGCTACGACGCGGCAACCGCGACCTGGGAGCCGGCCGTGCTGGTACACGACTCAGACACGCGCGTGAGCCAGTTCGGCTTCTCCGGCCTGCCGGTCGTCATTCCGCTCGATCTCCCGGCGCTTGCCGTCGACGCGAGCGGCAGCGCAACGCTCGCCTGGTCCGAACGCGTAAACGGCGAGTTCTTCATCCGCTCGAGCCGCTACGACATCTCGGAGCCGACTCCGTCCTGGACACCCCCGGAAATTATCAGCGGCGACGCGCATACCTTCGCTATCTTCCCGGACATCGTCATTGACGGCAGCGGTAACGCCATTGTCGTCTGGCAGGCGGGTGACGGAGAGCTGTTCGAGGACACGAATATCGCGGAAATCTGGACGAACCGCTACACGCCTCCATAGCCTGGGGCCGATGAGATTGCAGCAGCGATCGGACTGACTGAGGGACAGCCATGTCCGGTCGCTCTCTGCCGGAGCGCTCAAGCCGATTGTGAACGCCTTACCCGTAGTTCTAAAATACCGGAATGGGTCTCATTTCCTCGCTGTTCGTTCACAAGGTCGTGAACGTCGCCGTGGCAGACGAGCCGAACGATACCGCTCGTCGGCGAACGCTGCTCAAGTCCGTAAACGTCGATCCGGAAGCGCCGGTCGATCCCAGGCTTATGGTCGCGGACACCGACTACTATGCCCTGTGCGAAAAGGTCACCCGCGAAGACGGGCATGGCTGTTCCGTGCCCTTGCGTGTCGGCGCGTCGATGCGATGCGACGATTACGGTGCGTTTGGACTGGCCTGGAAAACGGCGCTAAACCTCCGTGGCTCGTACGCCCGCGCCGAGCGGTACGGCAAGGTACTGACCAGCGTCTCGACCTACGAGCTTCGCGCCGAAGGCGGCAGGCTGTTCATGACTTTGCACCGCGCCGGCGAAAGGAGCCTGGGCCTGCGGCTATCCAACGAACAGACGATAACGGCCATCACGCAGATCAGCAGGGAGGTTTGCGGACAGGCGTTTAGTCCCGAAGCGGTCTATTTCAAGCACAATTCGCCGGGCGATGTTACGGCGCACGAAGACTATTTCGGCTGCCCGGTGCGGTACGCGGCCGATCGCGATGCGCTGCAGGTATCAGACGATATCCTCGAGGCTCCAAACCGCCTCGGCGATGCCGGCGTTTCGCGCTTCTTCGATCTGCACCTGGAACAGGAGCTCTCGGAACTCGCCGACGATCGTGAGCTGGCACAGCGGGTTCGCATACAGATCTCGCGGGCCCTGAGCCAGGGTGTGCCCAACGTCTCCGACATCGCCGGCCGCCTCGGCATGAGCGCCCGCACTCTGCAGCGGCGACTCGCCGACAAGGATTACACCTTCCAGGCGTTGGTCGACGGCGCCCGCCGGGAGCTGGCGGAACGCCTGCTCCGCGGCACCGACTATTCTCTGGCGGAAATAGCGTTCCTGACGGGTTTTTCGGAACAGAGCGCATTTACCCGCGCATTCAAACGCTGGGCAGGGCAAACGCCCCGCTCCTTCAGGCTGACCGCGCAGCCGCAGTGAGCTGCGCACCTGACGTTTTCGGTCAAAACTCTGGCGTACGGCGTCAAGAGTTCTGCCGGCTGTCTTGCGATCCTGAGCTTGTCCAAAACACATACGGAGCAAGCCATGAGCGACTTACGGAATGAAGCAGAACATACTGGTGGCCTGACGCTGGTACTGGGCGGGACCGGCAAGACCGGATCCCGGATAGTGCAGCGGCTGAAGGACCGGGGCGTGCCGGTCAGGATCGGCTCGCGGTCCGCAACACCCGGTTTCGACTGGACCGTCGAGTCCGGCTGGGATGCCTGCCTGGAGGGTGTGGAGGCCGTGTACATTACCTACGCATCCGACCTGGCCATCCCGGGAGCAACCGATTCCATACAGGCGTTCGTCGACGCCGCAAAACGCAACGGCGTCAAGCGTGCGGTCATACTCTCGGGGCGCGGTGAGAAGGAAGCGCAAGCCTGCGAAAAAATCGTCATGGACAGCGGTCTCGAGTGGACGGTTGTCCGTGCGAGCTGGTTCAACCAGAACTTTTCCGAGGGTCCCTTCATCGAGATGGTTCAGGCCGGACAGATCGCCTTGCCTGCCGGCGACGTGCCCGAGCCGTTCGTGGACGTGGACGACATTGCCGACGTCGCGGTTGCCGCGCTGACGGAGGCGCATCACGACGGCGAAGTTTACGAGGTGACGGGTCCTCGCCTGCTGACGTTCCGGGATATCGCCAGCGAGCTAGCCAACGCAACGGGCCGGACGATCGTGTTTAACGAGATTCCTCACGATGCCTTCGTTGCCGGCGTGGAGGCCTCCGGCGCACCGAAGGACGTCGTCTGGATCATGGACTATCTGTTTTCGACGGTTCTCGACGGTCGCAACGCGCATCTCACCGACGGTGTAGAGCGAGCGCTGGGCCGTCCGCCGAAAGACTTTGCGGTCTATGCCCGTGACGTTGCGGCAACCGGAGCATGGAGGAGCGTGGCGTGAACCGGCTGCTCCCGAGATCGATACTCGCCGTTTCCGGAACTCTGCTGCTGGTCGTGGGCTCGAGCGTGCTGTTCAAGCCCGAAGCCTTCGCCGCCGCCAACGGCATCGCGCTGCCGGAGAGCGCAAGCCTCCTGTCGGAGTACCGCGCGCCCGGCGGTATGTTGATCGCAAGCGCCGCACTGATCCTGCTCGGTGCCGTGCGTACCCAGTACATGCGGTTGGCGTTCGCTCTGGCAGCACTCGTCTACGGCTCGTATGGCGTTTCGCGTCTTATCGCGCTGGTGCTCGACGGAGCGCCTTCCGCAGCCCTGACTCAGGCGATGGCGATCGAGCTGCTGCTCGGTTCCGTCTGTCTGGCTGCGACGCTCAAACTGAAGCGTAGTCAGGTAAAAACGCGGCAGCGCTAACGCTGCTCCCCTTCAGTCTTACGGTGTACGGGACAATGGAAAACTGGTTCTTCTATGCTTGTCTTTGGTTGGGATTCGTCAGCGCTATGGTTGCCGGCGTCTTTCAGTCGTTCTCGGATTTTGTGATGACGGGCCTCGAGCGCGCCAAACCGTCCGCTGGGATCGAGTCCATGCAACAAATCAATCGAACGGTGTTTCGATCGGTCTTTCTGACGGCGTTTCTGTCGCTTGTCCCGCTGACGGCGGGTTTCGCACTGTATGCAATATCGCAAGTGAACGCACCTGGCCGTACGTTCGTAATCGCGGCGGCCGCCACTTATTTCGTGGCTGTCTTTGTCGTGACGGTCGCGTTCAACGTTCCGATGAACCGGCAGCTCGACCGGCTGGATCGTGCCAGCCGGGAGGCGGCGGCGTACTGGCGCACCTACGGCAAGGTCTGGACGCGCTGGAATCATTTACGGACGATCGGGTCGGCTGCCACGGCTGCTCTGTTCCTACTAGCGGCCGCGGCTTTCGGTTCCGCGATTTAGGATAGCGCCGGTATACTCTCTCATTTCCCTGGACCGGCAAAATGAAACACATAAAAACAGGTTTGAGCTGCTTAGTCGCAATGCTGGTCTGGGCTGTATTCGCAGTCTATGTCGCATTCCTCGGCTGGTGGATGAACGCAGTGGCGGAACAAGGCAATTACGCCGAGTTTCATGCCTGGGCCGTCAGCGAAATCGAGGCGAAGAGTCGCGGCACGGCGGCGCTCGTGCTTATCGAGGACGGCCGCGTCGTGAACGAGTATTTCGCCGGCGACGTCGATCGGGAAACGCTGTTTCCAACAGCGTCGTTCAGCAAGTGGATCGCGGCGCTGAGCGTCATGTCGCTGGTCGAGCGGCGGCAGCTGGATCTGGACAGGCCCGTCTCCGACTACCTGAGCCGGTGGCAGCTGCCGGACTCTCCGTTCGACAATGACGGCGTTACCGTGCGCAGGCTGCTGAGTCACACGGCCGGCTTGACCGATGGCCTGGGGTTCGGTGACTACGAAGGCGGCGAAACGCTGCCGCCGATCGAAGAGACGTTGCGAAATCCGCGGGCATCGAGCGGTGCCAGGGTCGAGGTGGCTGTCGGGCGCGAACCGGGCAGCGAGTTTCTCTATTCGGGTGGCGGTTACCTGATACTGCAGCTGCTCGTCGAGGAAGTGAGCGGCGATACGTTTGTCGAATATGTTAGTAAGTCGGTGCTCGAGCCGCTCGAGATGTCCAGATCGTCTTACGCGTTTCTCGACGACTTGAACAACGCGACGCCCTCGTTCAACGACGACGGCACCCTTGCGCCGACCTATCAGTACGCATCGGCGGCCGCGACGGGGTTTGCGAGTTCGGCATCCGATTTGTCGAAACTCGTCGAGGCGCTGCTGAGGCAGAACGACACACCGCTCGATGCCGGTACCGTTACAGCGATGCGTGAACCCCACGGGTTTGTGCTGGGCGCCGGTATTTGGGGGCTCGGTACCATGCTGTACGCCGAGACTTCGAACGGCGACTTCGTATTCGGCCACGACGGCGCCAACGACCCGGCCATCAACACATCCGTGCGTCTTAACCCTGAAACGTCCGACGGCTTGATTCTGCTGGTATCCGGGCACCCGTCACTGGCGACGAACGTCGGTTCGGAATGGGTTTTGTGGCAGACCGGGTATCCCGATTTCCTTTCGGCCGAACGGGCTATCGAGAGTGCTTTGATACCAGAGCTGATCGGCAGTCTGATAATCGTCGCGATGGGTGTTGTCCGGGTGCGGCGGCGTTCAGCTTGATTCAGCCCGGAGCAGTAATCGCTCTCGCCATCGAGTATGTCGAGGAACCGCCTGCTTCCGGCGTTACGCTTGGGAACGTCGCGTTCGACATCGCATGCGATAGCACTTTACTTTTTCCGGCCAAGGCTACAGAATTTGTTGGACAACGTTGTCTCATCAGGTTCCGATAACAGTCAGTGGCTACTTCCGCACTAGTCGGCGCTCGCGTATTCGACGGCGAACGGTTCCTCCCGGAGCACGCCGTCGTCCTGCAAGCGGGCCTCGTCGATACGGTTTGCCGTATCGATCAGCTAGCCTCCGGAATCGAGAGGCTCGATCTCGGCGGCGGAGTTCTGGCGCCGGGCTTCATCGATATTCAGGTCAATGGCGGCGGCGGCGTGCTGCTCAATAACGCGCCGACGACCGGCGGTTTGCAGACCCTAGTCGATGCGCATCGGACCGGCGGAACCACGGCCTGCATGCCGACTGTCATTACCGACGCCGAGCGTATACAAAAACAGGCACTCGAGGCGTTCGAGCAGGCGGATGCAGCCGGCGTTGCGGGCCTGCTCGGCATTCACTTCGAGGGTCCTTATCTGAGCACCCGAAGGCGCGGCGTACACAGCGACACGTTTATCCGCGAACCATCGCCCGCGGATCTGGACTGGCTTTGCGAGGCTGCCGCCGGGTGCCGGATTCTTCTGACCGTGGCACCCGAAGCAATGCGTCCCGGACAGATTGCCCGGCTGACGGAGGCCGGCGTGCTGGTGTTCTGCGGGCACACTGCGGCGAGCTTCGAGCAGACCATGTCGGCGGTCAGCGAGGGCGCCGCCGGTTTTACCCATTTGTTCAACGCGATGTCGCCTCTCGGCAGCAGGGAGCCGGGTGTCGTCGGCGCCGCGCTGCTCGCAGACGACACCTATTGCGGAATCATCTGTGACGGCCATCACGTCCACGCCGATGTAATCCGTCTTGCTCATCGCGCAAAACCGAGGGGCAAGCTGCTGCTCGTCAGCGATGCGATGGCTACCGTCGGCGCCGCAACGAAGTCGTTCGAGCTATACGGTGAAACGATTTCCGAATCCGGCGGACGTCTCGTCAACGGCGAGGGACGGCTAGCCGGCAGCGCAATATCGATGCTCGACGCGGTCCGCTACACGCATCTCGAGTGCGGCATCGCGCTGGACGAGTGTTTGCGCATGGCGTCGCTCTATCCGGCCGAACTGCTCGGCGTGTCCGGGGAACGCGGCTACCTAAGGCCTGCGTACCGGGCCGATCTCGTCCACTTCGACGAGACCTTGAGTGCCGCAAGAACCTGGGTAAGCGGAAAACCGTCTTGAGGGTCGTCATCCAGGAAACGCCGGCAGGTGTGGCGAATTACGCGGCCGATCTGTTCGCGCGCCAGCTCGAGGAAAAACCGGACAGCGTCCTGGGGCTTGCCACGGGCTCCACGCCGGTCCGGCTCTACAAACTGCTGATCGAACGCTACGAGCGCGGCGAGATTTCCTTTCGGCGCGCGTCGACCTTCAATCTCGACGAGTACCTGGGGCTGGACGGCGACCACCCGCAGAGTTACCGGCGTTTCATGAACAGGGAGTTCTTCGAGCATATCGATATCGACAGGCACCGCACTCACGTGCCTGACGGTATGGCCCTCGACCCGCGCAAAGCGGCGCTGGACTACGAACGGCGCTTAAGCGATGCCGGAGGCGTGGACCTGCAGCTTCTGGGTATCGGCGCAAACGGACATATTGGCTTCAACGAGCCTTACTCCAGTCTCGGGTCGCGTACGCGCGTGAAAACCCTGACGAGGCAAACCATCGCGGACAACGCACGATTCTTCGCCAACGAACGGTTCCAGCCGCACCTGTCCCTGACCATGGGTATAGCAACCATCCTGGACGCGCGGCGAATTGTCCTGCTCGCTACGGGCCGGTCGAAGGCCGCGGCCGTCAAACGAACGATCGAAGGCGCCGTGACCGCGAAGTGCCCTTCGTCCGCGCTACAGCTGCATCCTGCAGTTACCGTGCTCATCGACACCGAAGCCGCCGGCCAGCTCGAAGATCCCGACTTCTTCCGGCATATCGAAAAAGAAGACCAGGCGTTGCCGCGCTCGCCGGACGCGGGTACTTAAGGCTTGTCGTCAACGCGCTGCATACCCTTGACCATGACTACGAGCATTACGGAGCCCGCTGCGAGCATTGCAGCACCCGCTAGCCAGGCCGTACGCAATACATAGCCCATACCGAACAGCAAGAGGTAAACCGCAAGCGTTCCGAGCAGCCAGTAGGCTACGCTGCTTGCAAGGTCCCGGGACGGCGCGTGGCGGCTGTCGAGTCCGTTCCAGAAACCCATAGGCCGCACTTTTTCCACGAACTTCTGCAACTGCAAACGCTCAACCGGCGCAGTGATATACGTCGCCGCGACAGCGGCAATACCCGCCGCAAGCGATATCCAGCAAATGACGTGAATGGGATGCGAGGCGAGCCCTGCAGGGAACACGGACATTTGCCCTTCCGGAAAGCCGGCCACGCGGCCAATGACAAAATTCAGCAGCGCGAGCATGAAGCCTACCAGCATGCCGCTGATTTCAGTCCAGGCGTTCGCCCGCCACCATAGCCAGCGCAGCATGTGCGGCAGGCCAAGCCCCGCCATCATTCCCGCCCAGAGCTCCCACATGGCCCCGATGTTATCGATATGCGTCGAGATGTAGATGCTGAGCAGCGTTATCACGACGGTTGCGAAACGGCTGACGCGCGTAAGCGCCTTGTCGCTTGCGCGCGGGTTGAGGAAACGAAAATACAGATCGTTGGCGACGTAGGAGGCGCCCCAGTTTATGTGGGTCGAAATCGTCGACATGAAGGCGGCCATTAGCGATGCGAGCGCAAGGCCCAGCAGGCCCGGCGGAAGGACGTCGCGGATCAGCGCCGGGTAGCCGCGTTCGCGGTCTTCCCGGAAGTCGAGCCTGAGTTCGCCGCCCGCCGCCACCGTCTCCTCGGCCACGAGCAGCGTGTAGCCCTTGATCGGGCAGGCGTATCGGTTCTCCAAACACAGTTGCAGCTCCCCGGAGCACTGGCTGGAATCGCTGGCGCACAGCGAAAGCTCTAAGGCCAGATCGTTTACCTCCACTCTCGGATAAAGCACCAGTGCCGCGACGCCGGCGATGATCCACGGCCAGGAACGCAGCGTGAAGTTCGCAAGCGTGTACCACAACGCGCCTTTCTCGGCCTCTGAGCCGTCTTTCGCCGTGTACAGGCGCTGCGCTATGTAACCCGATCCGTCTACGTTGCCGTTGGTCCACCACAAAACGCCGAGGGTCAGCACAAACGCGGAAAACGGTATGCCCAGCGCGCTGATGCCGCCGGCGTCGAAGGCAGGAACGAACGCCGTCACTTCGCTGTAACTCAGGTAGTCCTGGCCGGTCGCGACAGTTTCGTCGGCGGCATCCGGATACAGGTTCGCAAGCTGCGTCCACATCTCGTTCAGTCCGCCGATTTCATGCACGGCGAACCACGCGACGGTGACCGACATACCCATCGCCAGCACGAACTGAATCAGATCGGTCACGATTACCGCGCGCAAGCCGCCCAACGCGGAATACGTGAGTGTTACGCCCACGAGCAGCCAGATCGTAATCGTGTTATCCAGCGTGTCGTAAATCAGGAACTCCGGATAGACAGCGCCGATCGCGGAATACAGGCCGCCTCCCAGCAACGCCTGCCAGTCCATGAACGGCTCGGATATCTTCGCCATGCCGGCGAACACCCAGCCCAGGATGACAAAGTTTACGAAGCCGCAGCTGATCAGCGCCTTGACTGCCCGTAAGGAGGCAGCGGCGCGTCCGCCATAACGCAGTTCGGCGATCTCGGCGTCGGTCACCACCCCGGAGCGGCGCCACTTGCGCGCGAAGAAAACGGTCATCGCCACCGTGCCGATGACCCCGCCCCACCAGAACCAGTTGCCCGCGATACCGTACTGCGCCACCCAACCGGTGATCGCAAGCGGCGTATCGGAGGCAAAAGTCGTCGCCACGATCGACGTCCCGAGCAGCCACCAGCGCATGTTGCGGCCGGCTAGGAAGAAGCTTTCGACACCGCCCTTCGACGCTTGTCTGCGAAACAGGAAACCAACGGCTATCGAGAACGCCAGGAAGACAAAAATAATGCCCCAGTCGATCAGGGCAAGCGGTGTATCAGCCGGCATGTGCCTTTCCTTCGATGCCCCCGGTGCCGGAGCCGGCACGTGCCTGTCCCCCGAAGCCCCCGGTGCCGGAACCGATTGTGCAGCTTAAGAGGGCCGGCTTCATCGATACGCCGTCAGCGTGGAACGCCGCCGGATGGCGCCGCGCCATGCTGCTCGCCGGCCGCGACTTTACCGCGGACAAACAGAACCGCACCCATAACCGGCTGCTCCGCGGGTTGCGACAGCCTGTTTAGCGTCGTCGGGCTCAGCCAGTTCAGATACGGCTCGCGCAGACCGCCGAGCAGCGACATGCGCGGCGGGCCGCTCTGCCAAAGACGTGTTGCGACTCCGTCGAGATACGCCGCCCCGCGTTCGACAATGCCCGTTGCGACGGCATCGCCGCCGCCGGCCGCCGCAAAAACCGCCGGGGCAAGCGCCGCAAAATCGCTGGAGGGCCTCGCAGTCATGCGCTCGATAATCTGTACTCCGCCGCAACCCATGATCTCCTCGAACGCCGCCGACAATGTTGTCGAGGGGCCAAGGTCGTCGTCCGCGAGCAGCACGGCCTTGAGCGCTTCGTGGCCAAGCCACGCGCCGCTGCCTGTGTCGCCGAACATGAATCCATGCGCACCGAAAACCCGCTGCCTGCCGCATACGCTGACGTATGCGCTGGAACCCGTACCGGCAACGATAACGGCCCCGTCCGGACCGCCGTGTGCTCCATAACAGGCGACTTCCAGATCGGTGGTGAGATGCATCGATGCAAACGCGTGCGGCCACGCAGCTATTTTTTGATAGAAGGTCGGCAGATTGACGCCCGCAAGCCCTACACCGGCATGAGTGTATCTCAGCTGGCTTCGGTCGAGGCCCGCATCCGCCAGCGCTGCCGCCACCGCCGCTTCCACCGAGTCCGTGCTGCGGCGAATGCTCTGAAACGGGTTCGCCGGGCCGGCGACACCCTGGCCGACGACAGTGCCGTCCCCGGTGCACAGCGCGGCGCGGCACTTACTACCGCCGCCGTCAATACCGAGGAAATACGTGTGCATCGTGAATGGTTCCGGTTTCGCGTTTCGGGACATTCTACGAGACAACGTTGTCTCATACCAGCGAGAAAATTTATCGCTTATAAAACAGTTACTTAGCAGTGCTAGGGTTTTGCGGCGGGACCCGTCGAACCGCGAACGATAAGTACGGGCTGAATGCCGAACGAGGCCGGAATGGCCTTGCTGCCGTCTTTTTCATGCCGCGCGTTGACGGCATCGATCAGCAGGCGGGCAGCCGTCGTCGCGAGTTCGACATTGGACTGATGCGCCGTGGTCATATTCGGCCAGGTTTGCCGCGAAAACGGGCTATCCTCGAAGCCCGCTATCGACAGTTCACCCGGCACGGCGACTCCGGCCATCCGGGCGGCGTAGAGGGTGCCCGCTGCTATTTCGTCGTTACAGGCGAAGATCGCCGTTGGCCGATCTGCAAGTGCGAGCAGCTGCTCGGTCCGGTCGATGCCGGACTGAAACGAATAGCGTCCGTCAACGACCAGTTCGGGATCGAAAGACATTCCTTTTGCCCGCAGCGCCGAGCGATAGCCCTCCAGGCGTTCGGCCGACGACCGGTGTTCGGTGTCGCCTCCCAGGAACGCGATGCGGCGGTGACCGTTGTCTATCAGGTGGCTGGTAATATCCCGAGCCGCATGCTGATCGTCGATATAGACGCAGGGCGAGAGCCGGTCCGGCGGCCGGGACCCGGAGATGATTCTTACAAAAGGGATGTCGTCGGCGACCAGAGCGCTGACGATCGTCTCGTGCTCCGACAGCGGCGGCGTCAGGATCAGCCCGCCCACGTTGACTCGCCGGGCAAGGCGCATCAGTTCCTCGTAGATACTCTCATCGGCCGAATCGCAGGGATGAATGACAAGCTCGTAGCCGCGTTCCCTGCACTCCCGCAGGATGCCCTTCTGCAGTTCGATGACGTAGTGGCTGTTTGGATTGTCGTAGATAAATGCAATGGACGTCGGTCGTCCCCGCAGGTGCCTGGCCGAAAGGTTCGGCTGGTAATCGAGCTGCTTGATCGCGGCCTGAACGCGATCGTGCAGCTCCGCATCGACGGTCGACACGCCGTTAATCACGCGAGATACGGTCTTGAACGAAACGCCGGCAAGTTTCGCGACGTCCTTAATCGTTGCCATGGCAAAACCCTTCCTGATCTGTTCCTTCGTGCGGAGCGACGCCGCTTTGCCCTGCGGCTGTCACCGTCTCCGACTCTACACCGTCGCGATACGGGGATGTGGCGATTCCTGACGGTCAGAATACTTCAATCTGATCGGCATAAACGGCCACCGGCAGCTCGCACTTTCTTTCGTGGCTGTACGCCCGCACGTCGTTCAGGCAGTTGACGCGAACGTAGCGGGCAATCGCCGGCGCAAACTCAAGGTCGATGCAGCGGTTCTCGAGCTCAATGCCGGCAGCGTCGACCGAGGCGACCTGCCGCCAGGCCAGGGCGTCTGCGGACAAATCTACCTGCATACCCGCCGGCGGGTACAAAACCCGGTGCCGCTTCGCGGCAAATCCAAGACGCACCCGGCGCACCCGCCGGGGCTCGCCCAGGTCAAGGACAACGTCCAGCGGCACGCCGTCGAACCCGGTCCATTGATGATGGAGGAAAAAACCGTTACGGCGCAATACACCGTCCACCAGCCGTTCGCCCGGGCGTTTGCCCCAGCCAGCCTCCGCAGGCGTGTTGAGCCTCACTTCGCAGGCCGTCGCCTTATGCGGCGAGAGCCGCAATCGCAGATCTCCGTAGATCGCACCGCTGTCGGTGTCTTCCGATACCGCCCGGAGTTCGGTGCAGGCGGTGATCGACAGCGGTCCCTCGTAAAGCGGCGAGCCGGCGTCGGCCGCGCCGCCATCGAGCGTGTAGCGTATGGCGTGTGTCCCGCCCGACGTGCCGAGCGTCACCTCAAGCTCACCGCCGGGCCGCGGCCGAACCCTGGCCGCAACGTTGTATACGCTGCGGGACGCGTTGATCTGCATAACGTCGAAGCGCTCGAAGTGATGCCTCAAGCGCCCTGCAAACGAATCCCAGCATAGCTTGGCCGGCGCACACCAGAGCTTCTCCGCGAGCACGCAAAGCCGCGGCAGCAGCATGTATTCCGCATGCGCCTCGGTCGCAACGTACTCCGTCCAGAGCAAACCCTGACCGCCGACGATCCTGCTCCGCTCGGAGGCGTCCAGCTCTTCCGGCACCAGTCGAGCTTCGTAAGCCTCCTGCAGCGTCGTCAGGCCGTGCACGGCCAACGGCTCGTCGCAGGACTCCGACTGGTAGAAGTCGAAATAGAACACGCTGGGCGCGAGGATTACCTCATGACCTTCGCGCGCGGCCGCAACGAGCTTGTCGTCGCCACGCCAGACGGCAACCGTCGTGGGCCCGATGGATTCGCCGTCGAGGATATCGTCCCAACCGATCGGCTCCTTGCCTAGCTCCCGCACCATCCGGTGAAGTCTCGAAATGAAGTCGCTATAGAGCTCTCTCGTTGAGCCCAGCCCGCGTTGCCGGGCAATACGTCCGCATTCCTCGCTGCGTTCCCACTGGTGGATATCGACTTCGTCGCCGCCAATGTGAAGATAGCGTCCGGGAAACAGCGCGGCGACTTCGCCGAACACGGTTTTCGCCATCTCGAGCGTCTCGTCGGACGGATTGAGAATGTCGCGAAACACGCCGAAGTGCGTTTCGACCTTGAACGGGCCGGAGTGGCAGCCAAACTGCGGGTACGCGGCCAGGAGCGCGGAGCAATGGCCGGGCATATCGATCTCCGGGATAACCGTAATGCACAGCGCCGCGGCGTACTCGACGACTTCCCTGATTTCGTCCTGCGTGTAGTAGCCGCCGTGGGGCACGCCGTCCAGTGCCGCGTCGCGGTCCAGCGTATGTCCTTTGACGGTTGCAGGGCGCCATGCACCAACATCCGTAAGTCTCGGGTACTGGCGAATCTCGATACGCCAGCCCTGATCGTCGGTCAGGTGCCAGTGAAAGACATTGAGTTTGTACTTCGCCATCCAGTCGAGATATCGCTTGACGAAGCGCACCGGAAAGAAATGCCGGCTTACGTCCAGGTGCATGCCACGGTAGGCGAAGCCCGGCGCATCGTCTATTTCGACACCCGGCACTATCCAGTCGACGTCAGCCACAGGCTGCGACGCTTCGATCTCCGCGGGCAGCATTTGCCGCAGGCTTTGCCAGCCGTACAGTGCGGCCGCACGATCGAACGCGCGGATTGTGATTGCGGAACCCGTGACTTGGAGCCGATAGTGACCCGGACCCGATAGCTCAGGGTCCTCCAGAACGCGGACCGCGTTCGTGCCCGTCGAATCTTCGCCGGCCACCGGCAACGGGAATCCCGTCGCCCGCGAGAACCGCCGGACGAACGCCGCAACAAGCTCGCGGAACGCTTCGGTCTGAGCGTATACGCGCGTGCTCGCATCGATACGAAAACTCGCGGCGCTGAATTCCTGGAAACGGGGAGCCGGTACGATTCGCCGCTCCGGGCCCTCTGCATGTGGCGGAAGTTCAGCCGTCATTCGCTCTCCGTCTCGCGCACTACTTCGGCAACCGCCGAAAGCAAGCCGTCACGCTCGCTGTCCTGAGCCAGCTGCCAGAACATGATGCCCGCCAGCGAGCGCTCCGCCGCGTAGCGTGTTTTCTCCGCGATAGATCGGCGGTTGTCGTAAGTTGCGAACAGACCGGCGGTCCTGCAGTAGCGGTACGGCGCCGCAGCCCGCTCGTCCCAGAAGGCTTTGCAGTCGCTGCCGAAGTAACGGTCGAAATCCCTGTATGCGACGCTCTCGTGAAAAACTCCCGGTACGCCGAGTGCCGAGTCTTCCGGGACCTCGACGTCACGCCAAACCCGGGCATAGAAAGCGCCGCCGAGGACAATCTTGCCCGGCGGCACGCCCAACTCGATTAGTCCGGACACAGCCGTATCGGCGGAGAGTGCATTGTTGGGGCCCGCGTACAGCGCCGTGTGATGTCCCGTGCTGGTGCTGCCGCCGGCGACAAAGTCGTAGGACATCACGTTAACCCGGTCGACCAGCGGCATTACTCTCGCCCAATCGATGGACCGCTGCATGAAGGCGGGCGTGGCAGCGGCGGCGAAACTGATCTCGAACCGCGTTCCAAGGCGGCTGCGCAGCACTTCGATCAGCGCCGTAAAGTTTTCCCGGTCTTCGGGCTTGTACGCGTGTCCCGGAAACCCCGGCACGGCCGGAAACTCCCAGTCGAGGTCGATACCGTCGAGTTCGTACTCCTGTAAAACGCGCAGCACGGAATCGGCGAATGCGGCCCGGTCTTCAGCAACGGAGAAAACCTCGGAACAGGTCTCACAGCCGCCCCAGCCGCCGAAGGCCAGCAATACCTTGAGCGACGGATTGCGCTCCTTCAACTTCACCAGTCTACGCAGTTTGCTGTCATGCGGTTCGATGTCGAGCACGTTGCCTTGCAGTTGCGCAAAGCTGTAGATGAGCTGCGTCAGATCTTCTATCGCATAGCGCTCTATGCCGTCTCCTGTCCCGTGGTAGTAAGCAATGACTTCGAAGCGTTGCCGCTCCGACGCTACGGTTGCAGTGTCTACGTCCGCCGTTTCGAAAGCACAGGCGCCGAGTAAAGCGAGCGCGGCAAGAAGTGGTGTCAGTCGTTTAAGCTTAGGCATGGGGCTCCAGACAATATACAACGGTTTGTTTATAGTGACGGCCATGTCGACGAGTGTGAAGAAAGCCCGGCTTGCGCTGCAACGCGGTGACTTCGATGCTGCCGTGCAGGCCGCGGAGGCGGTGCTGCGCAGTCAGCCCAAAGATATCGACGCGCTGACCGTGTTCGCGCGCGCGAAGCTTGCGACGAGTCAGCCGACCGAAGCCGCCGCAGCGCTCGCCGAGATTATCAAGTCGGATCCCGAGACGACCTGGGCGTTTGTTGCGCTCGGTGAAATCTATCTGCAGAGCGGGCGCCCGCAGCAGGCTGAGGCGCTGCTTCGAAGAGCGCTCCTGCAACAGCCCGAGCAGCCCACGACGCATGCAAAAATGGGTGTAATCCTCTCGGAGAACAACGAACTCTCGGGCGGCGAGTTTCATCTTCGCCGGGCGCTTGCGCTGGGCGAGGAGATGCCGGACAAAGACAAGGCCCGCGTGTTCGCGGACCTCGCGCTCAATCTCACGCAGCAGGGCCGCAGTGAGGAGGCTCACGCACTGTACGCAGAGGCGAACGAACGTTTGCCTAACGACGTGCGTATCGCCGCCTACTGGGCGAAGCTGTTCGAACTCGACGGCGATCTCGAGCAAGCTCACGCATTGCTGAACAGCATCGAGCGGAGCTCGGCGAGTGAAGTCGACTTGTTGCGAGCGAGCCTCGATGCCCGGCGCGGACAGACGGACCGCGCCCTCGAGACGCTGGAGACAGCCGGCGCTATCGGCGGCGATGCATTGCTCGAGCGAGGCCGGATTTACGATCGGCGGAAGGAATACGATCGGGCATGGGCGGACTTCGAATCCGCAAATACATGGTTTCGTCAGCAGGCCCTGGAGATCCGTTACGATCGGGAGGCCGTCGAGGCGTTCTTCAGCCGGCTCGCCCGGTTTTTTACCGCTCCGGTTATCGAGCAGTTGCCGGTTGCGGCGGTCAGGAAGTCGACGCCTCAACCGATCTTTATTGTCGGCAGCCCGCGTTCGGGCACCACGCTTCTCGAGCGTGTACTGGCGTGCCATTCCGCCGTCGCCGCCGGCGGCGAGCTGCCGTTTATTGCCGATCTCAGGGAGTTTTCCGAGCGGCTGCTGCCGGGGGGTAAGTTTCCCGACAATCTTCGCCTTACGAATCTCGGCAGCCAGCGGCACGTTGCAAGCCTGTTTCGGGATTACTACTTCGCCAGGGCCGAGGAACGCGGTTTGCTGCAGGCCGCGGATGGGTATTTCACCGACAAGATGCCGTTCAATGAATGTTATCTGCCGGTCATCCGGATGGCGTTTCCCGAGGCGGCCATTATTCACCTCGTGCGGCACCCTCTGGATATCGTCGTCTCGATGTTTGCGAACAAGCTGAATCACGGTTTCTACTGTGCCTACTCGGTTGCGGATATCGTTCATCATCTGCTTGCGGTACATAAACTGCATGAACACTATCGCGGGCAATTGGCAACCGGGGAAACCGTTGTCCGCTACGAAAGTCTGGTCAGCGAACCGGAAGCGGAGACTCGCCGCCTGCTGGCCGCCGTCGGGTTACCGTTCGAGCAGGCTTGTCTGGCGCCGCAAGACAACCGTAACTATTCGCCGACGCCCAGCTACGCGGCGGTCGGTGAGGCGATCAATACGAAAGCCGTCAACCGCTTCATGAACTACTCAGACAGGCTTGAGGCTTATCTCGATCGTCTCAGCCCACTGCTGGAGGCTAACGGTTACGATGCCCAGCCCTGAGCAAAACGAGCGGCTGCGGAGCCTAGAGTGTCCCGTTGGGTCAATTCCTTGACCCAACGGGACACTAACGCAGCCGCTCGCTGGGCAACGGGGGGCGTTGCCCTTTACTGCTCAATACCTGATACGCACGCCGGCGAAGTAAATACGGCCGTTATCGTAAATGGCCCGCGGCCGGTTGTTGTTACCCGCAAACTGCTCGATCGTTTCCTCGGTCAGATTGACCGCGTCGAAGGTAAGCGCAATCTTGTCGTTAATGAAATACTGCAGCGATGCATCCAGCGATTCCAAAGCGTCCTGGTCGAGCTGCGTCGAGCGATCGAAAGTCACGAAGAACTCCGAACGATACGTGTATGACAGGCGTGCGCTGAACTTGTCGATCTCGTAGAAGCCGCTCAGGTTGAACTGATTCTCGGATGCGCCCGGCAGCGGATCGCCGCTGTCCGCTTCGGCATCCACGTACGTGTAGTTGCCCTGGACACCGAAGCCGTTGTCGAAGGTCCATACGCCGGCGAGTTCCAGACCGATCGACTCGCCGCCGCCGCCGTTGGAGCGTTCGTTGATTACGAACGGGCAGTCGAACAGGTTGGCTCCGGCCGCCGTACAGGACGCATTGGGTGCGGAGTTGGCCTGAATGGTGAGCACCCGGTCCACCGGGTTATCGGTAATGAACGACTCGATGTCCTTGTAGAACAGGGCCGCGGCGAGCACCGACTGCTCCGATGGATACCACTCGACCGTCACGTCGAACTGATTGGCGAGGAACGGGTCGAGATCCGGGTTGCCGCTGACGCCGGTCAGCGCGCCCGGATTCAGGCTGGCCCGCGGCGTAATGTCCGTGAAGTCGGGCCGGGTCATTACGCGCGAAGCGGAGAAGCGGTAGAGCAGCTTGTCCGTCGCTTCGTATACCAGATTTAGACTCGGCAGTACGTCCGTATAGCTGCGCTCCACGGTGACCGGATCGTAGGCGCCGAACGCGTTCTGCACCTGACCCTGCGGGCTGCTTACGTTACCGCTCGAGGTCTGCTCCGTGCGCACGACGCGAACGCCCACGTTACCGCGCCACGGGCCGCTGTCGATGTTCGCCATGACGTATCCGCCGAGCGTATCTTCCTGTACCGAGAAGCTCTGCTGCGGATACAGGATGCGGCTCGTATTGGCGAGATTGTCGAACAACAGCTCGCTCGTGGCACCGCGATTGATCTGCCAGTACGAATCCAGCGTGCCCGCGCCGCTGATGCCGCTCAGGAAGTCGCCGGGCGTCAGCGGGCCGGCAAACGCGCTTGCAGCCGTGGTGTTGATCGGCACGTGAAAGCCGCCGTACGTGGTTGCGTTGAACACGAGTTCGCGCTCGTGGTCCGTCGCCTTGACGCCGAACTCGATGGAATCGAACACATCGCCGTCGAGCTGTCGCTCGGCATCGGCGTACAGATAGCCTTCGGAATCGTCGTTCAGGATTTCGTGCAGCGAGCTGAAGATGAACTGCAGATCGTTCGGCTCGTCCGGATCCACGTTGTTGAACGATACTTGAGGCGTGGCGCCGCGCAGATCGTAATTGAACGATGCGGGCGAACCGAATTCCACGAACGGCTGGTTCTCGGTGTTGCCCTCGGCTTCGGTGTAGCCGATGCGCACGCTCGCGCTCCACAACTCGTTCAGCGTGATATCGGTCACGAGATCGATATTCGACGTCGTGGCAACCGCCTCGCGCTGAATGGCATCGTAAACAACGCCGAAGTCTGCCGTGCCGCCGTTTAGCGATTCGATCGTACCGGCGACCGCGGTGCCGTCGACGATGGTTGCGTTGGTCAGCGTGCCGCCGTTGCCGATGGCGCGAATGCCCCAGGTCAGGAAGTTCTGGTTGATGTTGTCCGCCTGGAACTCGGAGTACAGGCCGGTAAGGTTGAACTCGACGCGGTCGTTCGGCCGGTATTGCATGCTGAAATTACCGCCCGTGCGAACGCGTTCCTGTTCGAACAGGGCCGAACCAATGAGCGACGGCACGAGTACGTCCTGCGTGCCCGGGCCCGGATCCGCATCGGCCGTGAAGTAGCCCAGCACCTCGACGCCGTCGCGGCGGATGTTGCGTTCCTGGCGAACGGCGGCAGCCATGATGCCGAACGTGCGCTGATCGTTTGTCCAGCTAATGAGACCGGACACGTTCGGGTCGGTCTCGTCGGCCAGCTCGGTATGCGCGAACTGCAGGTTGGCCGCCGCGGCGAACGAGTCCATGTCGAACGGCTTGCGGGTAATGACGTCGACGGTGCCGCCGATGCCGCCTTCCTCGAGGTTCGCCTGCGAGCTCTTGTAGACCTTGACCTGGCCAATGATGTCGCTCGGCAGCATCAGGTAGTTGAAGCTTCGCGTGGTGTTGAGCTGGTCCAGGATGAACCAGTCCGCGGTCGCGAGCGCGTGTCCGTTGAGCAGGGTACGCGTCAGGTTGGGCGCCGTGCCGCGAATGTTTACCCGCTCACCCTCGCCGTACTCGCGGTTGATCACGACGCCGGGTACCCGCTGCAGCGCTTCCGCCAGGTTCTTGTCCGGGAACTTGCCGACGTCTTCGGCCGAGATTGCGTCGACGACCCCATCGGCAAAGCGCTTGGCCGCGATGGAATCGATGATGCTGCGCTTGACGCCCGTGACGACGATCTCTTCGAGCACGGTGCCATCGTCGGTCTGCGCCAGCGCCACGGACGGCCCTGCACAAAGTGCGGCCGCAACCGCGGAGGCAAGCACCGTGGGTTTGAAAACGGGTGTTTTGGAAGCGGTTCTTACCGCGCGGTTGAAGGTCTTTCGATTGCGTTTCTTCGACATGGCTACCCCCGGTGTTGTGTCGATGTCAGCCGATTGAGCAACGCGCTTACGCCAAAAACACGTTGAGACAACGTTGTCTCGGGACTTTAGGCTTCCATCCCGGCGTTGTCAAGAGCGCTATTTAGCCGTTCGGCCCGAGCGCGCGGTTTCTCCCGGGAGCGCGTAATTCGACATGCAGCGTTTCGATCCTGAGACCGGCGGGCCGTCGTCAGGCATGCCGGCGGAGGCCATTTGCTGCGCTGCGTCACGCCCGGTAACGGCGCACTCCAGGTACAGCTTTGTCGTTAACCCTGGCCGCCGGAAATCGGATTTACGCTAAACTCGGCGATTGCCGTGCCGAAGAAGCCGGTCGTTACAGGCCGCTAAGAGCATGGCTTCGATAATTCAAATTTCTGGGGAAGGTCATGAAATTCGTCAAAATATTACTGGGTATTGTCGTCACGCTGGCGGTGCTGTTCGTGGTCGGAGGCATGCTGCTGCCCTCCGAACGGCACGTCGAGCGCAGCGTCGTCGTGAACGCCGCTCCGGCTGAAGTGTTTCCGCTGGTCAACGACTTTCGTGAATTCAACAAATGGTCGCCGTGGGCAACCTACGACCCGGAAGGTACGCTTTACGAGTTCAGCGGGCCGGACGCGGGCGTCGGTTCGACGATGAGCTGGAGCAGCGAACATCCTAACGTCGGCAACGGGACCCAGGAGATCGTCGACAGCCAGCCCAACAGAATGGTCAGGAGCAAGCTGACGTTCGAAGGTTTCGACACGCCGTCGTACGCAGACTTCACCCTGGAGCCGGCTGACGGCGGCACCCGCCTGACATGGTCGTTCGACGCCGAGCTGGACAGCATGCTTGGCCGCTACATGGGGTTAATGCTGGAGAAGTGGGTCGGCGAGGACTACGAGCGCGGCCTGGCGCGGCTCAAGGAGCTGGCGGAAAGCTGAGTTTCGTCCGGAAGAGATCACTGCAATGACAGCCCTCGTCCTTTGGACGGTTTTGTTGCCAATGACGCCGGCCGGTTGCGCGTGGGCCGCAGTATGCCTTTGACACCCGGCGACATGTTACGAACTCAGTTCGCGTTTCTGCTTTTCCGTCCCGTCCGGATAAATCTGCAGCGAGACTTCTGGCGCTGGTTTGCCTTCGCCGTCGTCGTGACATGGCTCGCGGGTTTGGGAAGGTACTGGGATCATCCGTCAGCGGAGCTCTGGCAGTATCTGGGCCTGGGGTCCGTCGCCTACATCTTCTGCCTGTCGGTACTGCTGTACGGGATCGTCCGGCCCGTCCGCCCGTCAAACTGGGGATTCCGCGGCGTCCTGATTTTCGTCGGTCTGACTTCGCTGCCCGCATTGCTGTACGCGATACCGGTAGAGCGGTTTGTCGAACTCGAGTCGGCGCAGTCGATCAACGCATGGTTCTTAGGCGCCGTCGCCGTATGGCGCGTGGCTTTGCTGCTGCGTTACCTGACAACGTCCGCAAGACTGCATTGGTTCGTGGCGGCCACCGTTGCCGTACTGCTCCTTTCCGGCATTGTCGTTACGCTGACGTTGCTGAATCTGGAACACGTGGTCTTCGATCTCATGGCGGGAATTCGGGAGCAGGATGCGAGCCCCAACGACGCGGCCTACCGGATCGTTCTCAACCTGGCGTTCATTTCACTGTTGGCTTTTCCCGTCGCTCTCATAGTGTATCTGGCGATGGTCATACGCCGGCAACTCGCATCTCGTGACAAGGCGAAACGACCGGAACCGACCAAGGAATGACAAGCAATAAGGATTCCCTGCGCTGGTTCAAACTGGGCAGCGAAGACGGGCCGGAGCTGCCGCTATTCAAGGTCCGTTTCGACAGGCTTCGGCACCCCGCCAGCTCGGCGGAGTTCAGGCGCCTGGTGCTGGAAGCGCCCGACTGGGTAACGGTTGTCGCCGTCACTTGCGACGGCAGGATCGTAATGGTCGAGCAATACCGCTTCGGCGTGGCCGAGCTTACCCTCGAACCCGTCGCGGGAACGGTGGATACCGGCGAGGATTCGCTCGATGCAGGCAAGCGCGAGCTGCTCGAGGAGACGGGTTTCGGCAACGGGCGCTGGCGATACCTTGGCTCCGTGCAGGCGAACCCGGCAATCCAGGATAATCTCTGTCATCACTGGCTGGTGGAGGATGTCGAAATCGTGCGCGCGCCCGCGCCCGATGCGGGTGAGGCAATCCGCGTGCATCTCATGACGCTCGAAGAGATCCGGAACGCGATCGCTGCGGGGAGACTTAGGCATACCCTGGGTTTGTCGGCACTGTCCCGGGTCTTTCCGCTTTGGGAGCTTCCATACACGCCGGCCGAACCCTAGTGTAATCCGGCGCAGGTTTACCGCTTGGCGACCCCTGCGTCATACGGCAAAGCCGGGCGTGGTTACTGCTGTAGCCGGACGGCAAGCTGATAATCGTACAGAGACGGGATATGCAGCACTCGCTGATTCAGGCTCTCCACGTAAGGCTCGGGCCGGTAGTCGAGTGAGAAACCGCGGTTTCCGTGCAGGCCTACGATTCTCGCCAGAGGGCCTTCGTCCAGTCCCTGAACGACCACTGTTTCGTCGCCGTATGCGCCGCTTACTATCTGTACGTTTAGATTCCAGGTTGTGTTGAACGCACCGTGGCCCGGCTGCCAGTATCCCGCGCCGCTGCCGTCGAACACTCTCGCCACGACGGCATCTCCGGAGCGCTCGGCTTCGACATACAGCGTTACGTTGTCAAACAGGTTCTGGTGATTGGCGCCTGCATGCTGGTCCAGCGCAGGTGCCGTATAGACCGTCGAGTCTTTGTAAACGCATTTGGTCGACTGCGTGTTGAAAGTCAGCGAGTGCAAGACCGGGTTGAACACTGCAATACGCTCAGCAAGCACGTTGTGCACGTTCCCCATATGCACTCCGTAGTGCGCCTGTCGATCGCCGTCGGTCGTGATATCGCTTAGCGTCACGTTGGCGCTGTTGTAGGTCAGTATGCCGCTGTCGGCGTTCGAGATGCGGACGTTGCGAACCCACGAATCGAAGACGCCGGTCAGGTATATGCCGTTGTAGCCGCGCTCCATGTGGTGGCCGAACCAGGGTGCTTCCGGGAACTCGAGGTGCAGGTCCTCAATGCCGATGCGCGTCAGGTGCGGCCAGGCGGCGAGAGTCGCCGGCAGTTCGGCGCTAACGTCATGCAGCAGCGGATCTTCAAGCGTTACGCTCAAACCGTCAACCGATTCGACCCGGCTCGTCTGCCGGACGAGGGGTCGTGACGGGAAACTCCAGTGGTGCGAACCTACTTCGATATCCGATCCGCCGTATATCGAGTCGATGATGGCGGCATCGGGACCTTCGGTATTGGTCCAGTGAATTTGCAGGACATCGCCGGAGGAAACCGTGCCGGAGGAAACCGCGGCAGCCTCTGCAAGCTGTATCGTGCGTCGGCCTCGCTGGCCCGCCGCAATTCTCGCCAGCACGTCGATTTCGGGATCGAACTCGGGCAGGTACGGAGCAGGTCGCGTGCCCGGCTTCTGTATCCAGATAAACCCTCCGCTCCACGAGTATTCCGAGAAGTAAGCGTCGATATTGGCGTCGGGCTCCACCTGGCGTTTATCGAGTTCGCGAACGTACTGCCGCAATTCATCGAGCGACCGGCCGCTGTCCACCTGCGCCAGCGGCCGCGGCAGCGAGAGGACCGTACCCGCGCGGCCCGAACCGGCCCCCTGCAGGACAATCTCGCCGCGTTCGATGCGCAGAATGTCGCTGAGTCGATAGCGGCCGGCCTCGAACCTGAGAATTACGGGACCGCGAACCTCGTGCGCGGCTTGGAGTGCGGCGAGAACCGCCTTGCTGTCGTCAACTCCGTCGTTCGGTTTCGCACCGAAGTCGGCAACCCGAATCAGCTGCCCGGCAGCAGTCGGCAGGGCATCGCTGCCGTTGCGGTATCCGGCGTAGGAAAAATCCGGTAAGTACCGTCGTTCCGAACCGGCGCTGTCCAGGATTTTCGGGTCCTCGGCTGCGCCGAGCGCTGTCGCGAAGAGGGTAAGCAGCGCGGTCGCCGGCCGGATGAGCTTCAAGTGCATAGCCTCGTTTTCCTTCTCCGGCCCCATGGGCGCGCATGCAGCCAGAGCCGCGGCCGGCGGTTTCCGCGCGGCGGCTGACGGCATGCGCCGGGTCCGGGCCTGCTTGACAGAGTTCACTCTATTGGGGCTATGATACCGGTGTCATTTTTTATATCAACCGGCATGCCTTGCTTTGAGAGATCGATCCGCAAAGCCGGTCGCGGTACAGTTAGCCTGAGCAGGTAGACGAGTACGATGGAAGAAACATGGCGTTGGTTCGGGCCTGACGATTGCGTGCGGCTCGAGCAGATAAGGCAGGCAGGCGCGACGGGCATCGTCAGCGCCCTCGACCATGTGGCCACGGGAGAGCGCTGGCCCGCGGCGGACATACAAGAACGCAAACGCCTGATCGAAGACGCCGGTTTGTCCTGGTCGGTCGTCGAATCGGTGCCGGTTTCCAACGATATCAAGCTCCGTACCGGCGACTTTCGCCGGCATGTCGACAACTATAAACAGACGCTTCGCAACCTCGGCGCCGCGGGCATCGGCTGTGTCTGCTACAACTTCATGCCGGTCGTCGACTGGACGAGAACCAGCCTCGACTATCCGCTGCCGAACAAGGGTCAGGCGCTGCGCTTCGAGATGGCCGACTTTGCCGCTTACGACATGTTCGTACTCGAGCGCGACGGCGCGCGTGCGGACTATGACGACAACGTCGTTAACTCTGCCGCCGAGCGCTTCGAGGCAATGTCGCCGCAAGCCCGCAGTGCGCTGGAGCAAAACATAATCGCCGGCTTGCCCGGTGGAGAAGGCAGCTACGATCGCGACGGAATTCGGGCCGCTATCGAGGCGTTTCGCGGCCTGGGTGCCGATAGCTATCGCGATAAGCTTTTCCGGTTCCTGAGCGAAGTAATTCCGGTCGCGGAAGAAGCCGGTGTCGCGATGGCGATCCATCCTGACGACCCGCCGTTCTCGCTGTTCGGGTTACCGCGTATCGTGTCCACGGCGGACGACGCACGACAACTGCTGGCCGCGGTACCGAGCCCGTCGAACGGCCTGACGATGTGCGCCGGATCGTACGGCGCGCGTGACGACAACAACCTCGTCGAGATGATCCGTGAGTTTCACGATCGTATCCACTTCGTGCATCTGCGCAACGTGAAGCGCGAGACCGACGGCTCCTTCTACGAATCGGAGCATCTCGAAGGCGACAACGATATCGTCGGTATCGTTAGTGCGCTGCTGGACGAAGAGGAGCGCAGGCAGCAGCAGTCACCGGGACGCCGCTCCATCCCGATGCGCCCCGATCACGGCCACACTATCGGCGACGACGCAAACGATGCCGCCGTCCGCCCCGGCTATTCCTTCGCCGGCCGTATGAAGGCTCTCGCCGAACTGCGCGGCGTTATGCATGCGCTAAAAGCAACCAGGCAGCGGCAACAAGCGCTGTCCATGGAATAAGGCGCCCCGCGGTTCATCGATTTACCCCGACCGATCTCCCCGGAGTGAGGACGGCTGCGAAACCAAGGGCCAGGCGCGGTCGACTTTGCGCCCGGCCTCTCCAGACGATATCCGCATCTCGCCGCGATTTTTCCTCCCGGGTGGTTACCAGGCGGTGCCAGGCGCGGCATGAGGGAGAACGCCGTCCTCTTCCGCTTCATAAGGTAACGCGAGCGGTTTCTCCGTACGCCTTGGAGAGCGCCGCCGCTATTCAGTCCGGCTAAAGGTGGGAGGCAGCATGGCGAAAATCGAACCTGGCAACAATGTCGTTCGGGGGCGGGTACTGAACCAGGAGACAGGTCGCGGAATCCCGAACCTGCTCATAGTCCTGTACGACCTCGATAAAGAGAAATGGAAACGCCTGCAAGCCAGCTACGACGTCTCCGCCTACACGCCCGGTGACAGCATTGGGCCTAATGTCCCGCGTCCTGAAAGCGACGATGACGACATCCACCCGATGCCCGTCGATCTAACCACGGCGCCGCCGGAAAACTTCACCTTTTTCCAGGCACTGCTGGCCGACGCGCGGGCGTGGATCGACTTTCCGGGAGACCGCCTGGGCTCCGTGCTAACCAACCCGGGCGGAGATTTTTCCCTGTCGTTTCAGGACGCCGCGTTTCGGATCGGCGACAAGGAGCGGCGCCCGGACCTCGTGCTGTTCGTCCTGGGACCCGACCGGGATCAGGGCGTAGGCGTCATCGACCGGCTGCTCCACTACGCTTACGTTCCCCGCGAAAACGCAGGGCGGCTGGAGAGCTACATAATCTCGATCTCCCAGCACAACCTGGATCAAAAGAACGCCGGTGTCCTGCCGGTCGCCGGCCCCCTGCTCGGCGACTATTTCGACCGCCTGCGATCGGCGGCGGGGCGCGACAGGCGCGACACGCGGCGCAGGGCCCTTGCCCGGGTGCCGTTCTGGTTTACCCCGTCCGTTCTGAACGCGAATCCACGCTACGTGCCTGCCACCGCGCCAGCGGAGCAGGTAGAGCGGGTAGTTCATGCCACGATAGCAAACGGCGTGGCCGCCGTGGCGGCCGCCAGCGTACAAGCTCCTGTAGTCCGGTTGACGGCCGACGATCTCGCGCGGTTTCCCGTGTCGACCACGGTAAGCGCGTGCGACGTGCTGGCGCAGAAAGGGCTGGGCGTCGAGCTGGTCCGAATCAAAGACCTGCTGAGTGAGGCACGTGCCGAGCGGGAGCGCCGCGCCCTTGCCACAAGCGGCAGCGCAGATACCGGAGGTGAGGCTGGCGGTGAGGGCGAGACGGCCGGCACACCGCTGGTTCCGCCGACAGAAGGTATGGACTACATTACTTCCCGCGTCCTTGGCCAGGTGTCCGAATTGCCGCAGACAGGACAAGACAGCGGCGGCGGCATTATCGACGACCTGCAAACGATCAAGGACCGGATCAACGAGCTGGAGATGTCCAGCGGGCCCGCCAACGTCACGGCGTTCCGGGATTTTCACAGTCTGCAAATGGCTTTCAAGGATGTCTGGACCGCCGCTTTCGACAGTGCGCTGGAAAGCGACGTGCAGGAACTCTACGAAACCGTCAACAAAATTAACGAGGAATACGGTGAAGTATTCCCGCGCCTCGACGATGTCGCGGACATTTCGGAATACGAAGACTACGTCGCTTCGATATCCGCCGATCTGGCCGATGAGGACGAAAGCTACGTAGTCATTCCGGAAAACGTTGCAAGCGCGTATCCGACCATGACGCTGGAGCAATGGAACCGTTTTTCTCCCGCCGGACGCAATCGAATCATGCGCGGTGTGAACGACATTGACGCGGACGACATACGTTCCCCTCAGGACCGTCGCTGGGAATACGATCTCCTGCTGCAGAACGTGATGGCAAACCCCTCGTATCAATCGTCGATCGGCCGGCTCAAGCGGCTCATGTCCGGCATTAGTGAGAAACTGAGCACACCTTACTCGTTCAAGTACTACAAACAGTACTCGGTCAACTACGGCATCCTCGTGAATTATCGTCAGGAGTGGCGGCCGCAGAACTATCAGGTTGGACGCCTCGTTTCGACTTTGCCGCTCGCGCCGGGCGAGGCGCGGGAGCTCAAGGTAAGCCATAACGTCAAACGTACCCGCGCCGAAAAGGAAATGCGCAAAGCCCTGGTCGAAAACAGCTATGAGTCCACGTCAACGATCCGCAGCGAGCTGGACGTCATTGCCAAGCTGTCAACCGATTCGAACTTCAAGCTTAGTGCACAGGGCTCGTTCAATCTCGGCATAGGGTCGATCTCGAGCACCAGCGAGTTTTCACACAACCAGAAAACCGAGTCGAACCGTCAGCACAAACAGATCGCCGAAGCTACCCGCAAGGCGTCGGAAAAGGTCCGACAAGAGCGGGAAGTGAGTGTCGAAGCCAGCAGCGAGATTGCCAGCAGCAGCGAAGCGACGCAAAAAATTCACAACCCCAACAACGAGGTTACGGTTACCTACCTCATGTATGAGCTGGAACGCCGCTATCGCGTTTCCCAGAAGCTCAACAAGGTAACCCCGGTCATCATGGTTGCGCTGGACATGCCGTCGCCGCACGAACTGACCGAAGCCTGGATACTGGAGCATGCGTGGATCCTGCGCCGCGTGCTGCTCGATGACGCTTTCGACGACGCCATCGGTTTTCTCGAGAACGGGCGCCAGGCAGAGGCGGTCGACATTGCGGTCAAACGCGCGGTGTATGAGCGCGAGAGAGAAAGCTTGAGCCGTGTGGAGACCGACCTCGACGCCGTGATTGCCGATCGCACGCTGATTCGCGAAGAGGTCATCAATCTGCAGGAGGACAAGGATCGCTTCGAGGCCGGCGAGGACGATGCGGGAGACAAGGTCAAAGACTTCTTCCTTTCCGGCGGATGGTCGCTGTTCGGCGGCCGTTCCGGCCCCGATCAGGCCGAGTTGTACGAAGCGGGGATCAAGGCCGCCGAATCGCGTCTCAAGTACATCGATCAACAGGTGCAGGACCTGAGCTCGCGGCAGCGCGCGGCGAAGCGGGAGGCGCGCGAGGCCGGCCGGCAATTCACCGACGCTCTGAAACAGCAGGCGCAGAAAGACACGGTCGTGAAGCAGTTTCAGATGCACCTGCGACAGAACATCTTTCACTACATGCACGCGATCTGGGAGATGAAACACCCGGACGAGCTGTTCTTCCAGCTCGCCGAGCAAGAGGTGTATCACGTAGGCGCCGGAACCGTATCCTGCACGCTAACGCCCGTGGAGCCGGGCTCGCTTACGGAAATCCCCGGCATCGTGCGGGACGGCGAGCCTTATGCCCTGAATTGCGGGCCGCCGGTTCCGCCGGACTTCTCCGATCCGGCTGCGCTCAGGAAACCGCTCGGCAGCATCGCGCACGTCGATCAGCTCCTGGGTTTCAAGGGCAACTACGCGATTTTTCCGCTGAAGGACTGCTCGCACCTGACCGATCATATGATGTCCGAGTTTGTCGACGATTATCTCGGCGTCAAGGACCCGGCCAACGAACTCGGCGTGACGGCCGATGAGCTGCTCGAATACAGCAAGGAAGTCTGGAATACCGATTTGCTGACGGACGATGAGAAGGCAGCGCTTGGTGACCTGGTCGTGCGGACGCTGTCGTCGCCAACCTACAACACCCAGGAAATAGTCCTGCCCACCGGGCAGATCTATATGGAGGCGTTGAAAGGCGAGCAGGCGCTGCTGGAAGACTTCAAGCTCGCGCATCGCGGCATGGATGTGCTGAAGGTTCAGGAAGAAATTCGCGGCGACCGGATAGACAATCTGCGACGGGCTGGTCGCCTGATCGGAGAGGATCCGAACTTCGAAGACCCTGAAGTAGACAAGAAAGTCCTGGTGACCGGTTCAGACGGCACCATCGTGACCTCGTAGTGGGATTTGTAACCGCCGTGACCGCGGATTGATGCCCAATGAGCGAAGTTGTCGAAACAGTTAATCATCCCGATGGCAGCCGGACGCTGATCTACGACAACGGCAGCCGCGAACTCGTATTGGCGGAGATCGAAATCGAGGGTGACACTGGCGTATCGCAGGAGTCGCGCGGCCTGGCGGCCACTCCAATGTTCATGCCGCCGGCGGCCGGCCCGCACCGCGGGTCCGGGATCGTCGAGCCGTCCGCGCCCGGCATGCTCGACTGGTTACGCGGCCAGATAGCAGCCGGCAATACCTACCGGGAGTCGACGCCAATTCTGAGTGCTCCCCCGGACACCTATGTCATCGTCGAGATACGGGACGGTTGGGCCTATCAGGCCGGGCTCAATACCGGCACGCTGCTCGCGACGCAAGCCGGCGGCGAGTTTTCGGGCCTCCAGTTCCTCGGTTCCGAACGCTATCTCTGGGCTTTGCGAGGCAGCGATACCGCACGCGCGCTGTGGCGCCGCGATTTCCGCCGGACGCAGAGAGCCCCTGCGTCCCTGCTCGTCAGCGAAGATGTGCAGAACCGGCTGGCGGATTCCGGTCTGCCGCCGGAGGCTGCGGTCCCGAGGTCCACGGCGACCTTGTCGGCCTCCGATATTCCTGAGGCGCTAATGCTGATTCCCAGAGCGGCGCTCCACGCTCAGGAAGACTTCAGCCGTTATACGGACCGCTTCGTTCGCCGTTACGATCAGGAGTCGTACGGTCCATTCGTCGGCACCGCAATGGGCATCGTCGAGTTCGGTTTTCAACTGATCACCAGCGTCATCGGCCTCCCGGCCAGTCTCGAAGAGCTCTACCGCGAAACGAGACGGGCGCTAGCGGCGTTTCGGGATTCGCTGCCTCTCATAGTGACCGCTATGGAGAACGCGCCGGCGGAAACGACGCTGATCATTCTCAACACGATGCTCGAGGCGCTGGGTTCCATGACCGGCGTCTCGGAAATTGGCGAAGATATCGGGGCCGGAGTCGAACACGCTGAGGAAGGCCGTTCGGCCCAGTCTTCCCTGAACATCATTCGGGCAACGGGTCGGGTCATTAACCTGTTGTTGCTCATCAAGGGTCTGGTTGCGGCTCTGCGGCGACTGCCCGCCGTTGCCGCCCGGATGCGCGGGCAGTTATCCCGCTTGAACAGTCTCGTCCGGCGTCTCCGCCGCGCAGCTCCCGAGCCGCCGCCCGCCGCCCAGCCAAGGTCGCCGCTAGGCCGGGCACGACCGCGGCGCGCGCGAGTGAACGACGGACCGGGAGGGCGGCGACGTGCCCGGGAGCTGCGGCGACGAGACCGTCTAGGGCGGCGCCGCGCACGCCGGAGGCCGACCCGGAGGGTGCGAAGAGGGCGAGGCGCCGCTCTAACAGAGCCGGATGCGAGGCCTACGGCAGCGGATCGCGGCTTGGCCCCAGCGCTGGCAGAGGTTGCGCCCGCGGCGGGCGAGTCCGTGACGGGTGGATCGGGGTCCGGTGGCGGCGCCCCGCGGCCGCCACGGGAACCCTCCGGGCGCAGGCGTCGCCGAAGACGGCGGCGTGAAGGCAGTATCCGTGGGACGCGCAGGATGTCGCCTGGCGAGGAGCGTATCTCCGACGCGTTTGCCCGTCAGGGCCGGGACGTCTTCAATATTCCCGAAGCCGCCGAGGATTGGCAGGACCTGACCAGAACCCGGCCCGGACACACCCGAGGCCGGCAGGGGCAACGCGGTGAATTGCGGGGCGGCGAACCCGGCCGGGATGGCGCCTCAATGACGCGTCGCGAACGAGACCGGTATCGGCGCGCGATTCGCGACGCGCGTCGGCGCGACCGCTTACCGCAGGACTCGACGACCAACCCTGACCACCTGATCGACGGCCGAATCTGGGATTCAAAAGTGCTCGATCGGGGCAGTTTCAGCCCGCAGTCTGTTGACTCGAACATCTTTTCCAGCGTGACGAGGGGGCAGGCGCGTCGGTTTGCGATCGATGTCCAGAACGTCATCGAAAACGGTGCACAGGTCGGTGCCCGGACACTGATAAGGCGTTACCGCGAGTGGATAAGACAACATCGGACGGCGGCTGAGCTGCGGCACGGCCCGTTCGGTGCTGGTGTGCACGAGGTCGTGTTCGTACAGAACGGCCGCATTTTTGTCGTCTATCGCCGCTAACAAGATCGACCAGGAACCATCGGGATTCCGGCTCGGCCTGAATCTACCGGTCGATAAGCCGTCTGCCCCGATAAAAGCCGCCGGTCGGTCCGTCGTCAGGCAGGGTCGCCAACCAGACCGGCGCGTCCGCGCCTTTCTCCAGCGAGTGCATCGCTGCCTGACCGCCCATTCTCGCGCGGACCCAATCCGGGCGGACGGCATTGATCTTTACCGCCGGGCCGAGAGCCGCGGCTGTGCAGATGTCCGGTTCGGAGAGCTGCGGCAGATCGCGGTGCCGATTGCGGCGTCAAGATTTGCTTCTACCGCCTGGCGGTCACCGCGTGTCCGCCGCGGATGCGCGGCCCGGCCAGGCCGCTAACCCGGGCTTCGGGCCTCGCGGGAAATTTACGTGGTCGATCTATGGAGTAAATCCCGACAAATGCGTCTATCAACATAGTAGTACTCAATACTGCCTGTCCACGAATCTTCGTCCGCGAATCTTCCTAGGGCCGGGTAAGAGAATCGCTCACTGTTTGCATAACCCCTTATGCACGCGCCGGACCGACGTCATCCGCGGGCGCGTAACAAGTACTGAACTTGACGGCACCGTGTTCTCATCGTGGTTTGGTCGGGAACGCTCCATTGAACCGGCACGGCTTTTGCGCGCCGTGCCGGTTCTTTTTTGCGAATGCGGGCGCCAAACCGCCATGCGCCCGTCGCGCTATTTTGCCGTACGCGTCGCGATGAGCAGGCAATACGTAAACTTATCGTTTCCCTTTTCCACAAACTAGGCGTAACATCCCGGCCGCTATGACCATAAACACACCGTTAATGCGCGTTCGCCTCCCCGCCGCCGATCCTTCCGTGGTCGGTCGCCCGCAGGCGTCACGCCGTGCATCGAGCGTTCTTTCTCAGAAAGGCGTGTTCGTGCACTAGCCGTCCCGCACATCGATGCTGGATGGCTCTATCGAACCATCCAGCCGCAAAAGCCCTGTTTGGTTCGCTAAACAGGGTTTTTTGTTGCCCGAACGAAAAACCGATTTCGCAGGAGGGCAGAAGAATGATGGAACCGAGACGTAATGGCCGCCCGACGCTGGTCGGCATTTGGGGTACATACCGGCTGAAGATCGCCGGCACATTGAGTCTGCTCGCTGTCGAGCGGATGCTGGGCGTGGCCGTGCCGTTTGTTCTCGGCGTGGCCATCAACGATCTCATCGCCGGGAGTTTCCGCGGCGTTTGGTGGCTAATAGGACTCGAGTCGGTGGCTTTGCTCATAGGCACCGCGCGGCGCCTGTATGACAGCCGGGTGTACGCCGGCATCTATACGGACGTGGCGGACAACACCGCACAGCGAACGGATCTGAGCGTGAGCAGACGCGCTGCGAGGCTTGGACTGGCGAGAGAGCTGGTCGACTTCTTCGAATGGGAGTTGCCGGAGCTGCTGGCCGCGCTCGTCGGGATTCTCGGCGCCCTTGCGATGCTGCTGTATCTGCTGCCGACGGTCGGCGGCCTGAGTATCGTCGTGGGCGTGCTGGTGGGCGTCGTTTTTGCGATAAGCCGCAACCGTATGTTCAATCTGAACAAGCTGCTGAACAACGAACTGGAACGGCAGGTCACGATGCTCGAGTCGGGTCGCGTCTTCTCGCGCTGGCGGCATCTGTCCCGCCTTGCGCGCTGGCGTATCCACCTTTCGGATCTGGAAGCGGCAAACTTTGCGATCGCCGAGTTGTTTCTGTCGGCACTGATCATTGGTGCGGTCGTTCTGACCGTGCGCACCGGCCTGAGCGTCGGTGAGGTGTTCGCCGTGCTGACCTACCTGATCGGTCTTGCGGAGAATCTGATCGTGTTGCCCTGGACTTATCAGCAGTCGATACGCGCGCATGAGATCGGCGGACGAATCGCCAGCGGTTAACGGGCGCTTGAGTCGCTCTTGTTTGCAGCAACGAGGCCCGGCCGCGTTCGCGTGGCCGGGCCGCATTTGTTCGGTCTTCGATGAGTGTCGCGTAACGAAGTATTCGGAGCTCGGTACCGGAGCCGAGGTCGAAGCGTGCCGCCGATCCGACGCATCGTTTACCGAATAGCGTCCTGGCGGCCAGCCATGACAGCCCGATCCGGGTTGCCGCGGCGCAACCCGTTCGCTGCTGCGCAACTTTCCTCGAAGCTCCGCTCCCCGCACTCAGCCGCGTAGCTGTGTCTCCCGCTGTGTCTGCTTCCGCCAGACAGCGAACTCCGACTGGCAACACCGTTGCTGAATCGCCTCCGCTACCGCGTTGTCGGAGGAGGAATGTGCACTGGGACAGGCACATACAAGCCGCTGTGCACTGGGACAGGCACATACACGGCCGCCACGGAGTTCGGCCGGTAAGTTCGTGAATTGAATGTCCGCAAGTAGCCGATGAAGACGTCCGGCCAAAACATACAGGCACCAAATAGCCTCAGGTGCATGACCTGCCACCTCTTATGAGCGTCGCTTCAGGCTGGCTTTTTCAACCTCAGGTCTCCGTTCCGATAGTACTGCCTGAATGAAGAGCTAGCCCGAGCCCACTGCTCGTCCGAGAGCCCCAGTCGAACAAGAATCGGCCTCAGCGCAGGATCAATGCGACCGCGTTTTCCGTGCCTGAACAAGCGGCCGGTGAAGTCCACCAGCTTCAGGTACTCGAGTTCCTGCATAGGTAACGCACTCGTCTTCCAGTCGGTTTCGTCGATATCAGTGATCTCCTCGGAAAAGCGCAGCAACGGTCGAACCGCTATTTCGAAGTGTCGAAACTCGCCACGTTTGAGCATTCGCGAAACGGCGCCGGCGAGCGTGGTTTGTCGATATTCACCCTGCAGGCGAGCCCTAACGCTTGTGTACTCCGATTGCTCTGGCGTATCGACGATCCCGGCCCGAACAGGATTCAGGTCAACGTACACCATGGCCGCGAGCAAGGCCCGCTCTGAACACAGAGACTGCGAGTGAAAGCGGGCTTCCCAGAAGTGCCCTGTACACTCGTCCTCCGCGTTGGCCTGTCTCGCAATGGGTTCGTTCAGGCACTTCATGAACCAGCTCAGGCTGGTCAGCCGGCCCCTGTAAACGGCGGTGATTGAGCGGAGCGTGTCGTATTCAACAGCCGTTAAGGATTCGCCGTTGCGATAGCGTTGCACGAGCAGCGGACCGCGAAAGAGAGTCGTCCAGCGACTCAACACCTCATCGTCCGACCAGCTGACTGCCTCATCAGGATTGAGCTTAACAACCAGATGGTAGTGATTGCTCATAACAGCGTAGGCACAGAGATCAATGCTGAAGAGTGAGGACAGTGCACGAACCCGGTCCTCGACCCACCCACGACGGTGTTCGTAGCTCCTGCCGGTGTACTGATCGACACCACAAAGAAATGCGCGCCGTACACATCGAGACGTGACGTGATAGTAAGGCGTGTCGGCCAGACTTACGAGGTGTTTGCGGGCTCTGGGCATAGGTGCGACTTTACTGAAATGACCGCGGCGGTCGTACGCACATAAATCGCCGGTCTTGGCCAAAATGCGCCTGTCCAAGGGCCACAGCTCACCGACGAGAATAGCGGCCGCATCATCCGTATACAGCCGGAGTGACGTGCCTGTCCACTCTGAAAATCGGGAGAGTGACGTGCCTGTCCACTCTGAAGGTCGCAACAGATCGCTTCCCGAGTGTGGTCTAATTCCCGGGTCCCGGGAATCACTAAAAGCCGCATGCAAGAGCTCCTCGATCCTATCTTGATTGTGCAGTCCATGAGTGCTCTGCTGCAGCGGCTGGTCGGCTGGTTTCAGAGCCCGGGGTTTTACCTACAGATACTGCTAGGCGTGATTGCACTATTTCTTGCGCTGGCGGTAACACGCGGGTCCGGCCGCTACCTGAAAGCCGACGGCGATTCCGATACCGATACGCGCCTGTCACGGTTACGGGCCGGCCTCGAGAGAGCCCGGCCTTTGCTGCTGCCGCTACTGGCCTTCGTCTTCCTGGGCGTCGCCGAAGCGTTCAGCGAATCCCGCTACGGCGACGCGTGGTTGCTGCGCGGTCTGGAGGCCATAGCGCTCATCGCGCTTTTCTACATGGCCAACCGGCTATTCGTAAACAGCGGGCTGATGCGGCGGTTTGTATCCTGGGTGCTAATACCCATCGCAATTCTCTATGTTTTCGGCGGCCTCGGGCCGGTTATCGCTTATCTCGACGAAGTGCGGTTAACCGCCGGCAACATCACCCTGTCTCTGTACACGATCAGTCGCGTGTTGATCTTCGGCACCATACTCTTCTGGCTTGGCCGTAAATCCAACGACACCGGCAAGCGCTACATTCGCGAGCAGGAAGACCTCGATATCGGTACCCGCGAGGTCTTCGCAAAACTGTTCGAGATCGGCCTCTTCTTCCTGATCTTCATTCTGCTCCTGCAGGTCATCGGCGTGAACCTGACGACGCTGGCCGTATTCGGCGGCGCATTGGGCGTGGGTCTTGGTTTCGGTCTGCAGTCGATCGCCGCCAACTTCGTGTCGGGACTGATTCTGCTGCTCGACCGCTCGCTAACCGTCGGTGACTATGTCGAACTCGAAGACGGCCGTGTCGGAACCATTCGCGCGTTGAACATGCGCTCGGCGATTCTCAAGACTTTCGACGGTAAAGACATTGTCGTACCGAACGAGACTTTCGTAACCACGAGTTTCGTCAACTGGACGCACGAAGACGGCAAGCAGCGCTATACGATCGAGCTGCAGGTAGCCTACGACACCGATCTGGAGCCGCTGCTGGTGATGCTGAAAGAGCTCGTAGCCGGTCATCCACAAGTGCTCAGCGGCGATGAGGTATCCCGTGAAGAGCAGCCTGACGCCGAAATCAGCGGCTTCGGCGATTCGGGCGTCGATCTGTTGATCGAGTACTGGATGGAAGGTATCGACGATGGCAAGAACCGCGTCGGCGCCGATCTGAACATGCTGATCTGGAAAGCGCTGAAGGAACATAAAGTTCAGATACCCTACCCGCAGCGCGAGATCAGGATACTGGGCGATGCGAAGGCGTAGGCTGCACACGGCGTCAAACCGGTTTTTCTCACGGCCAAAACAAAGGTCAATACTTCTTGCATGGACAACTCTGACAGGGGGATCACAATGAATCTGGGCGCTTTTTCGATAAGCCTAAGTGTCAAGGACATAGCGGCTTCGCGGGACTTTTACGCAAAACTGGGCTTCGAGGCGGTCGGCGGCGACATTGAGCAAAACTGGCTCATCCTGAGGAACCGTGAGCACGTCATCGGTCTGTTTCAAGGTATGTTCGAGAAGAATTCGCTGACGTTCAATCCGGGCTGGGATCAGCAGTGTGCAGAGATCGAACCGTTTGACGACGTGCGGGACATTCAGAAACAGCTGAAGAGTCAGGGAGTCGAGTTCGTGCAGGAAGCGGACGCCTCCGGCGAGGGTCCCGCGAGCTTCGTAGTGCTGGATCCGGACGGCAATCCGGTGCTGGTCGACCAGCATCGCTGAGCGTTGGTAATTGTTACTGATCGTTCGCCGCCAGGCGGCGTATCACGCTGCTCTATCGAAGCGATGCGGCGGACTCGCAAACGCGAGTCCGCCGTGAATACTTTCTAACCGGCTTTAGGCGCGTAAACGCTGCACCATCCTTCTGCGTGGACCAGCCGGCCGGGGAAGATGGAACACGGTCCCATGGCGTCTTCACCGCCCATGTACAGCGCGCAGTTCGCGCATGCCTGTCCTTCTTCGTAGCGCGGCTGCGTAGCGGTATCGACATTGCCGGCGTCGCTGACGTACGCCAGCGCTTTTGCCTGCGGGTCGTCGTCGTTTAGCGGTACCAACTCCGCGCTTGCCGGTGCCTCTGCGGCGGGTTCGGGCGCCGCAGGTGCGGGCTCCGGTGCCGGTTCCGCCGGGGGCGGCGTGCTTGCGGCCGGCGCCGGCGGCGCACTTTCCTCACCCCCTGAGCATCCTGCCAGTCCAGCGAGCGGCACGGCGGCAGCGGTGCCGCCAATCAGTTTGAGAAACTTCCTGCGGTGTTCGAGACGCTCATCGCTCATGGTCGATCTCCTCTGTGGCCTGTGAAGGCTTCACCCTACCATATGTCAACTTGGCCGCAGCGCGGCCACGACGTGAAGACACCCGGAACTGTCTGCAGTTAGCGACAGTTCCGCACGTGTACGCGTTGGCGTGTTAGACGAATATCAAATACGGTGCCGCGTCGAGCAGCCGCTAGCCTTCGGTCGGTTTGCCGAGAAAACGATGAATGACCACGAGTACGACCAGTGCGCTCGGCAGCAGCAGGAACCAGGGGATGCCGTAGCCGGCCGGCAGCACACCTACGAATATTGCGACGACCCCGCCAATGAGTGCGTAAGGAATCTGCGTGCTCACGTGATCCATATGATTGCAGTCGGTTGCCAGCGAAGACAGCACCGTTGTATCCGATATGGGCGAGCAATGATCCGCCCAGACCGCACCGGTAAGCACGCAGGCGATACACGAGTACAGGATATGCATGTGTTCGGGTTCCGCCATCCCGTTGGCCTGCAGCACGGCCCAGCACAAGGGGATGACCAGCGGCATGAGTATGGCCATGACGCCCCAGCTCGTTCCGGTTGCGAACGCCGTACCGGCCGCGAGCAGAAACACGACGGTCGGCAGCATGTAGGGCGAGAGAGCGTCGCCTAGTATCGAGATCAGATACGGCGCTGCCTGAAGAACGCTTGCAACGTCGGCAATGGCCCAGGCCATGACGAGCAGAATCAGGCCCGTCAACATGAAGCGCGCGCCAGTGACAAACGCTTCGACCGTTTCCTCGAGCGACATTAACTTTTGCCCAAGCGTCAGAGCAGCGGCAACAAAACACGCCAGCAGCGATGCCCATATCAGCACCTTGTAAGCGTCTGCGCTGCCTATGATGTCGGTCAGCGTTTCTCCTTCGCCGCTAACGAACAAGCCTGCGACTACCGTGCCGATCATCGTCAGTATCGGCACGACCGCGTTGACGGCGCGGCAGGGTATGTCTGCTTTTTGGGCAAAGTCGTCGGCCGTATTGCTGTTTGGTTTTGCGGCGGTCGTGCGGCGTACCGCACCGGTTTCGCGCGCGCGCCGCTCAGCGGTATACATCGGGCCGAAGTCCTTGCCAGTGTAGATCACGAGAAACACGAAAAAGATGGCGAGAAACGGGTAGAAGCTGTAGAGAATCGAGTTGAGAAACAGCGCATACGCCGACTGTTCTATCGCCGGGATATCCGCAATCGCCGTATCGATCAGACCGAGCTGAAAGCCTATCCAGGTCGTGATGATCGCCACGGTCGCGACGGGCGCCGCCGTCGAGTCGACGATATAGGCGAGCTTTTCACGCGAGATGCGCAGCGTATCGGTCATTGGCCGCGTGGCGTTGCCGACGATCATGGTGTTGGCATAGTCGTCGAAAAAAATCCCCAGCCCGAGCGCCGCGACAACCCCCTGCGCGCGCTTCGGCGTACTCGCCAGCGGGATGATCTTGTTGACGGCGCCGAGCATGCCGCCGTTGCGCGATATGATCCCGACCATGCCGCCGATCATGAGGGTAAACACCATGATGGCCATATGATCCGGGTCGGTTGCCGCGTTGATAATGTAGATCGTTACGGTTTCGAAAAAGCCCTCGACAAAGCCAGGCAGCGTCATGCCGTTGATCGCCCATGCGCCCACGAGGATGCCTGCGAACAGAGCGGGAATCACTGCGCGGACCAGGAATGCGAGCAAGATCGCAAACAGCGGAGGAAACAGCGAGACCCAGCCAGGGATGACGTCGAGTTCGCGTTCCGCGGCGAGTTCGCCGTCCGCAAACACGGCGATCGTCGCGCTGCCGGTATGGACGACCTGCAGATCCGTTGCGGCTACCGTCGGCCCGGGCGACGTCGCGACGAGCTGATCGTCAATCCGGAGTTCGACGTGACCTGCGCCGTCCAGTCCCCCGACCGTTACCTCGAAGCCGACGCCGCTCAGGAGTATCTCCGGCGTCTCGAGCGTAAGCTCCTCCGCGCCGGTGGCCGGACTGTTCGCGGTGAGCAACACGAATACGGCTAACAAGGCTCTGGATAACATGGGCACCCGTCATTTTTGTTTTAATCGCTGTCGTGCGCTCGAGCGGCTTATCGACGGGCGTTTCGCAAAACGCTGCACGTGACTATAACAAATGCTGCCCTTGCATTGGCCGGCGGGCATTCTCCTGAATGCTCATCGCCGGTGTCGTCGCGCGCCGGTGAACGCGCGCGCTTACACATCGAGCGATTTGTCACCCGGGGCTTCCGGTCTTATAGTCAAGCCAGAGTATCGGCACCCGCGGCCGCAGGGCGGCGGCCAACTACATGAGAGCGAAATGAGATACGCAAAACTGAGCTTGCTCGGAACGGCCCTGCTGCTGGCGGCGGGCTGCGGCGAGGGCGCAAGAATCGAGCTTAGCGTGGCGAGCGACGATCCGCAGACGGTGCAGCGCACGCAGGCCATTCTGTACTATCGCCTCAACGAAGCGACACGCAACCCCTTTTCCAATCTCGCTACGGGCTATTTCCCCGAAACCGGCAAGCTCGTATTCGAGTACGATCGCTCCGCACCCGATCCTGACTCACTCCGCTTCCTCTACGAAACGACCGGGCATTTTCGCCTTGCCGTAGCCGGCGGCGAGGGCGAAGAGGCCGAATGGGTCGCAAACGACGATATCGAGACCGCGGACGCCAGCCGCTCCGGAGACGCGGGGCAGGTCTTTCTGGCGCTTAACCCGAAATCGGCAGAACGGCTGCAGACGCTGTCGACGGCGAACATTGGTGTCAGGCTCGTTTCGAGCATCGACGGACGAGCCTTTCAGGAGGCCACCGTGCAGGCGCCGTTTGGACGTTATCTTAAGATCGACGTCGATAGCGAAACGCAGGCACGGAATCTCGCGATCGTTCTCAGGTCCGGCGCTCTTCCGACGCAGGTCGTTCAATACGCTTCGGATTGAAGCGGCGCTTGTCCCCGAGCCCGTTGCGGATCCGCTCTATACACACGCGATAAGCAGCACATTCTGTCGCCATCGAGCGACAGAACGCCGGTATTTGAGGCTTTGTGTGAAATCGGTCGGGTTTTGCCGCAACCCGCGCGCTAACATCGTCAAATCGTGAAGATGATGCTTCGACGCAGACTTTCCGGGACGCGGACCATGGCCATGCGCAAACTTCTCAATACCCTTACCGCAGCGTTGCTCGCCGTCGTCAGCCTGTCGGCTTGCGACATACGCACGTACGACGATGCGGTTACCGAATTCAACAACAACTCGCAGGGCGGCGGCAATCCGCCGCCGCCGCCGCCACCTCCGCCCGGGGCTTCTTTTGGTCCCGTGTTTTCCGAAATCCAGACCAACCTGTTTACGCCGAACTGTGCAACGGCCGGCTGTCACTCCGGCGGCGCGCCTACCGGCAATCTAAACCTCGAAGCCGCCAGCAGCTACATGATGCTCATAGGCGTCGCGAGTACGGCGGACGCCAATATCGACAGGGTCGTTCCCGGCAATGCAAACGACAGCTACCTGATTCAACAGCTCGAAGGTGTGGGCGGCGGTGCGCCGCACCCTGCCGGATCGCCGGTGCCGACAGCGGATATCGCCAACATTCGTCAGTGGATACTCGACGGCGCCGTGGACGATACGGCACAGCCGGCAGCGCCCGTGCAGGTTACGTCGATGTCGCCGCTGCCAAACGCCGCGCTGACCGCAGCGCCCGCCAACGTGACCGTCGCATTCAGTAAGGATGTCGATGCCTCCACCGTGAACAGCATGACCTTCCTGCTGATCGGCGCGGGCGGCGACAGCATGTTCGGCAACGGCAACGATGTCGCGATCACTGCGGCCAGTATTTCCGTACCCGTGGCCAATCCTCGCAGTGCCGTTTTCGATCTGACGGGCGTGACCGTCAACGATGACGCCTATCGCGTTCGGCTATTGGGCAGCGGTGCTTCGGTCATACTCGATCTCGATGCGTTGGCGTTGGACGGTGAGTATGCAGCCAGCTTTCCCTCCGGTAACGGCACGGCGGGCGGCGACTTTCAGGCCGACTTCACGATTGCCGCGCCGGTTGTGCTGGAGCCCAATCTGGACTCAATACAGTCGATAGTGTTCGGCCCAACCTGTGCGACCGCCGGTTGCCACAACGGCGTGAGCAATGCAGGTGGCCTGAACCTGAGCAGCGCGGATGCGAGCCACATGAATCTCGTTGGCGTTCCGAGCAGTGTCGACGCGGCACGCATACGCGTAATAGCAAACGATGCCGCGAACAGTTACCTGATCGAAAAACTCGGCCCGATGCCCGGCAACGGCTCGCAAATGCCGCTCGGCCGACCGCCGCTTGCCGACGCCGACATCAACGTCATTCGAACCTGGATCGACAACGGCGCGCTGCGCTAGGGCGGCCTAGCTCGTCAGTCGAAATCCGCGGCGGCCGCGAACGACGCCGTTGACGATCAGCTCGGCAAAGTGTTCGCCCGGGTACAGCGTGCGCGTTGTCATCGGGCGGAACGTCTGACGCTTCCGGATGGCGAGCTTTTCGCCGGCACGAAAGTCTCCGTCCTTGATCAGAAATCGTTTCGCCGAGTGTTTGCCGCTGGCTTTCAGGAAATGCACGTTTAGCATGATGCGCAGTTTCTGTTCCGCGAGCGACGTGAGTTGTCCCTGCCACTCGAAGGAATCGCCGACTTTCACGGTCTCGGTCGCCGCAATCCCCGCGAGGCGAAACTTCGGCTTATCCGTATAGCCGAGCAGTTTGAAAGCGGCAGGGTCGTCCTGCTTCGTCAGCGTACGCAGCGAGTGTTTCTTGAGCCACGCGAACTCCTTAGGGTCCGCCTCAGCGGATCTCGACCAGCGCGTGAGCGTTCTCGTGACCAGCGGCGGCTCGAGTTTTGCAATGTCGTTGAGCGTATTGGCGACCGAGCGGACGACGTAGCGCGTAGGGTCGGTGTACAGCCGGTCCAGCACGCTCACGATGTCTTTATGTTCGAGTTTTACGCGCGGCGCCCAGGGCAGCAAAGGCCGGATGCCCTCGGAGGCGAGGCGGCGAACGTGATAATTGGAATCGCCGGCGCACTCGTGCACGAAGGCCATGGTCTGACCCGGAAACCGTGCGAGAAACGGCCGGATGGCGTTTTCCGAAGAGAAACGTTTGGTGGCTTCGCGCAGGAAATCCAGGGAGCGGTCCAGATGTTCCTCGGTAACACCATGACGCGCAACGAACTCGCCGGGGACAACCCAGATGAACTCGCCAAAATCGTCGTCTTCGAGCGACGGGTCCAGCGGCTCGGGCAGCGCGTCCTGCAATATCGCCGACGCGGCAACGAAGTCGGACGGCAGTTCTCTCGTCAGCAGATCCACGAGGTGCTGTATGCGCTCCTTGAGCGCAAGATCGGGAAAGCGCGCGAGGGCTTCGCCGCGAAAGCGTTTGGCATCGAATGCCGGATGCACGGCGCCGATCGCCAGCCCAAGACGCTTGACCTTGTCCGCATTAAACAATTCGTCAGCAAGTGAAAAAGACGTTTCGGCTTTCACCGCCATTCGCATACTCCTTTGTGGTGTTGAATGCCGCGGGCCGGAACGCAGCCGGGCCGCCCGGGTTCAGTCCAGCGCAGCGTCGAGGTCCGCCAGCAGATCGTCTTTGTGTTCCAGGCCGACGGACAGCCGCAGCAGATTGGCTGGCGCCATCGAGTGCTCTCCTTCGATCGACGCGCGATGCTCGATGAGGCTTTCGACGCCGCCGAGGCTCGTTGCATTGACGAACAGGCGGACACGCGATGCGACTTCGAGCGCCGCCTCGAGTCCGCCCGCGAGCTCGAAGGAGAGCATGCCGCCGCCCATGCGCATCTGCCTTACGGCAACGGCGTATCCCGGCGAAGACTCGAGGAAAGGATAATTGCAGCGTTCGACGGCCGGGTGGGCGGCCAGCATCTCCGCCAGGGCCAGCGCGTTCTCGGAGTGCCGTGCCACCCGGCAATCCAGCGTTTGCAGGCCGCGCGCGATCAGCCAGGCATTAAACGGGGATAACACGCCGCCGGTTAGCGTTCGATCGTTTCGCAAGCGGTCCGCGAGCTCAGTGTCCTCACGAAAGACGAGCGCTCCGCCCTGCACGTCGCTGTGGCCGCCCATATACTTGGTCATCGAATGCACGACGTAGTCCGCGCCGAGCGCCAGCGGCTGCTGCGCGGCAGGACTGGCAAACGTGCCGTCGACGGCAAGCTTCACGCCGGAGCCGCGTGCGCGTTCGGCAATGGCTGCGATGTCGAGTATATCGAGGCGCGGATTGGACGGCGTTTCGAGCCATATCAGCGCCGTCGAAGCGGACAGCGAAGCGTCCAGCTGCTGCAGATCGCCAAGGTCGATTATCCGATGAGAGATACCCTGCGGTTGCAGAACCCTGGAGGCGAGCGCGCGCGTATCGAAATAGCTGTCCCGATGGATCAGAACCTCCGAACCAGGGGCGAGACTGCCGAGCAGCGCCGCCGTGGCCGCCATACCGGACGCATAGGTCAGCGCACCCGTGCCGCCTTCGAGGCTCGCGAGTCGGAGTTCGAGTTCATCGACGTTGGCATTGCCGGAGCGGACGTAGCTGAATTCCGCAATCTTCTCGTTGGCGGGCCCGTGCTCGAAGGTCGTCGAGAGATGAATCGACGGTGCAATCTCACCGTCATGCCGCTTGCCTGGCACATGTATCGCTCGGGTCGGAAATTTCATGTTCGATCTCGGTCGGTGGGCGACGGGAGATTCTAGCCCGAATCGTTCCTGAATCGTTTTTCGGAACCGTCCCTGAACGTCGTTTCCAGAGCTTGCCGCCATGGTGCCGGGTTAGACGGATCGCCATGCGTGCCGGGGGCGGCAGTTCCGCAAGGTCTGTCGATTTGGCTCGCTGGCGGCGCTCCGGTAGAGTGCCATGAGCTGTCCCGGAGCCTGCCCGGCGCAGCATTCCCTGAGCGCTACCGCATACGCGCCGGCTCTTGCCGGCGCACGACAAACGACGAACGGCAATCAGCAGATGGCTTACGACCCCGACAATCAGGCGCTGCGCCTGCCGAAAAAACACGCTCCTGCACTAAAGGACAAACCCGATCCCGAGCTCGGTCGGCGGATCGAGGCCGCGCAGTCTTTTACCGCCGCAGTTGCAGCCGGACTGCTCGCCGTGCTCGTGTTCACGACTGTCTGGACCTTGCTAACGGCTGTAAGCGGGCGGCTCTTCCCCTGGTTTGCGTTGCTCCTGGGCCTGCCTCTGGGCCTTGCTGTCCGGGCTGCCGGAAAAGGGCTGGACTGGCGGTTTCCGGGGCTTGCCGCGCTGCTGGCAATATTCGGCATGCTTGCGGCCAAAGTGGTGCTGTCCGCCGCATACACGGCGGCTGAGTTCGAGACGGGTATCGCCACGGTTCTGGCACGGACGACGTCGATGACCTGGCCCGTGTTCTTCGACGAGGTCATGACGGGCGCCGACTATGTATTCGCTCTGTTCAGCGCCGGCATTGCGGCATTTTTCGCAAACCGCAGGCTGTCGCGGCGTCAGTACTACGCGCTGCGCACCTGGCGCGATCGAAACACCTGATCGGCGGACGGGGCTGCCGCCCGCGTCTGTCGATACGGCCCCTACACGGGCATGAGCAACGGGTTGTCAGCCTCCAGCGCGTCGCCCGTGAACGAGGCAAGCTGCCGCGACACGAGCTGATCGATTTCGCGCACCGCGCTGCCTATCCCTAAGAAGTACGGCGGTTTGCGGCGCAGCAGCGTCCAGTCGCCGGTCTCGATGACCTTTACCAGGTGCCGTATGTTGGCGGCGATCGCCTCGATGTAGGGGTTCCGGCCGTCATACAGCACTTCTATGTAGCGGTAGGCGTGGTTGAATTTGCGGTTGAGGCGCTCCCGCATGACCTGCTGGTAGAACAGCGGCGTCTTTTGCAGCAGATGTTCTCCCGAGCGATAGCGAACCATGTACTCGCCGGGCTTGGCATTCTCGATTGCGACACCGCCGACCACAAATTCGTTGTACAGCCGATCGCGGCACTTCTCGAGATAACAGCGGTCGGCCATTTGCGCAATCATGTCGGCCGTGCCGATCAAATGGCCGCAAATGATATCGCGCGGATCCTCGAGCTCGATGTTGTCGAGATCGAGTTCGTAGCCGGTGAAGTGCACGATCATGCTCGCCACGCCCACCTCGCGGGCCATGCCGAGTTTCGGCAGGTAGCGCCTCAGGAAATCGGCGCTGCGCGATACGTGATACATCGTGAATTCCGCGCCGTTGGCGTAGTCGGCATCGCGCTCCTTGTGGCGTATGTAGCCCGAATCGTGGAACAGTGAGGTAACGATGGCGAGCAGCGCGCGGTCGGCGCCGAGCCGCTCCCTGGGTTCGACGCTGCGTTCGTAGCCGGCCACCAGGCGCGCCAGCGCCAGCGTCATGTCCAGCGTGTGCTGCATGTCGTGATAGGTCGTATCGCAGCCCAGATAACCCGGATAGCGGCCCGTGAACAGGCGTTCGAAATCGTAAAAGGCGAGCCACAGCTTGTCGAGCGCGGCACCGGGGAAGGTCTCCGCGAACAGCGCGTGCACGGCATTGCGGACAGCGGCAGGACTGCTTACCTGAACGCTGTTGGTCACGTCATAGTCGTTACGTCGATCCTGGGAAACCACTGCTTTGTCAGCCGCGGCACCAGGGTCGGCCTGTTGCTCGAGGGTGTTCAAACGAGTCCCTGCAGATCGGGTGTCAGCTTGCCGTTGCGCCTGTGCATGGAACGCAATGATACCCTGAGGACAAGCTTCGGACAGCGCAAAAAACGAGCTTATGTAATACGCTCGTCGCGGCTCCGCGACAGGACAAAAAGAGCGGCAACTCTGCTAGAGCTGGAACTCGGCGACCACGGGAGCGTGATCCGACGGACGCTCGAGCGCGCGCGGTTGCTTGTCGACATAGCAGGCGATGCAGCTCTCGTTCATCGCCTCGCTGGCGAGAATAAGGTCGATCCTCAGACCGGCGTTGCGGCGGAATCCCGCCGCGCGATAGTCCCACCAGCTAAAGGTTTTCTCCGGCTGCTCGAAGTTGCGGAACACGTCGGTAAAACCGAGATCGAGCAGGCCGCGCAAGGCGTCGCGTTCTTTCGGGCTGCAGAGAATACCCTCGCCCCACTTTTCGGCATCGTAGACGTCCTCGTCCGCCGGAGCGATATTGAAATCGCCCAGCACCACCAGCTTGTCGTGGCGTGCCTTTTCTTCTTCCAGGAAACTCTTGAGCGCCGTCAGCCATTCGAGCTTATAGGCATATTTTTCCGAGCCGACTTCCGAGCCGTTCGGCACGTACAGGTTGACGACGCGCACATCGCCGATTCGGCTTGCCAGTATGCGCCGCTGCGGATCTTCGAAACCCGGAAAATCCGTGACCGCTTCGGCCGGCTCCTCACGCGCGATGACGGCAACGCCGTTATAGGTTTTTTGCCCGCTTGCAACCGACGCATAGCCCGCGGCTGCCAGTTCGTCACCCGGAAACGCTTCCGTGACCTGTTTGATTTCCTGCAGGACCAGCACGTCGGGCTTGTGCGCATCGAGCCAGTCGAGCACGTGCGGCAGACGCACTTTGAGCGAGTTGACGTTCCAGGTTGCGATTTTCACTGTATGCCGTGCTGCTTGAGGAGCGGTTCGAGGCTGGGCTTGCGGCCGCGAAAGGCTACGTAGGCATCCATAAAGTCGCGGCTGCCGCCGACTTCGAGGATTTCGCTGCGAAACCGCCCGGCCGTGTCGGCGTCGAAGATCCCGGCTTCCTCGAACGCGGCAAAAGCATCGGCGGCGAGAACCTCGGCCCATTTGTAGCTGTAGTAGCCCGCCGCGTACCCTCCGGCAAAGATGTGTCCGAAGCTGTGCGGCAGCCGGTTATAGGCGGGAGGCTCGAGCAGCGCAACCTCCGCCCGTACACCGTCGAGGAGCTCTAGCACCGTTTGCCCGTCCGACGGGTCGAATTCCGAGTGCAGTCGAAAATCGAACAGCGCAAACTCGAGCTGCCGCAGCATGCCGAGCGCGGCGCCGGCGTGCCGGCTGTCTTCCAGCCGGTCGAAGATCTCGCGCGGCAGCGGCTCTCCGCTCTCGCAGTGCGCCGAGCACTGCTTCAGCACATCGTAGTGCCAGGCGAAGTTCTCCATGAACTGGCTGGGCAGTTCCACGGCATCCCACGGCACGCCGTTGATGCCGGCGATACTAGGGTAGTCCACGCGCGTCAGCAGATGGTGCAGCATGTGGCCGAATTCGTGAAACAAGGTCACGACATCGTCGTGTCCCAGCAGCGACCGGCCGTCGACATCCGGCGGCGGAAAATTGCAGACCAGGAAGCCTTCCGGCAGCACGGCCTGGCCGTTGACCTGCATGCGGTTGACAAGGTCGGCCACCCAGGCGCCTGCCCGTTTTCCCGTACGGGCGTACAGGTCGGCGTAGAACCCGCCGATCAGGGTGCCGTCATTGCGGCTGACGCGATAGTAGACGACCGTGTCGTGCCAGCGCGCAATGCCGGGTTCCGCCTCGATGTCGAGTCCGTACAGCCTGCCGGCCAGTTCGAACAGCCCCGCAACGACTCTGTCCGCCTGGAAGTACTGACGGAGTCCCTCGTCGGAAATCGTGTATTTCCGCTGCTTGAGCTTCTCCAGCCAGTAGGACAAATCCCAGGGCTCGATGTCGCTGCCCGCCAGTTCACGCAGTTCGTCCAGTTCCCGACGGCCCGCAATACGCGAGCGCTCGGCCAGTTCGCTCAGGAATGCGATGACTTCGTCCGTCGTCGCCGCCATCTTGGTGGCCAGCGAATACTCTGCGTAGTTGCCGAACCCGACCAGTCTCGCCGCTTCGTTGCGCAGGGCGAGAATACGGTCGATGTTGCCGCCGTTGTCCCACTCGGGATTCGCTCCCTGGTCAGAAGCTCGCGTGACCCAGCCGTGGTAGAGACGTTCGCGCAGCTTGCGGTTGTCGGCGAAGCGCATGACCGCGTCGTAGGTCGGATAGTCGAGCTGCAACAGCCAGGCGTCGTGGCCTTCTTCCTCTGCATCCTCCCGCGCGCGCCGAATCGTCTGTGACGGCAGGCCGGCCAGCTCAGCGACATCGTCCACAATGAGCTGCCAGGCGTCGGAGGCATCCTGTACGTTTTGCTCGAAGCGCGCCTGCGTCGCGGCGAGTTCCTGCATGATTTCCTTGAAGCGGGCCTTTTCCGCGTCCGGCAAATCGACGCCCGACAGTTTGAAGTCCCTGAGCGCCTGCTTGACCGTCGTTCGCCGCGGCACCCCGGCGTCCTCGCCGAGCGCGTCGGCAACCAGGGCGTAAGCACGCTGCAGGCGAGCATTCTGCGACAGTTCGGTGCCGTACTCGGTCAGGAGCGGGAGCCCCTTGTTATAAGCATCGCGCCAGTCGGGTGACCCGAGCACTCCTTGCAGGTGGCTGACCGGTGACCAGACCCGCGCCAGCTCGTGCTCCATGGCCTCGAGCGGAACGACGACGGAGTCGAAGTCCGGGCTCTGATTCTCGAGTAACGCTTCGAGCTTATTGCGATTGCTTGCGATAAGCTCCTCGAGCGCTGGAACTACGTGGTCCGGCGAGATGTCGTCGAAGCGCGGCAGAGCGGCAGTATCAAGCAGCGGATTGGTCATGGTTGCCTTGGTTAAGGTGCCAATTTATAGCGGAATAGTAACACAGCATATGGTCATTAATGGCCATTCAACACGGACGTTCGGGAGAGAAAAGCATTGAGCGAACAGTACGATCTTGTGGTTATCGGCGGCGGCAGTGGCGGTCTCGCACATGCGCAGCGAGCCGCAGAATACGGTGCAAAAGCCCTTGTTGTCGAGTCCGGGGCTCTCGGCGGAACCTGCGTGAACGTCGGCTGCGTGCCGAAAAAGGTCATGTGGTACACGGCGCAGCATCAGCAGCATTTCGAACATGCCGCTGACTACGGTTTCGATCTCAGCGTGGCAGGCCACGACTGGGGCAAGCTCAAGCGGGCGCGCGACGCGTACATCGAGCGCCTGAACGGGATCTACGCGGACAATCTGGACAGGAAAGGCATCGATCGCGTCAGTGGCCACGGGCAGCTCATCGACGCCAATACCGTCGCGGTTGGCGATCAGCGCTATTCGGCGCGGAACATCGTCATTGCGACGGGCGGCCGTCCGCTGGTGCCGCGTGTCCCGGGCGCGGAGCTCGGGATAAGTTCCGACGGGTTCTTCGAACTCGAAGAGCGCCCGCAACGCGTCATGATCGCCGGCAGCGGCTACATTAGCGTTGAGCTCGGCGGAGTTTTTCACGGGCTGGGCAGCGACGTACACATTGTGGTCCGGAAAGACGGCGTTGTGCGCAGCTTCGATCCCATGCTGGGCAGCGAACTCATGGCCGCCATGCGCGATGAGGGTATTCGAGTCGATACCGGCGTACACCCGGGGCGGCTGGAGAAAACCGCCGACGGCATCGTCATGAGCAGCGACGACGGCACTCGCTTCGAGCCCGTCGACTGTTTTCTCTGGGCAGTCGGCCGGGCTCCGAACACCGAAGAGCTCGGCCTGGAGCGTGCCGGCGTGCAGCTGGACGGGTACGGGCATATACCCGTCGACACCTACCAGACGACCAACGTCAGTAATATTTTTGCGCTGGGCGACGTGACCGGCGCCGTAGCGCTGACGCCGGTTGCCATCGCGGCCGGGCGCCGCCTGGCCGATCGGCTCTACGGCGGGATGCAGGGCCGTCATCTCGACTACAACACGATCCCCACGGTCATATTCAGCCATCCGCCGATGGGCACCGTCGGTCTGACCGAGCCCGAAGCGCGGCAGCGCTACGGCGACTCGGTGAAAGTGTATACCTCGTCGTTTGTGGCGATGTACTACGCCCTGGGCGAAAAAAAGAGCCGGACGCATATGAAACTCGTCGTCGAGGGCGCTAACGAGCGCGTACTAGGCTGCCACATCATAGGTGACGGCGCTGACGAGATGCTGCAGGGTTTCGCCGTCGCCATCAAGATGGGCGCGACCAAAAAAGACTTCGACGACACGGTGGCCATTCACCCGACGAGCGCGGAAGAACTCGTGACTATGCGCTAAACGCGAGCTGTTTCAGAACCGGCTTGGTATCCGGCCGGATACCGCGCCAGATATGAAAAGATTCCGCCGCCTGCTCGACGAGCATGCCCCAGCCCATCACGGATTGCGACGCACCCTGGGCCTTCGCCCACTGGCAAAAAGGCGTTGTTTTGAGGCCGTAGGACAGGTCGTAACAGAAAGTCGAGTTGCCGATCGCAGTCGCCGGATACGGCGGTACCTCGCCTTTGAAACCGGCCGACGTTGCGTTGATGACAAGCTGCCAATCGACCTCGCCGACATCGTCGAAGCGGCAGGCGGCAATGGGCCCGTGCCGCGCAAAGTGGTCGGCAATGATCTCGGCCTTTTTAACCGAGCGATTGGCGATCGTTATCTGCCGGGGCATCATTTCGAGCAGCGGGCCGACGATTCCGCGCGTCGCGCCGCCGGCGCCGAGCACCAGAATGTTGGCGCTTTCGATATTCAGGCCGCGGTTAACGACCAGATCGCGCAGCAAGCCGATACCGTCCGTATTGTCGCCGAACACCTCACCGTCCTGAAAGGCGAGCGTATTCACCGCGCCGGCTGTGCTGGCGCGCTCGCTGAGCTGGTCGACCAGCCTGCAGGTTTCGGTCTTGTGCGGCACCGTAATGTTCAGGCCTTTACCGCCCGTGCGCTGGAACTGCCGAACCGCCTGTTCCAGCTTTTCGGGCGCCACCTTCAGCAGCTCATACTGCATGTTCTGCTGCGTCTGATGCGCAAACAGGCGGTGAATGACCGGTGAACGGCTATGCGCAACCGGATAGCCCATGACTCCGTAGCGATCGGCAGCGGCGGCTTCAGCAGCCAAGGCTGCCTCCCAAGGTCGCTCCGATGGCGTGGCTTTGCAAAACGCTCAAAGCCTGACGTCTCCCTGCTTGATCGTGCTGTTGTTGTTCTTATATACGCCGCGCTGCCGCGACGTGCGTCCGAACTCCAGTATAACCGCAAGACGGTATTTGTACCGCACCGCGCTCAACCGCCTCGAAGCCACTGTGCGGCATCGATCGCGTAATAGGTGAGAATCGCAGATGCTCCGGCGCGCCGGATCGACAGGAGGGCTTCCAGTACCGTCTGTTGTTCGTCGAGCCAGCCGTTTTGCGCCGCGGCCTTGAGCATCGCGTACTCGCCGCTGACGTGATACGCGAAACAAGGCACGCCGAACTCGCTGCGTACCCGACAGATAATGTCGAGATAGGGCAGCGCAGGCTTCACCATGACGACATCCGCCCCCTCTTCGAGGTCGAGCAGCACCTCCCGGATCGCCTCGTCGGAATTGGCCGGACTCATTTGGTAGTTGTATTTGTCGCCGCCTGCGAGATTGGCGGCTGAGCCAACGGCGTCGCGAAACGGTCCGTAGAAGTTCGATGCGTATTTGGCGGCGTAGCTCAGAATAACCGTATTGCGGTGCTCGGCCGTCTCCAACGCGTCGCGGATCGCAGCAATGCGCCCGTCCATCATGTCGGACGGTGCGACGATATCCGCGCCGGCATCGGCGTGCGACACGGCCTGCCTGACAAGCATGGCAACGGTTTCGTCGTTCAGCACATAGCCGTCGCCGTCGATGATCCCGTCCTGGCCGTGCGTGGTGTAGGGATCGAGCGCAACGTCGGTAATGACCGCGAGATCCGGAAACTGAGATTTGATGGCGCGAACGGCGGTTTGAGCCAGGCCTTCCGGGTTGGCGCACTCGGCGCCGTCGAGCGACTTGCAGCCTTCATCGACCACCGGGAACAAGGCGACGGCGGGAATGCCGAGCCGGTCCACCGTCGCGAGATGCTCGAGCAGAAGATCGAGCGAGCGCCGCCGAATACCCGGCATTGACGGTACATCCTCCGATCGCTGTTGACCATCGAGCACAAAAACAGGGTAAATTAGGTCACCGGACGAGAGCGCAGTCTCCTCGACAAGACGTCGCAGGTTGGCTGTACGACGGGTCCGCCGGAGGCGGGTCCGGGGGAATCCGGGTTTGGGATTGCTGCCCATAAGAACTCAAAATCTAAGAATAATTGCTGATTTTCCATGTATTTAACCGCGGATGCCACGTTTGGGCCGTAGTTTTTTTGGCGAGCGCAGCAAATGGGCGTAATAAATTGATCAGGGGACAGGTCAACTCGAATGGATAACAGCACCATGGGAGATGCCCGGCATCGGCGGTTCGATGCGCTCGTTTCCGTCTATCACCAGGATATGTATCGCTATGCCGCCTGGCTCAGCCGCGACAAAGCGATTGCCGAAGACGTCGTTCAGGAAGCGCTGCTGCGAGCCTGGAAATCACTGGATGCCCTGCGCGAGGAAGCGGCTGCAAAACAGTGGCTGTTGACGATCGTTCGGAGAGAAAACGCCCGCTGGTTCGAGCGTAAGCGCCTGGACACGGTTGACGTAGACGATCTGGCTCCGTCGCAGGAAGCATTGCTGGCGGAGCGCCCGAACGAAGAGCTGAACGACATGCGCGAGGCAATCTACCGGCTGGAAGACGACTATCGCGAGCCCCTGGTGCTGCAGGTATTGATGGGCTACAGCACGAACGAGATCGCCGAGCTCATGGACATCAAACAAGGTGCGGTGTTGACCCGCCTGCACCGGGCGCGCCACAAATTGCGCGATCAGATCGAAAAGGATGCCGGATCTGCCGGCAGCGACAACGGATTATGAACTGCGAAGAGTACAGACAGGCACTTGGCGAAGACCCGAAGTATGCGGGCGGTGCCGCGCATCTTTCGGAATGCGCGGACTGTCAGGCATTTCGGGCGTCAATGGCGCGCCTGGAGAGCAGGATCGAGGCGGCGCTCGAGCTTCCCGTGCCGGCGCTGAACATGCCCGCGTTACCGGCCGTCGAGGCGGAAGATACGCAGCGGGAAGACGGAGCCGGCGACAAAGTCGTTGTCATGCAGCCCCGTGTGCGTAAGTCCGCGCCTGTCTGGTTGGCGATGGCGGCGAGCGTGGTTCTGGTCGCGCTGCTTGGCGTTCGTATGTTTGGCGGCGACACGGAATATGCATCGCTGGGCGAAGAGATTGTGGCCCACCTCGATCACGAACCGTATGCGCTGCGGGTAAGCAGCGAGGCGGTCAGCGACGAGCGTCTTGCAAGAGTAGTGCCGGCCAATATCGCGAACCTTGACCATAGCGCCGGTCTGATAACCTATGCTCAGCCCTGCGAGATCAACGGCAAAACGGTCCCGCATCTCGTGATACAAGGAAAAAACGGCCCGGTGACTGTAATACTTTTACCGGATGAGAGGGTCTTAGAAGCAGAGACCTTGGATGGAGAAGGCATAAACGGTGTTCTTATTCCGGTTGGTAATGGCAGCATCGCTATTATCGGCCAGAAAGAGGAGAACCTCGGTGCCATCCGAGAGAGTATTGTGAACTCAGTGACGTGGAGCATCTGACGCTGTCGTTGCTGCAACCAACGCCCGGTCTTGGGCAAATCCTGATGATGGAGAGAGAGAATGTCTGACAAGAAAGTGATAAAACCTGTTGCATTGGCTGTCGGTGCTGCCCTGGCCAGCACGTTCGCCCTGACCGGCGTAGCGACGGCTGACTCGATTGACAACCCGTTTGAAATGTCGAGCCTCAAGTCCGGCTACATGCTGGGTGTTGGCGAAGGCTCTTGCGGCGGCGAGAAAGAAGGTAAGGGCGGCGAAGGCTCTTGCGGTGAAGGTTCTTGCGGCGGTGAGAAGGAAGACAAAGGCGGCGAAGGCTCTTGCGGAGAAGGTTCCTGCGGCGAGAACAAGGACAAGGGCGGCGAAGGCTCTTGCGGTGAAGGTTCTTGCGGCGGTGAGAAAGAAGACTCCGAAGGCAAGTGCGGCGAAGGTTCTTGCGGCGGTTCCGTATAAGCGGCAAAAGCCTCGTCTCGTATTTGACGGCTTGTTAACGTTTAAGACGACAAACGTCCGATACGAAAAGCCCGTGCGTTACCGCACGGGCTTTTTTTTGGCTGTTCATTCCGTTGGCCAGGAACGTGGCCGGTAGCGCTCATCTACGATGCGGTGCCGCGTGCCCGGCGGCAGTACCTTCAAGGTCTTGAGAAACTCGATGACCGCATCGCGCTCACGAGCGCTTATCCCCAGCCAGTTCCGATAGGCGTAGTTCGCGTCGCCGCGGTGTGCCTCGATTGCCTCGCGCAGCGTCGTGTACTTGCCGTGATGAAAATACGGCGACGAACTGGCCACGCCCCAAAGCCTGCTGGTCAGGAATCTGCAGTTACCGGCGAAAAACGCGTTCGAGCCGGGCGTGAAGTGCATGTTGAGCGGTTCGCAGTTGGGGTCGTCCGGTCCCGTACTGATATTGTGCAGACGAAAGTCCGTATAAGCCGGCACCTCGACGACGTTTCCGTGCGGCCTAAGCCTTGGCTGGTCGAGCCGCGGGCTCAACAGATTGACGGCAAGCTCCGGAGCGTCGCCGGGTAGCAGGTTGCCGGGCGGGTTGTACGGGTTGGGTTCCGAATAGAACCATCCTTTGCGCCGGAGCTTCAGTTTCGGGACGTGGCAGTCAGCGCAGCCAATGCTTGCGAAAGTCGTTTCTCCCTTCCGCACCGCCGCTTCGATCGCGGGATTGCGAGGGATCACCCGGCCGGGCACGGCGAGCGTCGCCTGGTACACGGAGACAGCCGTCATGTCCGCGCGGGTCAGCTCGAACGGCTCGCCGTCACCGTCAGGGTCACCCATGCCGAAGCGCTCGGTAGACTGGATGCCATGATGATGGTTGAACGCGTTGTTCGAAAACTCCCGCAGCGACACTACCGCACCAGCTTGGTGAAACGGCCGGACGACAAGCGACGGCGGCTCGTCGGGGCCAGCGCTCTCGAGACTCGTCGGCGGCAGCGCGCTAATCCCCGACGTGTTCCAGCGGCCGTCCGCGTGCCGCGACAACGTACCGAAATCTATCCCCTTCGCGCGCAAGGCGACGCTTTCGCCCGGCGCAAGAGCGTCGCGCAGCCGACGCAGGCGAGCGCTGATCTGACGGGCGAGCATTTCGACGAAACCCGCGCCGAACATGCCCACGGTGTTGCGCTCGTTGGCGATGCTCGCGAGCGTCACGGCTTTGCCGAGTTCATCGCGGCCGCCGCGCCGCGCGACGGGATCGCTGGCATCGAAGCTCGCGAAGTCGAAGCGCTGGCCCAGCACGAAGACGTTGGCAACCTGATCGCCGGCACCGCCGACCCGCGGCTGGTTGTGGCACCCCGCGCACGAGTTGGCGTCGGGCCCGGAGATTCGATTGAAGTTTCGCGGGAACACGAGCGGCGAGGAGGAATCCGCGAGTTCGCTGCCCGTGCCGGTGGTCAAAGGCCGCCCGCCGCCGTCCTGGCCGGTCCATTTCGCCTCGAACAACCGCCGCCCATGCTCGACGAGCTCTTGAGTGCGTAACGAGAACTCCTTACCGTCCGCAAGATGCTGTTCGATTGCGCGTTCGCTGCCGAGTTCTTGCCCGGCGGCATAGTCGCCCGCCAGCGCGCCGCTTATGCTTTGCATCATGCCCACGATCATCACACTGCCAACGATGCCAATACGGCCTGTCATTTCACTCTCCCGTCCTTGAGATGCCAGAGCGGACACTGACAGCCCCGCAATTCCGGCACCATCGCCAAATCCGGGCCGTAACGGGTGTTTTGCACTGGTGCCGGATTGCCCGCGGAATCGCGCCTGTTCGCCCGCAAATCCACGGTTTCGGGCGATATCGACGCATCCTGTCTAATTCGACGATTGACGCGGATTCTCCATTTGGCAACGGCTCCGCCGCTTGGTAGCTTGTTCGCATGCCCGCCGCGCCCAAAACCCCCGGCAACAACCGCCGCAAACGCTGCCGCTGGGTCGAGGGCGGCAATCCCAACTACATCGAATATCACGACACCGAGTGGGGCGTGCCGGTGCGCGACGATCGCGGACAGTTCGAGTTCCTGATTCTGGAGGGCGCGCAGGCGGGTCTTTCCTGGTCGACCGTCCTCAACAAGCGCGAGGGCTACCGAAAGAATTTTGCCGGCTTCGAGCCCGAGAAGGTTGCGCGCTTTTCAGCCAAAAGAGTCGACAGGATGCTCGGCGACCCTGGAATCATCCGCAACCGACTCAAAGTAGAGTCAGCCGTTTCGAACGCGCGTATGTTTCTGGCCGTGCGGGAGGAGTTCGGCAGCTTCAGCGACTACATCTGGCGCTTCGTGGACGGCAAGCCGATCCAGAACCGCTTTCGCGAAGACAGCGACGTACCCGCCACCTCGCCAGTGTCGGACGCCATCAGCAAGGACCTGAAAAAGCGCGGCTTCAAGTTCGTGGGCAGCACGATCATCTATGCACACATGCAGGCAACTGGCATGGTCAACGACCACCTCACAAGCTGCTTCCGCCACCGGGAATGCAAACGCCTGAGCTAATACCCGTTCACCTCCGACCGAAGCCAAGAATTTCCCCGGCGCGACGAGCGCAAGACGCCACTGCTCCGGCTACGACGTCAGACCAATCACGAGGGCATGAGACCCGAAACACGGCACCGTGTTTGGTCGTGGTCGGGAGACCCGCTCACCGGAAATAAAGCGCAGCGCAGTGAGCCATTCCGGTGAGCGGGTCTCCCGACCACGCACCGCCGCGCGCCATCCCAGTGAGCGGTTCTCCCGACCACGCACCGCCGTGCGCCATCCCAGTGAGCGGTTCTCCCGACCACGCACCGCCGTGCGCCATTCCAGTGAGCGGTTCTCCCGACCACGCACCGCCGTGCGCCGCATCCGCATCTACTGTCGGTAAAACGACTGCGTCCTCAACTCCGGTTCATCCCGGCCCGTAGATCTTCCCGGGCAACCACGTCGTAAGCTCCGGGAATACGGCAATCAGTATTAGCGCGAGCAGCTGTATCCCCACAAACGGCATGACCCCGCGATAGATCGCGCCCGTCGATACCTCGGGCGGGGCCACGCCCCGCAGATAAAACAGGGCGAAGCCGAAAGGCGGAGTCAGAAAGGAGGTCTGCAAGTTGATGGCAATCATGATCCCCAGCCAGACCGGATCGAGACCCATGGCAAGCAGCACCGGGCCGACGATCGGCACCACGACAAACGTGATCTCGATGAAGTCGAGCACAAAACCCAGCAGGAACATGACGAGCATAACCAGCAGAACCGCGGAAAATACGCCACCCGGCAATCCTTCCAGCACCGCGTGCACGGCATCGTCACCGCCGTAGCCGCGGAACACCAGCGAAAACACCGACGCGCCGATCAGGATCATGAATACCATGCTGCTGATCTTGAGCGTTGCGCGCATGATCTCCTCGAGCCGCGGCCTGTCGAGCTGGCCGCGGATCAGCGCGAGCAGCAGCGCGCCGGTACCGCCGACGCCGGCGGCTTCCGTCGGCGTGGCAAGGCCGCCGAGTATGGAACCGAGTACGGCCATGATGAGCGCCAGCGGCGGCACCAGCGCTTTCACGATGGCGCCAACCGTAATCGTATCTTCCGGCCCGCGCTCGTGCGCCGGCATGAGCGTCGGCTTGAACAGGGCCGCGACAACGAGATAGACGACGTACAGAAACACCAGCAACAGCCCGGGTATCAGCGCGCCGGCGAACAGATCGCCAACGGATACCGTTTTCGGCGAGAAGATGCCCATGGAAAGCTGCGCCTGCTGATAGGCCGAGGTCATGACGTCGCCCAGCATTACCAGGATGATCGACGGCGGGATGATTTGTCCGAGCGTGCCCGACGCGCAGATCGTGCCGGCCGAGATTTCGGGCGAGTAGCCGCGGCGCAGCATGGTCGGCAGCGACAGGAGCCCCATCGTGACGACGGTCGCGCCGACGATGCCCGTGCTCGCGGCCAGCAGCATGCCTACCAGGGTTACCGAAATGCCGAGACCGCCGCGCAGCGTGCCGAACAGACGCGACAGCGTATCCAGCAGCTCTTCGGCAATGCGCGCACGTTCGAGCGTGACGCCCATGAACACGAACAGCGGCACGGCGATCAGGGTCTCGTTGCTCATGATGCCGAAGATGCGGTTTGGCAAGCCGGTCAGCAGCGCCTCGTTGAAGACCCCCGCGGCCACGCCGCCCGCCGCGAATATGAGCGCCGTGCCGCCGAGCGTAAACGCAACCGGAAATCCGGCGAGCAGCACGAGGATGACCGTGAGAAACAGCAGTCCGGCGAGCCACTCCACTAGTGTACTGTCCCGCAAATAAGTTGCTTAAGTCGCGCGCAGATTTTTGCGTCTGGCAAGGCGCGCCGACGAGGCATATCGGGAATATGCCGAGGAGGCGCAACGCTGCCAGGCGCAAAAAGATGCCGCGAATTAGCCGGCTTGTTTGCGGGACAG
>JBCBSC010000003.1:0-236551 GCA_039819385.1 Pseudomonadota bacterium | reverse complement strand
AATAACCGTTGCCGAAATCACCCTCGACACCCAGCACGTAGCGGAAGGTCTGACGCAGGTTGGACGCACCGCGCTGATCCAGCTCGGTCATGCGGCGTGCAAAACCAAAGCGCAGATCTTCGTCGGCAATTCCCGGGTTGGGTGTCGAGGGTGATTTCGGCAACGGTTATTCCTACGAACTGTCTGCCAACTTCGGCCGCACCACTCAGAAGCAGGAATCGACAGGTCAGATCAACGTCCTCAACATGCGTAATGCACTGGACGCGATCGACGACGGTAACGGCAACATCATCTGTGCCGACGCGATTGCACGTGCCCAGGGCTGTCTGCCGGTCAACGTCTTCGGTTTCGGAGCGGTTACCGCCGGTCTCGACGATCTGACGCGCCGCAACCTGCTGACCTACCTGAAGGCTCCGTCTTCTGTGCAGGCAACGGTTGAGCAGCGCGTATTGTCCGGCTTCATCTCCGGCGATCTGTTCGAGATGCCCGCCGGTGCGGCGCGCTTTGTTGTCGGTGCCGAATACCGCGACGAGCAGTCCGAGTCGATTGGTGATGCGCTTAGCCAGCAGGGCCTGAACGCCGGCAACGCTATCCCGCCGACGCTCGGCAGCTACAACGTGTCTGAAGCGTTTGTGGAATTCGAGATTCCGCTGCTGGCCGACATGCCGCTCGTACAGTCCTGGGATGTGAACCTTGCTGCTCGCTTCTCTGACTACTCGACGGTTGGCAATACGGACGCCTACGCCATTTCGACCAAGTACATCCCGGTCGAAGATCTCATGGTCCGCGCGCAGTTCTCACGCGCTGTACGCGCTCCGAATATCTCGGAGCTGTTCCAGCCGCTGAGCCAGACCTTCCCGACCGTTACCGATCCTTGCGAAGGCGTAACGTCGGTGGGCGGACAGGTTGGCTTCCTGAACCAGACGCGTAACGTCAACGATCCGGCGGCTGCTCTTGCCAGCGGTCTCGACCCGGCAACGATTGGCGATCAGACGGCCGTTACCTGCCTGCAGGATCCGACGGTAGCAGCGCGTGTCAACGCAACGGGTGGCCTGGTTCTGACGCAGCCTGAAATTCAGGGTGTATCGGGCTTCAACGGCGGCGCTGCTGCCGGTGGTGCCACGCTGACCGCGGAAGAAGCGGACACGATCACGGCTGGTTTCGTCTGGAGCCCGACTTTCGCAAGCTGGGCCGAAGGCTTCAGCGTGTCGGTTGACTACTTCAACATCGAAATCACCGACGGTATTGCAGGTTTGGGTCGCCAGATCGCGCTCGATCGCTGTTACGGTGCCGCTGCTTACGATTCCGCCAGTGACTTCTGCCAGGGCATCATCCGCTTCGGCAACGGTCCGACGGTAGGCGCCATTCAGTTCTCCAACGCGTTCCAGCAGAACCTCGCTACGATCGAAACCGCAGGTATCGACGTGCAGGCCAGTTACGGTCTGGATCTGCCGGGCAGCTGGGGTTCTCTGGACTTCAACCTGACCTGGGGTATTCTGACGAAGTACGACACCGTCCCGTTCGAGGGTGCTGATGTCATCGACGAAAAAGGCGAAGTTGGCCTGTCGGAAAACGAAGCGCTGGTTGGCATTATCTACAGCCTTCCGAACCTGATCGTATCCTGGAACACGCAGATCGTCGGCGAAGCGGTACTCGAAAACGAAGGCAACTTCTCGGTTTCGGAAATCGACACGACCTACTTCCACGATATCCAGGCTCGTTACTCGCTGAACGACGCAACGACCATCGTTGCCGGTATCGACAACATCGCGGATGAGTACGTGCCGATCGGCTTCTTCGCACCTAACACGGTCACGGGCTGGAACACAGCTCCCGACGTTTACGACGGCCTCGGTCGCCGCTACTACGTTGGTCTGCGCCTCGACTTCTAAGCCGAAGTCAAAGCAGAAACGAAGATAGCGCCAGTCGTTATCTGAAGAGGCCGCTCCTTTCGGGAGCGGCCTTTTTTTGGCGGGATTTTCTAGAACTTGTCGTCGCTGACGAACTGCATGCTGCCGTAATCGAGCGGCACGAGCAGGGTGTATCGTCGATCGCGTGTCTCAACGGCTGCATTGTCCACGATTCGCGGTCGGAACCTGAATTTCTGTGCAATGCTGATTGCGCGCTTGCGCGTCGATCGTGGCAACGGGCTGTCGCCGTCGAGCCGGATGTTTCTCGGTTCGCCGTAGTTCGAGATGTCCATGGTTAGCGTGACTTCGATGTGTTCCGCGGCTCCCGGCGCCGACTGGGATGCGCCTTGCCCTGCATTTTCGCTGAGATAGTTTTCCCCGATCAGCACTGCAGGCTCCGCAAAATAGGCATCCCGCCGCTGCTCGGCTTCTGCAAGCTTGCCGAGTTCATCCCAGGCCTGACGATAGTTCGAGATCGCGAACTCCCAGCCGCTGTATTTTTGCAGGTAGTTACCCATCTGCACGTACACGGCCGCGCGCGTGGCTGGATCGATGTCCCGGTTCTTTTTGACGATAATGACCTTGCGTTCAAGGTACATTTTGGCAATGCCAATCCGCGACAGGCGCTCGTTCATGCCGTGGTTCAGGTAGGACTCCGCCATTGAGTCCAGCAGCGGCAGCAGGGAAGGCGAGTAGAAGCCTTCTTGCTTGCGAACCGTTCGGATTGCCTGTTTGTAGGCTTGCTGCGCTTCGTTGTACAAGCCGGCCGATGCATATAGTTCTCCGCGCTGTTGCCAGCCGGCGATGACGCGCTTGTCGCCGGCGCCATAAGCGCGAATATAACTCTCCAGCTTGTTCGACTGCGCGGCAAGCGCCTGTTCGAAACGATCGCTCCGGGTGTAGGCGCGAATCAGCTCGTCGATGATCGGACCCTGACGAACGTTGAACGGCCCTTCGGCGACGCGGCTAATGTGCGCCGCGCGCTCCAGCGCGAGAGCGGCAGCCATCGCATTCTCGGTAATCAGCAAGGAGCGTCCGAGTCCTTCCAGCGGATCCACCAGCCGCGGGTCCAGGCGGTCGGAAGAGTCGTTCTCGAGGAGTTCTACCGCCAGCGCATAATTCTGTCTCGCCGCTTCGACATCGCCGCTTTGCTCCTGTGCGTCGGCAAGCCGTTGCAGAATGAAGGCGCGTCGTTCACCGCCGAGTTCAGCTTCAGAGAGATAACGTCTCGCAAGATCGGCTGCCTCGAGGTAGCTTTCGCGGCCGAACCGCTCGCTCCAGGCCGTCTGAAACTCACACAGGAGCGGGTCTTTGCTGAGTCTTTCGGGTACCCGCTCCAGCAGGCAGTCCTGCTGTGTTTCCGCGGCTGTTGCGACTAGCGGCATTGCGGATCCAAGTACGGCTGCTGCCGCCAGGCATTCAATTATTCGCATAGCTCCCCACCAATACGATGTATTCTTATATTGCCATGCTTGCTATGACCACCGGAAAGTCGAAAGGTTGTGCGGATAATTGCTCTCTCTTCCCAGGGTACGCTGCGTGAACGGATTTGAGGGGCTGCCCGGCGTTATAGCATTGCGCGGGAGATGCTTGCCTGGATGCGGGTCACATCGCCCGAGGTCCAGGCTACGGAAAACCGCAGCAAGTCTGCTCGCGATGTTTTTGCTGGCGGCTGGTCCCGTCGCGGCTGGAGGCTCCTGGCCGGCGTGGCTGCTGGCGTTCCCGGAGAGCACTGATTCCGTGCTCATTGCCGATACCGGCAATGCGACACTCTATCGCTATTATCGGAACACAAAGGGCGAGCTGGCGGCGGCAACGCACTATATGTCTATCGGGCGCCGAGGCGTCGGCAAGCAGCGCGCAGGCGATCGCCGCACTCCGATTGGCGTATATTTTATTACCGAGCAGCTCGATACCCAGGGTTTGAACGATAAATACGGAATAACTGCGTTTCCCATCGATTATCCGAACACGCTGGACCGTCGGCGCGGGCGAACCGGTGACGGTATTTGGTTGCACGGCGTTACGCCGGACGGCGGACTAAGGCCCAAGCGCGATACCGACGGCTGTATTGCGCTACCCAACGAACAGCTCGCAACGCTTGTGCCCTGGCTCGAGCCGCAGGCCACGCCGGTCGTCATCGTGCGGGAAATGCTCTACACGACGAAAGCTGAGGCTGAAAGTCGGGCGGCGGCGCTCAAGGCGGCGCTTGAGGCATGGCGAACGGCTCAGCTAACCGGCGACCTGGAGGCGTACTTCGCAAGCTATCATGCCGATTTCGAGTACCGCGGCCTCAAGCGCGACGACTGGCTGAATCTGAAGCTCGCCGCTGCCTCGGCTCCCGCTGAACTCGACATCGAGGACCTGACTATCCTGGCGGAACCCGATGACGACGGTTTGTTCGTCACGCGGTTTCAGATGGCGAGCACGCAGCCGAACGGACCCCGGCTGCGCGGCAGCAAGCGGCTGTATTGGCGGGTCAGCAACGAAGACGGGCGCTATCTGATCGTTGCCGAAGACAACGGCTAGGGAGGGCTGCCCGGCAGGCGGTCAGCGAATGCTTTCGCGCGCAATCAGTTCGTCGATGACTTCGATCAGTTCGGCATTGCCGCCGGCACTCTGCGCGCCAGTGCGGTATTTGCCGTTGACGACGATGGCCGGGACCGACTGTATCGAATAGCGCCGCGCCAGATCGCTGGCCAGCCTTAGTTTGCGGTCCACGTCGAACGAGCCCCATGCCTGGTCGAAATCGTCTTCCGAAACGCCAAAGCTCGCGAACAGGCTCTTCATCGCCGCTTCCGACAGCAGCCGGTTGCCGCGCTGATGAATTTCCGAAAAGACGGTTTGTTGAAACGCCGCCGGATCTTCGATGACGTCCATCGCGACCAGGGCTTCGGCCGTGTAAAACATCTTGGCATGAGTCTCGACCTGGCGGTTCCAGCTTACGGGTACCTGCACGAAGCGCACGTTCGCCGGTTTGCTTTCCTTCCAGCGCTTGAGAAACGGCTCGAGGTCGTAGCAGTGCGGGCAGCCGTACCAGAAGAACTCGGCGACCTCGATCTTGTCCGCGCCGCCGATCGTGGTCTGTGCCGGAACCAGGCGAGTGTAGTGCGTGCCCTCTTTGTACTTGAAGTTCTGCTGGCTCGGTTTGGTATCCGCCTGTGCGAGAACGATCGTCTGCTCTTCGGGTTCGCTGTCGGCGGCAGATTCCTCGACGACCGATTGCACGGTTTCCCCGGCTGCGGACGCGTCTTCGGCAGGCGCTGCCGGCTGTTCCTCCGCATCGCTCGGAAGCGAGGACACGGGCTCGGCGGAGGGCGCCGGTGGTTCGGATTCGCCGCAGGCTGCCAGCGCCAGGAATGTGCCGATAAGAAGGGTCTTAACCGCGGTGTTTACGTTCATGTTGATTCCGATACCTGCTCTGTTCATCTACTCAAACCAAAGCTTAAGACTTCCGGGCAAGGCAGCGTTGCGATGCCGTTCACGTTTTACGCCCGGCCAGAACTCTACTGACGCGCAGCCCACTAGTGGAGGCCCTGAAGATAAGCTGCAAGCGCCTTGATTTCCTCGTCCGACAGTTTTGCCGCGATCTCGTTCATCGCATTGTTGCCGGCGACGGACTTGCGCTCCCCCGAGGCATAGTCCTGCAGGGTTTTTTCCGTGTACGCCGCATGCTGTCCGCCCAGCGCGGGGTACTGAGTTGCCGGATTGCCCTTGCCGCTCGGGCCGTGGCAGGCCATGCAGGCGGCAATGCCGGTTTCCTTGTTGCCGCCCCGGTACAAGGCTTCGCCGCGAGCGACCAGATCCGCATCGGCCGCAGCCTGAACGGCCGGCGTCATGCCTTCGTAGTAAACCGCAAGATTGGCCATGTCCTGCTCGGACAGCAGCATTGCCTGACTGCTCATGAGTGCGTTGACGCGTTTACTGTCCTTGAACGCCTGTAGCTGGCTCGCAAGGTAGGCGGCATGCTGACCGGCGAGGTTCGGCCATAGCGGGTTGGCGCTGTTGCCTTCCGGGCCGTGACAGGCCGCGCAGGTTATCGATTTGGCCTTACCGGCTTCAGCGTCGCCTTCGACCAGACTCTCGGCATTTGCCGCCGTGAGAGCCAGGAGCAGCGCACTTAGCGTTAAAAGAGATCCAAGCGTCGTTTTCATATACTCCAACCGTTACTATCCTGGACGCAGACTCTTGAGAGCGTGCGCGAGCCGTTGTTGCGAGAAACTTAAGATGCTGATTGGCCGAGTTCCCGGAGGTTCTTGTCGCAGGCGGTAGGCCTCGTTACTGTTCTCCGGGCGTCGCCCGAAAGGCGGGCAGATCCTTCGCTCAGCGCCTAAATTATACACAGAAACGGTGGTTTACACCCCCAATGTCCCACTACCCGAATGCAGCTTTTTTGACCAGCGCCAATGCCGCGAGCCAGTTTTTGCCGGACGACGGCGCCGAGGTGGCCGTGGCAGGCCGTTCGAACGCGGGCAAGTCCAGTGCAATCAACACCATCGTCAATCGCCGTCAGTTCGCCCGGACGAGCAAGACTCCCGGACGCACCCAACTCGTCAATTTTTTTTCCCTGAGCGAGAACCGCAGGCTCGTGGATCTGCCGGGTTACGGTTTTGCCAGGGTGTCCGGTAAACTGCAGGATCACTGGGCCCGTCTGCTCGACGAGTACTTTCACACCCGCCAAAGCCTCCGCGGTCTGCTCCTGGTGGTCGATATTCGTCGCGGGCTCACGGCGTACGACGAACAGATGATGCGTTTCGCCGCAGACGTCGAACTGCCCGTTCACGTGCTCCTCACGAAGGCGGATAAGCTGAAGCGCGGACAAGCGGCGAATACGCTGCTGGCCGTAAGGAAGACACTTGCCGGCGCCGCGACGGCGCAGCTGTTTTCGTCGCTGAAACGCGAGGGGGACGCGGAGGCGCGGCAGGTGCTCGACCGATTCCTCGAAGGCCGTATACCCGGCGAATAAGGCAGCGCGCCGCGGCCGATTCCTGCGGCAGCAAAAAAGCCCCGCCAACGGAACGCAGGCGGGGCTCAAGCTTGTGCAACCGGCTTGGGGTTACCGGGTTGCTTTGCCTGTATAGGGAGGTAAACAGGCGAGTGAACAAGCACTCGTCAGCTTTGAACGCATCCCGGCGAATCGGTTCCCTGATATTGCTTAAGTATTTGATTTATATAAATAAAATACTTAGATCGAGTCCAGGTTCGAGCGTTAGTGGGCCTCTTCCCAGTTCTTCCCGCAGCCTGCCTCGACCCGCAGCGGCACCGACATCTCGGCGGCAACGCTCATCCGCTCGACGACTTCGGCCGTGACCTCGTCGACTGCGTCGAGCGCGACCTCGAAGACCAGCTCGTCGTGCACCTGCATGATCATTTGTGCGGGGACCGCGGCGCCCTTGAGCCAGCCGTGGACGTCGAGCATCGCGCGCTTGATGATATCTGCCGCCGTTCCCTGCATGGGCGCATTGATGGCGCTGCGCTCGGCATACTGCCTGCGCTGCCCGTTGCGCGAGTTGATCTCCGGAAGGTACAGCCTGCGTCCGAACAGCGTTTCGACGTAGCCCTGTTCGCGGGCTCGTTCCCGCGTGTCGTCCATGAATTTCTTCACCCCGGGATAGCGTTCGAAGTACAGGTCGACGTAGTCTTGCGCCTCGCCGCGACTTAAGTCGAGCTGTTTGGCGAGCCCAAACGCCGACATGCCGTACATCAGGCCGAAATTGATGGCCTTGGCGGAGCGCCGCTGATCGGCGCTCACGTCGTCCTGCGGCAAACCGAAGACTTCGGCGGCCGTCGCGCGGTGCACGTCCTGATCGTGTTTGAACGCCTTCACCAGACCCGGGTCGCCGGACAGGTGGGCCATTATCCTGAGCTCGATCTGCGAATAGTCCGCCGCCAGAATGACCCGGCCCTTCGGCGCAACGAAGGCTTTGCGAATCCGCCGGCCTTCCTCCGTTCTGATTGGAATGTTCTGCAGGTTCGGGTCGGTCGAGGACAGGCGACCGGTCGCGGCGACCGCCTGATGATAAGAGGTGTGAATACGTCCCGTATCGGGGTTGATCTGCTCGGGCAGTTTGTCGGTGTAGGTGCTCCTGAGCTTCGACACGCTGCGGTAATCCATGATGACCCGCGGCAACGGGTAGTCGTGCGCAAGTTCGACGAGCACGTCCTCGGCCGTCGAGGGCTGCCCCTTCGGGGTTTTGCGAATGACCGGCAGCTCCTGTTTCTCGAACAGAATCTGCTGCAGCTGTTTCGGCGAGCCGAGATTAAACGGGCCGCCGGCAAGTTCGTGCGCTTGTTTTTCGAGTTCCAGCATGCGTTTCGCGAGCTCCGTACTCTGCTGCCTGAGCATGGTCTGATCGAGCAGCACGCCGGTTTCCTCGATCTCGAGCAGCACCTCGACCAGCGGCTGCTCTATATCGGTGTAGACGCTCTTGACGCTCGGTACTGCGTCCAGCCGCTTCCATAGCTCGGTATGCAGCGCCAGCGTAATCTCCGCATCCTCCGCCGCATAGGGCGCGGCCGTTTCGAGATCGATCTGATTGAAGGTGAGCTGCTTGGCGCCTTTGCCGGCGACGTCTTCGTAATGGATCGTTTCGCGCCCCAGGTAGTGCCGTGCGGTCGAATCCATATCGTGCCGCGTGGCGACGCTGTTGAGTACGTACGACTCCAGCATGGAGTCGAACTGCATGCCGGCGAGCCGTATCCCGTGCCGGCGTAAAACGTGCGCATCGTATTTGAGGTGGTGGCCGACCTTCTTGTGCTCCGCGCTCTCGAGCCAGGGCTTGAGTTTGTCGAGCACTTCCTCGGCAGGCAGCTGATCCGGCGCGCCCGGATAGTCGTGCGTCAGCGGGATATACGCCGCCCGCGACGCTTCGGTCGCCAGCGAAATGCCGACAACCTGTGCGGCCATGTAGTCGAGACTGGTCGTTTCCGTATCCAGCGCAGTGAGCGACGCCTTGTTGATGGTCTCGAACCAGCGGTCGAAGCTTTTCCAGTCGAGTACGGTTTCGTATTCGGCATCCGAGGCCGGCTCCGCCGCGGCGGTGTCGCCGGGCTCGTCCTCGAGCTGGGCGAGGAGGGTGCGAAGTTCGTAGTGCGAGTACAGGTCTCGCAGTGCCGCAAGGTCCGCCGCATCCGCGACCAATTCGGCAGGGCTTGCGTCGAGCTCCACATCCGTGCGGATGGTTGCGAGTTCGCGCGACAGTTCGAGCTGCTCTATGCTCTCGCGCAGGCTTTCGCCGACCTTGCCCTTGATGGCTTCGGCGTTGTGCATGACGCCGTCGGCGCTGTCGTACAGGTTGAGCCACTTCGCGGCGGTCTTCGCGCCCACCCGCGGCACGCCCGGTATGTTGTCCGACGTATCCCCCACTAGCGCCAGGTAATCGACGATCTGTTCGGGAAACACGTCGAACTTGGCTTTGACGGCGTCGCGGTCGAGGATTTTGTCGCTCATCGTGTCGACCAGCGTTACTTTCTCGCTGACGAGCTGCGCCATATCCTTGTCGCTCGTTGAAACCAGCACGGACATCCCCGCAGCTTCGCCTTGCCGGCACAGGGTGCCGATTACGTCGTCGGCTTCGACGTCCTTGACCCGCAACAGCGGCAGGCCCATCGCGCGCACGGCGTTCAGGATCGGGTCGATCTGCGCGCGCAGTTCGTCCGGCATGGGCGGCCGGTTGGCTTTGTAGTCGGCGTACAGATCGTTGCGGAAAGTCTTGCCGGAAGCATCGAACACGACCGCAACGTGCGCCGGCTGCTCGTCACGGATCAGCTTGTTGATCATGTTGAGCACGCCGTGCAGCGCGCCCGTCGGTTCGCCTTTCGAGTTGGTCAGCGACGGCAGCGCGTGGAAGGCACGAAACAGATAGGACGAACCGTCGATCAGGACGAGGTCATGACCGGGCATTACTCGGGGTCACCGCCGGACTCTTTCGGGGTTTCCGCGTCTTCCTCCGCCGGTGCGGTCGTGCCCACCGGTGTCGTGGTCATTTCACTGGGGTTGCCGGGCAGGTACAGAGGGCCGCTCTGACCGCAGGCGCTTAAGTTCAGGCTGGCGCCGAAGGCCAGCACTACAATCAATACTCGAAACATGGTGTGATCCGCGTCGTTGGCGAGCGGCAATTATAGGGCCTATCCGGGGACAAATCGCAGCATCGCCTGGATGCCGAAAAATCTCTTTCAGAGCATAGAGTTACGATGCGCTTGCTGGCTTCCGGCAGGGCCCGGAGCCGGTTTGCTAGTCCGCATAGCGAGCGGCGATCCGGCGATACGCCTCGCGAAACGGGATTCCTTCCGAGCGCACCAGTTCGTAGGCGCGTTCCGCGGCGAAAACGCCGTCGTCGAGGCTAATGTTCTCCGGCAGAAATGTAAGCTCGTCGAGCAGATACGTCATGATGTCGATCGACTCGACGGTGAGATCGATGCCACGAAACAGCGGCGCCTTGAGGCGCTGAAGATCGCGATGATAGCCCGACGGCAGTTTTGCCGTGATGCCGAGCGATTCGTTCAGGCAGGCGTGCACGGTCGCGCCCGCGCCGCGTACCAGTTCCAATACGTCCGGATTACGCTTCTGCGGCATGATCGAGGAGCCCGTGGTCAGCGCGTTGGGCAGCGATACGTAGGCGAACTCCTGGGTGTAAAACAGCAGCAGGTCGCTGGCCAGGCGCCCAAGATCCTGCATTAGCAGCGTAAGCTCGAACAGGAGCCCGCTTTCGGCCCGGCCGCGCGAAAGCTGGGCGGCCGTGACGGGTTCCTGGGTAGCGGCAAAGCCGAGCTTTTGCGTGGTGCTGGCGCGATCGAGCGGCAGTGGCGTACCGTAGCCGGCCGCGCTGCCGAGCGGGTTCCGGCTTATCCGCCGCTTGGCCGCGTCCAGTCCGGCCGCCGCGTCGTCGAACGCTTCGCCGTAACCGCCCGCCCACAGCGCAACGGATGACGGCATCGCGTGCTGCATGTGCGTGTATCCGGGAAGAGCGACGGACCCCTGCCGTTCCGCGAGGCGGTCCAGCGACTGTGCGAGTGCGCGGCTCCGCGACCCGATGCCGGCCGCCGCGTCGAGCAGGTACAGCCGAAGCGCCGTCAGCACCTGGTCGTTTCTCGAGCGGCCGAGGTGCAGCCTCCCTCCCGCTTCGCCAATGTTGGCCGTCAGCCGGGATTCGAGTGCCGTGTGCACGTCCTCGTCTTCGAGGCTAATGCTCCAGGCGCCTTCCGCGTGCGCACGTCCGAGTGCCTCGAGGCCCTCGCGGATCGCGTGCATATCCTCGGCGGTGATGAGTTCACGCTCGGCGAGCATCTCGGCGTGCGCGATCGACGCGCGCACGTCGAATGCCACGAGACGGCCGTCGAGGACATAGTCTTCGCCGGCCGTGTAGCGCAGTACGCGCGCGTCGAGCGGCAGGCCCTTGTCCCAAAGACGGCTCATTCGGCCGAGCCTTGCTCTTCCGGCGTAAGCGCCGTCGTGTCGTCGACCACCAGCGTACCGGTTCCCTCGTTGGTGAAGACTTCGAGCAGCAGGCTGTCCGGGACTTTCCAGGAAATGATGTGGACACGCCGGACGCCGTTTTCGAGCGCTGAATCGATGGCCGCGGCTTTGGGCAGCATGCCGTCGGCGAGCTTGCCGCTCTCTTTGAGTGCGCCGAGTTCGGACCGGTCGATGTAGCTGATCAGCGACTGCGGGTCGTTGACGTCTTCGAGTATTCCCGCCGCCGCCGTGACCAGGATGAGTTTTTCCGCGTTGAGTTCGGCGGCAATCGCCGCCGCGACCGTATCGGCGTTGATGTTCAGCAGCGTACCCGACTCGTCGCAGGAGAGCGGACTTACGACCGGCATGAGGCCGTTGTCGAGCTGCTTGCTGATGACGTCTGCCTCGACGGAGTCGATGTCGCCTACGAAACCGTAGTCGACCGGCGCCTCGCCGCTGCGCTCGACGGGCGGACGGCGATGGGCGCGGATGAGCCCTGCGTCGACGCCGCTAATGCCGACGGCGGGGATGCCGAGGTCGCGGCAGGCCGCGAGCACGCGGGTATTGATCTGACCGTTCAGCACCATCGCGGCGACGTCGAGGGACGCGCCGTCGGTGACCCGGCGGCCGTCGATGAAGGTTGTGTCCATGCCGAGCTGCTTGGCAAGCTCGGTGGATTGCGGCCCGCCGCCGTGGATCAGCACAACGCGAATCCCCACCTGATGCAGAAGACCGACCTGCTCCATCAGGGCGCGGGTCTGAGTGTCGTCCGCGAAGACCTCGCCGCCGGCCTTGAGCACGAAGGTCTTGCGCTTGTACAGGCGTATGTACGGCGCGGCGTGTTTCAGGGCCGAGACGACAATCGCGCGTTCGCGTTGGCTGCTCACGCGCCGTTCCCCAGCATGCGGTGCAGTACGGCCATCTGCGCCAGCATGCGATTGCGCGCTTCGTGAATGACGACGCTGCGCGGTCCGTCGAGCACCCGCTCGGCGACAACCACGCCCCGCCTTACCGGCAGGCAGTGCATGAAGCGGCAGTTGTCCTCTGCGTTGTCGAACCAGGGCTCGTCGACGCACCAGTCGACCAGCTCGTTGCGCAGCGCCTGGTCGGCCATGCGGTCGCCGTAGTGTCTGGTCGAGGACCAGGATTTGGCGTAGATCACGTGCGCGCCTTGCATCGCCTCCTGCCGCTGATCGGTCTCGACGACCGAGCCGCCCGCGTCTGCCGCGGCCGCCGCGGCTTTTTGCATGAGCGGTTCGGGAAGCTCGAAGCCTTCGGGCCGCAACACGGTGACGTCCATGCCGCGCCGCGCCGCCGTGTACAGCGTCGATGCGGGTACCGCAAGCGGCAGCGCTTTCGGATGGTAGGCCCAGCTCAGCACGAACTTGCCGCCTTCGGCCGGTATCCCGAGGTCGTCCATTGTCTTCCAGTCGGCGAGGTTCTGACAGGGGTGGTTCATGGCCGATTCCATGTTGATGTACGGCGTGTCGAACAGGCCCGTGAGCGCCGCAAATTCGGTTTCGGCAAGGTCCGTCTCGAGATTCTTGCGTTCCGCGAAGGCGCGAATGCCCATGGCGTCGCCGTAAGAGGCGATCACCGGCACCGCCTCGCGGATGTGCTCCGCCGCGGAGCCGTCCATGACGATTCCGGGACGCGTTTCGAGACCGTGGATCGACATGTCCGGGGAGATGACGAAGGAGCCGCCGCCAAGGCGCGTCATGGCGGCCTGAAACGATGCCAGCGTGCGCAGCGACGGACTCAGGAACAGGAGTGACAGCACCTTGCCCTTCAGGGCATCCGGTTCCGGATGCGTATCGAGGCGCCCGGCCAGATCGAGCAGATCCTCGAGTTCTTCGGTCGTAAAATCGGCAAGGTCGTTAAACGCTTTCATGCAGCTGTTCCTTTAATGGTTCCCGATATTTCGCATAGTGTTAACAGGCCCTAGAGTTTGGCCGGCGGAATGCTGGCCAGCGCCGTCTTGAGCCGCGCTACGTGGCTGGCCTCCAACACGAGCGGGGCGAGTATCCGCAATACTTTCGGATCGCTGCTGGTGCCCGTGAGTATGTCGTGTTCGAGCAGCGTGTCGCGGACCTCGGCGGCCGGCCGGTCGCAGACCAGTCCGAGCAGGAGGCCCATCCCCTGGATTCTCTCGATCGGACCGACCACGCAGTGTTCGCGGATCTCGGCTTCGCGAGTGCGGACGTTGGCGAGCAGGTTCTCGGAGCGTATCGAGTCGATGACGGCGACACACGCCGCGGCGGCCAACGGGCCGCCACCGAAGGTCGTCCCCAGCGAACCCTGTGAGAAGTGCCGTGCAACGGGCTCGCTCGAAAGTACGGCGCCGACCGGCACGCCGCCGCCGAGCGATTTGGCCGAGGTGAGCAGGTCGGGTTCGATGCCGTGCATTTTTGAGGCGAAGAAACGGCCCGAGCGGCCCATGCCGGACTGCACTTCGTCGGCAATGAAGAGTGCGCCGTGCTTCGTGCAGGCTGTACGCAGCGCGGCCAGGAATTCCGTCGACAGGTCGTATGCGCCGGCGACACCCTGCACGGGTTCGACTATGACGGCCGCAACGTCCGGCCCGAACATCGCGGCCGCGGCGCCGCAGTCGTCGCGCGGGATGAAGTCCACTTCGAACGGCCGTTCCGGGAAACCGTACCAGCGGGTCGAATTCCAGGTTGCAGCGGCGGCTGCCGCCGTGCGGCCGTGGAAGCCGTGGGTTACCGCGAGTATCTTGCGCCGTCCCGTGGCAACCAGCGCCATGCGCAGTGCGTTTTCGTTGGCTTCGGCGCCCGAGTTGACAAAAAAGGCGCGCGTAAGCGCTTCGGGCGCCGTGGCAACGAGTTTCTCGGCGGCTTCGGCGCGGATGTCGGTCGCCACTGCGTTGCTCTGGAACAGCAGGCGCCGCGCCTGCTTTTCGATGGCTGCGGTCAGCGCGGGGTGACCGTAGCCAAGGCAGGCCACCGCGTGGCCGCCGTACAGATCGAGGATCTGCCGGCCGTCGTCGGTGAAGATATCGCAGCCCGCCGCCCGTACCGGCACGAACGGCAGCTGGCCGTATACCGGAATCGTCGACGCCGCCTCGCGCTGCCGCGGGTCGCCGTTGGCTGTCTGCGCGGGCCCGTTCATGTCCACGCCGGTGCGGCCGCTTCGAGGCCGCGGCTGTCGGGCAGGGAGAACAGCCGGTTCATCCACTGCATTGCGCTGCCCGCGGCGCCTTTCACGAGATTGTCGATGACGCAGGTGACGACGAGCTGCCGGCCGCTCGTTGCGACGCCGAGCGCCGCGTAGTTGCTGGCCACCACGTCCTTGAGCCGCGGAGTGCCGGCAACGAGTTGCACAAACGCGGCATCGCCGTAGCAGGCAACAAACGCTGCGCGTACCTGATCCTCACTGACGCCGTCCGCGAGCGTCGTGAATACGGTCATGTGTATGCCCCGCGCAAACGGCCCGGAGTGAGGGACGAAGTGCAGCGTTGGCGTATGCCCGGATGCAAGTTCTGCCAGTGCGACGACCTCGGGTGCGTGCCGATGTGCCAGCGGCTTGTATGCGTATAGATTGCTGTGTCGCACCGGGTGGTGCGTGCCGGCCTGCGGTTGTCTGCCTGAGCCGGTGCTGCCCGTTATGCCGCTGGCCTGAAACGCGCCGTTGCCGAGCCCGGACCGGAGCACCGGCACGATCGCGAGCAGCATGGCCGTGGCAAAACAGCCGGGATTGCCGACATGCGGTGTCGCCGGCGCGCCGTGGTGCTCGGGTACGCCCGAACTGAATTGCGGCAGCAGCTCCGGCGCACCGTGCGCGCCGTAGATATTCTCGTAAGCGTCGCGCTCGGCGAAGCGGAAGTCGGCGGACGCGTCGACGACGTGCGCGTCGATGTTCTTCGCGGCAGCGCGCGACAACACGTCTTCGAGCATCCCGGCCGACGCGCCGTGTGGCGCCGCCGAGAACAGCGCAAGCCGGCTGTTGTCGGCAATCGCGTCGAGCCAGTTGTCGGGCGACGAGAAGTCTGCGCCGCCGAAGGCGCTCGCAAGGTGGCCGAAGCCTTCGCGAATCGGGGTGCCCGCGCGGCTCTCCGAAACGGCGGCGGCCAGCTCGAAGTTCGGATGCGCGGCTATTAGGCGCAGCAGCTCTCCGCCCACGTAGCCCGTGGCGCCGAGGACCGCCACCTGGATAGTCTCGCTCACGTCGAGCGCTCCCAGAGCCTGGCCGCGACGTGATCGCCGAGTTCCATCCCGTTTGCCAGTGCGTTGATGCCCGGCAGTCCGAGCCGTGTCCGGATTTGTTCGACGCCAACCGCGTTGTCCGTCGCGGGCCCAGTGACGACGGCCGGCTCTATGCCGTGCTGTTTGCGCAGGATTTCGGCGCCGCCCCAGGCGGATACCGGATCGTTGGCGCAGAGCAGCACCGCGCTTAGCGCATTGCGGATCGCCTCGTCTTCGAGAATGGCCTCGACGCCGTAGGAGCCGAGCAGGCCGTCGCCGAGTTCGAGCACGATGACATCCGGCTGCGTGCCGGCAAGGCTCGTCAGCAGTGCGCGGGTCAGCGCCGGTCCGTTCGACGCCGTGGTCGTCACGATGCCGAAGTCCGAAAAAATCATCGCCGTGCTGGCGCCGGCATCCTGCATTGCGAGTATGTCGCGCCGCAGCGATACGCCCGTTGCCTTGCAGGCGGCAACCGTCCGGCCGTGATGGCGGAGCCGGCTGACCACAGCGCAGGCCGCCGCGGTCTTGCCGGCGTCCATGCAGGTGCCGGCGAGCGCGACGACCGGAACGTCCCGGGTGTCGAACGCGGGTGCATCCTCGAGCGTGCTTTCTCCGACACGGGCCGGCACGCCAATGCGCTCGCCAAGGTAAGGGAAGTGCAAGACCGTCCCTAGTACTTCGCAGTCGAACGGCGGGCCCACGTCGGGGTTGGCCGAGTCGCACAGTCCGAGTACCCCGCCGATGTTGAGCAGCTGCACCGTGTCGCCCACGTCGAGTTCGGTCGGCAGCCTTCCCGAGTAGCCGCGCAAGGCATTGCGATGGCCGAGCGCCCCGACGATGACGTCGCCGGCCGTGACCGTCGCCATGCGGCCCGAGGTTAGCTCGAGCTGGTTGTAGCGCGACTTGTTGTTGAGTACGCGGGCGGCCACGAGTACCCCTTCCTCGCAAGGAATCTCGGACGACAGGCGCACGTCGTCGGTCAGTTCGCTGTGCTGCGCGACGGAGGCAATCTTGTCGACGACGACGGTCTTCATGACGGTTTCGCCGCGCGGGTTTGCAGGCTGCCCGGCAGCGACAGGATACGTGCGAAGCCGAGCGTATCGGCGGCGGTCCACTCGCCGGCCGCTTCGCCGTACACGCCGCGCGTCGCGGCCAGCAGCGAGTGCGGCGAGTCGACGCCGCTGATGAACAGGCTGCCGGGCGCGAGCGTAAAATCGACCTTGCCAGTGACGCGTTTTTGCGAGGAGTGCAGGAACGCCTCGACGTCGCGGCAGGCCAGATCGAGCTGCCGGCCTTCGTGGACGAGATCGCCGTAGGCGGCGGCAAGCGTGTCCTTGAGCCGCGCCTGCTGCGCGCTTAAGACCAGTTTTTCGAGTTCGCGGTGCGCCGTAATCAGCGTAATGGCCGCCGGCGCTTCGAACGCCACGCGGCCCTTCGTTCCCAGCACGGTGTCGCCTAAGTGTATTCCGCGGCCGATGCCGTAGGCACCCGCGAGCAGCTCCAGTTTCTCGATCAGCTCGACGGCCGGCAGCGCATCGCCGTCGAGCGCAACCGGAATACCCTCGTCGAATTCGAGGCTGTGCAGAGCTGCAGGGAGAGGTTCGCTAAAGGCCGTTGGCGAGAGTACCCATGCGGATTCGGGAATGCTCGACTGCGAGGTCAGCGTTTCGCGGCCGCCGATCGTAATGCCCCACAAACCGCGGTTGATCGAATAGTCCGAGCCCTGCGCGGGCAGGGGCAGGCCGTGCTGCTCGAGATACTTGAGCTGCTCCTCCCGAATCCAGCTGTTGTCGCGGACCGGTGCGAGCACCTCGAGGCCAGGGGCGAGGGTGCGCAGTGCAACCTCGAAGCGGACCTGGTCGTTGCCGGCTGCGGTACAGCCGTGCGCGACCGTGTTGGCATGCCGGTCGACGGCAAGTTCCGCGAGCCGCCGGGCCTGCAGGCCGCGTTCGGCACCGACGCACAGCGGGTAGGCGTTGCCGCGCAGCACGTTGCCGGCGATCAGATAGCGAATGACGTCGTCGAAGAAGTCTTTACGCGCGTCGATCAGCACGTGCTCGATCGCGCCGAGCGCCATGGCGCGTTCCTCGAGGCTGGCGGCGGCCGCGGCATCGAGGCCGCCCGTGTCGATCGTGGCCGTAATCACGTCGCGGCCGTAGGTTTCTTTTAGCCAGGGCACGCAGAAGGACGTATCGAGGCCGCCCGAGAACGCGAGAATAATTGGGGTGGAGTCGTTCTGCGACACGAGTGATCCTTATGCTTGGCGAATGATGTTGAGCCGCGACAGCAGGCGTTTCTGCTGGGCTAGCGATGCGGTCGCTACGAATACCGTGTCGTCGCCGCCGATATTGCCGACGATTTCCGGCCAGCTACTCCGGTCGAGAGCCAGCGCGACGCGCTGGGCGGCGCCCGCACCGGTCCTGACGACGAGCAGATTGGGCCCGGCTGCCTGGATATTGCGCACCAGATCGGCCACGGCGCGAATTTCGTCGTCACTGTCGTCGTTCGCGGCCGCGGGCAGCACGTAGCCGGCGCGCGTCTTGACGGCGCCGAGTTCGCGCAAATCGCGGCTGACGCTCGACTGGGTTGCCGGTATGCCCGACGTCAGCAGCGCGTCGACGAGTGCCCTCTGAGTCTGCCCGGCACCGGAGCGCAGCAGCTCGTAGAGCCGCTCGCGGCGGAGCTGCTGATCTTTGGCGGTGGGAGGCATGATCGAGTCTCGAATAATTATGCGCATAAAGATACACAAATGCGCATACTCTAGCAAGCGTTAGTGCGTATTCGACCGTAAGTTGTCGTGTAGCGATAGATGATGCGGTACGAGTGCGGCCTATGCCGGCGATTTTGGATGGCGCGTGAAACGATGTCGATGTGATCTCGGGATCGCGAGCCTCTGCGAATTCCACGCGTCCGAGAAATAGCTCCTGAAGCCTGGTTTTCCGCCACACAAGGATGCCCCGCGATGTCGATAGACTATGGGGAACAGACTCTGCCGCCTGCGGTATTCAGGGCTCTCGAAGCGAATCCGCCTTGCGTTTCTTGGCGTCTTTGCGCTTGCGAACAAACCCTGCTTGCGATCCGTCAACAGCCATTGCACGTGAAATCGATGCGCGCAGGGTTTGCTTCAGCTTGGGGAAGTCTTCGAGTTCGGCGGTAGCCGTGATTGTCTGCAGTGCCAGATCCGCCATCTCCTCCATGCGGGATTCGGCGCCCTTCACACCGAGCGATTTCGCGAATCGCAGAAGTCCTCGACGATCTGGAAACTCCCGGCTCCCGTTCATTTTTAGGGCGAGGGTTTTGGCTTCCAGTTCGTAAATCCGGGTGCAGACTACGTCGTAAATCGGTGATAACCGGGGAGTGGCGCCCGGATGAGTATAGAGAAGAGCAAAATTTTTAAGGTGAGCATCGCCGTTACCGAGCATGCAGCTGAGTGCGACGTACTCGAAAAAGCGCCGCAGGTCGCCGTGGCTGCCGCCGTAAACATCGATTACTCTGGCAGCATTCTCGTAACTGCCAAGATAGCGCTCCTGGCCCGATCGTCCCATCAGGACCGTGAAGTCCTCCATGCCGAGTTTGTGTTCATCGAGCACATCGAAGCGCTCCATGATGAATAGCTGCCGGTTTCTTGAAAGCTGGAACACAGGCGTGGGCAAGCCAGCTGCGGCGGCGATACGCATGCAGACGAATTCGTTCAGCGCCAGGTTTGGGTAATCGTCACCTGCCGACTTGATGATGAGGTTTTTACCTTGTAACAACGCCTTCTCGGTACTAACGGCGACTTTCGGCTGCATACCCGACAGGGTGGTGTTGAACAGGTGCCGATCCAGTAATTCGATGAAGATATTGTCAGGTCTATCCCAGTTTATGATTTCATCGAGGTCATCCGGAGTTGTGGGCGTACGATCAATGTCAGACATGTAGCTCAATCGCCCTATGCCTTCGTCACCCTGAATGGCCAGGAACAACATGTCGTTGATGCGGGTGTAGCGTTGCAGGCGTTCCGATAGCTCGCGGCGTATGAAGCCCTCCGGCAGATTCATTTCGAAGACAGGATGCAATGCGCCTCGGTTATACGGCTCCGTGCGTACGGGCATGGCGAGCGCCACTTGTTCGGCGGATTCGTTGTAGCTGAATCGGTAGTTGGCACTATGCTGCAAGGTGCCGGCCGCACCTTCGGGAGTTGCAACCTGAATCTGCTCTATGCGTTGCGGAAGGGACTTGAAATCGATGCCCATTCAGTCGGTATCCTCGTTGAATAGAGCGTCGAGGTCCTCCAGTGAGGGTGACCGGCTGATCTCGACGCGTAGCGACAAACCCAACAGGTTCAGGTAGCGCGTGAACGTTGCAATACTGCCAGTGAATTTCCCGTTCTCGATACGAGATATTTCGTTGCGATGAGCCTGAATCTGGCTGCCGGCATCGGTTTGCGACAGTCCCGCCAGTTTGCGACGCGCACAAGCTTGAGAGCCAATATTAATGAGGTCTTTCGAAATCATGCCAAATGCACTCTTGCACAAATATAAGTGAAAATACAGCTAATACTCGAGATATGCAATAATATAAGTGCATTTTGTATACGGCGTCTGACGTGATGCCCGAACCCAAAGAAATCTTCGTTTTTTCAGCTAGACTGCACGCCTTTTGACATGCCAAGGGCTCAAGAGATGGCGCACTCCTCTCCCGTCGTGCTGACAACCGGCGAACAAACCGCTCAGGAAAAGGGCCGTGAACGAGACCACACGCCCCCCGACGGCAGCATAATCTGGCTGCACGGCCTCGGCGCCGACGGCCACGATTTCGAACCCGTCGTCCCGGAGCTGCGCCTGCCGGCGGAACTTACGTTGCGCTTCGTGTTTCCGCACGCGCCGGTGCGCCCCGTCACCGTCAACGGCGGCATGGAGATGCGTGCCTGGTACGACATTCTGAGCTTCGATGCCGAAGGCCGTTCGGATGCGGAGGGCGTGCGTGACAGCAGCGAGATACTCGAGCGGCTGATCCAGGCCGAAATCGACGCAGGCGTTGCCGCCGAGCGGATCGTGCTCGCAGGCTTTTCGCAGGGCGGCGCAATAGCCGCGCACGTCGGGCTGCGCTATCCCGAGCCGCTCGCGGGGCTCATGCTGCTGTCGACGTATCTGCCGCTGCCCTCGGCATTTGCGGCCGAGGTGGCCGCTAACGCGAACAGTCAGCCGCGCACGGTGCCGCTGTTCATGGCGCACGGCCGTTTCGATCCGGTCCTGCCGCTCGCGCTCGGCAAGGAATCGGCGGAGGTCATTCGCGAGGCCGGGTTTCAGGTCGACTGGCGCGAGTACTCGATGCCGCACAGCGTGTGCCCGGAGGAGATTGCGGACATACGCAGCTTTCTCCTGTCCGTCTACGGCGGACTCTGAATATCCGGGCTAGAGCATATCCGGGCTAGAGCATATCCGGGCTAGAGCATATCCGGGCTAGAGCATATCCGGGCTAGCGCGGCTCGATTCGAAACTCCTGCCGGTTTTCACCCTCGGCAACGCCGTCGGGCGCGTAGCGCCGTTCCGTAATCTCGACATCTCCGTTGGCAGTGACGAGCACGGTGGTCGATGACCGCGTGCCGTAGTCCGGCTGCACGATGAACGGCGCGCTGAGCGCCTCCGCGCGCGTGGACTGCGGGTGCTCTTTTGCGGCAGCGCCGGCCGGGGCCGTTTGCCGGTCGCCGAGGACCTCGAACAGCCGGCCGCTGTCGGCAGCGCCGGCCGCGACGAGGTTCTGCAGGGAAGTCCTGGCGATCCTGGTCTTGTGCCAGGGCACATCGAGACTCGCGTTCGCCAGAGCGTAGATGCCGTTGCGAAGCTCCCGCGGTTCCGCGCCCTGATTGTTGCCGTAAGCGAGGGTTTGCCCGTCGGCGACGAACAGGTTAAAGCCCGCGTAGCGTTCACCGTCGAGGTTTGCCAGAAATTCCCGGGGTGTCGCCTGTGCTTCGAGAAAGCGGGTGATCAGTTCGCCGCGCGACCGCAGTCCGGTGCCCGGCGGAACGGCATCGCGATAGTTGGTCACGCAGGCAAAGCGGCCGTTGCGGCTCATGCCGAGCCACGTGCCGCCGGCTTCGAGGTCTCTGCCTGCGAGTATTCCCGGCGTGTCCGGCCACCAGTGCAGCGCTGCGGTCGGCCGGGCATGAAACTCGTCGCGATTGGCGGCAACCAGCAGCGGCGTTTCCGGCAGTTGCCGATAGGCAATCAGCACGAGACACATTCCGCGCCTACCCGTTCAGCCAGTGGTCGACCAGCCGCCGGGCAATGGAAATGTGGTACGGCAGTTTGGGAAACCCCGAGCGTAGATCGTCGCGCGTGAACCAGCGGGCGTCCTCGAGTTCGCCGTCGTTCAGCCGAATATCGTCCGACACGGCTTCGGCGAAGAAACCCAGCATGAGCGACGACGGAAAAGGCCAGGGCTGTGAGCTGTGATAACGAACGTTGCCGACGTGGATGTTGGTTTCCTCGAACACCTCGCGCCGCACCGCGTCCTCTAGCGATTCGCCCGGCTCCGCGAAACCCGCAACGGTCGAATAGCGTCCTTCGGGCCAGCTGGTCTGCCGGCCGAGCAGGCAGTGTTCGCCGCGTTCGACGAGCACGATGATCGCGGGATCGACGCGCGGAAACAGCGTTTTGCCGCAGTCGGGATTGCTGCAGCTGCGGGCATTGCCGCCGGCCACGGGGTTTGAGGCCGCGCCGCAGGTGCCGCAGAACAGCGTGGTTTCATGCCACAGCACGAGCGCGCGGGCGTGCGCCGCCAGATTGGCCTGGTCGGCGGCGAGCAGCGTGCCGAGCTTTCTTAAGTCTTCGAATACGCCAAGCTCCGCATACGGCTCGCGCGGGCCGTTTAGCGCAAACGCAAAAGCGGGCTGGTCGCGGTAGAGGCCGAGAAAAATCCATTCGGCGTCATGCGCGCCTTGCGTATCGATTTCCTGCCGCTTGAGGAAGCGCAGGCCGGGTTGCTCTTGTGTCCGTTCGATCAGACAGCGGTGCCGCCAGACCGGCACGAACAAACTGTCCGGACTGTCCGCCGCCTCGGCGAGCCAGTCCGGGTCCTTGCGCCGTTCGCCAATACGGTCGACGAAGGCGCCTGCGAAAACGTTGGTTTGCTGCTTGTGCATATGCGCTGCGAGTTTACCGTAGTGCGCCCCGTCATAAATTACCGGCGATACACGCGGCGCCCGAACAAGCGCGCTAACGCACCGGCGGCCCCGGCTGGCGCAGCGAACACGCGGGGCACTGCCGGGGGTCGAGAGCGTAGGCGTCCTGCACGTAAGGTGCTGCGCAGAGTGCGCAGCGTGCGACGAGCAGCTCGTCGTCGTAGCTAATATTGTGCAGAAGATTGAAGGCCCACTCGAAGTTCAGCAGCGGTTCGTCGTGCAGCAGCTGATAGGTTTCGAACGCTCTGCACAGCCGGTGGCCGAACTCGACGTCGGGTCTTGGCCAGCAGGCCTGGACCCGCTGCTCCCGGTCGAGCCTCAGGAGCATGCCCGTGCAAAACAGGGCGAGCAGCGTTGTCGCCTGCAGCTGGTGCCGGGCATTCTTGACGAACAGGCCAATTTGCCGCGGGGATTTGCCGCGCCGCCGTTTGATACCGTGCCTGCCGCTGTTGCGGAAATACGTTGCATACAGCTTGCGGATCCGGTCGTCCGAGAGTCCCGTGCAGGCTTTGATCGTTCGCGTCCGGGCTTCGTGGCCAATCATTCTCAAGGCCAGCTCGAATTGGTGACGCTCATGGGCGTAGCGGTCGTCAGTTAAGCGCATATCCTCTCCAATTGGTTACTTTTTCTCATATCAAATAGATATAAGTGCAATATGATCTTTATCTGGTCTAATATACTAAATAGTAATAAGTCCGTGTTTTTGCGAGATAGGCGCGCCCGCGTCCGGCAATGGGAGAAAATCTAATGGAGTATCCGGGTGTTACCCAGCATGAACTCGCTAACGCGCGCGTCCTGAATCGCGCGTTCCTGGACTGCGTTACGGCAGCCGCCACACCCCGCGCGCTGTCCGCCGGTCTTCGGGAACAGCTCAGGTCGCTCGACAGCAGGCAGAGAACCCGCCTGTCGCGTGCTCCGTTTCTGCTGTTTCATCTCAATTATTCGGCGCTGACCGGCGAGCCGCGGCAGGAAGGCGACCTGTTGGCCGAGACCCGCCTGATGCCCGAGCGCGAATGGCGCGTCGTATCCGCGACTCTGGGCTTGCTGTGGACCCTGTGCCGCGACAACCGTCACGCCGCCCGCTTCCTGAGCGGCGCGTCCGCGGGCTGGTGTGAGCGGGCGGCGAACGCCTGTCTGCTCAACCTGCTCGATGAGGCGGCGGGCTTCGACAGCCTGCTGGTGCCGCGCTGCCAGGACGAAGAGCCGTTCTGGCAGACTCTGCTTGCCGCATGCCGCTCGACCCGGCTGGCCGAGCTGCGCGCCGTGCGTTTCTCGGCAATGCAGCGGCTATTGATCGAAGGCGACTACTCGGGGGACGAGCGCCTTGCGCTAGCCGCCTGTCAGCGCCGCGACGAGCGGCTGCGCATCGTCAGCAAACCTTCGCGCTGAAATGGCACCGCTTGGTCGGACCGGACGCTGGCCCGCTCAAACCCGACAGCGGTTCAACTGTCGGGCGATAGGTGGTTACAATACGCCGCCTCATGTCCGCGCTCACGATAAAAGCTCTCAGCAAAACCTACAAAAACGGCAAACAGGCGCTCAAAGGTATCGATCTGGATGTCGAGCCCGGCGAGTTCTACGCGCTGCTCGGTCCCAACGGCGCGGGCAAAACGACCGCTATCGGCATTATCAGCTCGCTGGTCAATAAGTCGGGCGGCGAGGTCCGCGTCTTCGGCCACGATCTGGCACGGGAATCCGAAGCCGCAAAGGCGTGTATTGGCCTGGTTCCGCAAGAAGTCAATCTGAACCAGTGGGAGATGGTTGGCAATATTGTCATGACCCAGGCGGGATATTATGGCCTGCCGCCGAAACTCGCGCGCGAGCGCAGCGAAAAGTATCTCAAGGCGCTGCGCCTTTGGGACCGGCGCAAGGACCCGGCGCGCAGTCTGTCGGGCGGCATGAAGCGGCGCCTGATGATCGCCCGGGCGCTGGTCCACGAGCCCAGGCTGCTAATACTCGATGAGCCGACGGCCGGCGTGGATATCGAGATCAGGCGGTCGATGTGGGATTTTCTGCGCGATATCAACGATGCAGGGACGACGATCATTCTGACGACGCACTATCTGGAAGAGGCCGAGTCGCTTTGTCGTCGCGTGGCCATTATCGACGAAGGCAGAATTATCGAAGATGCCAGCATGAGCGTTGTGCTGCGCAAGCTGCAGCGTGAGGTATTCGTGCTGAGCCTGCGCGAGCCGCTTGCGGCGGCGCCCGAGCTGACCGGTTTCGAAACCGGCCTGCGCAACGAACTCGAGCTCGAGGTGGCCATGGACCGCGAACACAGCCTGAACGATTTGTTCAAAGCGCTCGGGGCCCACAATCTCGACGTCGTCAGCATGCGGAACAAATCCAACCGGCTCGAGGAATTGTTCATGCGGCTCGTCGAGAGCAAACAGCCCGCGGACGAGGGCGCGGCAGGCGTATGAACCTTGGTCTCAACGCGGTGGCGATCCGCACGCTCATTCACAAGGAGACGGTCCGCATCCTGCGGATCTGGGTGCAGACCATCGTTCCGCCCGCTATTACGATGACGCTGTACTTTATTATTTTCGGCAACCTGATCGGCAGCCGCATCGGCAGCATGGACGGCTTCGATTACATGCAGTACATCGCGCCCGGGCTCATCATGATGTCGGTCATCACCAACTCTTACGGCAACGTCGTGTCGAGTTTCTTCGGTGCAAAATTCGGCCGTCACATCGAAGAAATGCTCGTATCGCCCATGTCCAACGCGGCGATCATCGTCGGGCACGTTGCGGGCGGCGTCATTCGCGGCCTGCTCGTCGGCGGCCTGGTTACCGTCATCGCGCTGTTTTTTACGAAGCTGGAAGTCGCCCATCCCCTGATCACGCTGTCGATGGTGCTGCTCTCGTCCATCGTGTTTTCTCTCATGGGCTTCATCAACGCAATCTACGCAAAGAAGTTCGACGATATCTCGCTCATCCCGACGTTTATTCTGACGCCGCTGACCTACCTGGGCGGGGTTTTCTATTCGATCTCACTGCTGCCGGAATTCTGGCAAACCGTATCGAAGGCGAACCCGATCCTCTACATGGTCAACGCGTTTCGCTACGGCATCCTGGGCGCGTCCGACATTAGCATCGCTTACGCTTATGCCATCGTGGTCTTTTTTGTCGTTGCCTTGTTCAGCGCCTGCCTGATGCTGCTGAACCGCGGTATAGGCATACGCGAATAGCACGGCTGGCCTTAGGCAGGATCCGGCAGCTTCTCCGGCATCGTCGCGACTATTAGCGTGCCCGGGCCGCCGTGTACGCCCAGGGCTGCGCCCAGCTCGGTAATCGTGAGCCGGTGAATCTCGGGCAGGACTTCCCGCATGGCGGCCCTTAGCGTATCCGCATCCTCGGCGGCCAGCGCATGGCCAATAGCCACGTGCATGGCCCCGGATACTGCGCTGTTCTTCGCGACGAGCTCCGCGAAGCGTTCGATACGCCGGCGCCGGCCGAACAGGAAGCCGCCGTTGGTAACCCGGCCGTCCGGGTGCGTGCGTATGATCGGCGTAACGCGCAGAAACTCCGCTACAGGTTTTACATAGCCGGGTACCCGGCCGCCGCGCACCGCAAACTTGAGGTCGTTGACCAGAGCGAACGTGCGCGTGAGCGGAATGCGTGCCTCGAGTTCGCGCAGCGTGTCCTCGAGGGTCATGCCGGCTTCCGCGCACTCCGCGGCAAACACCGCGAGCAGGCCCTCTCCCGTCGACGCATTGAGGGTATCGACGACGCGTACTTTGCCGGGCGCGTTGACGCGTTCGCTGGCGGCGACCGCGGCTTGCCATGTACCGCTCGCTTTCGCCGACAGGCTTACCGAAAGCACGTCCGCGTAATGCGTCGCCAGGAACTGATACTGGCGGCGGAAGTCTCCGGGTGCCGGCTGCGATGTCGTCGGGTGAACGGGGTTACGCTCCACCTCGGCGAAAAACTCCTCGTTGCTAATGCTGACTTTGTCGATGAAGCTGCGCTCGCCGAACTGTACCCGGCAGGGCACCATGTGTATGTCCAGACGCTCGAGATCTTCGTCGGGTATATCCGCCGCCGAATCGGTAATCACCGCAAACTTGCGCAGCGCATCGTGACTGCTGTGCGTTTGCCGATGCATGTCGTCGGCTTTTTCGGCGCTGACTTCGCCGAAGTCCGCGGCCAGCCCGAACACTTCGCCCGGGTCGTTGACGTGTATGTGTACTTTCGCTTTGCGCCGCGTGCCGGCCAGCACCAGCGAATCGCCGAGTTCACCCAGAGCCTCGCGCAGTTTGCGCCGGTCGATGTCGGTGCCGCTGACGATGCACTCCGTGCAATAACGGTAATCCGAGTCGGCCTCGGCGCCCGCGGCGACTTCGACGACGTCGCCCAGCCGGGCGAGATCCGGTCGCGGCGTGGCAACGTCGTTGACGAGGAACTGCATGACGCCGTCGAACAGCGTTACGAATCCTTTGCCGCCTGCGTCCACGACGCCAGCCCGGCGCAAAGCATCGAGTTGCCCCGTAGTTTCGGCAAGCGCTTTCTCCGCGCGCGCCAGACTCGCCGGCAGGACGACGTTAAAACTCTCCTCGCGCAGCTCGACGGCATGCTGTCGAACCGCCGCCGCGAACGCTGCGATGACCGACAGTATGGTGCCCTCGCGCGGTTCCGCAATGGCATCGCGCGCATAGCTGCTGCCGGTCTCGACGGCCTTGCCAAACGTGTAGGTCGTGAAGCGGCTGATCTCACCGGCCGAGTCGGAAACGCCCTGGAAAAACTGCGCAAGTATTGCACCGGAATTGCCGCGCGCGCCGTCGAGCAGCGAGTCCGCGAGCGCCGCCAATATCGTGCCGAGATGGTTCTCGTCCCGATCGAGCGAGTGCAGCGCCGCACTGAGCGTCAGGCTTAGATTCGTGCCCGTATCGCCGTCGGGCACCGGAAACACATTGATGCGGTTGAGGACATCCTGCTCGTTGATGACCCGGTGAATGCCCGATTTCAGAGCGCGGGCGAAACGTTCGCCGCTAAGATGGCGGGGGCTGTTGCCGGTCATTCGCGCGGCAGCATGAAGCGGGTACCGCGGTGGTCCATGACGACGCCGTTTGCGGTAATTTCGAGCAGCCGCGGGCCGGCGTCGAGTACGGAGCCTTCCTGATACTTCTGCATGTTGATGAATACGAAGCGATTCTCAGGGATAGTCGAGAACACGTGAATGTCCAGGCGCAGATCCGGCAGGTCGGAGCCTTCGCGCAGGCGGATCTCGGTCAGCGTAGGCAGGGCGAGCGGTGACGCATCCCGTACCGGCTGCTGCGGTTGTTCGACGCTGCCTGCCGCGGCGGCGGGTGTGGTCGCTGCCGGCGGCGGCTCACGCCGCGGGGCGAGGTTGAGCCTTTCGGCGAACCCGGAACTCGAGGAATCCGGCGTGCTTGTCCGGGCAGCCGCCGGGGCGGTCCCGGCAACAGGCACGCTGCTTGCGGCGGGCGCCGCCGTCGACACTGGTACCGGATCGTCTTTCCAGAGCAGCGTCGCGGCAACGGCGATCAGGTTGACGGACAGCAGCGCGCCGAGCACCCAGATCCAGCGCGGCGCGCCGGCCGGCGCCGGCGCAGACGGAATGGCCGCAAATTCCGCGCTGGCCTGCTGCTGCCGCTCGTTCTCGGACTTCTTCAGGGCGTCCAGGATGAATGACATGCTTTAGCGTTCCGTTCGATTCATGGCGCAGGGCAGATTCATGACATTGGTTAATGACATTAGGGCCGGTTGCCGCTATGCGAGTTGTCGCTTGCGAGCCGGGCCGTGACGAGCCGCGGCCGGTCGTCGGTCGCGAGCAGCGAATTCATGATGATCTGGGTCTGTTTCCCGGCCAGTCCGTCGACGCTAATGCGCTGGTCGCGCTGGAACTCGCGCACGCGTTCTGTCAGTTCGGCATCGTAGCGGGTCGAGTCGACGGGCTCGCTGCGATAGCGTTCGTCGATATCCGCGAGCCCCTGCCGCAGCCAGGCGACGCCGGGCCTGTCGGCGCCGGGAACCAGCGCATCGGCACTCGCCGTGGCGGGTTTCCACAGCAGCTCAAAGCGCCCGAACCAGAGCTCGGCAACGTCGCCGACCGGGTGTGCCACGCTCACGCCGGCGATCGAGAGTTCTGCAATGTCGCCGTTGAGGGCGGTCAGCACGACTGCATGGGAGTCGCCGCCGCTGTCGGTCAGCGTCAGTATTGCGGGCCGGTCGAGCTGTCTCAGGCTTGCCCAGGTACCTCGCTGCGCATGGCAGGCCAGTCCGTGAGCGGCCGCCTGGCGGCACGGCTCCGAGCCGTCGCCGTCCAGTTCCTTGCCCCACAGAGCAAACAGGGTGGCGTAGGCACTTTCGGCATAGGTGTATTCGCCGGCCAGTCCGAGCTGCTCGTCCAGCGTCTCGTCGGGCGGCGCTGCACTGCCGGATTCGGCGGGCGGGATTTCCGCAACGGCCGCGTCCGGTAAAGCGCCGACAGCCGTATTTGCGGCGGGCGGCGGCACAGGTTGCGCCTGGGTTTGCGCGACCGGCGACGGTGTTTGCAGAGGGGCAAAGAACCGCTCCCCGTAAAGCTGCCAGCCACCGGCCGCCAGCGCGGCGACCGCGGCGATGCCCACGGCGGGAAGCAGCCAGCGAGGCACGGACTGCGGAATGCCGCCACCGTAGATCTCGCGGTTCGCCCGCCTGACCAGAGTTTTGCCGACGCGCCGCGATTCCGAGGCGTAGGCGCCGAGCAAGGCGCGATCGCAGATGACGTTGATCAGTCGCGGCACGCCCTCCGAGAGACGAAAAACCTCGCGCTTCGCCGCGGGTTCGAAGACTTCGCCCAGCGCCCCGGCCACCTTCAGCCGGTGCTCGATATAGGTGGCGGTTTCTTCTCGCGACAGCGGCTCGAGGTGATAGCGTCCAGTGATGCGCTGGGCAAGCTGACGCAGATCGTTTCGCGCGAGCAGCTCCCGCAGCTCGGGTTGACCAATAAGAATGATTTGCAGCAGTTTCTGTTTGGAGGTTTCGAGATTGGTTAACAGGCGGACTTGTTCGAGCACGTCCCGGGCGAGATTCTGCGCCTCGTCCACGACCAGAATCGTCCTGCGCCCGTCTGCGTGCGCCGTGAGCAAATGCCGGTTGAGCGCATCGATCAACGCCTTGCTGCTGCCGGGATCGCTCGCCGAAATTCCCAGTTCCTCGCAGATCGTCGCCAGAAACTCCAGCGCCGATAGCTGCGGATTCAGTACGACAGCCACGTCCGCGTTTTCGGGCATGCGATTCAACAGCAGCGTCCGCACGAGCGTCGTCTTGCCAGTGCCCACCTCGCCCGTAAGCTGGATGAAGCCGCCGGATTCGGTTACGCCGTACACGAGATGCGCCAACGCCTCGCCGTGCCGCTCGCTCATGAACAAATAGCGCGGATCGGGCGTTATCGAGAACGGTTTTTCGTTGAGCCCAAAGAAACTCGTGTACATATTATTCTGGCGTCCGGGGCAGGTAGTGGCGGCTAGATTAACCAATAAATCGGCCAGTAAAACCCGCCAATAATAGTACCTTAATTCCGCCGGAAGCTTCGCGCCCGGCCGATCTCCATGCCCGGGAAACGCTCGCGGATACTATCGAGGGTCTGATCCACGGAGTCGCCCGGGGCGGCATCGCTTGCGGCGAACAGGTCGCCTTGCGAAGCTCGCGCCAGATTACTCCCGCCGACGCCGAGCAGCCGGACCTTCGCATCCGGCTGTTCGTGCAGCCAGCCTTTGAGCAGCTCGCGGGCAACCGTATAGATCTGTTCGGTGCCGGCGCTCGGCGCACCCAGGCTGCGCTGGCGCGTGTAGGTGGTGAAGTCGCTGCGCCGGATCTTGACCTGAATGGTACCGGCCGCAAGCCCGGCTTTGCGCAGTCTCGCCGACGTCCGTTCGGCCAGTTGCAACAGCCTCGTCGTCATGGCTTCCGGGTCGCCCAGGTCCGTGTCGTAGGTTTCCTCCGCGCTGATCGATTTTTCGTCGCGCGACGGCACGACGGGACGGTCGTCGATGCCCGCGGCGCGCTGCCGCGTTTTTTCGGCAAAGCGCCCAAACACCGACTCGAGCAGCCGGGCTTGCGCGTTGCGGATATCGCCGACGGTGCGGAGCCCAATGTCATCGAGGCGGCGTAAAGTCTCCCGGCCAATACCGGGAATCACCGCTGCCGGCAGCGGATCGAGCACGTCGTGCAGCGTGGATCTCCGTACCACCACGAGCCCGTCCGGCTTGTCCAGATCCGAGGCGATCTTCGCGACCAGTTTGTTCTCCGCGACGCCGACCGAGGCCGTCAGTGAGCTTTGCTCGCGAATACGCTGTTTGATGCGCCGGCCGATCTCCTCGCCGGTGCCGAAGAGCTTGAGGCTTGCCGTTACGTCGAGAAACGCCTCGTCCAGCGACAGTCCTTCTACGAGCGGAGTGAATTCTCTGAATACGCCAAAAATCTGTTTCGACACGGCCTGATACTTCGCCATGTCCGGTCGCACCGAGATGAGCTCCGGACAGCGGCGTCGTGCTTGTGCCATAGGCATTGCCGAGCGGATACCGTAACGCCGGCTTTCGTAGCTGGCGGCCGCGACTACGCCACGATTGCCCGTGCCTCCCACAACCAGCGGCTTGCCCCTGAGTTGCGCATTGTCGCGCTGTTCGACCGAGGCATAAAACGCATCCATGTCGACATGCAGGATGCAGCGCTGCTCGTCCCGTTCAGTTGCCACGGTGAACGATGTAGCGCGCGAGCCAGCGCAGCGGCTCGGCGTCCTTGCCCATGAGGTCCAGTCTGCGGAGGTTGTCGTCCAGTAGTTGATCGCAGCGCTCGTGGGCGGCGGCCAGGCCAAACAGCCCGGGGAAGCTCGCCTTGTCGAGTTCGGCATCGCTGCCGGCAGGTTTGCCTATTACGTCGGTGTCACCTTCGATGTCGAGGATGTCGTCCTTGATCTGGAACGCGAGGCCAATGCCGCGCGCAAATTGATCGAGCGCCTCGAACCGCGGCGCCGGCAGTGTCTCCGCAAGCAGGCAGGCGGAGACCACAGCGGCGTGGATCAGTGCGCCGGTCTTGAGCGAAAACATGTGTTCGACCTCTGCCTGGCTCAAGCGCTTGCCTTCGGACGCCAGGTCGATCGACTGGCCGCCGGTCATGCCGATGGAGCCGCAGGCGCCAGCCAGCAAACGCACGAGTTCGACCCGGGCGCGATGGCTGGCGGCGTCGAGATCGGCGAGTACCTGAAACGCGAGCGGTTGCAATGCATCCGCAGCGAGTATCGCCGTTGCCTCATCGAACTGCCGGTGCACCGTCGGCTGGCCGCGTCTGAGATCGTCGTCGTCCATGGCCGGAAGGTCGTCATGCACGAGAGAGAACGCGTGGATCAGTTCGATTGCTGTCGCGGGCGCATCGAGCAGGGCGGGCGCGACGCCCAGGCACTCTCCCGTTGCGTAGACAAGCAGCGGGCGCACCCGTTTGCCGCCGTTGAAGACCGCATAGCGCATGGCTTCGTGCAGATGCTCGGGGTTTTCGCTCGCCGCCGGCAGCGCTTTATCGAGCGCGAGGTCCACGCGGCGCGTGTATTCCGTAATGCGGTCACCGAAACTGGCTGACACGTGTGGCAACTCCTTTTGGGGCACTCAACCTGGATTATTCGCGAATCGTCGCGATGATTTTGCAAAGATGATTGTGCAAACAAGGGCTAAGCAAGGGCGCGATCGCATTCGTGAATACGCGGCTTAAGCCTACACGATTTTCGAAAGCACGGGCTGGGCTATACTTCGTCGCCAGCAAAACTCACCCGATGGAAATCCGCATGCGCGCAACGGCCCGCGCCCACCCGAATATTGCTCTGATCAAGTACTGGGGCAAGCGCGATACGGCGCTCAACCTGCCGGCGGCAGGATCGATCTCGATTACGCTGTCCGCGCTCTCGACCGACATGACCATCGAGCTGTGTGAGGATCTGGACGCCGACCGGCTTACGCTAAACGGCGAGGCAGCGCCGCAGCTGCTGCCGCGCCTCTGCCGCTGCGTGGACTCCGTGCTCGGCAGCGACCGGCCTTCCGTTCGGATTACCTCGAGCAGCGACTTTCCGGTGGCGGCCGGACTCGCCTCGTCGGCTTCGGCTTTTGCGGCCTGTGTGGTCGCGGCCGACGCGCTGGACGATCGACGGCGCTCGCCCGCGACGCTTGCCAATCTTGCGGGACGGGCATCCGGTTCGGCCGCCCGCTCGTTGTACGGCGGCTTTGCGGAGCTCGAGAATGCTGCGTCGTCCGTCAGGGTGAGGCCTTTGCGTACGCCCGCCGAATGGCCGCTCGAGGTAGTCGTCGCCATTACCAGCGAGGCCAGCAAAGCGGTGGGTTCCGGCGCTGCAATGGAGCTGAGCCGCAAGACATCGCCGTTCTACGCGCAATGGCTGGACGAACAGGAAGCCGATCTGGCGGTGGCGCGGCGGGCAATTGCCGCGCGGGATTTTGCCGCGCTCGGTGAAGTGGCCGAGCACAATTGCCTGAAGATGCATTCGGTCATGTGGTCGACGCGGCCACCAATGGTGTACTGGACCAGTGCGACGATCAGCTGCATGGAGACGATTCGCGATCTGCGGCAGAGCGGCTTACCCGTGTTTTTTACGATCGACGCCGGGCCGCAGGTGAAAGCCGTCTGCGCCGCCGGCGCGACCGATCGGGTCGAAGCCGCGCTGCAGAGCACGCCGGGCGTCCTGCGCACGCTGCGCACGCCGCTTGGCGAAGGCGCCAGGGTCGTCGAGGTCGCGTGAAGCAGCTCGCGTCGACCGCTCCCGGCAAGCTCGTGCTCTGCGGCGAATACGCAGTGTTGGACGGGGCGCCGGCAATCGTGAGCGCCGTCGATCGTCGAGCTATCGTGCAGCTGCGCGCCGCCGAATCCTGGAGCGTTTGCTGTCCGGGGTTTAGGGATGGCAGCCTGAGTTTCGATCTCGATGAAGCAAACGGAAAGACCGTGCTGCGATGGCCTGGGGGGGCGTCGCCCGTGCCCTTGCTCGACTCCGTGTTCCGCGAAATTTCCCCTCCGCTCGCCAATACTCTCGACTCGGCACTGGCGATTACGCTCGACACCACGGCGTTTCGCTCGCAGGGCAGGAAACTGGGGCTCGGCTCGAGCGCCGCATTGACGGTTGCGTTGACCGCTGCGCTCGCGGCGTGGACCATGCCGGCCAAAAGCGCGATTGGCGAGGTCGTTGGCGCGAAGTCGCACGCTGCCCACCGGCACCTGCAGGACGGGGCGGGCAGCGGCCTTGACGTTGCCACGAGCCTCGGCGGTCACCTGCTCCGCTACCTGACGGACGGGACCGCCCCGCGGCGCATGGGCTGGCCGGAGGGCTTGCACGCAGCGGTATTCTGGTCCGGCATTGTGGCGAAAACGACCGCAAAGCTCGCGCGTCTCGCAAGCGGTGAGCCGCATGCCTCGCGGCCGGCACTCGGCGGCTCGGCGGCGGCGGCCGCCGCCGCCTGGGAGCGCGGCACTGCCGCCGCCGTGCTCGAGGCGACGTCGGCTTGGGTCGACGCGCTCGCCGCGTTTAGCGATGCCTACTCGCTGGACGTGTTTGCGGCCGGTCACGACCGGCTTGTCGCTCTGGCGCGGAACGAGGGTCTCGTGTACAAACCCTGCGGGGCAGGCGGGGGCGACATTGGCGTGCTGCTCGGCGCGGACCCCGAGCCGATCGAGCGTTTCGCAAGCCGCGCCGAAGCAGCGGGTTTTCAGCGGCTGCCGTTGAGATTGAGCGACACAGCAACGGGGATAGAGGGTCTGTCGGTCGAATGGATGCAAGACTAAAAAGCCTGTACCGCCTGAGTGTGAGCGAACGCGTTGCGGCGCTCGTGCAGAACGGCTGGTTGTCGAACGAGGATGCCCGCGCGCTCAGCGAGGGGCGCACCGTGCTGAGCGTCCGCCAGGCGGACCGGATCATCGAGAACGTCATAGGCACCTTTGCTCTGCCGCTGGCGGTGGCGCCGAATTTCCGCCTCAACGATCGGGATTACATGGTGCCGATGGTGGTCGAAGAGCCGTCGATTCTGGCGGCGCTCAGCAACGCCGCCAAGCTCGCGCGCGCCAAAGGCGGTTTTACGGCGAGCCTCGAGGAGTCCCGTTTGATCGGACAGGTGCACCTCGCGGACGTGGCAGACGCTCAGGCGGCGATCGCCGCGCTCGAGGCGCATACCGCCGATCTGCTTGCCGCGGCCAACGCCGTGCATCCGCGGCTGGTTGCGCGCGGCGGCGGGGTTACCGCGATTACCGCGCACGAGCATGAGCTGGATGACGGCAGACTTTTGCTGACCGTGCACCTGCTGGTCGATACCTGCGATGCCATGGGCGCCAACCTCGTGAATACCGTGTGCGAGGCACTGGCGCCACGCCTGGCCGAATTGAGCGGCGGCCGGGTCGCCATGCGGATCCTCTCGAATCTTGCCGACGAGTCGGTGGTCGTGGCGCGGATGCGGGTCGCGCCCGGGCAACTCGCCGGCGCCGGCATGTCCGGAGATGAAGTCGCGGCCGGGATCGTTACGGCCAGCCAGATTGCCGCAGCCGATCCGCATCGCGCGGCAACGCATAACAAGGGCATCATGAACGGCATCGATCCGCTGGCAATAGCGACCGGCAACGACTGGCGGGCGATCGAAGCGTCCGCGCATGCGTTTGCGGCCCGCCACGGACGCTACGGATCGTTAACGCGATGGTGGCTCGAGGCCGGCGAGCTGTGTGGCGAAATCAAGGTGCCGCTGAAAGTGGGGATCGTCGGCGGCACGCTAGACGCAAATCCGCAGGCGGCCCTTTGCCTTGCCCTGACCGGAGTGCGGTCCGCGGCGGAACTCGCGGAGCTAATGGCGGCAACGGGGCTGGCGCAGAACTTTGCGGCGCTCAAAGCTCTGGCCTCGACGGGCATACAGGCCGGGCACATGCGCCTGCACGCGAGAAGTATCATGGCGTCGCTCGACGCGCCGGCCGAGCACTTCGAAGCCGCCGTCAAACGGCTCGTGGCGAGCGGCGAGATCAAGGACTGGAAAGCACGCGAAGTGCTCGACACGCTCGCCCGCGAGTCTCGTCAGATAGAACTCAAAGGCAGCTCTGCCGGCAAGATCATCCTGCTTGGCGAGCACGCCGTCGTCTACGGCAGCCATGCGCTGGCGCTGCCGATACCTGCAGCGATGCACGCGGGCGTCCGCATTGGCGGCGACGGCATTCGTCTCAAAATACCGGCCTGGCACACGGACGTGACGCTGGACATACGCGAGCCCGAGGCGCGGGGCTTCGCCGCCACGGCGGCGCTGATCCTGGACGCGCTGGAAATCACCGAACGCAATCTCGAGCTTACGGTGCTGAGTCAGTTGCCGCGCGCCATGGGCCTCGGTTCTTCCGCGTCCCTGGCCGTTGCCGTGATTCGTGCGCTGGACGAGAGCTTTTCGCTGGGTCTGGACGACGAGGCGGTCAACGCGCTGGCGTTTCGCTGTGAAGCGCTCGCGCACGGCACACCGTCCGGCGTGGACAACACGCTGGCGACGTATGCGGAGCCTTTGTTGTTTCAGAATCGCGGCGAACTCGAGCTCAGGCCGCTGCGCCTGCGGGAGGTGCCTCCCGTCGTCGTCGCCTGGGGCGACGAACCGGGCCTGACCGCGACACAGGTGGCCGGAGTCCGCGAGCGAAGGCTGCGAACGCCCGAAGTCTACGACGCCCTGTTTGCGAAAATCGACGAGCTTACGCTGACCAGCGCCGAAGCGCTGGAGGACACCAACTATCGCGTCGTAGGCGACGCGATGAATCTGTGCCACGGACTGCTCAATGGCATAGGCGTCTCGACGCCGACGCTGGAGCGCATGGTGCACATTGCACGCGAAGCGGGTGCTATGGGCGCCAAGCTGACGGGCGGCGGCGGTGGCGGTTCGATCGTCGCGCTGTGTCCGGATAACGCAGCGGCGGTTACCCGCGCTCTGGAATCGTTCGGCTACACAACCTTGGGTAGTATCCTGAAATGATTGCAGAAGATCCTCATCGCATTGTGTCTTCCGAAGCCGAGGAGTTAATCCTCGTCGACCGGGACGACAACGTTACCGGATTTCTGTCGAAGGCGGACTGCCACGACGGCGCCGGCCGTCTGCACCGGGCCTTTTCGGTCTTCCTGTTCAACGCTGACGGCGAACTGCTTCTGCAGCAGCGCGCAGAGGGAAAACGCCTCTGGCCGGGCTATTGGTCGAACACCTGCTGCAGTCACCCTCGCCGTGGCGAGACGCTGGAGGTCGCCAGCGGGCGGCGGCTGCAAGACGAGCTAAACGTTGCCGCGGAACTCGAGTTCGCATACCGCTTTGTTTATCAGGCGCCGTTCGGCGATGCGGGATCTGAGCACGAACTCTGCCACGTGTTTCTCGGCCGTGTGACCGAGCCGCCGCGGCCGAACCAGAGTGAAATTGCGTCGTTGCGCTATCTGTCGGCCGCCGATCTGGATGTCGAACTGCTGGCCAGCCCGGAGCGGTTTACGCCCTGGTTCAAATTGGAATGGGACGCTCTGAAGCTTGGCCATGCTGAGCGGTTGGCCGCGTTTACGCAAGCGGCAAAGCCAGCGCAATAAGGGCCGTGGGCTCGCAGCTCAGGCAACGCTAACTTACGTAGCGGTAATACTCGATTCCGAGGTCGCTGAAGTGCCGCTCGTCCGAGCTGCCGACGCGGTCGATGACAAACTCGTTGCGCGGCAGGTAGGAGAGGTTCCGGACCCGCCGGCCGTCGTGCAGTGCTTCGTACTGCTCGCGATTGAGGTCGACAGCGAGCTCCATGGCTTCTGCGAAGTGAATCTTGTGACAGGCTTCGCGCCACTCGTCCGCCATCACAAACGGGATGACCTCGGCGGCGTCGCCGCTGCCGTAGCCCAGGGTTAGCACTTCTTCGCCCGGGGACAGCGAGTCTTCTTCCAAAGCCTGTTCGAAGCCTGCGGCCATCCAGGCCGGCAGCGCCGCCGTGTACAGGTTGCCCAGGTCGAGCATCGTATCGCTGCCCAGCGCGAGCTTGTCGAGCACTTCCCGGCGGAAATGCCGCGAGGCGCGGAAAACGCGCAGCACCGCCATGGTCAGCGGATACGCTTCGTGCTGATGCTGCTCGGGGCTCGCCAGATGCGCAACCACGGGTTTCGACAGCATCTCCTCCGTGAGCATGGCTGGCTCCACTCCGGCCTCGAAGCAATAGGATGCGAGTTCCGCGCGCGCTTCCGCGTTGCCTTCGGATAGCGCAAACAGGTAGGACACGGCAAGACCCGTCTCCGGCATCCGCCGGTACGGCCGGTGCATGAATACGGTCCGCAAGGCGTCGAAATATACCCGCGGCTCGAGGCTGCGCTTTTGGTACATGTCGGTTAGCGCGTGCAGTGTCTCGTCAATGTAGCAGGTCGTCGAATATTTGCCGTTGAACACCGGGAAGTCCTGCACCTGATGAGTCTCGCTGCGGTCCTGACCGCAAAAGCGCAGCATTGGCTTGCGAAAGTCCAGGACTCTGTAATCCGAGGCGGAGCCCGAGTTCACGAGGTCGACCGCGGCCAGCCGCGGATTTTCCTCGAGCAACATCGCGATCGCACCTGCGCCCTGAGTCGGTTCGCCGCTCGAGCCGCGGGCGTATTCCGCGATATCGGCACACACGACGATCGCCTTGCTTCCCGCGCCGTCGAGTGCGAGATGCCGGATAGCCCCCTTCATGCCGTAAACGCCGCCAAGGCAGGCGTGCTTGAATTCCGGTACTTCGCAACTGCGTGCTATCGGCGGTTTGCCCTGTTCGGCAAGCGCCCGGTCGACCATGCCTTTGACGATGATTGCGCCGGCCGAATTGTCAGTGCTCGATTCGGTGCCCAGCCCGAGGAACTTGACCTGAGCCGGATCGATATCGTACTGATCGATGAGGCGCATCACGGCTGTTGCGGCCAGCGTGTAGACACTCTGTTCCGGCCCGCGGACCCGGAAGCTGCGGCCCACGACCTCGCGTATTTTGGGCCATTGATTGCCGGTCCACTCACACCAGTCCTCCAGCCAAACCCGGTAGGGTGGAATGTAGGCGGCGAGACCGCTAATACCGATGGGTTTTTGCATGATGGACGGGTTGCTGAACAGATCGCCGGAAGAAATCGCGCTTAGCCTGCGGATTTTAGTGCACCCGGCAACGGCCCACAATCAATTATTCAGCGTCGCCCGCAACCGTAATCGTAATGACTTCGGAGGTGACGGGCGGATCGTGCGGGATGTGTATATGGTCCCCGAGCAAGAGTTGCAGCGTATGTTCTCCGGGCGGCAGCTCAACCGTCGTCGACGTGCTGCCGTCGCCAAAATGAATGTAGTTGTCGTTCGCGGGTATGGGCATGTCCGCCTGCGGCAGTTCGGCATTGATTATCAGGTGGTGATGGCCGCTGTGCTCCTGCGGGTTACCGGCGGGAACGACCGCCATGCCCTCAATGCCGAATTCGATGCTGACCGGACTCTCGACCGTATCGCCGTCCGCCGGCGTTATGAAAAACACCCGGGCGCCCTCGGCCGAGGCCGAGCGCGGCATTGCAGCAGGCTTGTCCGCCGGTTTCTCAGCCGGTTCTGCGGCAGCCGCGGGTTGCTCGGCCTTCTGGCCGCACGCGGCCAGCGAAAAGATCACAATGAGCAGGGCGGTACGGGTAGCAACGGACAGCATGCGGTACTCCGATAGTCGAATTTCCGCAAAGGATACCGTGTCTCGCCAAGACCCGCATCGGGTAAACAGGACACTAGCTGCCGGCGACCGCAATCAGGAACGCCAGCATTAGCATCGTGCCGAACCCGAGAGCGTAAGCCACGAGCAGCAGCAGATACTTGAGGAAGGTCGTAAACCAGCCCTGCTCATAGACCCGGCGCATTGCCTTGAAAAGGTAGACCGGGATGTAGAAAGACGTCGCCACGATCGGCAGTACCACCAGCCAGCCGGGCCCGCTGAACGATCCGATCAAACGTGCCCACAGGACCTGCAGCGTCAGCATCAGGAAGAAAAACGCGTGGAAGTGAACGAAAAACAGCAGGTGTTCGACGTAGTAGCGTTTCGACAGCGGGTAGAGAAACACGAGCACCAGCGCCATTAGCGGCAGCAGGATAAACAGGGCCAGCGGAATGTTGTCGAGGACGCGTTTACCGAAGCTGTCGCCGTCGTCGGCCCGGATGCGCTCGCAGACGGCCTGGACCCGGCTCGGACTCAGGCGCACCTGCACCCATTGCGGCATGTTGCTGACGTCCCAGTCCATGTCGCAGTCTTCAATCGAGCTGCCCTCTTCGTCGTCCGTGAAGCTCACGTCGAGCCCGCCGTCGCCGCCGTTGGTTTCCGCCTCGGCGACCAGCCTGTTGATTTCGTCGACGTCGATTCCGATGCGCTCGAAATCTTCGCGCGCGTGCTCCGGGATTGCCGTGCCCGGCTCATCGGCTGCCGGCGCGGGTTCTGCTGCCGGGTTCTCTCCGAGCGATGCGGGTTCGGCTTCATCTTCAACGTCGTCGGGCGCATACAGGAGCGCCAGCTCTTCGCGGGGGTTGAAGAAGGCAACGACAAAAAAGATCAGGGACATCACCAGGTACATGCGGAACGGCGGCATGTAGCGCGCCCGGCGGCCGGCGAGGTAGTCGTGGGTAAGCCGGCCGGGCCGAACCAGTAGCGGTATTAAGGTCTGCCAGATTCGCGAGTCGAGTTCGAACAGATCTCCGAACGCGTCGCGCACCAGTTCCCAGAGGCTGATCAGGCGGCCACGTGCGCGCTGCCCGCAGTTGCCGCAATACTGTCCTCGCAGCACGGCGCCGCAGTTGAGGCAGGCAGGCGGGGATTCCCTTTCGGGATAACTCGTGTCTTCCCGCAAGACGCGGCTGGAGGTCCGCAGGTCGGCGCCGAAATGCTGCTCCGCGCCGGGATAGGATTCGTTGCTTTCGCGTTCGAGAAACACGTCCAGCGCTTCGTCGTTCTCGAACGCGTAGCGCCAGACGTAAGTGCGGGGCTCATCCTCGCTGTCGTCGCGGTCATCGTCGTCCGCGCCCGGCGTTGCGACGGTACCTACCGCGCCCAGCGTTGCGACGGTATCGACCGCGATTACTCCGGCATGACTCTTCGCATCGGCCACATGCTCGCGCAGCCAATCGCCGAACTCGTCCGCGAGCTGCGGCGTTACGACGGCCGTTTTTTCGTAGAGTGGCCCCGACATGGACTGGCTAAGCGCTGGTTAGCGTAGCGAGGCCCTAGCCAGTGCTTTTGTCATCCGCCGATTTGCGCGCGGCGGTCTTCTTGCGCGGCGCGGCTTTGCGCTTGGCGGCCTTTCTCGGCTTGGCCGGCTTCGTCGCCTGCCGACCGAGTTCGGACGGATCGAAATCGTCCACGGCGAGCAGCGCGGAGGTCTTACCGTGATAGTCGCGCAGATCGGCGGCTTCCTCATCGTTGACAATGCCGGCTTTACTGGCTTGCTCGATCTGCTCGCCGAGATAGTCGGACGCGATCAGCCCCTCTTTATTGGCCTGCCGCAGCCGCTTTTCGAGCGGTGCAAGCCTGACGGAAAGCTCGAGCGCCTCTTGCAGAAGGCCCAGGGGGTTTCCGGGTTCGTTGGTCGTGTAGGCGAACTGGCTCAGCCGTTCCCGAGCTTCGCCGGGCTGCGTCATGAGATCGACGATCTTGCCGCCCAGTTCGTCGGCCGGCGCCGAATAACTCCTGCCGCGCGGGAAAATGGCGATCCGCAGGAAAGCCGCCACGAAACGGTTCGGGAAGTTGCGCAGGAACGCGTGCAGCGCTTCCTGGGCGCTGTACATGAGCGTGCGCACCGACCACTCTACGAGCGGCAGGTCGGCAGCTCTGCGTCCCTGGTTCTCGAAGTGCTTCAGTACGCATGACGCGAGGTATATGGAGCTGAGCACGTCGCCGAGCCTTGCGGACAGCAGCTCGCGTTTCTTCAGGGCGCCGCCGAGCGTGAGCATTGCGAAATCGGAGGCGAGCGCAAACGCGGCGCTGTAGCGGTTGATGTTCTGGTAGTAGCGGCGCGTCGGCGTGTTCAGCGGCACGCGGCTGAACTTGGCGTGGGTCAGCGCCATGACGAAGGAGCGGGCTGTGTTGCTGATGGCGTAACCAACGTGCCCGAACAGCGCATCGTCGAATTCGATCAGGCCGCGGTCTTCGTCTTCGTCGCCGGCCGCGTGCAGTTCGCGCAGCACGAACGGATGGCAGCGAATGGCTCCCTGGCCGTAAATAATGAGGCTGCGCGTGAGGATGTTCGCGCCTTCGACCGTAATGGCAATCGGCGTTGCCATGTAGCTGCGACCGAGATAATTGTTCGGCCCCATCATGATCGCCTTGCCGCCGTGCACGTCCATGGAGTCGTTCGCGACCTTGCGGCCGAGTTCGGTGCAGTGGTACTTGAGGATCGCCGAGGGCACCGCGGGCTTTTCTCCCTGGTCGATGGCGCCCGCCGTGACGGCCACCGCGGCGTTCATCGTGTAGGTATGTCCGGCGATGCGCGTCAGCGCTTCGCCGACGCCCTCGAAATTGCTGATCGACGTGTTGAATTGCCGGCGAATCCGCGCATAAGCGCCCGACGCGTAGCTTGCCGCCTGCCCGCCGCCTGAGGACGTGGACGGCAAGGTGATCGCGCGGCCGACCGAGAGCAGCTCCACGAGCATCTTCCAGCCCTTGCCGGCCATTTCCTGGCCGCCAATGATGTAGTCGAGCGGTACGAATACGTCCTTGCCCGAGGTCGGGCCGTTCTGGAAGGCAACGCAAAGCGGATAGTGCCGCCGGCCGACACTGACGCCCGGAGTGCTGGTCGGAATCAGTGCGGCCGTAATGCCGTAGTCTTCCCGGTCGCCGAGCAGGCGGTCGGGGTCGTACAGCTTGAACGCGAGGCCAAGTACCGTGGCGACCGGCGCAAGCGTAATGTAGCGCTTGTCCCAGTTCAGGCGGATACCGGTGATCTCCTCGCCTTCCCATTCGCCCTTGCACACGACACCGCTGTCGATCAGCGAAGCGGCATCCGATCCCGCCTGCGGCGACGTCAGCGCAAAGCAGGGAATCTCGCTGCCGTCGGCCAGGCCGGGAAGGTAGCGATCCTTTTGTTCTTCGGTGCCGTAATGCAGCAGCAGCTCGGCCGGCCCCAGCGAGTTCGGCACGCCGACGGTCGACGATGCCGTCGCATTGCGGCTGGCGAGTTTCTGAATCACGATCGCGTTGGCGTAGGCGGAGAATTCCAGTCCGCCATACTGCTTCGGGATGATCATTGCGAAGAACTTGTGCTCGATCATGAAATCCCAGACCGCTTTGGGCAGGTCGGCGAGTTCGTGCGATATCTCCCAGTCGTCCAGCATCCTGCAAAGCTCTTCGCAGGGGCCGTCTACGAAAGCCTGCTCCTCGACTGACAGTGACGGCGCGGGAAACGACATGAGGCGTTCCCAGTCGGGCATGCCGGAGAACAATTCACCGTCCCACCATACGTTGCCGGCTTCGAGCGCCTCGCGCTCGGTATCCGACATGGACGGCAGCATCTTGCGGTACATCGCAAGCAGCGGCCGGGTGATTTTCTCACGCCGGAACTCGATGAGATTCGGCACGATCAAAACGCCGAAGCCGGCCCACAGCAGCATTAGCCACCACCACGCACCGCTGCCGAACAGCGTGTAGGCAACGAGTGCGGCGCCCGCCGAAAACGTGGCGGTCCGCAGATCGACACGCTGGTAGGCAAGAAACAGTCCGCCGCCTAAGAACAGCAGGAACCAGAATAAACTGACAGCAAAACCGGACAAGGTCTCATCCTCTCGATCAGGGTTGGTCGGAGCGCGCGGCTCCGGTAACGACGCGGCAGCCAAGCGGGCAACCCGCGTCGTCCTGTAATCAGGGCTGTTTAAACCCTATCACCGGTTGCCCGGTTGCGCCATCGACGCGGCGGCAGTTTCGGCGGGAGCCGTCTATCCGCCGAGCAGCGACTCGATGGCGGCCCTTTCTTCGCGGAGTTCAACTTCGGTCGCAGCCATCCTTTCGCGACTAAAGTCATCGATCTCGAGGCCCTGCACTATCTCGTACTGGCCGTCGCTGCAGCGAACCGGAAAGGAATACACGATGCCGGGCTCGATGCCGTAGCTGCCGTCCGCGGGTATCGCCATGCTGACCCAGGTATCGTCCGGCGTACCCAGCGCCCAGTCGTGCATATGATCGATCGCGGCCGAGGCGGCCGAGGCTGCGGACGACGCTCCGCGGGCCTTGATGATCGAGGCGCCACGTTGTTGTACGACCGGTATAAATTCGTTCGTCAGCCAGTCGCGATCGACCAGCTCGCTGGCCGGTTTCCCGCTGACGCTTGCGTTGCTTACATCCGGATACTGGGTAGCGGAGTGATTGCCCCAGATGGTCATGTTGCGAATGTCGTTGACATGGCTTTGAGTCCTGGCGGCGAGCTGGGCGAGCGCGCGGTTGTGATCGAGCCGGGTCATCGCGGTAAACCGGCCCGGATCGATACCGGGTGCGTTGCTGCTCGCAATGAGGGCGTTCGTGTTTGCCGGATTACCTACCACCAGCACGCGGATGTCGCGGCTTGCATGATCGTTCATAGCCTTGCCCTGTACGGAAAAGATGGCGGCATTGGCTTCCAGCAGGTCCTTGCGCTCCATCCCGGGACCGCGCGGCCGCGCGCCGACCAGCAGGGCGTAGTCGCTGTCCTTGAACGCGAGGTTTGCATCGTCGGTCGCAACGATGCCCGCAAGCGTCGGGAACGCGCAGTCGTCGAGTTCCATCACGACGCCTTCGAGCGCGGGCAGGGCCGGCGGGATTTCGAGCAGTTGCAGAATCACGGGCTGATCCGCCCCCAGCATTTGACCGGACGCAATACGGAACGCAAGTTGATAGCCAATCTGGCCGGCGGCGCCGGTGATCGTGACGCGAACGGGTGCTTTCATGAGGATTTCCTAGAGTCTGCAGGGTAGTAACTGTGTAGGGGGCTCGCCGCCGTGGCCGGGTCCCCGTTAGCGCCCGCGATTCTAGCACCGGAGACTCGTCCCGGCACCGCTGTAGATATCCGTATTCGGTTTGGCGGGCTACCGTCGCCAGTCAAAGGCTTCCGCCCCGGCGTACGCCTCCTCGAAGTCCCGGTACTCGATGAGCGCCAGGTCGTGGCGCCCATCGTCAATCATGCCCTGGATACAGTCACGCCAGGCGGCTTCCGTTGCCCGCGCCTCCGCGTCGCAGCGGTCAACGCGCGAGTCCAGCCGCTTGCTTATTGCGCTGCGGCGCTCCCGGAATTCGGCGACGTTCGCTCGATTCGAGCGTGCATCGTCCGCGAGTATCTCGGCGACGGGGGCGGGGTTGAGCTCGGCCTCCTGCAGTTCGGTCCGGCCGGCCGGACCGCTCATCATGTCCAGCTGCTCGACGCGCTCCAGCTTGTCTTCCTCGGACTTGATCGCCGGCGTGCTGCCGGCAGGCTCCGGTACCACCGCCCCCGGCGCGTCGTCTAGCTGCCTGTCCATTTCCTCTCCATCCGCTGCGTGCCCGCGTAGCGCCTCGAGGTTTGCGGCGCGCTCCAGTACAGCAGGGTCAGGGGCGGCGATATCCAGGCCGGTCTGACTGTATTCCAGCAGCAATGCGAGTGACAGGCCTATCGTGGCGGCCCACGCCAGGGGACGAAACATTGGCCAGCGACGGCCTTTACTCGCGGCCGTGGCCTGCCTGGCCTCGGTGAGAATTCGCTTGTCCAGCGCCTCCGGAACGCGCTCGTCCGCCACGGCGCGATAGGCGTCGCTGACCGACTTGTCGGACGGTGACCGGGTGTCGTCGTTATTCATTTCGAATCCTCTGCATCGTCGAGTGCTGCGCGCAGTTTCTTGACGGCGTAGCGCAAGCGGCTCTTCGCGGCCTCCCGGTTTGCGCCCGTCACCCGGGCGATGTCATCCAGTCCGAGTCCCGCCTCCTCATGCAGCAGGAATGCATCCCGCTGTTCGAACGGCAGATCCTCGAGGGCGCGTTCCAGCCGGCGTCGCGCGAGCCCGGTTTCGGCAGCGGCCTCGGGCGGTACGCAGTCGGCGGCCTGTGTGTCCGGTTCGATCTGCGCAGTGTGCCTGTGCCGTTTGTTTCGGCGAATGTTGTCGATAAAACAATTGTGCGCGACCCGATACAGGTAAGTCGTGAACTTGGCGGTCGGACGATAGCTCGCGCGCGCTCGAATGATCTTGCTCCAGGCCTCCTGATACAGATCCTCGGCGGTGGCCGGGTCGCTGCCGAGCCTGAGGAAATATCGATAAAGAGCGTCGTTATGTCTTCGGTAGAGCTCCTCGAATGCCTGGCTGTCGCCCTCGCCGAAGCGCAGCATGAGGGCGGTGTCTTCCGGCGCAGCGGTCATCGTCGGAGCATAGGACACCGCGTCACCGTCGGGAAGCGCCGGCGCTGCATTCAGGGCCGAATCGTGCGTGACAAGCTCAATTGTGGGCACGGACAGAGACCCTCCCGGCTCATAGGTAGTGATGTAAAGCACTGATTTTTAATAGAAACAGTGCTCTCGATGTTGGTGTAAACGCGGCGGACGGCAATCCCGGGTCAGCGCCTTCGCCATTTTCGGCTTGCAATGTAAATCTTTAGTGTTATAGTTGACTACAACACCCCATCACTAAAGCGGAGTTCGGGACGATGAAATCGAAGGCAGCGCAATACCTAAACGAGGTCGTGAGCCTGACAATGCTGGCGCTAATGATTGTGGCACTCGCGGCAGGGCAGTCGTCCGGTGCGATGACGTCCGGGTCGGCCGCCGAATTCGAATCGTCCCCGAACGGTCTGGAAGCGCGTGTCGAGGTAATCGCAAGCTCGATGCTTCCCGAGCCCGAAACCGAGGCTCCGCTAACGAAGGTGAGCGCCGATTCGGACCGCCTCGCGTTCGGCCGGTAGACATGACTTCTGGTTCCGTCAGTTTGGCGAGTAAGGTAGCGACGGAGTGATTCCGCCGGTCCCGATGGGACCGGCGGCTTTTTTACGGTTTAATGACGACCTCAAGCATCCAGCCGCAGAACAGGATCGACGCGATTTCGATGGACCCTAAATGGAGTGATGACATCCCGATCTATCGTCAGCTGCGTGATCGCGTGGTGGCGATGATACTCGAGGGTGTGTTGGGAGATGGCGACGCCCTGCCGTCGGTGCGGAACGTCGCCGCCGAGTATCGGCTCAACCCGCTGACTGTCCTTAAGGGATATCAGGAGCTGGTCGACGAAGGACTCGTCGAGAAAAAGCGCGGCCGCGGCATGTTCGTCAACGACGGGGCGCGACTGCAGCTGCTCAAGGATGAACGCTTGCGCTTCATCGAGAAAGAGTGGCCGAGAATCATCGAGACGATCGAGCGCCTGGGGCTCGATGCCGATGATCTGCTCGCCGCGGCTAACCTTAAGAAAGCAAGAGAGCAAGACCAATGACAAGTCTCGTTACGGCGCGCAACGTCAGCAAGCGCTATGGCACGGTACAGGCCGTCGATAACGTTAGCTTCAGTATCGATCAAGGCAAGATACTGGGGCTGTTCGGCCCCAACGGCGCAGGCAAGACGACGTTGCTGAAAGCGCTGCTTGGGCTTACGGATTGCGAGGGCGATCTGTCCGTGCTGGGGCTCGATCCGTTTCGGCAGCGCAAGGAGCTGCTGAAGAACATCTGTTTCATCGCCGACGTGGCGGTCCTGCCGCGCTGGATTCGCGTCAGTCAGCTACTCGATTTTGTCGCGGCAACGCATCCGAATTTCTCGCGCCCCCGTGTCGAGGAGCTGCTGGCGAGGACGAAGATTCGTCGCGATGCGAAAGTTCGCGAGCTGTCGAAAGGCATGGTGACGCAACTTCACCTTTCGATCATCACGGCAATCGACGCCAGGCTCCTGATCCTCGACGAGCCGACCCTGGGTCTCGACATCATTTTTCGCAAGGATTTCTACAGCGATTTGCTTACCGACTACTTCGACGAGCAGCGCACCATCCTCATTACGACTCACCAGGTCGAGGAGATCGAGAATATCCTGACCGACATCATGTTCATCCATGACGGTCGCATTCTTCTCGATTCGCCGATGGACTCGCTCGGCGATCAGTATGCGGAGCTAATGACCGCCGGCGAGGCCGCGGACACCGCCCGCGGACTGCGGCCGCTGCATGAGCGCGAAGTCTTCGGCAAGAGCGTCATGACCTTCGAAAACGCGGACCGGAACCGTCTCGCAACGCTTGGAGAACTCAGGGTGCCGTCCGTGGCCGACCTGTTCGTCGCCAAGGTGAAGGGAGCGACATCATGATCGCTAATCAGATTGCACTGCTGAAGCGTGAGTTCTGGGAGCACCGGTCGATCTGGGTCGCGCCCGCGGCGATTGCATTCGTCAGCGTGCTGTTGACCGCGACGGGTCTCGTTATCGGCTCGAATTTCAAGGAAGTCGTCAACCTGGCAATCGTGGGTGCCTCGAACGTCGGCGAAGGTGAGCGTCGCGCAATGATCACTGCGGCGCTGAGCGGTTTCATCGCAATCTTCATGATCGCGATGTGGATACTCACCATCTTCTATTGCCTGGACGCGCTGTATGCGGAGCGCAAGGACAAGAGTATTCTGTTCTGGCGCTCTCTGCCCATCACCGACACCGAAACGGTTGTGTCGAAGCTGCTCATCGCCGTGCTCGTGATTCCTGCCGTCACCTTTGTTGCGATCGTGGCCTCACAGCTCCTGAGCCTCATCATCATGAGTATCTGGATCAGTGTGCAGGGCGGCAGTCCGGGGCACCTGCTGTGGGATTTCGGCGCGCTGTTCGACGTCTGGACGTTCACGCTGTTTTTCATTCTGTCGATACCGCTATGGCTGGCGCCCCTGATCGGCTGGTTCCTGTTCGTCTCGGCGTTCACGAAACGGTCGCCGCTGCTGGTCGCGTTCCTGCCGATTTTCGTAGTGCCGGCGCTCGAGCGGATGGTATTCGGAACTTCGCTGCTGTTCGACGCTATCTTCGTACGCAGCTTCAAGACGCCGTTATTCGGCAACCTCAACCTGCCAGGCGAACTCATCGACGAGGACCATTTTCAAATGAGCGCCGAGATGATGAGCATCATGTCGCTCGTCGATTTCAGCGGTTTCCTCCTGAGCCCTTCTCTTTGGATCGGTTTTCTCGTCTGCGGCTTGTTCGCAACGGCCGCGGTATTCGTCCGGCGCTATCGCGACGATTCGTGAGAGCTCGCCGGCCGTGCGCTAACCGAGTGTTTCTTGAGCTTGCCGCGAAACTGGTGATAGCTTAATCCCAGCAGGTCCGCTGCTATTCGTTGATTGAACTGCGCTTTGTCGAGCGCGGCTTCGATAAGATCCTTTTCCGTATCGCGGAGCCGCTCCGTCAGATTGGTGGGCAGCAGCGGTGCTCGTTTGCTCTTGCCGGAGCGTTCGGGCGCGGACGCCGGGGCTGCCGAAAGCCGAAACGGCGAGTCGAATGGATCGAATGCAATGCGGTCAATCACCGCTTCCGGGTCGGCGCTGCGGTATACCGAGCGTTCGACCGCGTTCTTGAGTTCCCGGACGTTGCCGGGCCATTCGTGTTTCAGCAGCGATGACGACGCCCGCGACGTAAAGCCCGGAAACAGGTCTCTCTTTAGTTCCGCCGCCATGTTGACCGCAAACGCGTAGGCCAGCGGCAGGATGTCCTCAATTCGCTCCCGCAGCGGCGGTACCGTCACGACATCGAACGCCAGGCGGTCGAGCAGGTCGGGGCGGAACTTGCCGCTCTCGGCCAGCGCCTTGAGGTCGGCGTTGGTGGAGCCTACGATGCGGACGTCCACGGTAATGGCGTCGTTGCCGCCAACCCGCTGGATCTCGCCGTACTCGATGGCGCGCAGTATTTTTTCCTGCATCCTGAGCGACACCGTCGCGAGTTCGTCGAGTATGAGCGTGCCGCCGTCGGCCCGTTCGAAGTGGCCTGTGTGTACGCGCACGGCGCCCGTGAAGGCGCCCGCCTCGTGCCCGAACAGCTCCGACTCGAGGATCGATTCGGTCAGCGCCGCGCAGTTCACCTTGACGACGCGGCTTTCCCAGCGGGTTGACAGGAAGTGCAGCCGCGACGCAATCAATTCTTTGCCCGTGCCGCGTTCGCCCACCACCAGAACGGGCTTCGACAGCGGAGCTGCCCGGGAGACGTGTTCCAGCATTTCCAGAAACGCCGGCGCTTCCCCAATGATGGTGGCACTCTCGTGATTGCTTGCCATTGGCCAATTCCACTAATACTTAGCTAATTAGACCATAAGTTAGCAATATTCACCATTCTTTTGGTTCAGGATAGGCGCCGAGGTCTCTCCATTAAGTCTTATTTATCAATTAGTTAGGTAAAAACTGAGGATCTGGCATGGAAGCTGCAATTACTATTCGTGAAACCTATCACTAATGAGGACACCGCCATGGGCATATTCACGAGATTCTCTGACATCGTGAACTCGAACATCAACGCCATTCTTGACAAGGCAGAGGATCCCGAAAAAATCGTCCGCCTGATGATTCAGGAGATGGAGGATACGCTGGTGGAGGTTCGCTCCGCCGCGGCACGGTCAATCGCGGACAAGAAGGATCTGAACCGGAAGCTCGAATCGCTCGAACGCGAACTGAGCGACTGGGACAACAAGGCGGAGCTCGCCTTACGTAAGGATCGTGAGGATCTGGCCAAGGCAGCGCTGATCGAGAAATCGCGTGTCTCCGCCGCCGTCGAACTCGTGCGAGCCGATTACCTGGCGATCGACGAAGGCCTGACCAAACTCAACGACGACATCGCGAGGCTCGAGGGCAAACTCAACGACGCCAAAACGCGACAGAAATCGCTGCTCGCCCGGCACAAGACGGCCAACAGCCGATTGGCCGCCCGCAAGCGCATCCACGAAAACAAGATCGACGATGCCATGCTCAGGTTTGAGGCCTATACCCGTCGCATAGACGATGTCGAAGGTCGAATCGAGGCGTACGATATGGGCCTGCCTAAAGACCTGAACCACGCGTTCGCGAGTCTGGAAGCCGAGGACTCCGTAAAAGAGGAACTCGACGACCTCAAGCGGCGCGTTGCGGCCAGTAAAGAGAATGCTAATCGTACGGAGGGCTCGTGATCAGCGACCTTGCACTAATCCTGTTCCTGACGGTCATCGCGCCGCTTATTATCGTCTTGCACTTTGTCACTCGCTGGAAACAGTCGCGCGAAATCTCGAGCGACGACGAGAAGCTGCTCGAGGAGCTTTGGGGCTTGTCGCAACGAATGGAGGACCGTATCGATACGCTCGAGCGCATACTCGATGACGATCGTCCGACCTGGAGGGAGAAATGACCGAACGTATGTGGAACAGCGATCATGGCCGCTTTCGCGGTTTCTACCGGGATCGTGAGAACGGCTGGATCTTCGGCGTATGCGCCGGATTGGCGGATCGCCTTAACCTTAGGGTCGGCGCGGTGCGGGCGATTGCAGCCGTCTGTCTGCTGCTGTTCTTCTGGGTAACCGCTTTGGTTTATATTCTTGCCGCGGTGCTCATCCGCGAAAAGCCGTTGATCTATTCGGGGCGGGCTTCGGAACACGAGTTCTGGTGCCGCCGCGGAGACCGCTGGAGGCGCTCATGAGGAACTACGACGCAGCAGAAGCGCGGCGCTTTTACCGCAGCGAGGATCGCCGGGTCCTCGGCGGCGTGTGCGGCGGGCTGGCCGACTATTTCGGCTTCAATTTGAAAGTCACGCGACTGCTCGCGGTGATTGCTTTGTTCATGGCGCCGCCGTTTGCGGTGATCGGGTACCTGGCAACTGTGGTGCTCGTCCCCGCGGCGCCTTCGCCGAAACCGGCGGCCGGGGCCGACGAGTCTTTCCACAAGGCCATGCGCTCGTCGCCAGGGCAAACCATGAGCGATGTGCGCCGGCGCTTTCTGGCCCTGGACCGGCGGCTTGCGAAGCTGGAGAAGTACGTCACTTCGTCCCGCTACTCGCTGGATCAGGAGTTCAAGGACCTGGAGCGCTAATGGTACAGGGTACACAGCACTCCTTTCGCCTTGCCGGGCAAGAAACCAGGCCCGGCAGGCAGCACTCGGATAGTGGCAACAGGACCTAGGGGAAACCGATGAGTTCGACTGGAATAGTTTTTATCGTTCTGATCGCTTGCATTACGGGCCTCGCTGCCCAGTGGCTGAACGACAGAAAGGAGCGCCGCGAAGCAGCGTCCAATCAGGACGCGGACGAAACGATCGCTCAGCTCGAGGCCATCGAAGCGCGCGTGCGTGTGCTCGAGAGGATCGTTACCGAAAACAAGTTCGACCTCAAACACGAAATCGATCGCCTTTGAGATGGTTGCCAAGTGCCCCAGCGCCAGGGATTTGCTGTCCTCACTGCAAGGATCGGCAGAACGCCTGCTCGTGCTGGGGGACATTGCCAATGACAGCGGCCGCGAGCCGCTATTCGAATGTCGCTCCCCGCTGCCCGATGTGGACAGCCTGCCGGCGAACCTGCGGGCGGATGTCGCTCTGGTTTGCGTGTCGGAAACCGACGATCTGGCTGTCGCGCTGCTTGCGCGGCTGCGCGATGTGCACGTGCAGCAAATAGTGCTGCACGTTGCAGCTGGCGGCAAGGCCGCCTCGGGCGACATGCTTGCGCTCGGCTTCGAAGCGGCAAAAAGCCCGCCGAAAGACGGGCTTGTTTACGTTTGGGACGCAGCGCTTGCGGATAAGCCGCGTGAGTGGAACAACTCACGCCATTGGGCCAACCCGGAGAACTTCGACCGCTATCGCTGGTAAAGCGGCGTTCGCGAAAAGACGCCGCTAATCAGGCGGCATGTTTCCAGGGCAGGACACTAGTTACGCGCGGCGCGTGCCTTGTCCTTGTAGGCGCGTACCTGCTGGTTGAACAGTTCCCCGACCAGTTCTTTCTCTTCGTTCGCTGCGTCGAAACGCTTGTCCAGCATCTCGCTACGGCGCTTGAGTTCCGCGTCATCGGGTGCTTCGTCCATTGCCGCGACGGCGTCCTTTTCTTCCTCTTCAATGCAAGTCAGATACTCATCGACCTGCCCGAGATAGTCTTTCACGGACTTCGAGGCCGATTGCATTTCCTCCAGGCTGGCCGTGCTGCCGTCCGGAATGTCCGGTCTTGCCGGATAGTCGCACGCCATGGAAGGAGCGGCCGCCAGCAGCAGGCCGGATACGAGAAGGCTATTAACGGTCTTTTTCATTGGATTGAGTCTATTCGCCTGGTCGGCGCTACTGATACGCGCCAACGGTTAATGAAGGATCACTTATTTAAGCATGATGCTCGAAACGAGTGAAGCGAAAGGCCGCCGGCTAAGCTGCTGGAAGCCCTTAAGATACTGATTCTCTTGAAAAATTAGCTTGAAACCGCTTCTGCCCGCTTGGCGGCTTTCAGCTGACGAACAGTGCCCGGTATTCGTCCGTACCGTCCGCTTGCGCCAGCAGCAGGTCAAGGTAACTGTCCGAGCTCATTGGATCGCCGAACAATAGCCCCTGAGCGTAGGTGCAGCCGAGCTGCTGCAGGAAATTGAGCTGTTCTTCGCTCTCAACGCCTTCCGCGACCACGTCCATGTTGAGGTTCTGTCCCATCTGCACGATGGTGCCGACGATAGTCGCGTCGTCGGCGTTGGTTGCGGCATGCCTGACGAAACTCTTGTCGATCTTGAGCGTGCTGATCGGGAACTGCTGCAGCGCGCTTAGCGAGGAGTAGCCCGTGCCGAAGTCGTCGATCGCGAGATGCAGACCAAGTGCGTAGAGCTGGTCGAGAATCCGGATTGTCCGCTCCGGGTCCTCCATGAGCGTAGTCTCGGTGATTTCGAGTTCCAGCGACGTGGGGGACACCTCGTAGCCGCGAAAGATCGAGCTGATTCTGCGTATGAAGTTTGCCTGCCGCAGCTGCTTGAGCGAAAGGTTTACCGAGACGCGGCCCGGGGAGGAAACGGACCGTTGCCAAAAGCGGAAGTCTTCGCAGACCTTATCGAGTACCCATTCGCCAATCTCGATAATGAGGTTGGTTTCTTCGGCAATCGGGATGAAGTCGGACGGCAGGATCAGCCCGCGCTCCGGCAGCTCCCAGCGAACGAGCGCTTCGGCCCCGAAGACTTCGCCGGTTTCCAGGTTGTACTTCGGCTGGTAATGCACAAGCAGCTCGTCGCGCTCGAACGCCCGTTTGAGCTTGCTTTTTGTCATTAGGCGTTCGACGGCCGCTTCGTTCATCGCGGGGACATAGTGTGCGTACTGATTGCCGCCGGATTTCTTGGCGTGATACAGCGCAGCGTCGGCGTTGCGAATCAGGTCAATGACGTTTGGTGCGTCCGACGGGTAGTAGGCGATGCCCATGCTGGCCGTCATGAATACTTCGTGTCCCTGCACGAAAAACGGGTCGGCGAGTTTCTCGAGCAGCGCGGTCGCGAGGGCTTCGGTTTTCTTGCGGCCCGGGCCGTCAGGCGTGAGGCCGTCGAGAATCACGGCAAACTCGTCGCCGGCAAGCCGCCCGATGACCGATTTCTGCGGGACCGCGGCGCGCAGCCTCTCGGCGACGGTTTCGAGCGTGGTGTCTCCGGCCAGATGCCCGAAAGTGTCGTTGATCTCCTTGAAGTGATCGATGTCGACGTAAAACAGACACAGAGACCGGCTGCTGCGTCTCGCCCGCGCGATCGCGCGCTGAAGAAGATGCTGGAACTGCATGCGATTGGGAATCTTCGTCAGCGCATCGATGCGGGCAAGATAGCGTATGCGCTTTTCGGCCCGCCGGCGCTCGGTCGTGTTCTGAGCCGCGTAAATGCGGTCCCCCGACTCCGCCTCCTTGCCTCCGAGTATCGAGCAGGTATACGACACGGGAATCGACTCGGCGTATTTGCTCTCGAAGTAGGCGTCGCGCGGTATCCCCGACGGCGGCGCGTCAATCAGCGATTCGCATTTGCCAGTATCGACGATGTAGTCAATCGACGTGTCGATCAGCTCGTCCTGTTCGTAACCGAGCAGGTGCGTGGCGGCCTTGTTGATCCGCTTTATCGTTCCGTCGTTGGAGGTGACGACGATGGCGTCGTTCATGCTCGCGAGTACGGAATCGACGTAATCGCGCGACATGGTCGTCGCCTTGAGGCGATCGCGCATCTCGTTGAACACCGCGGCCAGATCACCGAGATCGTCGCTCCGCGATTCGGGAAGCGGCTCGCCGAAATCCGAATCGCGGAGTTTCACCGCCTGTTCCTTCAGTTGCTGTATGCGCAGGCTGGTTCGGCGGGCGAACAAGAGAATGATCAAGCCGCAAAGGGTGAGCACAAGCAGGGTTGTGCCGATCACCCACGCGAAACTGGCGCGCCGGCTGCGTGATTCCTCTTCGGCGATGCGCTCGGCAAACAGCGACGATTCGTAGCGCAACTCGTCGAGCGAGAAAGAGCCCGTGAGAAAGCCCACCGGGTTCTTGCGCTCACCGACGGGATATCGGATCAGGAGCTGATCGGGTAGCCAGCGGGTGCTGTTTTCGAGCCGCTCCTCCGGCAGCGAGCCCGCAACTGCTGCAAGTCCGTCGTTCATGTTCAGGCGAACGCCGTTCACCGCGGGATTGTCGTCGAGAAGCTCACGCAGCAGATTGTTCAGCAGCGCCGAGTCCCCGCCGTCGGCGACGGCCGCAACCTCATCCGCGAGGCTGTGCATCTGCGAGCGCGCGCGGCGTTCGAAGCTCTCCGCGAGGAAGGCATTGTGTTCGGCCGAACTCGTACTCGTAATCTCGTCGGCGAGCCAGCGGTACTGGAGAAAAAACAGCGATAGCATCACGACCGTTACGGCGACGGCGACGGTTGCCGCAAAAAGCAGGAATCTAGGTAGCCTCGTGCTACTCATAATTTTTGTCGTCCTGTCCCGCCGGCGTCGATGTTTTCAGCCGGCGGCCGCCTTGTAAATTATTAGTTATGCGGGTTTCAGGCTCAGGTCAGAGGGCTGTGTGGTCCCCCGGGGCCCGGCGTGAGTCTGCCGACGGCATAAGTGTAGCATCGGGTGGTCGGATACGACCTGCTTTTGACATAGTGGCGTTGCCGCGGCCCGGCGCTAGTCGGCACGTTTCTCGGTAAAAGACTGCGGTTCGGCGGGGCTGGTGGTCCGCATGATGCCCTCAACCACGGCGCCTTCGGCCACGGCGATCGCCTCGCCCGTGACCGTTCCGGTTATCCTGGCCGTGCCGGATATCTCGACGTGCCCGGAGGCCAGAATGTCCCCATCCACGTGGCCCGCCACGATGACGTGTTGCGCCTTGACGGTCCCTGCCCAGACGCCGTCGTCGTGTATCGTGACCGTGCCCTCAAGGTCGCAGTCCCCCTCAACGGCGCCGTTTATGCGGTAGTCGCCGGTCCCGGTAATCAGGCCCGTGACTTTGCAGCCCTGGTTGATGAGGGTTACGGCTCCGCTTGCGCGGTCGCGAATTCGGCGCAGACGATTGTCGGTCATGCGGAACGGTCCTTCGGGGAAAGCGGGAAGATACGCCGGATGGTAACCGCTTTGAGGTCGAATGGCAGCGGGCTGGTCGGCATTTTGAGCAGGGTCCGGGGAGTACAGGGGCTGTAACGGGGGTGCGGCGCATAGCGCCGGCAGGCCCCGCCTGTTCTACTTCTCGATGTAGCCGTAGCCAATGCGTTCGATTTTGACGAGCAGGCCGCCTTCGAAGACGAGTCGGCGCATGAGCCTCCGCGGCCCGAAATTGTAGACGTATTCGGTAACGATCACCTCGCTCAGGAAGCGCCCGGGAAGGCGATACCGATATCCGGCATGTCCCTGACGGATGCCTCCGCCTCGTAGCGCATGGCCGATATCGCGCCGCAGGGTGGGCTCTCCGCAGATTGCCAGGACCTCCGCTTCGTGCATACCGTCGCGCACTAGCTTGTTGCCGCAGCGCAAAGCGTGCGCGTCCTGCATGAGCAGGAGTCCGGTCAGCAGCAGCAGCAGCTTGGTGACGTGCAAGGCGTGTCCTCTTCAGTTGTCGCCCCGAGTCTGCGGGCGCCAGCGATAATGATGCCTAGCATAAACTGAACCTATCCTGACAAGGTGCAAAATGCGGCAAAGCGGCTGGGTTTGCGCGCAAGTGGTTGATTTTTTTCCCGCCGGCGTCGCGTGCTTGTGGTAAAAAGGCCAGCAGCCGCGCGGGCCCCGGCGCCAGCTAAGGTGGACAAAATCGGTCATCGGCCGGGGCACGAGCCCGTGGAAAGCTTTTTGAGTACAGATTTCGCAACGCGTTACGCACTGATCGAATCCGCCGACCGGCGGGTGCTGGCCGGCGGCCGCAAAGGCGTCGAGAAGGAGTCGCTCCGGGTTACCCGGGATGGTCTGCTCGCGCCGTCGCCGCATCCGGAAGCGCTGGGTTCGGCGCTAACCAACCGTTACATCACCACTGACTTTTCCGAGGCTCTGCTGGAATTTGTCACGCCTGCGTACGCGCACAGCTGGGAGACGCAGCAGGCGATTTGCGATATCCACCAGTTTACCCATGCGCAGCTTGGTGCCGAGTTGCTGTGGCCGGCAAGTATGCCGTGCCGTGTGCCGCAAGACGATGAAATTCCGCTTGCGCAATACGGCGATTCCAACGTCGGACGCATGAAGACCATCTACCGCCGGGGGCTCGGCTACCGCTATGGGCGGCTCATGCAAACGATCGCCGGTGTGCACTTCAACTATTCGCTGCCCGAGTCCTTCTGGCCGGTGTACAGAGAGCTGCTCGAGGATCCGCGCAGCGAGGACGAATTCCGTTCGGATCACTATCTCGGTCTGGTGAGAAACTTCCGGCGTTTCGGCTGGCTGGTGCTGTATCTGTGCGGCGCGTCGCCGGCGTTGTGCCGTTCGTTCGCCGGATCGCGCGGCCTGAGCATGCCGACGCTGAACGACGACACCCTGTACGAGCCTTACGGTACGTCGCTGCGGATGAGCGATCTCGGCTACAGCAACAAGACCCAGGCCGGCATTCATATTTCGCTGAACAGCCTCGCTGAATACATCGATGGGCTTGGCGCCGCCATTCGAACGCCCGAGCCCGACTACGAACGTATCGGCGTAAAGATCGACGGCGTATACCGCCAGCTGAATGCGAACAAGCTGCAAATCGAGAACGAGTACTACAGCTCGGTCAGGCCCAAGCGTGTCGCGCGGTCGGGAGAGCGGCCGACGGCGGCGCTCAAGCGCGGCGGCATCGAATACGTGGAAATCCGTTCGCTCGATCTCAATGTGTTCGACCCTGCGGGCATCAATCAGACAACGATGCGCTTCATGGAAGCGTTTCTGATCTACTGCCTGCTCGAGGACAGCCCGCCGCTCGACGACGCCGACCTCCAGCGCGCGGCGAGCAACCAGATACTGACGGCGAAGAAAGGCCGCGAGCCCGGATTGCGACTCGAGCGCTCGAGCGGGCCGACAACGCTCGCCGGCTGGGCCCGCGAGATTCTCGATCATGTCGAAAAGGTCGCCGCGCTGCTCGACAGCAGCGGCGACCGCGGCGACTATGCCGCCGCCGTTCTGACAATGCGTGGGATGATCGACGCGCCCGGGAAAACCCCGTCTGCGCGCCTGCTCGAGGTGTTGGGGGACCGCCGGCAGGCGTACGCCGAATGGGTGCTGGATCTCGCCGGCCGCCACCGGGACTATTTCGCAGCGCTTCGGCCGCTGCCCGCTGCGCGGCTGGCGGCCTTCGAGAAAGAGGCGCGCGAATCCATCGAGCGGCAGCGCAGCATCGAGGAGGAAGACGCCATCTCCCTCGACGAATACCTGGAGCGTTACTTCAGTGAGCGCATGACCTGACGAGTTTCTCCGCAGCGCCCCGCTACGGATCGCTAAGTTGTTGAATTTATTGGCTGTCCCGGGTTCGGCGGAGGTTTCGCTTCGCCAGCCGCGCCGGTATGTGTGCGCCTCGTCACAAAACCGCATGACGCCGGTGTGCCGGGACCGGCAATTTAACTAAACTTGACCGCAATTCTGTCAATGCCCCGGTTTAACGTGTTCAAGACTTTCATAGCAGGCCTGTTGCTCGGAATCGCTATCGTAGGCGGCGTCCTGTACACGGTGCCGGTCGTCAATCAACATCGCGAAGCGTCGATAATCTCCGTGCGGACCAACGGCGGCAACGCGGAGATCTTCCGCATCAGCGTACCGATGGATCGCATACTTCTGGGTGCGGCGGGAGACGCGGCCGCGGTGCCGCCGGGCCTCGAGTGGCCGGACGACGTCCTGTTCGACGATCTCAACGCCGAAGTCTTCAAGCTGCGGAATGCGCGCGATGCCGTAGTGGGAGTTGCCAGCAGGGTGGCCGCAAGCAGAGCGGACGGGGGCGTCCTGATCGAGTGGGTGCTGCACGTTCCCGCACGCGGTTCCGCCTACGTCACGATGCGGCCGGAAGCCCTCGAGGGCGGTTACCGCAGCGGCGACCTGCGTCATGGAACACGCGAATTCCTGTCGCTCAACGGCACGATGACGGAGCGGTGGGTGCCGGCCCGGCAACGCGAGGGCGGCGACGAAACGGGAGCGGCCGGGCAAGGGCAGATCGAACTCGAGGTTTTGTTCGTCGCCGAGGACAGGCCAAACGAGCAAAGCTCAAACGAGGCGAGGCCTGACGAATGAAGTATTTACTTGCATTGCTGCTGGGTATCCTGACGGGCGGGTTGCTGGCGATCGCAATCGTCGTATTCAACCCGCTGGCTGCCGCGCCTGCGCTTTCACCGGTCGAAGCCTCCGACAACGACCTGATCGTACTCAACTACTCCGGCGTTGCCGAGGATGCCCTCGTGCATACCAACGACGGAGAATCCAGCGTGAAACCGCAGCCGGCGCGCGTACAGCAGCTCTGGGAGCCGGCCGTTCGACAGACGGACCTGACGGTTACGCTGCTTTCCGACGCACGCAACGAGCCCGCCGGTCTGGGCATCAAGTTCGCCTCATGGTCGGAAAGCACGAAGCTTCTGAGCGGGCAGGTGATGGTGGACAGCCTGTGGTACGTCTATATGCCTGAGCGCGGCAGCTTCGTCGTGGGGCAACAGGAGAATCGGTTCGAGTACTTTCGCGACATTGTCCTCCCCGCCCACTGGAGTTCGAGCGACTCCTGGAAAGGTCAGTGGCGTGGCAATCTGACTTCCGGACCCGGCTCGCTGGGCACGGGCGTAGTGGCAGGCGGCAGCGGCGAGTTTGCGGACCTCAGGTCAGCCGCAATAGAAACCCTGACGGCGCGCGCATACTCGACCGAGAGCGGGCCAGTCGCAGCGGAAGGACAGCTCACCATAGAGGTACCCGGAGAGCCGGTGCCCGGAGAGCCCGCGACGGATCTCGCGGACACAGCCTCGCCCGCTGACGCCTCGGCCCCGGTCGCCGCGACTGAAACACCCTGAATTCACTCAGCTGGCGAAAACCAGTCAGGTCTCCGCGAGTTCTCTTAGCGTAATACGGCTGTCGGCGAGCCGCTCCGGATCCGGCCGGGCGCCCGCCGCGATCAGGGCTTTGGCCTGCATGAAGTCTTTCGGCGCGTTGACGGCATCCAGGGCGATCAGCCTGCCAGCCTCGAGATAAGCGCAGCTAAAGCTGCGGTCCGCCGGGTTTCCCCGTACGACAGTCGCGTCGTAGCCCAGGGATAGTCCGGCAATCTGCAGTTTGAGGTCATACTGGTCGGACCAGAACCAGGGCACCTGGTCGTAACGCTCGTCGCCGCCGCAAATGTTGACGGCCGCGGTTCTGGCCTGTTCGAGGGCGTTCTGCACGGATTCGAGCCGCAGCCGGCGTCCGTATACCTTGCTCGGATGCGAGCTGCAGTCGCCAATGGCATAGATCCGGGGATCGCTGCTGCGGCAATGCTCGTCAACCACGATACCGTCATCGACGGCGAGCCCGGCGCCTTCGGCGAGTTCCGTATTCGGCAGGATGCCCACGCCTACGATCACCAGATCGGCCGGCAGGAGTTCGCCGTTCGAGGTTTCCACGCCGGTTACGGCGTCCTCGCTGCCAACAAAGCGCGTCAGTCCTTCGTTCAGCAGGAGACGGACACCCGCTTTGCGGTGTTCCGATTCGTAGAAAGCCGAGAGTTCGGGTGACACGACGCGGCTCATGACGCGTTCCGCCATCTCGAGCACGGTGACTTCCTGCCCGAGCTGCCGCGCGACGGCCGCTACTTCGAGTCCAATGTAGCCGGCGCCAACGATTACAGTCCGGGACGCGCGTTCGAGGCTCGCGCGGATACCGTTTACGTCGTCGATGCCGCGCAGGTAGTAGACGCCCGGGAGGTCGCCGCCTTCCACCGGCAGCTTGCGCACGCGCGAGCCGGTCGCAAGGATGAGCTGGCTGTAGTCGAGCGTATCGCCGGCTGCCGTGGCAATCTGCCGCTTGCGGGCGTCAACGGCCGTAACCCGCGTATTCAGACGGACTTCGATCTTGGGATCGTCGTAAAACTTCTCGGGCTTGACGTACAGGCGCTCGGCCGGCAGCTCTCCGGCCAGAAACTTCTTCGACAGCGGTGGACGCTGATAGGGCAGCCAGCGCTCCTCGCCGATCAGCACGATCCGGCCCGGATACTTTTTTTGTTTTAGCGTGGCGACGGCCTGACCGGCTCCGTGGCCAGCGCCGACAATAACGGTTTGCTCCGGCATGCTGCTTGTACTCTTTTATCGGGTGCCCGCGGAACCGGCGTCCAGAACCAGTGCCTCGAGGCATCGTCTACAACCTGAGCGCGCGAGATTACCTCAAGCTACGCCGCCTGGCACAGCGAGCCGGTCCCTAGTGTCCCGTTTGCTTAATTCGTTGACTCATTCGCCGCGTCTTTTCGCGCCTGGCGGCGTTGCGGCTCCTCGCAATAGCTCGCTATTACTCTTAGCCAGGCCTTGCCAGACGCGAAAATCCGCTGCCGACTGCAGTCAACGAATTAAGCAAACGGGACACTAGACCGGAGTTAGCGGCCAGAAGATCGGTAGCAGCACCATCACCGTAATGAACACGACAATGGTGAGCGGCACACCGACTTTGAGGTAATCCACAAAGCGGTAGCCGCCGGGACCCATGACCAGAATGTTTGCCGGGTGCGAGATCGGACTGGTGAAACTTGCGGAGGCGGCCATGGCGACCGCCATCATGGCCGTTTCCGGTGCAAGGCCCATATCGGACATGGCCGACAGGACGATAGGCGACATGAGGACCACCAGAGCTGCGGTTGGAATGATCATCGTGGCCATGGCCGTCAGGATGTACAGGCCCATGATGACCGGCCAGGGTCCCGCGTCGCCGAGGAGCAGCATGACCTGATCGGCGAGATAAGTTGCCGCTCCCGTGTCCTGCATGGCCGTGCCGAGCGGCAGCATTCCGGCGATCAGAAAGATGGCGCGCCAGTCTATAGCACGATAGGCCTGTTCCATGTTGAGGCAGCCGGTGAGCACCATGATCGTGCCGCCTACCACCGCCGCGACGGAAATTGGCGCGTAGCCGAGCATTACGCTTAAGACCACGCCGAACATGATCGCTGCGGCCAACGGCGCGCGGCGCGTGTCGGGCGGTTCCTGGCCGAGCGGCGTCAGCGTCAGGAAATCGGAGTCGGTGGCGAGAAGCTGCAGCCGGTCACGCGGGCCGAGCAGCAGCAGAGCATCACCCACCTGCAGCCGTTCGCGCGCAAGATCGAAGGGTATGGAATCCCCTTCGCGTTCAATGCCGGCGAGCTCGATGCCGTAGCGTTCCCGAAAATTCAGCTCGCCGACGGTCTTGCCGGCGAGACGGCTGCGCGGATCGAGCGTGGCGTCGAGCAGCGTGAGTCGCTCGGATTCGAACGCGCCGAGATTGGCCGGCACGCGTTCGTCGATCTTCAGCTCCTGAAAACCGCGCAGCACGTCGAGATCTCCCGGCTGTCCTTCGATCAGCAGCAGGTCGCCGGGCTCGAGCACCTCGTCGCCTCTCGGCATCACCTTGAGCTGGCCGTCGCGGAAGATAGATACGACGCGAAAGTCGAACGCGTCCGTGAGCCGGCTCTTCGCGAGTGTCACGTCGGCAAGACCGCTGTCTTTCGGCAGGCGCACGACAAACAGCCGCTCGTCCGAGGGATACTGCTTGCTGAGCGTCTCGGCCGTGAACACTTCGGTACTGTCGAAGTCCTGGAATTTTTCGAGCTGGTCTATCGCGTCAACCTCACCCTGCAGCAGAATGCGATCGCCGGCCTTGAGCGGAAGAAACGCGAGATTCGTGAGACGGTAGCCGCCGCGGCGGTGGACGCCGACCACCGCGACGTCGAAGCGGCTGCGGAATCCTGCGTCGCGGATCAGTTCGCCAACCAGGTTGCTGCCCTCCGTAAGCGTCGCTTCGGCGTAGCGGACTTTCTCGGCCACCATCGATTTCAGAACGGGCGCTTCGCGCTCGATGACGAGGTCGCTTAACCGGCGCAGCTCGCGGAACTGGTCGACGCGGCCCTGCACCAGGATTCCGTCGCCGCCACGCAGCAGGGTCTGGCGGCCGGGCAGGGGTTCACTGCGGCCGTCGCGCATGAGAGCAAGAATAATAAGGCCCGTCGACTGGCCAATACGGCTCTCCGCCAGGGTCTTGCCGACGAGCACAGAGTTATAGGGCACCCGCATCATGAAGGTGCGTTCCTGCAGCTTGTAGCGTGTGCGCAGATTGCGCTGACTGAGATTACGATCCCGCTCGGCTTTTTTGACCGGCAGCAGGAAGCGGCCGAACAGCGCGACGAACAGCACGCCCACTACCATCACGCCGGCGCCGAGGGGGGTGAAGTCGAACAGCTTGAACGGCTCATAGCCGCCGCGCTCGAGGGATTCGCTGATCAGCAGATTGGGCGGTGTGCCGATCAGGGTCATGAGCCCGCCGAGCAGGGTGGAGTAAGCCAGCGGCATGAGCAGCCGCGATGCCGGCATCCGGGTGCGGCGCGCCACCTCGACGACCACGGGGAGCATGAGCGCCGCCACGCCGATATTGTTCATGAAGGCGGATAGCACGGCGCCCGTAATCATGATGACGACAATCATCGATATTTCGCGGCGCCCCGCGATGCGCATGACCTGTCGGCCAATGATGTCCGCGATACCGGTGCGGGTTAGGCCTTCGCTCAGAATGAACATGGCCCAGACCGTGATAACGGCGCTGTTCGAGAAGCCGGCAAAGGCGTCGTCGGCTGTCACCAGCCCCGTAATGGCCAGCACGCCGAGCACCATGAGCGCCACCACGTCCATGCGGATGACTTCACTGACGAACAGAACTAACGAAACCGCAAGAATGCCCAGTACAAGTGCGATGTCGCCGGTCATGCCAGTGGATTAGCCAATGAATGCTCCCTTGAGCGGTATTCTAACCAGCCGCCGACTAAAAAGCGTGTAGTGGCGCGCAATTAGGTCCGCATAAGTTCACTCTCTCGTATTTCCTGCTCGAAAACGTCCACAATGCGGCGCCATGGAGACAAAACGCTATCAGGTTCGCAAGCCGCGTCGTACGCGCCGGCATGTCGTTCGCGATATCGACTATGCCGTGCACGAGTGGGGGGAGCCCGACTCGCCGTTGTTGCTGTGTTTGCACGGCTGGGGCGATTCGGGCGCGACATTTCAGTCTTTCGTCGATGCGCTCAGCGAAAGCTGGCACATCGTCGCGCCCGATTGGCGCGGTTTCGGCGATTCCGGGCGCAACGCGGGCGCCTACTGGTATCCGGACTACGTAGCCGATCTCAGTGTACTCGTGAACATCTACTCGCCGGACGCGCCGGTCGCCATTCTCGGCCACAGCATGGGAGGGAACGTCGCAGGCCTGTACGCGGGGGTTTTTCCGGAACGGGTACGTGCGTTCGTCAACGCGGAGGGGTTTGGGCTCGCGGACTCCGATCCGGACAGCGCGCCGGCGCGGTATCGTCGCTGGATCGAACGCCTGGCGGTGGAGGAGACCTTTTCGGTGTATCGCGACTACGCCAGCCTCGCGGCCAAGATCCACGGCCGCAATCCGCGCATGTCACGCGCTTATGCGCAGTTTGTCGCCGAGCAATGGGCGCGCGAGCAGGACGGACAGATTACGCTCAAGGCCGATCCACGCCATCGCCTGCCGAACGCCGTGCTGTACCGGCGCGCGGAAGCGGAGGCGTGCTGGCGTGCCGTGACCGCGCCCGTACTCATGCTGACCGGGGCCAACAGCAGTTTCCGGCAGGCGGGGCATCCGCACGACGGCCGCTTCGACTTCGAGCTGCCTTTTCCGCGTGTCAGCAAGCTAACCCTGCCCGACTGCGGTCACATGCTGCATTTCGAGGCGCCGGGGCCGTTCGCCGCCGCCGCCAGCGACTTTCTTCGGCAAACCGTGTAGATTTGTCCAGTACTGGATAAATAGACAGTTAGGGGTGCCTGGTGCTGCAAACGGCCAGCGACAAGTCTCCGGACGACATCATGAACCGGCTCAATCCGGCGCAGCGCGCCGCCGCGACCTATGGGCAGGCGCAGGAGGACGGCGGGCTTCAGGCCGGTCCGCTGCTGGTCATAGCGGGTGCCGGTACCGGCAAGACCATGACGCTCGCGCACCGCGTCGCGCACCTGATCATGGCCGGCGTTGCGCCGGACCGCATCTTGTTGCTGACGTTCACGCGTCGCGCGGCCGAAGAAATGACCCGGCGCGTGGAGGGGATCGTTCGGCAGGCAGGGCGCGAGCGCGGGTCAGGGGGCGTCAAGCTCCCCTGGTCGGGCACGTTTCATGCGATAGGAAATCGCCTGTTGCGGCAGTTCGCCGGCAACCTGGGGCTCGATCCGGCATTTTCGGTGCTTGATCGAGGGGATGCGGCCGATGTCATGGATGTGGCGCGGCATGAGCTTGGGTTTTCGGCTGAGCGCCGCCGTTTCCCTCGCAAGGATACTTGTCTGGCGATTTATTCACGCAGCGTGAATACGGGCGATACGCTCAAGGCGACGCTCGACGAGGCGTATCCATGGTGTCTAGACTGGGAAGCGGAGCTCAAGGAGCTGTTTCGTGCCTACGTCCAGCGGAAGCAGGCGGGGCAGCTTCTGGACTACGACGATCTGCTGCTCTACTGGCAGTATCTCGTCGCCGAGGAGGATTTCGCCCGGAGTATCAGCGCCGGGTTCGAGCATATTCTCGTGGACGAGTACCAGGACACGAACAGGCTGCAGGCGCGAATCCTCAGCGCGCTGCGGCCCGACGGCTCCGGTTTGACCGTAGTGGGCGACGACGCGCAGTCGATCTACTCGTTTCGTGCGGCCGACGTCGAGAATATTCTGGGTTTCCCCGATCAGTTCATGCCGAGCGCGCAGGTTATTTCGCTCGAAGAAAACTATCGTTCGACCCAGGCGATTCTGGAGTCGGCCAATCGGCTGATCGCGGAGAGCGAGCGGCAGTACCGGAAGAATCTCTTTGCCCGCGACCGGCAAGGCGCAAAACCGAGTTATGTGACGGTGGAGGACGGTGAAGGCGAGGCGCAGTATGTCGTCGGCTCGATCCTCGAAAACCGCGAAGCGGGGGTTGAGCTCAAGCAGCAGGCAGTCCTGTTTCGCAATTCGCATCACAGCGATCGCCTCGAACTGGAGCTCGTCCGCCGCAATATTCCGTATGTCAAATACGGCGGCATGAAGTTCCTGGAGGCGGCACACGTCAAAGACCTGCTGGCGATTCTCAAGTGGGCGGAAAATCCGCGCAACGAGATTGCGGCTTTCCGGGTGTTGAAGCTTCTGCCGGGAATGGGACCGCGCTGGGCAAAGCGCTGTTTTCTCGCGCAGGAGAACAGCGGCTTCAGCTTCGATGCCCTCGACGAATTCAAACCGCCGGCGGCGGCCGCTGAAAGCTGGCCAGGCCTCTGCCGCCTGCTGCAGAGTCTTGCCGGGTCCGCCGGTGCCGAAGCCGGATGGCAGGTTCAGCTGACCGCCGCGCGCGACTGGTATCGACCGCAGCTCGAGCGCCTGTACGAGAGCAGCGAGACGCGCGAGGCTGACCTTGAGCAACTCGAGCAGATCGCCACACGCTATCCGGCCCGGGAGCGGTTTCTGACGGAACTCACGCTCGATCCGCCGTCGGTGAGCGGCGATCAGGGTGACGGCGCGCGGCTCGACGAAGACTATCTGATTCTGTCGACGATTCACTCGGCGAAAGGTCAGGAATGGGATTCGGTGTTTGTGCTCAACGTGACGGACGGAAACTTTCCTTCCGAGTTTGCGGCGGGCAAACCGGAGCGCGTCGAAGAAGAGCGGCGCTTGCTATACGTCGCGATGACCCGGGCACGGCAACAGCTAAGTCTGATCGCGCCGCTCAGGTTTCACGTTACGCAGCAGCACCCCACAGGCGACAGACACGTCTACGGAGCACGCAGCCGGTTTCTGTCGGACTCGCTCATGGATAGTCTGCAGCCGGTTTTTCACGGCAGCACGGAAACCCGCGACAGCCGGTTTCCGGACCGACCGTCGCGACGGATCGACGCCGCCTCGAGGGCGCTCGGACACTGGTAAGCAAAAGGGCCCAGCAAAAGGGGCCGGGTTTATTTATTTTCTGAAAAGGTGCCGGGTTTATTAATTTTCTGTGTCAAAAAGAAGATAAATAAACCCGGCACCTTTTTGGCGCATGCGGCAAAAAAAAGGCGGTGGCAAAAAGCCACCGCCAATCGCAACGAAACAAACAGCATAAGGGATTTTCAGTTTGTTTCCGTTAACTCGGGGTGCGAACTCGGGCTTTGCCGGTTCGCGTAAGTCGTCGCCTCTGGATCTGCTTTGGCATTGTGCTGCTGGCGGGCAGCGTGCGTTGTACCGTAAATCTGTGACTTGCCCTTTTGATGCGTAGTGGCCGGAATTCGTTGCAATTAAATTGGAATAAGGGGGCTGCTTATTCTGCTCCCCGAGTTTCAGTTGCAACCGACGGGTCGGCTACACTGACGCGATCAGATAACGGCGAAGGGGTGGTGGTCATGAGTGCGCAAAGATCGATTCAAAGCCAGGTTAGCCCGGAGGAGTGGGCGCTGCGGGTCAACCTTGCCGCCTGCTATCGGCTGCTGGCGCTGTATGGCTGGGACGATCTCGTCTTCACCCACGTCTCTGCGCGGGTTCCCGGTCCGGAAGAGCATTTCCTTATCAATGCTTATGGCTTGATGTTCGAAGAAATGACCGCCAGCGGTCTGGTCAAGATCGACCTCGACGGCGGCAAGGTCATGGAGTCGCCATTTGACATTAATCCGGCGGGCTTCGTTATTCACAGTGCAATACACGCGGCGCGCCCGGATGCCGCCTGCGTGCTGCACACGCACACCAAAGCCGGGGTGGCCGTGTCGGCGCTGGCGGACGGGCTGCTGCCGCTATCGCAGACCTCGCTGTTTCCATACGCCACCCTTGCGTATCACGACTACGAGGGCGTCGCGCTCGAAGACGACGAGAAACCGCGGCTGGTCGCGGACCTCGCTGACAGGCGGGCGCTCATGCTGCGTAATCACGGTTTGCTGACCGTCGGAGAAAGCATTGCCGATGCGTTTCTGCTGATGTACCTGCTGGAAACGGCATGTCAGATCCAGCTCATGGCGCAGGGTGCCAACTCGGAATTGATCGAGGTGCCCGCACCGATCGTCGCGGGGATCGAGGCTCAGGCGGCACAGGTCACCCGCGGGCTGGGCGGCGCGCTGGTCTGGCCCGGCCTGCTGCGCAAGCTGGACCGCCTGGATGCCTCGTTTCGCGATTGAGCCCGGGTGGGTCAATCAGGCAAGAAACATCGAGTAAGCCGGATTGTCGCTTTCCTCCCGATACGCGTAGCCCAACGCTTCGAGATGCCGGTCCAGACGCCCGCGTTCGGCTGCGGGTACGTCGATGCCGGCGAGAATCCGGCCATAGTCGGAGCCGTGATTACGATAGTGGAACAGCGTGATGTTCCAGTCGTTGCCGACCGCGTCGAGGAACTCGAGCAGCGCCCCGGGACGTTCCGGAAACTCGAAGCGGAACAGGCGCTCGTTGGCAATGCCCGGGGACCGGCCGCCGACCATGTGCCGTACGTGCAGTTTGGCCATTTCGTTATCGCTCAGGTCGAGCACCGGGTAATCCGCCGCGGACAGCGCGGCGAGCAACTCCTGCCGCTCGTCGCGTCCGTGCCGAAGCTGAACGCCGACGAAGATATGCGCCTTGCCGGACGGCGCGTAGCGATAGTTGAATTCCGTGATGCCACGCCGGCCGACGATGCCGCAGAAATTCCGGAAGCTGCCTGGCCGTTCCGGGATCTCCGCGGCGAGCAGCATCTCGGCCTGATCGCCAACCGCAGCCCGTTCGGCAATGTGCCGCAGGCGATCGAAGTTCACGTTGGCACCGCAGTTCAGCGTTACGAACCGCCGGTCGCGTATTCCGCTGGCGGCAAGATGCTTTTTGAGGCCGGCGACGGCCAGGCCGCCTGCGGGCTCCACGATAGAGCGCGTATCCTCGAAAATGTCACGAATTGCAGCGCAAATCTGATCTGTGTCGACCTGAATCAGATCGTCGACGTACTCCCGGCAAAGCCTGAACGTCTCATCGCCCACGCGTTTTACCGCAACGCCGTCGGCAAAGATTCCGACGTGATCGAGCGTCACCGGCTTACCCGCCTGCAGAGAGGCGCTCATCGCGGCTGAGTCGAGCGGCTCGACACCCACGATGCGTACCGACGGCCGCTGTTGTTTGATCCAGGCGGCAATGCCCGCGATCAGCCCGCCGCCGCCGACGGGTACCCAGACCGAATCGAGATCGTCAATGCCGAGTTCTGCCGTCTGTTCGAGGATTTCCAGGCCGATCGTGCCCTGGCCCGCAATGACCTCAGGGTCGTCGAACGGGTGAATGAAAACCAGGCCTTCGGCGTCGGCGATCTGCCTGGCCCGAGCATAGGCGTCGTCGTACGCGTCCCCGTGCAGCACGACTTCGCCGCCCAGCGTCTTCACGGCGTCGATCTTGATCGACGGTGTGGTCTGCGGCATCACGATGACCGCCCGGACCCGCCGTTGCCGCGCGGCAAGCGCGACTCCCTGGGCATGATTGCCGGCGGAGCTGCAAATCACGCCCTTGCCGATTTCCTCCGGCCGCATCGAGGCGAGCTTGTTGTATGCACCGCGCAGCTTAAAAGAGAATACCGGCTGCAGGTCCTCGCGCTTGAGCCAGACCTCGTTTCGAAGGCGCCGACTCAAAGCATCGGCTTTTTCGAGCGGCGAGCGAATCGCAACGTCATATACTGACGAGTTGGCGATTCCGTGAAGATAATCGAAGCGGTTCATATTTGTCGGCTGCGGCTGTTGGCCCGGCGGCGGCAGGGGGCGCCGTTATCGCACAGCGCGCCGCAAACGGCAAAAAGGGTTTCAGGTGTAAGCGTGCGCGCCGAACAACCGGGCGTAAGTGACATGACCAGCGGGCGATCCCATAATGCCGGCTCACAGCACAGGTCGGACAACAGATGAATAAGCAGCTGATCAAGAATGCCAGGCTCGTGAACGAGGGAAGAACGGTCGAGTGCGACGTTCTCGTGGTCGGCGAGCGCATCGAGAAGATCGCCGCCGGGATCGCGGCTGACGACTCGACGGCGGTCGTAGAGGCGGACGGCGCCGTGCTGATGCCCGGGATGATCGACGATCAGGTGCATTTTCGCGAACCCGGGCTTACCTACAAGGGCGATCTCGCCACCGAGTCGGCGGCGGCCGTCGCCGGCGGCATCACTAGTTTCATGGATATGCCGAACGTGAGCCCGCAAACGACGACGCGTGAGGCCATGCGCGCCAAGTACGCGATCGCCGAGGGGCGCTGCACCGCCAACTACGGTTTTCATTTCGGTGCGACCAACAGCAACATCGAGGAGATCCGGGCGCTAGAACTCGACGAGGCCTGCGGCATCAAGGCGTTCATGGGCGCGTCGACCGGCGACATGCTGGTTGACGACCCCGAGGCGCTCGACAAATTGTTCGAGCACGCGCCGGTCATCGTTCTGACCCACTGCGAAGACTCGCCAATGATCCGCGAGGCGGAGCGCGCCGCGCGGGCCAGGTACGGCGACGACGTTCCCATGAGCGAGCATCCTTCGATCCGCTCCGCAGATGCCTGCCTCAAGTCGTCGACGCTCGCGACGACACTCGCACGCAAGCACGACGCGCTGCTGCACGTATTGCATTTGACGACAGAAATCGAAATGGACTTGTTCGAGACAGGCTCCCGGCACGACAAGCGCATTACGGCAGAGGTCTGCGTGCACCATCTGTGGTTTGACGAAACCCGCTACGCCGAACTCGGCACGCTTATTAAGTGTAATCCGGCGATCAAACGGCCCGCGGACCGGGCCGCGCTACTCGAGGCGCTGAACGACGGCCGCATCGACGTCATTGCGACCGACCACGCGCCGCACACGGCGGAAGAAAAGGCCAACTCGTATTTTCTGGCGCCGGCGGGTCTGCCGCTGGTGCAGCACGCGGTCCCGCTCCTGTTCGATCTCGCGGCGCGCGGCGAAATCACCCTCGAACTGCTGGTCGACAAGGCCTGTCATGCGTCCGCGGACCTGTTCGGCGTCGTCGATCGGGGTTATGTACGGGAGGGCTATTTCGCTGACCTGGTGCTCATCGATCCCGATAAACCGCAGCTCGTGAGCACGGACAATTTGCTGGCGAAATGTCAGTGGTCGCCCTTCGAGGGACATCGTTTCAGTGCGAGCGTTGCGAAGACCTTTGTGAACGGTACGCTCGTCTACGAGGACGGTGCGCTAAGCGGCGCGGTAGCGGGTCAGCGGCTGCACTGCAGGCGCGCGCGCTGAGCTCCCGGGAGGCGTCGTAAAAACGGTTTACTTTCCGGCCGATCCAGCTATGCTAGCGGCATCACGGACCAGGACTTCATTAATCGGCTCATGCCGTTTTTCACGCAGCGCTGATCCCTCGAGTGGATGAAACCAACCGACACGACCAATCCTGACTACTTTCACAAAGTAGTCGACTGTCAGTGGGCCTGTCCGGCGCATACCGACGTTCCCGAATATATCCGTTTGATCGCCCAGGGGCGGTTTAGCGACGCCTACATGGAGAACCGCGAGTCGAACGTATTCCCGGGCATACTCGGGCGCGTTTGCGACCGTCCCTGCGAACCGGCCTGCCGCCGCCGCCGCGTCGAGGACAAGCCGGTCGCGATTTGCCGGCTCAAGCGCGTGGCCGCGGACCATCGTGACGACATAACGCATCGCTTGCCCAAGGCGCCTACAGCCAAGAACGGCAAAAAGCTCGCACTGATTGGCGCGGGTTCGGCATCGTTGACCGTCGCAAACGATCTGGCGCCGCTCGGCTACGAGATCACCATCTTCGAAGCGCTCGAGACAACGGGCGGGCTAATGCGCACGAACATTCCTCGCTTCCGCCTGCCGCCGGACGTCCTCGACGAAGAAATCGGCTACATCCTCGACATGGACGTCGATCTCAAGCTCAACCATCCGATCGAAAGCCTGGGGAAACTGCTCGACGCTTCGGAGTACGACGCCGTATTCGTCGGCACGGGTGCGCCGCGCGGCAAGAACCTGGACATCCCCGGGCGCTACGACTCGGACAACATTCATATCGGTATCGAGTGGTTGGAGTCCGTCGCGTTCGAGCACGTGGACTCGATCGGAGAAAACGTACTCATCATTGGTGTGGGCAATACCGCAATGGACTGCTGCCGCTCCTCGCTCCGGCTCGGCGCCAGGGACGTCAAGGTCATGGCCCGCAAGCCGCGCGGCTATTTCAAGGCGTCCGACTGGGAGCTCGAGGACGCCGAGGAAGAGAACGTCGAAATTATCGTGAATCACTCGCCGAAGGCGTTTGTCGTCGACAACGGCAAGCTCACGGGAATGCGTTTCGAGATCATGCAATACGGGATTGGCGAGGACGGCAAAATCGACCGCGGCACGGTGGTAGACGAAGTGACGATACCGTGCGACGACGTAATTCTGGCGATCGGCCAGGACAATGCCTTCCCCTGGATCGAACGGGACATCGGCATTGAGTTCAACGATTGGGATTGCCCCGTAGTCGACGAAAAAACCATGATGTGTTCGCGCGAGGGCGTGTTTTTCGGCGGCGATGCGGCCTTCGGACCGAAGAACATCATCTGGGCGGTCGCTCACGGCCACGAAGCGGCGATATCGATACACAAATATTGTCAGGGCGACGATTTGCACGACCGCCTGCCGCCGGGCATGAATCTGACCTCGCAAAAGATGGGCATGCACGAATGGAGTTACTCCAACGACTACGATCCGGCGGCGCGCCGGCTGATGCCGCACGTCGATCTAAGGGAGCGCTTCAAGAATCTCGATATCGAAGTCGAACTCGGTTTTACGGTTGAGCAGACCGTCGCCGAAGTCGAGCGCTGCCTGAACTGCGACATTCAGACCGTGTTTACGGCAAAACTCTGTATCGAGTGCGATGCGTGTATCGATATCTGCCCCGTCAATTGCCTGACCATTACCCATAACGGCGACGAGGATGAGCTAAGGACGCGCCTGTCGGCGCCCGCCGAAAACCTGGAGCAGGCGCTCTACGTATCCGCGGATCTGCCGCAAACCGGGCGGGTCATGGTCAAGGACGAGGATCTTTGTGTGCACTGCTCTCTGTGCGCCGAACGCTGTCCCACCGGCGCCTGGGACATGCAGAAGTCCACGGTGCTGCTGCCCTATGCGGCTGACGAGGCCGACGACGCGAAAGATCAGCACGGTTCCACTGCCGCCTGAGAAGGAGCCCGCGTGGCAGCAAACAACGACATAGTCATCAAGATAGGCACGGTCAACGGCACGGGTTCCGCGAGCGCCAACGGCCTGCTGCGCAAGGCGATTTTCCGCATGGGCGTGCCGGTCGTCGGCAAGAACTACTTTCCGTCCAACATTCAGGGTTTGCCCACCTGGTATGAGATCCGGGTAACGGGCGAGGGCCATCAGTCCCGCTCGAACCGGGTCGACGTCATGGTGGCGATGAATGCGCAAACCTACAGCCGGGATATGGCCGAGGTGACTCCCGGCGGCTGGCTGCTGTACGACTCGACCTGGCCGCGCTCGGAATTGCTCAATCGGGACGATATCAACGTCCTCGGGATTCCGCTGTCGAAAATGTGCAACGAACACTTCGACGGCGTGCGCGCGCGCATACTCATGAAGAACATTGCCTACGTCGGCGCGCTGGCGGCCCTGCTGGACATCGATCTCGAGGTGATCACGCGCCTCCTGGAGGAAACCTTCGGTGACAAGCAGCACCTGATTGCCTCGAACGTGGAGGCGATCCGGCTGGGATACGACTATACAAAAGAGCATTTCAGCTGTCCGCTGCCAAGCAAGGTCGAGGCCATGGACGCGACTGACGGCCACATCGTCATCGATGGCAATACCGCCGCGGGACTCGGCTGTATGTACGCCGGGGCGACGGTTGGCGCCTGGTATCCGATCACGCCGTCAACCTCCTTGATGGATGCGTTTCGCAGCTTTTGCACGGAGTTCCGGGTGGACCCGGAAACGGGCAAGCGCACTTACGCGATCATCCAGGCGGAAGACGAGCTTGCCGCCATCGGCATGGTACTGGGTGCGAGCTGGAACGGTGCGCGGGCGTTTACGCCGACCAGCGGGCCCGGCATCTCGCTCATGAGCGAATTCATCGGCTACGCCTACTACGCCGAGATACCGGCGGTCATTTTCAATGTCCAGCGCACCGGCCCGTCTACCGGTATGCCCACGCGAACGCAGCAGTCCGACATACTCGCATGTGCCTATGCCTCGCATGGCGACACCAAACATGTGTTGCTGTTTCCAGCGGACCCGGCGGAGTGCTTTTACACCGCGCAGCAGGCCTTCGATCTCGCCGAACGGCTGCAGACACCGGTCATGGTGCTCTCGGATCTGGACATCGGCATGAACGACTGGATGATTCCGGATCTCGAGTGGGACGAGAACTACGTGCACGACCGCGGCAAGGTGCTCGACGCCGAGGCGCTGGAGAGCATCGAAAAGTTTTATCGCTATCTCGATGTCGATGGCGACGGCATTCCGTATCGAACGCTGCCCGGCGTCGATCCGAAGGGCGCCTATTTCACCCGGGGTTCCGGGCATACGAAGCTCGGCGCTTATACGGAAGACTCGGCTGCCTATCAGGACGTTGTCGATCGTCTGCTGGTCAAGTGGGAAACCGCGAGAGCGCTGGTGCCCGGCCCGGAGATCGAGTATTCGAAGTTCAACAAGTCGGCGATACTGACCGTCGGCAGCGGTCACGGGGCCTGTAAAGAGGCTCTAGAGCGTTTGCAGGCCGAGAATATCGGGCTCAACTACTGCCGTGTGCGTGCTTTCCCGTTTAGCGAATCCGTGAAAGAGTTTCTCGCGCAGCATGATACGGTGTATGTCGTGGAGCAGAACCGCGACGCCCAGCTTCGCACTCTGCTGATGCTGGATGCCGAGGGCGACCCGCGGCGGCTGGTTTCTCTGCTGCACTACAACGGCATGCCGATCAACGCCGGCTTTGTTGTCGACGCGGTGCAAAAGGAACGCTCGAAGGGCCGCGCGGCCTAGCGCGGTCTGCTGACAGGCCCCCAGGGAGAGTACGGTGAGTTACATAGCGAAGCCGAAAGTTGCCCATCCCAGCCTCAAGCGCAACAAGCTGGGACTGACGACGCGCGATTACGAAGGCACGGTATCGACCTTGTGCGCAGGCTGCGGGCACGATTCGGTAACCGCCGCCATTATCCAGGCCGTGTTCGAACTGGATATCGAGCCGCACATGCTTGCCAAGATGAGCGGCATCGGCTGTTCGTCGAAAACGCCCGCGTATTTCGCGAGCCAGTCGCATGGTTTCAATTCGGTCCACGGCCGCATGCCGTCGGTTACGACCGGCGCCAACACCGCGAATCGCGACCTGACGTATATCGGTGTATCGGGCGACGGTGATTCCCTGTCGATTGGTGTGGGGCAGTTCGTGCACGCGATTCGCCGCAACCTGAACATGTGCTACATCATCGAGAACAACGGCGTATACGGATTGACCAAAGGACAGTTTTCGGCGTCCGCGGACATCGGCAGCAAGCCGAAGAAAGGATTGCCCAATCAGCAGGAGCCGATAGATCCCGTAAGTATGGCGCTTAGTCTCGGCGCAACCTACATAGCCCGGGGCTTTTCGGGCGACAAGGCGCAGCTCGTGCCGTTGATCATCGGCGCCTTGAAGCACGGCGGGTTTGCACTCGTGGACGTGATCAGCCCCTGCGTCACGTTCAACGATCACGAAGGCTCCACCAAGAGCTACGCTCACACGCGGCAGTTTTACCATCACGTCATCGATATGGACTACGTGCCGCCCGCGGCCGAGATTCGTACCGCGTACGACGAGGGGGAGGCTATGCCGGTCGAGTTACACGACGGCAGCAAGATCGTCTTGCGGAAGACCGAGGCCGACTACGATCCGACCAGCCGCGCCGCCGCGTTCAAGTATCTGCGAGAGCGCTTCAATCAGGGTGAAATCATTACCGGTTTGCTCTACATTGATGACGAGCGCAGCGAAATGCACGATCTCATGGGGAATGTGGACCGCCCGCTGTCCGAACTCGAGCTCGACAAGCTACACCCGGGCGCGGCGGGTTTGAACGAGATTCTTGGGCACTACAAGTAAGCGCTGCGGTACCGTCAGAAGCAGTATAAGAAACACGGCACCGCGCTGGAGTTCGAACACCGGGACTGCGCGGGCTGATGATCTTGGCACCGGCTTCAAGGCCAAGCTCCCGCCGCAACGACAAGCACAACAAACGCAGCCACAACAAGAGGGGTTACCGTGAAAGGCAATCGACGTGAGTTTATCAAGGCCTCCGTGCTCGGCGGTGCCGCTGCGGCCGGCGGTGTGTTGACGTCGTCCGCACTTGCCGACGGCCATGCCGAGGCGAAACCAGGATCGCTGAATCTGCTGGTGCTGGGCGGTACCGGTTTTATCGGTCCGCACATGGTGCGGGAAGCCTTGCGCCGCGGCCACTCGGTAACCTTGTTCAATCGCGGCCGAACCAACAACACGCTGTTTCCGGACCTCGAAACCATCAAGGGCGATCGCGGCGAGGACCTGGCCGGTCTCGAGGGCAGGCGCTGGGACGCCGTCATCGACAATTCGGGCTACGTGCCGCGACACGTGCAGAATTCGGCGGAGCTGCTGGCGGACGCAGTGGATCACTATCTGTTTATCTCGACGATTTCGGTGTACGCGAGCTTCGAGCAGCCGCTGGACGAGGACTCTCCGCTGGGCACGATCGACGACGAGTCGATCGAAGAGGTCACCGGCGAGACTTACGGTCCGCTGAAAGCGCTGTGCGAAAAGCGCGCCGCCAGTGCAATGGGAGACGATCGTCTTACCGTGCTGCGGCCGACCTACATTTGCGGGCCCGGAGATCACACGGACCGCTTTAGCTACTGGCCGCTGCGTGCCAGTCAGGGCGGCAGCATGCTCTGGCCCGGCAGCACCTCGCATACGACGCAGATTATCGACGTCCGCGATCTCGCCAATTTTACGATCGACTGCGTGGAGCGCAGGACAGCGGGTATCTACAACACGGTGACGCCGAGGGGTAGCTACAACTTCGGCCAGCTGCTGGAGGACAGCCTGGCGCTGACCGGCGTCGAACTCGATCCGGTCTGGGTGGACGAGGTTTTCATCGAAGAGAACGAGTTGTTCGCATCGCTGCCGGTATGGCATCCCAAGAGCGGAGAATACGCGAACATCTCGAGCGTCAGCGGTGCTCGAGCCCGCGCGGCCGGTCTGCACAATCGCCCCGTCCGCGAAACGATTCGCGGTCTGCTGCGCTGGTGGGAGACTCTGCCGGAGGAGCGTACGGCCACGATTCGTGCCGGGCTCGAGCCTGCGCGTGAAGCCGAACTCATTGAACTGTATCGCGAGACCGAAAGCTGATTGCTGGGCCGTTTGTCCGGCACGACTTTTTAGGGGGAGCCGAAAATGTCCGAATCACCGTATCAGTCACCGGATTCGAACGTCGCACCAAAGCCCGCCGGTAGCGAAGAAGAGCAGGATCTGGCGGCGTTTGTCGGCCCAAAAAACACCGAGTACTACCTCGAGCGCTCGCGCCGGATAAGCGCAGGCAATACCGTTTCATGGCATTGGCCCGCGTTTTTTATCACCTTGTACTGGCTGCTCTATCGCAAGATGTGGGCTTACGCGGCGGCGTACTTCGCGATCCTGTTTCTCGGAGCGCCCGGTGCTACGGCGCTGCTGGCGTTAGCGATAGGTCCGGAGCTTGCCGATCTTCTGGTGTCGTTGGTTCTGCTTGTCGTGAGCCTGGTCGTCATTCCGATTTACGCCAACAAGATCTACCTTGGTTACGCTGAATCGAAGCTTGCTGCGATTCACGCCAAGGATCTTGATGCAGAAACCCGCCAGCTCAAGATAGCTTCTGCCGGCGGTACTGCGTTGTGGGCCCCGTTGCTGTTCCTTGCGTTCTTCCTGTTCATAATCTTCGCGGCAATCGGTTTCCCGGCGTACCAAGACTATGTAGTACGAGCTCAGGCTGCCGAGGGTTTTGCCCTTGCCAGTGAGCCGAAGAACGCCATCGTTCGTTATTACGAAGCGAGCGGCGATTTCCCGCCCGATAACGCAGCAGCGGGTTTGCCCGCCGCCAACGATTTGCGCGGTAAGTACGTGTCGTCAGTGACCGTCGACGGTTCGCTGATTATCGTCAATTACGGCGACGATGCGCACATCATGCTGCAAGGACGGGCATTGCTCGTCGGCCTCGACAACGACGCGCTACCGGCTTACAGCTGGCTGTGCGGCAGCGAAGACATCGAGGACAGGCACCTGCCGATGGCCTGCCGGGAATAAGCTGCGAACCAGCTCCACTAGTTCCAGAGCCGTTTCCACCAGGGTTCCTCTGCTGCGGGCGGTTCGCCGCCCGCGAAATCGATCTTCGCGCGGATATCGTCGATCGCCCAACCGGTCAAATTGGCAAGCTGCTCGGCCTCGCGACTCTGCCGTTCGCGCAGCGCCTGCTCGTAATCGCCGATATCGCAGCTCGCCTTGCCGGCAAACGGATGCCGGACGACGTAGCGGCCCTGGAAGTTTTGCCGGTCCCCCGTCTCCTGAAAGATCAGATCTTCCGGGAAGTGCCGCTGGTCGTAGCGCACATGCAGACGGGTTACGAACACGTCCTGCGCCTGCGCGGGCCGAACATTCCGGTTGTCGGCGCCGACCCAGAAAACGCCGAGCTTTCTGAGCTCATCGGCACTCAGGGGATCGGCTGCGCACGGGTCGCACCAGGCCATGTCCCAGGCATATTCCAGAAACACGGCGCGGTTACCGTTGGCGGCGGTCTGGCGTTCGAACATGCTGCGGTAAAAGTCGCCGAACTCGTCTTTGACGAATACCGGCACGTCCAGGTTGCTCGGTAGCTTTACCGTTCGGTAGTTGGTCGTTTCGACGCGCCCGCTGCGGGTCAGCGCATATACATAGAGTTCCTGCTGGCCCTTGGCATTCAGCGTGCCGAGCCGTATCGGCAGCATGAACTTCTTGCTTTCGTAGGCGACCTGTATGGGCCGCAGATACGAGTAGCCGCTCTTCGCCTGCGCTTCGAGATTCACTTTGGCGACAAAAAAGCGCATGTTCCGCTTCAGGTAGCTGGCCACCACTTTGTCCGCGCCGTCGGGTATCCGGTAGCCGTTTTCCCTGAGCCACGCAACGAGTCCGTCGCTTTGTTCCGCCGACAATATGAGGATGTCGTATTCGCCGACGGCGTAGCTTGCCTCGATCGTAACGCCGCGCGAGCGGGCTTTCGCGGCAGCGTCCTCGGCAACGGCCAGGGGAAACGGCGGACCGTTCTGCCGGCGCAGCTCATCGTAGTCGAAACGCTGGCAGGGGTCGGGGTCGAAATATTCGACCAGCCGCGGCGCCGTGTAGGCATCGAGATGCTCGATCACGCTGCGCTCGGCAACGTTGATCTGGCCGCGCTCGATGAAGGTCGGTACCGGGATGACCATCGCGAAGTCCTCGACGTCGCCCTCGAAGTCGTTCGCCATCGTAATGACCGTACGATCGCCGTCGCGTACCAGTACGACCTGCGACGCTTCGTTGAACAGGTCGGCGTCCGCACGAGCGACGTAGAAGCCGCAAAAGGCCTGCACAGCGCCCGCGAAGGTAAAGGTGAGCAACGCGGCAGACGCCGCGATCAACATTTTCATACGGATGTTCCTTGTTTGAGTTTTGCCGCTGACGAGTCCCTGGACAGCGAGCCTGCGGCGCGCCAGACGTATCGCCTGCCGTTTGCATAGCGGTCGATCAGCGGCACCAGGGGGGCACACAGGATCAACGCGATCACTGGTCCATGCGGCTGGTTTAGTCCGAACAGAATGAGGCAGGCCACGCAGGCAACGAGGGCGCCATACAGCACGCGCCCGCTCGCAGCGTCGGGACTGGTTTTCGGGTCGGAGATCATAAAAAAGGCGAACAGCAGAAGCGCACCGTTCTGGAGCTGGTGCAGGGGGATGCTCAGCGGATCGCCCAGCCAAACTGCGCGGCTAAAGAGGAGCAGGGCAAAGGCCATGATAAAAGCGAGGCTGGTCTCCGCGCGCCTTGCGCGGTTCAGTACAGCCAAGCCAAGGCAGGCAAAGCCGAAAGCCAGCAGCGCCGTGTTGCCCCATTGACCCGACGACAGCCAGGCTTGCTCGGAGGTGAACATGAGCGTCACCAGCGCAAAGTTCGCGGGATTGAAAACATGTTTGCCGTTTACCCTGAGCAGAAACTTGCTGCCGATGGCGAGCAGCGCGGCCAGCGCGGCAATGCTCAAGCTGTTCGTGCGCAGCAGCAGCGTGAGCGAAAGGGCGCTGATCAAGGGGCTTAGCGGATCGAAACCGGCCAGTCCGAGCGTGCGTCCCGCTAGCCATTGCGCGCCAAGTGCCGTGCCGATAATGGCGGCCGCGTGTTGCCACTGAACGCCGAAATCGAGGACGGCTACGCCGTAGCACAGTAGCGTTGAGAGTATGGCGATCTGGTAGTAGCGCGGGTCTCTTGAGACGCGGCGAGGTAGTCCTGTCATGCCCGCTATAAACGCGGACTTTGCAGATCCGGGGTTAGCGCTGTCCCGGCACGGTCATCATGCCGTCAGGCGCGGACGATGCCTTGCAGCGCCTGCACGGAGTCGCTGCCGGGGAAAACGCGCGCGTCGACATAGCCGGATGCAAGACCAAGGTGTTCGGTCAACACGCCCTTGAAAACGCTGCGAAGGTCGGCGGTTGGCGCAAGGTCTCGAGCTTCGAGCAAATCGCGGGCGCCGAGACCGGGCCAGTCGCCAAGTACGCGGCCGCCGTTGACGGCGCCGCCGAGGACGAGCGCAGCAGATGCCGTGCCGTGGTCCGTCCCGCGCGTGCCGTTGACGCGGGCTGTCCGCCCGAACTCGGTAACGACGACGACGACCGTATTGCGCCACTGCTCGCCCAGCGCCGCGTGCAGCGCCGCAAGTCCGCTATCGAGAGCCTCGAGCTGATTGGCGAGCGCGCCGTTTGCGGCGCCCTGATTGGCATGCGTATCCCAGCCGCCGGTTTCGACGACCGCGATTCGAGGGCCGCCCTCGGCTTCGAGAAAGCGGCCCGCCGCGGTCATGTTGGCCTTGAGCTGCTCGGCACGTCTTGCCCGTCCGTCAACGTCGTTCATGTCCGTCGCTATGCTTTGCGATTTGAGCGCCTGTTCGAGCCGGTCGGCAAAGAAGGTATCGTCGCGGTACAGCTGCCGCAGACGATCGATAGTGCCTGCATCCGCGTCAGCGAGACGTGACGGCGCCCAGCTGCCGACCGACTCCGGGCCCCTGAGAACAAGGGGCGGATTTTGTGCAAGCGCAATGGCCGTTTCGCGGCCCTGTCCGCCGCCCAGCGGCTCGAGCGCGCGGTTGAGCCAGCCGTCGCGCATGGCGCCCACGCGGCCGCCACCGTTTTCCAGCACATCCTGCCCGTCAAAATGCGAACGGCGGCGATAAGGGCTTGCAACCGCGTGCACCAGCAGCGCTTCCCGTTCGAGAAATCGTTGGTGAGTCGATACGAGGCGTGGGTGCAGACCGAAGAATCCGTCCAGATCGAGGACGCCGCCTGCACTATTCGGTCTGTCGAGCGCAAGCTCGCCGCGCAGCTTACGGTAGTCGGGGTCGGCATAGGGGGCCGCTATCGCGAGTCCATCGGCCGCTCCGCGCAGGATCGTCAGGACAAAGCGCGCATCGCCATTGGCTTTCGCGAAGGCCAGGCCCGGAGCCACGGCGACGGTCGAGCCCGCAGTCAGGTACTTGAGAAGCGTACGTCTCGACAGCATGCCTACCTCCTCTGAAAATCGGGCGACGCGAGTAGCAGTGTGGTCCCCTGCAAACGGCTTTCGGCGCGAGCGATGGCCTTTCGGCTGCGGTCGCTAAACGCGCAGCCGAGCGCCAGGTCACCCAGCTCGAGCGGATCGACCCGGTTGCCGGCAATACGCGCAACGGCATTGCTCCATTCAATGCGTTTATACAGCGCATCGGCGCCGTCCCAGTCTTGCGTGCGATCGGACCAGCCTGCCGGCGAGCCGGGCCGCCACGGCGTCTGCCCGAGCAGGTCGAGAGCGTTGACGGTAAATTGCGGCCTGTCCGGGACGTGGTCGAAGGCCCGGAATGCCGATATCACGAAGTCGTGCGGTGTTTTGTACTTGCCGTGCGGCACTGTCCAGGGCTCCGTTGCAGCGATAAGCGCCGCGTACACCGGGGCGAGCTGCGTATCGTTGGCGAGATAAACGGCCGTGAGTTTGTCGACCAGCGACGCAGGCGGATCGTCCGCGACAAAGTGCCGGACCAGTTTCAGAGCCAGGTGCCGCGCGGTCGACGGATGCGCGGCGAGATCGCGGAGCACCTGCTCGCCCTGCTCGACGCCGTCTTCGCCATAGCGCTTGCCGAGGACGGACTTGGCGCCCGGTTCGTGGATTGCTTCCCTGAACTCGAATTCGCCCGGCGTCCCGTCGGCGAAGCGGCCGCGCTCGCCGGCACCGCCTATCGACCAGCCCGTAATGACATGCGCGAACTCAGTGACGTCGTCTTGAGTGTAGCCGCCGTCGACGCCCAGCGTGTGCAGCTCGAGAATTTCGCGCGCGAGGTTTTCGTTGAGTCCGATCGAGCGTCTGCTCTGGCGGCGGTTGGCGCGTTTTCCGAGCTCCGAGTTGGGTCCCACCGAGCGCTGATTATCGAGGTACAGGAGCATCGCCGGGTGCCGCTCCGCGGCCAGCAGCAGCTCGGTAAACGATCCGCCGACGTGCGGCCGGATGGCCTCGTTCTCGTACAGCCCGGCAATCGCCGGAAGCGGCTGCTTGTCGACCGATACGGCAAAATGGTTCGCCCAGAAGTGCACCAGGCGCTCGGCAAAAGGAGTCTCCGTGCTTGCGGCCTGCCGGTAGCGCGCCCCAGCCTGCTCCACATAGTGTGCGCGTACCGTGCGCCCGTAGGCTTTGACGATATCCGGCGCGGCCTCGTTTGCGCCGCTGCGGTCGCGCGCCGCACGCAGAGCGCGAATTTCCTCGAATACCTCGGGCGTGCGCGGCGTACCGGCGGTTCCTTTCGCCGCTGCGCCGATCTGCGCCAGCAGCCAGGCCTTGGGCTCGCCGGCAATCGCGTCGAGTTCGCCGGGTCGCGCGCCCAGCCCAAAGCGGTTGGCTGCAATAACGGCGTACTTGTTCACGGGTGCTAAAATTCCTTCTCGCGCGGCTAGATAGAGATAACGGCGTTCGCTGCGATTCGTTGACCCGAGGCTCGAGCCCGGCCCTTTTCGGTATTGGGTGGGGCCAAGGAAATAATAACAAAAACAATGAGATAGTTTATCATCGCATCCAAGTGCCCGATGCGGTGCATCTATATCGCGAAACGGCATTAAGCCGAACGATCAAGTTTTGGAGGCGGATCAAGTGGTTGAAGAATTTATCCCGATAGTTATGTTCATCATGATCGGAGTCGTACTGGTCGCGCTGTTCTGGTTCCGGTACAAGAACCGGTCGGAGCTACAGCACACCGTTCGCAGCGCGCTGGAGCGCGGCGTGGAACTGTCGCCGGAACTGGTCGACCGTCTCGGCGCGGCGAAGCCGCCCAGAGACAAGGATCTGCGCCTGGGAGTGATCTGGATGAGCCTGGCCGTGGCACTGCTGCTGTGCGGTCTGGCGATTCCCGAACCCGAAGCGTTGCGCGGAATTCTGGCGGCCGCGGCATTCCCGTTTTCGATAGGCCTGGCCTATCTGCTGCTCTGGCTCATGGTATCGCGGCACGATGTGGATCCGGTCTGAATACGGACAGGCTGCATGGCACACGAGGATCATGAACTCGTCGCAAAGGTCGTCGCGAACAACGATACGGCCGCGTTCGGCGAACTCATCCGCCGGCACCAGTCGCAGGTTCGCAACTTCCTGCGCAAGCTCGCTGGCGACACTACGCTGGCTGACGATCTGGCGCAGGACTGTTTTCTGCACGCATTCAACAAGCTGTCTACATACAGCGGACGCGGCAGTTTTCCGGGCTGGCTGCTCAAAGTCGCGTACACGACGTTCCTGCAGTCCAAGCGCCGTTCGAAGCGGTATGCGGAAATTCTCGACGCTGCGGGCCACATGGCGGACAGTCAGGGTAAGAGCTACACGCATCCCAACGAGGATTTGAACGATCTGGAAAAACTGCTGGCGGTACTTGACGAGCAGGAACGCGCAGTGATGATAATGTCCTATAGCTGCGGTTTTTCGCACCGGGAGATAAGCGAGGCAACGGCAATGCCGGTCGGTACTATCAAATCACTAATACATCGCAGTAAAGAAAAAATCAGGTCTGACTTTGCAATCAAAGATCATCAACATGGCTGACAGACTAAAAGACGAACAGGATCTGGCGCTCGAGGCGCTGTTCCGCATGCAGCCGGTAGCCGACGACGGTTTCAGCAAGCAGGTGACGACGGTACTGCGCCGGCGCATTTGGGCGCGGCGTATTGCGCTGCCGTTTGCGGTGTTTGTCGGTTCTGCCATTGCGGCGAAGCCCGCGGTAGTGCTGCTGGGGCGCGCTAACGAACTGCTGGCATCCATGCCGGGGGTGGCGTCTTCGTGGCCCGTGGACTGGGTACCGTCGACCTATACCCTGCTGGCGGGCGGCGTGTTGCTTGCCGTGGGTCTGTTCGGGTTGAACGTGCTGGAGGAGTAGCGCGCTCGCTGAAGACGCAGCTGCCGATCCGTTAGCTTGCAGGCCCCGTTTGTATGCGCCGCGACTCTCGGTTACATTTTGCCGTATGAGTCTTCGCGAACAGGTCGAGCAGCTCCTGCCCAACTGGGAACGTTGGTACCCGAGCCTGTTCGACGCGGCGAGCGACCTCGGTCTGATCAAGGCCGAGGTTTGTGACCCGAACTCCCTGCTGCTGACGCGTCGTCACAAGCGGGTCATTCAGCAGGCGGAAGACGCCCACCGCGAAAAATGGGGCGGTAAAGCCGGGGACTGAGCTCCGTCCTGCATCACACCGCCACCCGTATGCCTTTTAACCTCGACACAGTCCGTGCCGCGTTCCCGTCCCTGGCACTGCTGGACGACGGCAAGCGCCGTATCTATTTCGACAACCCGGCGGGCACTCAGGTGCCCTCGCGCGTCCTGGACCGCATGCGGGACAGCATGCTGCATGCGAACGCCAATCTGGGCGGCGCGTTTTCGACGTCTGCCGCGGCGGACCGGATCGTGCAGAACGCGCGGCAGGCCATGCAGGACTTCCTCAACGCCGAATCCACTGACGAGATCGTATTCGGGCAGAACATGACCAGCCTCACGCTGCAGCTTTCGCGTTCCATTGGCAGGGAGCTAGCGGCCGGCGACGAAATAGTCGTGTCGCGCATGGACCACGATGCCAACGTCGAACCCTGGCTGCTGATGGCGAGGGATCACGGGCTGATCGTGCGTTGGCTGCCCTTCAATACGCAGACCTTCGAATTCGATGAGGATGCTCTGGACAAAGTTTTGAGCGCGCGTACGCGCCTCGTCTGCGTAACCGGTGCCAGCAACCTGACGGGTACGCTCAACGACCTCGAAAGCTTGTGCGCCAAAGCGCGCAAGCACGGCGCCTGGACGTACATCGACGCCGTGCAGTCGGCCCCGCACGTCGTGACGGACGTGCAGGCGCTGGGCTGCGATTTTCTGACCTGTTCGGCGTACAAGTTTTTCGGCCCGCATCAAGGCATTCTTTACGGCCGCCGCGAAGTGTTCGAGCGGCTTACGCCTTACAAGGTGCGGCCGGCGCCGGACACACTGCCCTGGTGTTTCGAAACCGGTACGCAAAGCCAGGAATCGATGGCGGGAACGGCGGCGGCTGTCGACTACTTTGCATGGGTTGGCCGCGACATGGCGGGCGAATCGGGCAGCCGCCGCGAGCAGCTTACGGCCGGGATGCGGCTGCTGCTCGACTACGAAAAAACGCTGTCGGCGCGGCTCATCGAAGGTCTGTCACGGATCGAAGGGCTGACGATACTCGGCATCTCGGATCTGGACGCGCTCGACCGGCGCGTGCCGACGGTTGCGTTCCGGCATGCCCGCAAAGCGCCCGGAGACATCGCGAGCGCGCTTGCGGCCGATAACATTTTCGTTTGGAGCGGCCATAACTACGCGCTCGAGGCAGCGCGCGCGCTCGGCATACTCGAGACGGGCGGGGCTGTCCGCGTCGGGCCGGTGCACTACAACAGTGTCGCCGAGATCGACGAGTTTTTGTTTGCGCTCGAGCAAATTCTGAGCGCCTAGAGTGGGTCAATCAGGGTCGACCAATCAGAGTCGATCAACTGTAAGCGGCCTAAAAAAGAAAGGCCGCTATGCGCGGCCTTCCGTGAGATTGGTGTCGGGACGAAGAGTCAGGGGATAAGGGAAAGATGCTCCAGTATCCAATCAAGACTCTGCGCCGTCGCCGGCACCTTGAAAATCTCACTAGACATGGATCACCTCCTTTCAAGTAGTTTGCCCGTGGCGGAGTATCTCCGTATTGGAGCGTTTTGCCAAGCAAAATCTTTTTAAAAAACAGGGGTATAAAAGTCACATTTGATGCGCTATTCTAACGTGCTCGCCCCGCAACCATAATCAGAACAAGAACTCGCGGGAGCAGCGCATGAGTGCAGCAACAACAACCCCACAAGCCGCAAGCGATCCGGGTGTTGCCAGCCCGGTCAGCGGCCGGCAGCGGCTCGGCAGTCTGGATCTCCTGCGCGGCGTTGCGGTGCTCGGGATTCTGGTCATGAATATCTATGCATTCGCGATGCCGTTTCCCGCGTACATGAATCCGTACGCAATGGGTGGCGACGAGCCGTGGAACCTGGGTACCTGGGTGCTCACGCATCTCTTCTTCGATCAGAAGTTCATGAGCATTTTCTCGATGCTGTTCGGCGCAGGCATCGTGCTCATGATGAACCGCGCCGAAGCACGCTCCGCGCGCTTCGGGCGCTTGTTCTATCGCCGCCAGTTCTGGCTGCTGTTGCTCGGCATGCTGCATGCGTACTTGCTGTGGATTGGCGATATCCTGTTCTACTACGCGCTGATCGGCATGCTGGTCTATCCGTTCCGCAAAGCGGCGCCCGGCAAGCTCATCGCATGGGGCAGTCTGCTGCTGCTCGTGCCGCTTGCGATCAACTACGCCACCTCCTACTACGTCGAAGAGATGATCAGCGAGTCGGCCGAACTCGAGGCGCTGGAGGCCAGGGGCGAAGAGCTGAGCGAGGCGCAGGCGGAAAGCCTCGAGCAGTGGCGCGCGTCGCGGCCGTTCCTCGCACCGACTGACGAGGATATCGAGGCGGACCTCGAAGCCTACGGCCGCGGCTACGTCGAGATCGTCGAATACCGGGCGCCGCAGGTTCTGGGCATGCATCTGCAGGCAACGCCGTTTTTCATGCTCTGGCGCATCGGCGGGCTCATGCTGATCGGTATGGCTTTGATGAAGCTCGGGGTATTTTCCGGCGCCAGGTCCGAATCCTTCTACCGGCGGCTGGCGGCAACGGGCTATGCCCTTGGTTTGCCGCTGGCGGCCATTAGTGCCTGGCAGTTCTTCGTCAACGGCTTCGATCCGGTCTACACGATGCGGGTTGGCAATCTGCCCAATTACATCGGCAGCGTTCTGGTCGCTCTGGGCCACATTGGGGTCCTGCTGCTGGTCGCGAAATCGGGCGCCCTGCGAGCTCTGCGCAGCCGCTTCGAGGCCGTGGGGCGCACGGCTCTGAGCAACTATCTGCTGCATTCGATCGTTATGACAAGCGTGTTCTACGGTTACGGGCTGGGCCTGTACGGCGAGCTGCCACGGCTCGTGCAAATGCTGCCGGTTGTGCTCCTGATCGCTGCCCAACTCGCTTTAAGTCCTTGGTGGCTATCGAAATATCGTTTCGGGCCGGTCGAGCATCTGTGGCGTAGCCTAAGCTACTGGCGCTGGCAGCCGATGCGCCGGCCTCGAGCGGGTAGCGGGCATGGCGGGCCGTCTACACGATGATTCCGGCGGGCAGGGGCGTGTATACTCGGCCTAGCGCCAGCCATGCGCGCATCCAAATCCCAAGAACACATAAAACGAACAAGTGAGAGATAAATGGCAATTTCAGACCTCAGCAATGTCCTGAATATTTTCGGCGGCTCGGACATCAGCGAAGACGCCCAGAACGAGCTCTTCAAGGAGGTTCTGCTGATGACGCTCGCCCGCGCGGCGGATGCGGACATCAATATTCAAAACGTCGAAGTCGAGCGGATTCAGGCCATCCTGAAGCAACATACCGGGGAGGACTTCAGCGCCGCGGACGTTCGCATAGCGGCGCGGGAGGAGCTGTACGCCGAGACCACGCTGCGCAAGTATTTGGGCAGCGTGCGGAAAAAGCTCAGCGACGATCAGCGGGCCGAGGTTATTCAGACGCTGGGCGACGTGTTTCGCAGCGACTGCGAGGTCAGCGTACTGGAGATCGACTTTTTCAACCGCGTTGCCGAGGCTCTGCAGGTAACGGCCGCGCAGGTGGCCGGCTTGCGCGCGGGCGAGGTCTGCTAGCCGTTGGCCACGGGTTCTGTGCAGCACCGCTACGTCAGCAAGCGCTGAAAGCGCAGGAATGTATCAAGTAGCCCACTAGTCTCATCTAGGCTACAAGCTCCTTGAGACGATCAGCTATGCCGTCATCGAGAGCGGCTGTTTCCTTTACCAGATTACACTGCATGTTGACGCGTGAAACGTCGAGGAGCTTGCTGTCGAGGTCCCGGCCCTTTACGTTCGCGAACCAGTCCAGCACCGTTGAGAGGTGCCAAATGGCTGGTTTGCCGTCGTGAACCGGCAGAGGAAAATCCGGCCCGCTCCTGACTAGCAACTTACGCATGTTCTGGCGCGAAAACCCCAGGACATGCGCGATATCCGTCAGCCCAACCAGATCCGGCGATGCCTCGATCAACCTGACGCCCGCAATGCTTCGCTGCACGTCGGACAAAGCGCTAACAACTGCTTCGGCGGCCGACGGTGCTTCGCGGGTGAAATCGAGCGCCAGACGGCCATGTTGACCAATGCCGATGAGCGCATCGTCGCAACCGTTGGCAAGGAGCGGTTCGACGAAAAGCGCCGGGTCGACATCCTGCTGCGGCAGCGCAAACTTCAAAGTGAATTCATACTGGCGCATAGCAAATACCCTTGTTTACTCTCGATCCACTCTTTCCGTGCAGTGGTCAACGATCCTTCTGATCTGCCTGGCGTGATTCGCGGCGCTGCGCGGTGTAACCGCAATGCTGGCAATACAGAATGCCCCGCACCGGCAGTCTTTCTCGTTGTAGGGACTTTACATTTTTCCCCACGCGTGAGAGCCGCCAGGCTTCACTCGCCACCCGAAGCGCTCTGCATATCTCAAGGCTTCTTCTACTTCCTTCTTGGGGTGCCGATTTCGGATCACTACCAAAGTCGTGACGGGCAGGGTAGATGACGAAAAAAGGTTGTCAAGTGACAACCAGGAGAGGATGGCCAAGTACAGACGTTAGCAAGAACAACGCTGGCAACTATCTGATATTAGTGGGTAGTTTGAGCAGTTTTTGTTGTGGCAGGCAGCCAGCGGGGAGGGTTGACCGGCGCGCGAAAACTGGCACCCAGCTCTCAAGGATTACGGTTGGTTCGCCGCAGCCGCTGAGCCATGATTGAAGAAACGCCAGTAGTGACGGCCCGCAAATACTTGACGGAAAGCGATGCGCCTACCTCGCGATAAGCGACGAACACGCCCGACGCGCTAATAACCGCCGCGCCGGCAATGACCCAGATATCCGGCCGTTCGTTCCAGATGAGAAATCCGGCGACAGTGCCGCCGACGATAGCCAGGTATTCGAGCGGTGCCAGAACGGCGGGCGCCGCTCGTCGATAAGCGCCGACGATGCCGATCCACGCGCACACCGAACAAAGGCCCGCGGCGACAAACAGCAGCCAGCCTTTTGCGTCCGGTGCGATCCAGCTGTCGTTGATGCTCGCCGCCGACGCCGTGAGCAACGGCCCCGCGATTACGTATACCGAAAGCGAATAGCTCGACTCCGTGTCGGCGAGTTTACGCGCCGTTATGGCAAGCAGCGCGTAACAGAATCCCGCGAACAGAACTGCAAACGATGCCGCCGTAAAACCCTCGACGCCCGGGCGTACGACAAGCAAGACTCCAACGAAGCCCACCATCACCGCCAGCCAGCGGCGCCAGCCGACCCGTTCGCCCAGCAGCGGAACCGACAGCGCGGTTACCATTAGCGGAGCGGTAAAAGCCAGCGTGAGCGCGTTGACCAGCGGCATGCGCGCAAGGCCGTAGAAGAATCCGTACATCGAGCCGGCGGCGAGCAGCGTTCGCAATACGTGCCAATGCCAGCGCCGCGTCCGCAAAGATCCCAGGCCGCCGAAACTCGGTGCCAGCAGCAGAAACATTAGCAGGCCAATCAGGCTGCGCAGCAATACGAACTGATTGAGCGAGTGAGTCTTGAGCAGTTCTTTTGCGCAGAGATCGAGACACAAACCGGCGGTGACGCCGAACAACAGGAACGCGATGGCTTTGCCTGTTTTGCCGGACGCGGCCTCCGTTAACAATTCCCTGAATCCTTCGAACCTGAACCTAAGCTAAACATGATGTCACGCCTGTCACGGCGACGACAGCGTCAAGGTGACGACAGCGTCACGGTGACAATACCGGTTCAGGCTCAATTCAGCGAGCAGCGTATTAAATGGTGCTCAAAGAGACTTGAACAACGAGGACCGGGAGATGCAAAACTCATACGCAAGGCAGCGCGGTCTGCCGCTGGTGGTACAGACAGCTTTTATTTTCCTGGCAGCAGTCCTGTCGCTGAGCTACGCCAGCGTGGCAAGTGCGGCGGACGAAGAGGCCGCAGCGGAAACGCGCGTTTCGCTGACTCACAAAGGCGAAGGCGAGGCGCGCAGCACGCGTGACTACGCCTCGACGAGCACCGACGAATTTCCGGCGCTCGAGACGAGCACGCAAAAGGACGGGGCTTCGCAGGAACCCCGGAAACCGTCGGCTGCAAGCGATCAGCAGGAGTCTGCCTTCGGTGACTACTGGATCTATTCCGTGGACGTCGAGTTGTTCAACGACAGCGATCGCGACGGTTTCTTCCATGGCATCGATCTGCTGTTCGACGCCGACACGGTATATGCGATCGCCGATGTCTACGCCGTGGCCTACCTGAGTTACGAAGGAGGCCCATGGAACGAGTATGCGGTCAGCCCGGACATTACCCTGTTCGGCAGCACCAGTACCGATGACTACGTTCTGGTGACCGAGCTCCTGACCGGCTACCCGAGCGGACGCTACGATATCCTGATCGAACTCTACGAATCCTCTACGGGAGTGTACGTTGCCTCGGCCGGGCCGTCGGAATCCTTCGAACTGGTTGACCTGCCGCTCGAAGACGCCAACCGCGACCAGCCGCAGCAGCCCGTGTCGGTAACGCGCGGCGGCGGCGGCGCGTCCAACACCGCCTTCCTGATTGCACTGCTCGCGGTACTGCTGCTCCTGAAGCAGCGCGACCGCGGCCATGCGCATCGCGGCAACGAGTCTTAGCGCCGGCTGACGGATCCTGAACTCTTTCCCCTGACTGGGCGGGCTGTGCAAGGATGCGCGGCTCGCCCCTTTTTTGTGGGCGGTCAGTCCCCTATCATCCGTCCCGGATTCACCAATCAACGGATAAGAGAAGCTTATGAGGGTGTCGACCGGATCAGGAAGGGCCGTTTACGAAGGCTTGAGGGCTACGCCGCTAATTGCGTTGGCGCTGCTGATCTCGGGTTGCGCGACTAGCGGCTTCGATGAGCAAAGCTGCGAGCTCAGGGCCTTCGAGGACTACAAGAGTTTCAACGCCGAGAGCCTGCGCTACGTCCTCGTGCTGCCGGAAGCCTTGAGTGCCGAGCCTTTCTTTTCCCTCGAAACCGATGACAAGTCCGGCAATCCAATGTCACTTGCACTGCGCCTCGAAGCATTGCCTCCAATGACGGAACGTGCCTCCTGCGGCGGCCGTGCCCACATGAATACCTATGCCGTACGCAATTCGGATGCCGCCTGGCGCGTGTTCTGGCTGCAGGCCGGCAGTACGGACTTCAGTTTCGATCTGGCGCTGCCCGCCGATGCGGGCGCAAAGCTCCACGACAAGCGTTTGGGCATGCTGCTGCTCGATACGAGAACCGCAAGGACAGTCGCCGCCTGCGGCTGTCTTCGCCTTCCCTAGCTCCGTTCGGCCAACGCGCGGACGTTGCCGGCCCGCGCCGTTCGCATGACCTTGCGCGACCAGGCGGCCAGGTTATCGAAGTAGATGTAGAGTGCCGGAACCACGAGCAGTGACACGACGGTGGAGAACGCCAGGCCGCCGATGATGGCCCGCGCCATCGGGTAGTAAGGCGGTCCGTCACCGCCCACCTGCGTGGTGCCCAGCGCGAGCGGGGCCAGGCCGACGATCGTGGTGGCGACTGTCATCAGGATAGGTCTGAGACGATCCCGCCCCGCCTCGATAATGGCATCGCCGCGCGCAGCGCCGGCAAGGCGCAGATTGTTGATGTGGTCCACGAGCACAATGCCGTTGTTTACGACGACACCAATGAGAATCATGATGCCGATCGAGGCCATGAACGAGAAGGTCGTGCCGGTGGCGGCGAAGAACAGAAACACGCCGAAAATCGAAAACACGATCGAGCCCAGGATGATCGAAAACGGCAGCAGCAGCGACTCGAACAGCGCGGCCATGACGAGAAAAATGCAGGCTACGCCCAGCACGATGTTGGTCATCATCATTGCCTGGGTCTCATCCTGCCGATCGAAACCGCGGCCGAACTTCCAGCTATAGCCCGGCGGCAGGTCGACCTGGTCCATCAAGGTCTTAACGTCCGGCCGGACATCGTCCATGCTGATGTCATCCTCGAGATTGGCGGACAGAATGACCGCCGTCTGGCGGTCCGTGCGGCGGATGACGTCCGCCGAACTGGCGACGTGCAGCGATGCGACTGCGCCCAGAATGATGCGCTCCCCCGCCGGCGTGTACAGCGGCAGGTTGGCGAGCTGCTCGATGCTCTGTTTCTCGTCATCGCGAAACGCGATACGCATCTCCACCTCTCCGGTTTCGGCGCGGAACTCGCGCAGGTTCTCGCCGCGCATGGCAACACTGACCGAACGCGCGATCGAGTCCGCGCTCAGTCCCGCAGCGGCGGCCCGCTCCCGGTCGACGCTCACCCGGACTTCCTTCTCGCCGGACTCCGCATCGCTGCGCACGTCCTTCAAACCGCCGACGGAGGAGAGCACGCGCGCGATTTCGACGCTCAGCTCGTTGAGCACCTGCGTCGAATCGCCGGAAACCTGAATGCTGAAACCTTCGCCGCCGCCCTGCTGATCGAAGCTGAAGCTCGGCTTGCCAATGGCAATGGCCGGTAAATCGGCCTCGATTCGCTTGATGATTTCCTTGGTCGAGAGCGTTGCGTCTTTCTCGTCGGTTAACAGCAGCGTCGACTGCGCGCGGCCCTGATCGTAGTAGCTGTAGACCGAGCTGATGTTGAACTCTTCCTTGCGCGAGAACAGGTATTCCTCGATCTCGTCCACCGTGGCTTCCATCCGCTCTATCGGGTGGCTGCCTTCGATGTGATAGGGCATGAACAGCCGCCTGCCGACGTCCTGAGGGAAGGCATCGAATTCGACGAGTTCGAGTACCAGCGGCATGATTCCGATCGCGCAAATGGACACTATCCCCAGAGCCGTCTTCCACGGCCGCGCGATGATCCACTTGAGGCTCCCCACATAGCGCTTCGTCAACCTGGACATGATTGGGCCCGGACCGTTCCGCTTTGGCAGCGCGACGCGCGACGCAAGCATGGGCACCAGCGTTTGCGCAATCAGCAGCGACGCGATCAGTGCGACGATAATCGTGACGGCGACGTGCGTCAGGAACACGGCTATATCCGACTTTTCGCCGAAGATGATGGGCGTAAACACAATGATCGTCGTCGCGGTTCCCGCGATCACGGCAAGCCCGACCTCGTGCACGCCGGCGATGGTTGCCTTGCGGGGCTCGTCCGGGTTCTGCGCGCGATGCCGGAAAACGCTTTCCGTGACGACCACCGCGTTATCGACCAGCATTCCGACCGCCAGCATGAGCCCCATCATCGACAGGATGTTGAGAGACAGACCGGCAAAATACAGCGCGCCCAGGGTAATGAGCAGAGAAAACGGCACGGAAGCAGTGACGATCAGCGTCGTCGAGACCTGCCGCAGGAACAGGTACAGAACCACAATGGCCAGCAGGCCCCCGAGGAGGCCCGCGTTGAGCAAATCGCTAAGCGAGTCGCGCACCGCGTCACCCTGATTGTCCAGCGGGAAGATACCAATGCCGGCCATCTGCGGCAGCTTGCCGAGTTCCTCGATCTCGGCGATCACCTTGTCGGAGACTTCGACGAGATTGGATCCCGTGCTCTTGCTGATGGCAACGCCGATCGCATAGTCGCCGTCGAGGTGCCGGCCGTAGTTGCGCTCCGGGGTCCTGAGTTCGACATCGGCGACGTCGCCGAGCCGCAAGCCGTCAGCGTTGATCATGAGGTCGCGAACCTGCTGCACGGATTGGAACTCGCCCGTGGGCCGGACGCTGAAGCGCTGGTCGCCCGCCGTCAGCTTGCCCGCGCTCACCGCGAAGTTGCTTTCGATCAGCAGGTCCCTCAGTTCCGTAATGTCGACGCCGTAGGCGGCGAGGCTGTCCGGCCGCAGCAGGATACGCACTTCGCGCGGTTCGACGCCGTGCAGATCGACTTTGGAAACGCCCTCTATACGCTCGAGTCTTCGCAGCAGCAGGCGGTCCAGCACGTCATAGCTGTCGCCGAGATCCCGCTCGCTCGATATGCGGAGTTCGAGTATGGGCTGATCGCCGAGCGAACCCGTAAAGACGAAGACCCGCCGTACGTCTTCCGGCAGTTCGTGACGAATGCTGTCAACCTTGGCGCGGGCCTCGATGCCCTTGGCGCCCATGGGTTGATCCCAGCCGAATTGCAGAAAAATCTCCGCCTGATTCTCACGCGAGGTCGAGAACATTTGTTCGACACCCGACAAGGTTGCGAGCGCTTCCTCGACCGGCCGCGTGATCAGCCGCTCGATCTCTTCCGGCGTAGACCCCTCGTAGGGAATTTGAATGAAGATCCCGGGAAATTCGATGTCGGGAAACTTCTCGAGCGGCAGCAGTCTCGAGGCCAGCAGGCCGACGAGCGACAGCGCCACGAAGACGACGACGGTGGTTACGGGTCTTTGTAGCGCCAGTTCGGTGTGTCTCATGTGCGTTTGCCGGTTAATCGATCGTGACGATAGGATCCGTTTCTGCCAGGCGGGAATAGATCCTAGATTGCTTGTGCCGCCGCGGCAGCAGGATAGCGCTTTCTGTCTAGCAGAGAATAAACCACTGGAATGACCAGCAGCGTCAGCAGCGTGGAAACCATTAACCCCCCAATGACCGTAATCGCCATGGGCGTTCGCACTTCCGCGCCCTCGCCGAAACCGAGTGCCATCGGCAGGAGGCCCAGAGCCGTGGTCAGCGAGGTCATCAGGATCGGCCGCAGGCGCGCCGTGCCGGCCTCCATGATGGCATCGATGCGCTCCTTGCCCTGGGCGCGGAGCTGATTGATGAGATCCACGAGAACAATGGCATTGTTTACGACGATCCCCGCCAGCATGATCACGCCGATGAATGCGACGATATTCGCCGTAGTGCCGGTAACGAACAGTGCGAGCACCGCGCCAACCAGCGCCAGCGGAATCGTGAACAGGATCACAAACGGGTGGATTAGCGATTCGAACTGCGACGCCATTACGAGATAGACGAGGAACACCGCAAGCGCCAGTGCAAACTGCATTGACTGGAAAGAAGCCTGCATCTCTTCGCTCTGGCCCGAGACTATTGCGCTTACCCCGCTCGGCATTGGCGTCTGGTCGATTATGACCTGAGCGGCTTCCGCCGCGGCGCCGAGATCGCCGTAGGCGATGCCGGCGGTAATCAGCGCCACCCGCTCCTGCGCGACGCGGCGGATTTCGGCCGGCCCTTGCGACACGCTGACGTCGGCGACCGCATCCAGCGTAATCGGCCGCTCGGACGCGGGGTTGACGATGAGCTGGCGGATTTCCTCGATGCTGGAGGAGCGCGTGTCGACGCTCTTGACCAGCACGTCGATCTTCTTGTCGCGCCAGGTGTAGCGCGTCGCCACCTCGCCGCGCACGTTGGCGACAACGCCGTTGGCGATATCGCGTACGGCCAGCCCGAGTTTTGCCGCGCGCTCCTGATCGAAGGCGATCTGAATCTCCGGGTTGCCACGTTCGACGGTTGTCTTGATGTCCGTGAAGCGCTCCGACGCGGTCATGGTCCCGACAATCTGGCGGCTGACTCTTGCGAGCGCGTCGAGGTCGAAACCGGAGACTTCGATCTGCAGCGGACTCGAGAAGCTCATGAGCGACGGACGGCTGAATTCGTACTGCACGCCCGGCAGGCGCGACAGCTCGTCGCGCATTGCGTCCATCGCCGCGTTCTCCATTTGCCGCGGCGCTCCGGGCGCCAGAGCGACGCTAAGCGTGCCCGTGTTGTCTCCCGCGTCTACGGGGTTGGCATCGAGCCGGTTGCCCGTGCCGGCCACCGAGTAATCGAGCGCCACGGCGTCGATACTCGCTGCCGCTTTCTGCGCCGCCTGAATGGCGCGGTCGGTTTCCTCGAGCGGCGCACCCGGCGCAAGCCTCAGGTCGACGTTGAATTCGCCCTGAGAGAGCTGCGGAATCAGCTCGGAACCCAGCCGCGGGACGAGCGACATGCTGCCCGCAAAAATGAGCAGCGCCATGAGCAGTACCGCGGCGCGATGCTTCAGCGACCAGCGCAGCATGGCCGGATAGACTGCCGCGACGGCGCGATACAGCCTCTGGAAAAGCCACGACGGAACCCAGAGCAGCACCCAGAACAGCCAGCGCACACCCGCGAACAGAAGGCCGAAAACGCGGATGATCGCGGCCACGCCGCGTGTGAAGCGGCCGGCCTCGGCGGTTTCGCCCGGACTCGTGTAGCGTGAGCCGGTGCCGAGCGATGCAAGCATAGGGATGAGCGTGAGCGCCACGACCAGCGAGAAGATCAGAGCGAACGTGACCGTCAGCGCCTGATCGCGGAATAGCTGTCCCGCTATTCCCGAGATGAACACCATGGGGAAAAACACCGCAATGGTCGTAAGCGTGGCCGCAAAGACCGCGCCCGCGACTTCGCTCGTGCCGTTTCTGGCCGCTTCGAGTACTCCTTCGCCCTGTTCCTTCTTGCGCACGATGTTTTCGAGCACGACGATGGAATTGTCGACCAGCATGCCGACGGCAAGCGCAATACCTCCCAGCGACATGATGTTGAGCGAAACGTCGTTGGTGTACATCAGCAGGAAGGTGCCGATGACCGATACCGGAATTGCAATGCCGACGATGGTGGTTGCGCGCGCATCGCGAAGGAAACCGTACAACACGATAATCGCAATGATGCCGCCGAAAATTGCGGCGGTCCGCACGTCGTTGACGGCGGACGAGATAAAGCGCGACTGATCGTAGATCTTGGTCAGCTCGATGTCGTCGGGCAGCGTTTCGCGCACGCGTTCGAGGCTCTGTTCGATCCGGTCGGCAACCTGCACCGTATTGGCGTCGCCCTCCTTGTAGACCGCGAGTTCCACGGATTCGCGGCCCCGGACGCGGGTAATGGCTTCGCGTTCCTTGTAGCCGCGTTCGACGGTGGCGACATCGCGGAGGTAGACCGGCCGGCCGGCGACGTTTGCGACGATAGCATCGCGAAATTCGTCGACGGACTGAAACTCGTTCAGGGTTCTGACCAGAAAGCGCTGGCTGCCTTCTTCGAGGCGGCCGCCCGACAGATTGACGTTTTCCTGGCGGATGCGCTCGGCGATCTCCCCAATGCTGATGCCGAGCTGGGAGAGCTTCTGCTGATCGACGCGAATCTGAATCTCGTCTTCGAGCCCGCCGCTGACCTTGACGGCCGCAGTCCCTTCCTCGGCTTCGAGATCGTTCTTGATGCGATCCTCACCCAGCCTGCGCAGCGCCTTGAGCGCGGCATCGGGCGAGCGATTTGCGGAGCTGTCCTCCTTGTACATCAGGCCGAGGCGCATGATGGGTTCGCTGGCCGGGTCGAAACGCAGCAGCAGGGGCCTGCCTGCTTCGAGAGGCAGCTGGATAAGGTCGAGCTTTTCCCGGACATCCACGCCGGCAATGTTCATGTCGGTGCCCCAGACGAACTCCAGCGTGACGTCCGACTGACCCGAGCGCGATACGGACCGCACGACCCGCACGTTGCGGATCACGCCAACCGCTTCCTCGACGGGTTTGGTAATGAGGTTTTCGACTTCGACGGGCGCGGCACCGGTAAGCTCGGTCCTAACCGTCAGCGTGGGATAAGAAATGTCCGGCAGCAGATTCATCGCGAGCCGCGACAGCGAGACCATGCCGAACAGCCCGATCGCCACCATGAACATGACAATCGTGACCCGGCGCTCCGTGGCGATTTCAATCAGTCGGCGCATGCTCATTCACCCTCTGCGCCGGCATCGTTTTCGGCCGTCGTTTCGGTGCCCGGTTCGGCCGCGTCCAGCGCTTCCCGATTGTTTCCAGGATTGTCGGCACGAGCGTTGATGATATTGACCTTGGAATCTTCCTTGAGCCCGATCTGGCCAACCGTCACGATCCGGTCGTCGTCGCCGAGCCCGGCAAGGATCTCGACCATGCCGCGATCGCTGTAACCCGTTTCCACCTCGCGGCGCCTGGCCGTTCCGTCTTCGACGATAAAGACGCTCGTTGAAAGCGACTCCTCGAGCAGCGCCGAGCGGGGAATCTTCAGCGCGTTTTCGCGCTGGTCGTAGACGATCGCGATTCGCCCGAACATGCCGGGCTTGACCCGGCGTTCCGGGTCGCTGATTTCGACCGTAATCTTGAAGGTGCCGGTCTCCGGATCGACGATGGGGCTGACGCGGGTCACGCTGGCGACGATGCGCTCGTCGGGCAGCGCGTCGATCTCGATACCGACGGGCTGACCGGCCCGGATTCGCCGGTACTCGCGCTCCGGCACGAACAGGTAAGTGACCAGCGGGTCGAGGCTGGTTACGCGGAACAGGGCCTCGCCTTCCTGGATCGTATTGCCGAGCTTCACCATCCGTTCCGAGACGACGCCGTCGATCGGCGCGCGGATGTAGGTGTAGTCGAGTTCGAGTTTGGCCAGATTGAACGAGGCCTCGAGCGCCTCCATGTCGTACTGGATTTTTTCGAAGTCGCCTTCGCTAATCAGGTCTCTTGCGCGCAGATCCTTGTTGCGTTCCAGGTCGCGCTGCAGCTTGCTCAAATTCGCCTGGGACTCGTTGAGTTCGAGGCGCAGCCGGTCGCCGTCGAGCTGCGCGAGGACCTGGCCGCGGGTAACCGCGTCGCCTTCTTCGACGTTAATGAGCCGGACTTCACCCGCGACTTTCGCGACTACGTCGGCTTCTGCGAAGGCCTCGATAGGCGCAGTGCCCGAATACACGGCAAAAATGTCGCCCCGCTCAGGCGTCGTCACCTCGACCGGAACGGGAGGCGTTTCGTCCTCGTCTTCGTCGTTGTTCGCGTTTTCAGGGCCTTCGCCGCCGCAGGCGGTCAGCGACAGCCACAGCGCAAGTAAGAGACTGTGTCGAAACGGCGTCATTCTTTTTTCCCCTTATGTCGTACGCCGCACTCCCGATCGCCGCGTACTTAAGACCGCCATAAAAAAGGATCCGGACCGGTCGTGGGAACCGGCCCGGATCAGAGCCTAACCGCTGGAACTGTCTGCGACCGTGTTGCTGGCCAGGACTTTGCTGCCTTCGCGAAGTGATGACTGTCCGACGACAACAACCGTTTCGCTGCCGTCGAGGCCTTTGAGCACTTCTAAACGTCCGTTGGCGCGGACGCCTGTTTCTATGACTCGTTTGTTGACTTCATCGCCGGACACCACGTAGACCGAAGCTTCGTTGTCTTCGACCAGTACGGCATCGGCCGGAATGATGATGACGTCTTCGTGCTTTTCGTACGCGATCGTGAAACGGGCGAACATACCCGGCGCCAGTTCACCGCCCGAGTTGTCGATCAGTGCCGTCGCGCGGAACGTACCGTTGCGCGTGTCGATGGTGGGGCTAATGCGGGCAATCGTGGCTTCGAACCGCCGGCCGCGCATGGAGTCGACTTCGAGCGTCGCCGTGTGCCCGGCTGCGAACTTGGCCAGCTCCGTCTGCGGAATCTGCAGATGCGCCAGCAGCTCGCGCGTATCCGTAACGCGAAACACTACCTGGTTGACCGTAACGTTTGCGCCGAGTTTGACGTCGCGTGACGACACGACACCGCTAATAGGGGCCCGAATCGCCGAATACTCGTAGTTCAGGCGGGCGAGCTTGTAGGTGGCGCTGAGCGCGTCGAGATCGTACTTGAGACCCTCGTAGCTTGCCGCGCTGACGAGCTTGCGCTCGTGCAGATCGCCCAGCCGCTCGTATTCGCCTTGGGTGCGCTCCAGATTCGCCTTGGCCGACAGCATCTCCAGACGCAGGCGTTCCCCGTCCAGCCGGGCCAGCACGTCGCCCTTGCTGACCTGATCGCCTTCCTCGACGAGAATCTCGACCACATCGCCTCCCACCTTGGCGAGGACCGGTGCATCCGCGTCGCTCGCGATGGTCGTCGTGGCCTGGTAGGTGGCGTAAATGTCGCCGCGGTGCGCAAAGGCCGTCTCGACCGGAACGGGCGCGGCCGTCTCCTCCGTCGTCGCGGCGGGGGCGCTCGCCTCGCCAACGCTACAGCCGGCAATGCCTGCGCCGAGCGGCAGGAGCAAAGACAAGGCGATAATTCTGGTCGTTTGCATGGCTGAGTCCAATACGGTTAGTTGGTGTTGTAGTTGAGTATAACACTACATAGGTATAACGCAATCCTCTTGCACTCGTTTTGCGTCATGAAAATAAACTCACTTTATTATCAATAAGTTACTGGACGGCGCTGCACGAGTCGAAGCAACGAACGCCGCTGCAGAAACCGGTAAGACGGCGCTAAGGACCTGTTTACGGCCGAAAGCTGACACTTACTGGCTAATATCGGCAGCGCTGCTTTAGCCATTAAACGCATGCGCGCGTAACTGGGTTCGGCAGCCTTACCCACCTTAGATGCACTGACAGTGCATTTGGATGCGCCTGACTAAAGAGATTTTTGCGCCAATTCCCGTCCGTTGGACAGGAAACGGGGCCGCGCGTGCGGCCCCGTGCCCATTCAGGTCAACGGAGTCGGCTCAGCGTCGCGGCCGCCCCGGCGAGCCCGGTAGGCCGCGAGCTTTTCGGCGGCGTTGGCCTGCACGAGCAGCAGGCTCGGCGTCAGGAACAGCGTCAGTATCGTGGCAAAAGCGAGCCCGCCGGCGACGGACGACGCAAGCTGGGTCCACCATTGCGAACTGGGCGCGCCAACCGAAACTTCGCGGGCAACCAGATCGATGTTGACGCCGAAAACCATCGGCATTAGTCCTATGACCGTCGTCACCGTCGTCAACAGGACGGGGCGAAGGCGGATGGCGCAGGTCCGTAAAATAGCCGTAAACGCGTCTTCGCCGCGGCTGCGCAGGACGTTGTAGGAATCGATAAACACGATGTTGTTGTTTACGACGATACCGGCCAGCGTAATGACGCCGACGCTCGACATGATGACGCCGAAGGGTTTGCCGAGCGCCAGGTGGCCGAGCAATACGCCGCCGGTCGAGAAGACCACGGCGGTGAGAATCAGGGCAGCCTGGTAAATGCTGTTGAACTGGGTGACCAGTATCACGGCCATGATCGCAAGGGCCATTAGCATTGCGCGCTGCAGAAACGCCATGTCTTCGGCCTGATCCTCGGCGCCGCCGCGGAACGCACCGCTCACGCGCGGATCGAGCTGCACGTCGTCCAGCATCGTACGCAGTTCGGCGACCACTTCCGATTCCAGATAGCCGGGCGTAATGTCGGCGTCAATGTACATGGTGCGGCGCATGTCGGTACGGGCAATGGCGCTGACTTTCTGTGCCGGGATGCGCTGCACAAAGGTGCTGATCGGGACCAGGCCGTTTACCGTCGGAATCCGCAGCTCGTCGATCTGCGCCAGACTGCGGCTGTCCTCCGGATACCGCACGCGAATGTCGATTTCTTCATCGCTGTCGTCCGGCCGGTATTCGCCAATCTTGATGCCGTTGGTCACGAGCTGGACCATGGCGCCCACCAGCGATACGTCTGCGCCGAAGCGCGCGGCCTCGGCCCGGTCCACCTTGATTTGCCACTCGATGCCGGGTAGCGGCCGGCTGTCCTCGACGTTGATGATTCCGGGATGCCGCTCGAGCACGGCAAGCGCATCGCGGACGGTCTGCTCGAGTATGGCGGGGTAGCGCGAGGAAAACTCGACGTGTACCGGCTTGCCCTGGCGCGGACCCATGTCGGGTTTTCGCGCCTCGATGCCGATACCTACGAGATCGGCCGTTGCGGCCCGTACCTCGGCGAGAATCGTGTCCACCTTTTCCCGCTTGTCCCAATCTTCGAGATTGAGATTCAGGCTGCCGATGAGGTCCTCGGCGCTGTTGCCGCCGGCACCGTCGTCGCCGCTTTTGGCATACACCGTCTTGATTCCCGGGATACCGATGACCCGCTCTTCGACCTGCCGTACCAGTCGGTCTTGCTCGTCGGTCGACAGATCGCCGCGGGCGCGGATATCCACCATCGCGAAGGGCGGTTCGACCTCGGGAAAGTATTCGACCCCGCGGCCGAATACCGCAAACGCCATATACACGGCAACCAGCAGCGCCGTTACGGCGCCGACGTTGCGCATCGGGTGTTTGAGCGAACGCTTCAGAAACTGGATGTAACGGCCGGTGAAGCCGCCGACAGTATCGAGATCGCCGGTTTCGGCCGCGGCGAGATTCCGCCGCGCTTCGGCGGACCTGGCGCCGGTTCTGCCGAAAATGGAACCGAGCGTCGGCACGAACAGGAGCGCCATTAACAAAGAGGACGAGAGCACCGCTATTAGCGTCAGCGGCAGGTACTTCATGAATTCGCCCGACATGCCGGGCCACAGGGCCAGCGGCACGAACGCCGCGAGCGTCGTGCAGGTGGACGCAATGATCGGCCAGGACATGCGGATGGCGGCGCGGGAATACGCGTTGTAACGCGATTCGCCCTCAGCCATGCGGCGGTCCGCCATTTCGGTGACGACAATCGCGCCGTCGACGAGCATACCGACCGCCATGATCATCGCGAACAGCACCATCATGTTGATCGTGATGCCGAACGAGCCGATGATCAGAATGCCCATCAGAAAGCTGCCGGGAATCGCAACGCCGACGAGCAGCGCCGAGCGAAAGCCGAGGATGCCGATAATCACGATGAACACGAGCAGCACCGCGGCAAGGACGCTGTTTTGCAGCTCGGTCAGCATGTCGCGGACGTCGTCCGATTTATCGCGCGAGGCGAATACCTCGACTTCGGCGGGCCAATACGCGCTCTCAGCATCGATCAGCGCCATGACTTCGTCGATCGTATCGATGACGTTCGCGCCGGTACGCTGCACGACTTCGATGGCAAGCGCAGGTTTGCCGTTGAGGCGCGCGTAGCTTTCCGCATCTTTGTAAGTGCGTTTTACGGTCGCAATGTCCTTGAAGTGAATGACGCGTTCGCCGACCGCCTTGATCGGCATGTCGAGCACGTCGCTGGCGCTTTCGAATACTCCCGGAACCTTGACCGGAAACCGGCCTTGGGCTGACTGCAGGGCGCCGGCCGCGACGAGTCGGTTGTTGCGGCTGATGAACTCGATGATCTGACCCTGATCCAGGCCGTAGCTTTCCATCGCGAGCGGATCGACCACGACTTCCATCAGTTCTTCGCGGACGCCGACGAGATTGACTTCGAGTACGCCCGTCAGGCCCTCGATTTCTTCCTCCAGGTTCCTGGCGATCGTCGTCAGCGCGCGTTCGGAGACGTCGCCCGCCAGGTTCAGCACCAGCATGGGGTCGAAGCGGCTCATCTTGACTTCGTTGACCGTGGGCTCTTCAGTCTCGCCGGGCAGCTCGGCCTTCGCCTTGTCGACTTTGGCGCGCACGTCCTGCAGCGCTTTGTCCGTATCCACGCCGGCGAAAAACTCGAGGGACACGTTGGCGCCGCCTTCGTAGGCGTTGGCGACCATCTCCTTGACGCCTTCTATGCTGCGGAGCTCCTGCTCCAGCGGCCGCACCAGAAGCCGTTCCGAGTCTTCCGGCGATATCCCGTCGTGCGTGACGCTAATGTAGATGTTCGGAATCTCGATGTCGGGCTCGGCTTCCTTCGGTATCGTCAGATACGCAGCCAGCCCTGCGATCAGAATGGTCGCGAGAGACAGTAGTACCGTGCGCGAACGCGACATTGCGGCCTCTATGACTTGCATGACTAGGGCTCCTCGTCCGTTTCCGATTTGACGGCTACCGCCGTGTCCTCGTCAGACTCGGGGACTGCATCCACGATCGATCCGTCGGCGACAAACCCCTGACCCACGGTAATCAGCGTCGCCGTTGCGGGCAGTCCGGCCACCCACACGCCGTCAGCGGACGACAGCGCAATGTCGGCCACCACAAAATTGACCTTGTTGTCCTCGTCGATGATCTTGACACCCACGTTGCCGGCATCGTCGAGCGTCAGCAGCGACGGCGAGATGCGATGCGCGAGCACGGTTTCGGCCGGAATCCTGAGTTCCGCGGTGCCGCCCGCGCGAAGCGCGCCTTCGCGGTTGTCGACTTCGAGCTCGATGGCGAAAGTGCGGGTCGCCTCGTCGGCGACGGGCGCCACGTAGCGAATGCGCCCGCGCACGGTTTCGCCCGTGGCGAGACGTGCCTCCGCCGTGTCGCCCGTATCGACGTAGCGCGCATCGTATTCGGAGAGGTTGGCGCTGACGATAATGCGCCGGTTGTCCACGTAGGTTGCCACCGGGTCGCCGCGGCTGACGAAATCGCCGATCTCGACCATGCGGGCCTGCAGCGCGCCGGCGAACGGCGCTCTCACTGCAGAGTATTCGAGATCGAGTTCAGCGCGAACGAGTTCCGCACGTGCCGTCTCGAGCAGCGCCAGGGCCTCCTTGAGCTGCGCCTCGGATACGTAGCTCGAGGACTTGAGCTTGTCGCGGGCCTCGTATTCGACTTCACGCTGTTTCAGCACCGCCTGAGCTTCGGCCAGGCGCGCGGCCCGGTCGCGCTCGTCGAGCTGCACGACCAGCTCGCCCTGGCCGGCGCTTTGACCACGCTCGATGCCGATCGCGGCGACGCGGCCATCGGTTTCCGCGGCGAGCGTCACGACGCGGGCCGGTGCGGTCTTGCCGTTGACGACGATCGTGCGCTGAACTTCCTCGGCGCTTTGCGTCAATACGCGAACGCTGCTGCGGCGAGGTTCTTCCGCTGCAGCGGCCGTTTCGGCCGATGTGGCGGTAGCCTCCTTGTCGCCCAACTGACCCGACAACAGCCAGATCGCCACCAGTACCGCGATTCCCGCGGACAGCAACCACGATTGCTGCCGCTTAAAAAATGCCAGATTCATTTGTTCTATGCCCTTGCGATTTTTGGCTTCAGCCCGCTGCGGACTCCTGCCTGGTGTTCTCTTCGTCCTCATCCTCGTGCAACAGCGTGTGGCCGAATCGATTAATGTAATCGAGCTTGGTCTTGATCATCGTTTTACCGAAGCCAAGCACAAACCGGTGTCCGGCGGTCCATTCCCCGCTATCGCATTGCTCCAGTTCATCGAACAGCTTGAGATACTCTTCGATCTCCAGTTTGCGGTTCCTGAGCACCGTCTCGATTTGCTCGTTGCTCATCAGGTGCGAGAAACACAGCGTTGCGAGAAACTCAGAGCGAATTTTGTGGCTGGGGTTCGGTTTATCTAACGCGGCGATCAGCGCCGCGCGACCCGGGTCCGTAATTCGATACAGTTTGCGGTCCGGTTTGCCGTCCTGGGGGATGGTCTCGCAGCTCACCAGACCTTCGTCTGCGAGCGCGGACAGCGCCGGATAGATCGAACCGAAGCCCGCCGCGAAGAAGTGCGCGAACGACGATTCGAACTCTTTCTTCAGGTCGTAACCGGACGCCGGGCCTTCGCTCAGCATGCCGAGACATACCGTTTTTACGTCCATGTTTTCTTGTCCATCTGCAGTCACCGGCCGCCGGAATGGCGCTCATATATCGGAACGATGCATTATATTAGTTCGATATATAAAAAGTCCACTGCGGAAAGTCACGCGTTTGGGTGACAGCGGGATGGCTATGGGCACGGCGAAGCCAGCCGGCCGGCGGTCCGAAGGGGGGGGGCGTATCGCCCGCGACCTCGGGCGGGTCAGCTCGGTGGTTACAGTTGGTATATCGCCCGCGACCTCGGGCGGGTCAGCTCGGTGGTTACAGTTGGCGTATCGCCCGCGATCTAGAGCGGGTCAACCCGGTGGTTACAGTTGGTGGAGTATCGCCCGCGATCCCGGGCGATCGGCTCGGCCGTTACAGGAAGTATTGGGCGAGGAAGGGGTTTAGCAGGCGATTGTCCGGGTCGAGCTGCCGGCGAATCTTGTTGAACATGTCGCGCCGCGCGCCATAAACCTGGCGTGCGTGATCGACCGAAGCGGACCGGGTCAGGTTGAACATCGGCGTACCGCCCCAGTGCTCGGCGAATTCGGCCAGATCGATCACGAAGTTCTCCCAGCCTTTCTCCTGCGTCGACATCGTTTGCAGCGCAATCATGGTTTCGTCGAACGAGGGTGACAGCAGCGCGCTGCTGTCTTTGGCAACCCGGTAGCCCATGGCCGGCAGATCGCAGCGATAACCGTGCTCCTCGTAGGTCTGCCTGCAGAAGTCGCGGTAGGCGGGCAGCACGACGCCAAAATCGGTAGCCGGAAAACACCAGGTCGAGAAGCGGATTTTTCCGGGGCCTATTGCTCGGTACTTGCCCGACTCCGAGGTGGCGTTGCTGCCGTTCTTGACGAACCGGGTGTTCACAATGTCGTGCGCCGCCGCGCTAATGCTGTCGATGAGACCGAAGCGCATGCCGCGGATCGGCACCACCTTGTGCAGCGAACTGCAAACCCTGGGCAGAACGGTGCTTTCGCCCCAGTCCTTCACGGCCCACAAGGCCTTGATACCCTTGCTGTCTTTCGAGGAAAAGCGCCGGATATCGAGATAGGCGCGGTCCTTGTGCGGCATTAGATAAAACTGCAGGCCGACCGCCGAGTCGGCCAGCGCGCCGGTCGCATTGGCGAAATCGTCGATCGTGACGCGCCGGTGGTCCGCATGAAATACGGTCGCCGGCCGTATCCGCAGCGTTGCCTCGACGACTACGCCGAGCAAGCCGTAACTCATGCGAACGGCGCCGAGCAGGTTTTTTTGTTCGGGCGTTACGTTGAGCAGGCGGCCGTTCGACAGTGCGAGTTTCAGGCTGGCCACGTGACTCGAGAGATAAGCTCCGCTGTCGCCAATGCTCGGCCCGAAGCAGGGCGACGAAACGGCGCCGCCCAGCGTCCGGCCGACCACCTCGTGCGAGCCTACGAGTTCCAGGCCGTCCTCGGCGAGTATCCGGTTGAGGGTGTCGAGACGCACGCCGGAGTTGGCCGTCACCGTCATCGCGGAGTGATCGATGTTGACGATGCGGTTCAGCTTGGACGTGCTGATGGTCGTGCCCATCGAGCTCGTGTGGCAATCCGTCGCCGCCGATCGCGCGCCGCAGGGCCGCAGCGGCTTCGCGTAGCGGCTGCCCGGGTCCAGAATGCTCAATAGTTCCTGCGTTGACGCGGGCTCAGCGGTGTCGGCGTCTCGAGAGGGCAAATGCTGAAAACGGCCGGTTTCGCGCAGGCGGGCTGGGTTCATTCGGGTCTCCGGTGAGAGTTTTGTCGTACAAAACGCTCGCCAAAGACCGCAAAGCTCCAGAGAGCTGCCGGGCAGGGCGATCCGCAAAGGACCTGCGGTATCGATCGGTCTGGCAGCTCCGCTGTCCCTCGTTTCCTTCGGGACCGGTGGCTTTGCGACCCTGCCTTGCGACAGGTGTGCCTTTGTCAAACGTATCCCGATCCTTGCACAGCGTTTTCCGGGCTGTCAACGACGGCACCGCGGTTTTTCGAGATCGCCGGAGTATGTCAAATTGCTGGACGTCCACTACGGCCGACAGTCTCCGGGGAACTCGGACCGCGCCAATGCGTCGATTGACAGACCTTGGTCGCGGGGCCGATCATCGCTGACTCGTATCGTCCCCTTGCGCCCATATCGGCCGGCAGCGGGCCGACAAGCCAACGAATCGCCTATGAACCTCGCAATTCACAGACCGTTTACCAGGACCGTTTACCAGGAAAGCTTATGAGAACCGTCGAATGAAGGTGATCTTGCTGCTACTCGCGGCGACGCTGCTGGTCGCCTGTGGCGGTACTGCCAGAACAATCGATACGCGTCCCGAGGTGGTTCCGAGTTTCGACGGGCTGCTGCCCGTGGAGAGCGGAGTTTTCAGCGCCGCCTGGTCAGATCCGAACGTCGACTTTGCGCGCTATGACAAGGTGCTGCCGGCGGCCGTCGACTTCGAGTTCCGCGCGGAACCGTCGAGCGGGCCAGACGGCGCGGCGCAAGTGTCGCCTGATGGGGAATTCTGGATTAGCGAGCAGGACAAGCAAACGCTGACCTCCGCCGTGCAGGACGCTATTGCCACCGAACTCGCGGACAGCGCCGCCTGGCAACTGGCCGACGAACCCGGACAGAACACGCTGGTACTGACGACGACACTTCTGGATATTGTTGCGGAACGCCCTTCCGACCAGCTCGGTGCGAGCGAGGTCTATCTCGGATTCGTCGGTGAAGCTGCGCTGGTCATGGAACTTCGCGATTCGCTGACCGGCAGGACGCTGTATCGCGCTGTCGACCGTGGCCCCGCGGACCGGGCCGGCCGGGATACCGGCCGCTCGAACGCCGCGACGACCTGGACCGAGGTGCGGCGCTGGGCGCGGCGCTGGGCGGCAAGGCTGACCGAAGGCCTCGACTCCATTCGCGACGCCGGCGCGGACTGACACCGACCGCGCTTCGTATCCGGAGCGCCGGGCGGCTACACTTGGGGCCGGCCGATGAGATCGGCCTTTCGAAAGCCGCCTCTTCGCGCAGTCCGAGCCTGATCATTTGGGAATACTGAAAGCACTGGTCGGTAGCCGGGTACCGGAGAAATACCACAAGTATCTGGACCTTCCGCAACGGCGCGCGTCGTTCCGCTATGCGGACACGCGCAACAGCCGGCTCGGCGCGTTCTCCGCGGCATGGCAGCAGACACACGGCGATGCTTCGGGCGTATATCGGCTGCTGTCCGGGCGCGAAGCGCTCGGTGCCAGGCTGGCGCTCATCGATGCGGCTGAAGTCAGTATCGATATTCAAAGTTATCTGATCCGCTACGACATTAGCGGCAACCTGATAGCGCTCCGTCTCATCGACGCGGCCCGCCGCGGCGTGCGCGTGAGGCTCCTGATGGACGACGCGCTGACGTTTGGCAGCGATGCGGGTCTGACTGCGCTCGACGGCGAAAGCGGTATCGAGGTTCGAGTGTTCAATCCGTTTCCACGGCAGCGCTCCAGGACCTTAAGCTTTCTGCTGAACTTCAATATTCTCAACCGCCGGATGCATAACAAGTCCTTCACGGTCGACAACGCAGTGACGATCGTGGGCGGTCGCAACATCGCCGACGAGTACTATCAGACCCGCGAGGACGCCGAGTTTCTGGACGAAGATCTGCTGGCGATCGGCCGCGTCGTCGACGACGTGAGCCTGAGCTTCGACGACTACTGGAACGCACGCGAAGCCTGCCCCGTGTCGTTCCTGAAGCCCGGGGTCCGCGCGGCGACCGCGGAATCCGTAACCGCCAATGCGCGGACTCTGCTGGCCGAACCGAGGGCGGTCGCCTACACACGGGCGCTCGAAGCCGGTCTGGTCGACGATCTCGTGTTGGGCGCAGTGCCGTTGCACGCCGGCAAGGCGGAGCTTATCTGCGACCGACCCGAAAAGGTTCGCGGCATGCTGCGCAACGGAACCAGTCGTACGAGCCGCTACCTGCAGCGCCTCGTGTCCGGCGCCGACCGGGAAGTGATCATTGTGTCGCCTTATTTTGTGCCGCTGCGTCAGGGCGTCGATTTTCTGAGCGCACTCGTGCGCAAAGGCGTGCGTGTCGTGGTGGTTACCAACTCGCTTGCGTCTACCAATCATTCCAGCGTGCACGCGGCTTATGCACGTTACCGTCGGCCCTTGCTGCGTCAGGGCGTCGAGCTGTACGAGCTGTCGAGCGTCCTGGCGGCGGAGGCAAACGGTCTCGCGGCGACAACCAAACTGACCTTGCATTCCAAGCTCGCCGTCGTGGACCGCGAGGAGGTATTCGTGGGTTCGTTCAATCTGGACCCGCGTTCGCTGTTCATCAATACCGAGATGGGGCTCGGCGTCACCTCGAAAACGCTGGCGTCGGAAACCGCGGTCGCCGTGTGCGAGGCGCTGCCGAGCCTTGCGTATCAGCTTAGTCTCGATCGTAAGGGGCGCCTGCGCTGGAATGTAAATGCGCACCCGGGAGGCTCGGTTCTCACCCGCGAACCCGAAACCCGCTGGCCGCGACGCCTTGCGACACGCCTGCTCGGTTTTTTGCCGATAGAGAGCCAGATGTAATATCCCCGCGGGGGTGGGCAGCGAGCCGCAGCGGCTGTCGTGCCATTATGCAACGGAGCCGATTCGGCGCAACGAAACTGCGCTAAACTGGTCAACACAACAAGCTCCGTTAGATCTCTGCGAGTAAGCTTGCCGGACAGCAAACCCGGCGGGAGCCGCTTGCGCAGGGTTAACGGGCCCCAGGTCGCGGCTTGCGACATTCCCTAAACGTAGTGTGCTGTTTTGCCGCGGTTTTCCATCCGATTTGCCTGCTTCCTCGTTTGTTTGCCGCTGTACGGAACAGCGGTGGCCGATACGCTGCGCGTGGAGATACGCGGTGTCGACGACACCCTGCGCGAGAATATCGCCGCCCACATAGGTTCGGTGAAGCTTCGCCAGAGCCGCGAACTGTCCCGGCGCGAGCGCGACAGGCTGATTGCCAACGGCATCGAGAAAACCCGCGAGGCGCTGCGCCCCTACGGCTATTACGCGCCGGAAATCGATGCGCGCGTGACTAGCCGCAGGAACGGCGACCCCGTGCTCGAGCTGCGCGTCCGGCCTGGCTCGCCGATGCTGGTTGCCGAGGCCGGGATCCGTGTCAGCGGCGACACGGACGCCAAACGGCAAATGGCCGCATGGCTTGCCGACTGGCCTCTCGCTGTCGGTGCGCGGCTGGACCAGACCCTGTGGGAAGACCACAAGGAGGCAGGTCTGCGGCAGGCACAGGCGACCGGGTACCTCGATGCGGAGTATGCCGAACAAAACATTGCGCTCGACCTGATCCGCAACACGGCGTCGCTCGACCTCGAACTCGACGCCGGCGAACGTTACGTCATGGGCAGCATCGATTTCGGCGAGCACGTGCTGCGTCCCGACGTCGTGCAATCCATACCGCGGTTCGAGGAGGGCGACTACTACAGCTCTAGCCTGATGGATCGCTTTCGGGTGGACCTGCGAAGCAGCGGTTACTTCACCGACGTCGAGGTCACCGAGCATCGCCGGCCGGATGCCGAGCCGCCGGTCGTGGATCTTCGTCTGGCGCTGGAGACGGCGTTTCGCAGCCGCTATCAGGGAGCCATAGGCTTCGGTTCGGATACCGGCTTCCGCCTGCAAGGCAACTTCAGCCGCCAGCCTATGTCGTCGCGAGGCGATCGAATCGATGTCGGTATTGGCTGGCGCGAGGTTGACGAGGAGTTTGCGCTGCGCAGCACCTACCGGAGGCCGCGCAGAAATCGCCAGCGGCAATACTGGCTGGCGGACGCGACGGTTGCATTCGAAAACCGCGATCTCGAGTTCAAACGCCGCGATGAAGACAAGGACTTTATTCAGATCGCCAACGGCAACATTGCCGAACGGCACCTGCGGCTTGGGCAGCTTACCGTCCGCAACTTCGGCGCGGGCGATCAACAGGTCCTGTCCACTCTGTTCGTGCAGTTGCTGAACAGCCGTAACGACTACGCATCGGGGGGCGTAGTGGACGGTGTGACGGTGTCGGCGGACGATATCGATCGCGTAGTGCAGGGAGTCGACAACGCCGTATCGGTTGGCCTTGAAGTGGACCTGGTCGACATCGAGGGCAAACGCTTCGAGACGCGCGGCAAGCGCGATCGTTTCTGGTTGTTCACGTCGCTGTACAGCCTGAACGACAGCGGCGGTTTCACCCAGGCATACGCTTCGACCCGCCGGGCGATCAGCGCCGGCGAGCGGCTGCGCCTGCTGCTGCGCGGCGAGGTGGCTTATACCGAGTCGCGTGTCGATCGCATCGACTTGCCGGTCGGCGCAGACCCGCTCGAGCTTTCCGTGACCCGTCTGCCGAGTTTCTACCGGTTCCGCGCCGGCGGCGGCGCCAGCGTGCGCGGCTACGCTTTCGAACAGCTCAGCAACAACAACGTCGGGTCCAACCATCTGCTTGCGGTCAGCGCGGAACTCGAGGCACGCGTGTTCGAGAACTGGTCGGTGGCCGCGTTCGTCGATACCGGCAACGCGTTCAACGACTGGTCGGAGCCGGAGCTCAAGACCGGCATGGGCCTGGGGCTGCGCTGGTACTCGATCGCGGGCCCGATACGCATCGATTTCGCTCAGGCGAGGGACTTCACGGGCCGGCCCTGGCGCGTGCATCTGACGATCGGGACGCCGCTGCTGTGAGCAGGCTCAAACTCGTGCTGTTTCCGCTGGCGGGAGTCGCCGTTGTCGTCCTGCTACTGGGGTGGTTGCTGTTACATACCGAAGCGGGTGCGCGCTGGCTCGTCGACACGGCATCGCGTGCAACTGACGGTGCGCTCGGTTACGACGGCTTGAGCGGCAGTTTGAGCGGCGGCCTGCGTGTCGACGGAGTTCTGCTGCGTCAGCCCGGTCTCACGGTGTCGGCAAAATCGATTGCGCTGACCCTGGAGCCTGAATGGCTGTCGCTCACGCTGGTAGTGCTGGACGGCCGGGCCGAAGAGATCGTGATAGACCGCATCGCCAGTGAGGGCGCTGCCAATGACGACGCGGCTGATATTGAGGCCGTGCTGGAAGGACTGGCGTTGCCGATCTCGCTCCGTTTCGCGGATCTGGCGCTTGCGGACCTGCGGCTGCTGGAATCCGGCGAACCCGTCGCGGGTCCGCTGCAGGTTAACGTGTCGGCGGTCTGGGGCGAACAGCTCGACATTGAGGCCATGACGCTCGATTCGACCTCATTGAGCGCGGCTCTCGAAGCCAGCCTGGAATTGATGTCGCCGTTCGAGACGGCGCTCCGCGCCACGGCTCGCGCGGAACCGGCGCTTACCGGTCTGGACCTTCCCCTGACGGTTTCGCTGGCGGCGAACGGCACGCTCGAAGCGCTTCGTCTCGATGCGAACGTGCTGCCCTGGAATCTCGAGATAACGGCGGAGCTCGAGAATCTGCTGGACGAGCCGGCCTGGGAGCTGCAGGCGCTCGCCGAGGAAATCCGTATTCCGCGCGGCGACGCCGAGGAACTCCGTCTCGGGGACCTGCGGCTGCGATCGCGCGGGGTGCCGGCCGGCTACGGTTTTCAGTTGTCGGCGGCGGTGAACTATCTGGAGCCGTTCACGCTCGAGGCGAACGGTGAAGGCTCGATGTCCGGTTTGTCGCTCGAATCCGTAACCGTCGGGCATGCCGCGGCGGACCTTACGCTAAGCGGTGAGTACACGTTTCCGGCAGATTTCAGCGGCGCCGTCGAGCTTCGACGCCTGAATCCCCGGCGCTGGCTTAAGGACTGGCCGCAGGATCAGGTCGTGAGCGGGCGCTTCGGTCTGCTGGCCGATCCCGACTCGCTGAGGGTTGGCGACGGTCGGTTCGGGCTCTCCGACGCGCCGGTCGATCTCGGTTTTGCGGCCACCGTGGATCTGGCGCGGGAGCGTGTGGAGGCACGCTTGAACTGGCAGGAAGCGCAGTGGCCGCCCGGCGCTGAGGCACCGAGACTAAACAGCGCGGCAGGGCAGGCCGAACTCAGCGGCAGTTTCGATCGCTGGACGGGAGGCGCGAGCTTCAGGCTAGCGGCAAGCGGTGTGCACGAAGGCGAGTTCGCCATCGCGGCCCGCGGCAACCGGACTTCCGCGGAGATCGACATTCTCGACGGCAACGTACTCGGCGGCAGCGTCGCCGGCAGCGCCGAACTCGACTGGAATGCCGCGCTGTCCTGGCGCGCGGATCTCGCCGTCGAGAAGTTTGCGACGGGGGCTCTGTTTCCGGCGTGGCCGGGCGAATTGACGGCCGACCTCGACACCCGCGGCAGCGTGTCGCCGCTGGCTTTTTCGGTTGCCGTGAACGAGCTCCGCGGCGACCTGATCCAACGGCCGCTTAGCGGCGGCGGCCGTATCGTATGGTCGGACGAGCGCCTGCAGGCGGACGACTTTCGGCTGCAGCATGGATCGTCGTCGCTACGCCTGCGCGGCGCGCCCGAGACTGCAGGCGGGCTCGAGTTCGAGCTGGAGATAGACGAATTCGCGCATTACGACACCCGCGCGGCAGGCGACATCCGCGCTGCCGGACGTCTCTCGCGAACGCAGGATGCCTGGCAGGTCGACCTGGCGGCAGAGAGCGGCGAGCTGCGTTGGGACGATCTTGGCGTCACTGGGCTGCGGTTTGGCCTGCAGCCGTCCGCCGAGTCCAACGAGGCCGGTGTGTCGCTCACCGCCGGGGCTGCCTTGATCGCATACGGCGGCTTCGAGTTCGAGGAGGTTGACGTGGCGGGCAGCGCAAGCGCTGCTGAACAGCGTATCGAGGTAAGTCTCAAACCGCTGGAGCACAGCCTCCTGTTGTCCCTGGCGGGAGCTTTCGACAACTGGGGTGACCCGCTGAACTCGGTCTGGCGAGGGGCGCTCGAAACCCTGGAGTTGAAGACGGCCGACGGCAACGAGGCATCGCTTGTGTCGCCGGCGCCGCTCGAGCTCTCGACAGCCGAGGTCGCGCTGCGCGGTTTTTGCCTCGCCGGCTCCTCGGCCAGCGAGCTGTGCGCGAGTTTCTCGTGGGCTGAGAGCGGTGCGATCGACCTGAACGCCAGCGCGACCCGCGTGCCTTTCAACGCCGTAAACGCTATTGCCGACAGCGGCTTCGTCTTCGAGCAGCGGATCGACGGCAAGCTGCACTGGACGCAGGCGCCGGATCGCGTGGCGAGCGGCGGGGCGGATTTGAGTTTCTCGCCCGGCCGGATCTACAGCCGTTCCGACAGCGCGCGCGATCTCAGTACCGGCCTCGGCGAACTGGCCTTCAGCGTTCAGGAGGGCGAGCTTCTGTCCGGCGACCTGACTTTGCCGCTGCCCGGCACGGGCTACGTCGTCGGCGAGCTGGCGCTCGACGACATTGCGGCGGGGCGCGAGAGCGGCATGACGGGCGCCCTGAACGTCCAGTTGCGCGATCTCGAACTGCTTAGCGTCGTATTGCCCGACGTCCGCAACGCCGACGGCGAACTGGCCGTCGAATTCGCTCTGGACGGTACTCTTGCGGAACCCGGGCTGCGCGGCACCGGCGAGCTTAGCAACGGCAGCTTCGACTATTCACCGCTAGGCCTCAATCTCGACGACGTACATCTCGATGCCAGCGTCAACGGGCTGCGGCAGCTCGATGTCAAAGGCCGCTTTCGCGCCGGCGACGGCACGGGTGAGATCGTAACCGTCGGCGAATCCGGAGCCGCTGACGGCTTCGGCCTGCAGATCGAGATACGCGGTGAAGAGCTTACCGTCGTCGACCTGCCCGACGTCATGGCGGTCGCCAACCTAAACGTCGATCTGGACTACCGCCGCGACCGCCTGGACGTGAACGGCAGGATAGACATTCCGAGCGCCAGGATTCTGCCCGCGAACCTCGCCAGCGCCCCCGTTCGCGAGAGTGCCGACGTGGTTGTCGTTGCCGGCACCCTTCCCGGCGAGAACGGCAACGAAGAGCGTGCGCGCGATCTGTCGGTGCACGGCTTGCTGAAGCTCTCGCTCGGCGACGATGTGCGAGTGAAGCTCGACGTCGCGGAAGCGCGCCTGTCCGGATCGGCGGATTTCGAATGGTCTGGCGATCCCTTGCCTGTCGGCAACGGCCGCTACGACGCACGCGGCTCGGTGGAAGCCTTCGGTCAGGTGCTGGACATTAGCGAAGGCGCTATCCGCTATACAGGACTTCCCGCCGACGATCCCGGGCTGCGCATTCGCGCAACCCGCGAGATCTACGGCAACTCGCAGATCAAGCGGGCCGGGGTGCTCGTGAGCGGCTCGCTCAAGCGGCCGCAGATCGAAGCCTATACGAACCCGCCGACGACCGAGGAGCGTGCGCTCGCGCTGCTCGTGACCGGCAACGACTTCAACGTCGAGGAAGGCGTGGGCTCGATCGACTTCGGGACCTACATTGCGCCGCGGCTGTTTCTGAGCTATGGCGTCGGAGTATTCGACCGTGAGAACGTCATTAGCGCGCGCTATGATCTCAACGAAGGTTTTGGCATCCGCGCGACATCGGGCGCCAAGGAATCGGGTTTTGACCTGACTTACCGTATCGAGCGCTAGTGTCCTGAGTCATTAATTCGCATGATTTCAGCGCGATCTGTCTCGCGCGTGGCAAGGCAGGTCGCGCTGGCAATGGCCGAGCCCTTGTCAAGCGGCCTAACGCCGCCACGCGCGAGACAGGTCGCGCCCTTTGGGAGCCACTGATTGTCGCCATGCCGGCGTTGCATCCCTTGACAATGTCTGGACATTGCCGGCGGAATGCGCCTTGGCATGACGACAATCAGTGGCTCTGAAATCATGCGAATTAATGACTCAGGACACTAGTGTCCTGATCGGGGCAGCAGACTGATTCGGGTTTCGACGGGGAGAGAGCATGAAATGGAAAGGCGGACGGCGTAGCCGCAACATCGAGGACCGCCGCGGACAGGCTCCGGGCGGGCGCCGTATGCTGGGCGGCGGTATCGGCACGCTTGTGGTCGTTCTGGTGGCGCTGTATTTCGGGGTCGATCCGAGTTTCCTGATGCAGGGCCTGAACACGGCGGCGCCGCCTTCCGCGACCGGCAGTCAGCCGGCGCCCGGCGAGCTGGCAAACGATCCGCTTGCGGACATGATATCGGTCGTAATGGCGGATACCGAAGACGTATGGCACGAGATCTTTGCCGAAAACGGCAGGCGCTACACCGAGCCCACCCTGGTCCTGTTTTCCGGCGCAACGCGCTCGGCCTGTGGCCTCGGTCAGGCCGCGATGGGGCCGTTCTATTGTCCGGCCGACAAGAAGGCGTACATCGATCTCAGTTTTTACGAGGACATGCGCACGCGTTTCAGTGCCCCTGGCGACTTTGCGCAGGCTTACGTGATCGCGCACGAAGTAGGCCACCACGTGCAAAACCTGCTCGGCATCTCAGGCGAGATGCGGCGTATGCAGCAGGGACGGCCGCAGGCGGAGGCAAACGAGCTGTCGGTGCGTCTCGAGCTGCAGGCGGACTGTTTTGCCGGCGTCTGGGCGAATCGTGCCGATCGCGCCCGCGGGATTCTCGAAAGCGGCGACGTCGAGGAAGCGCTGAACGCCGCAAGCGCGATTGGCGACGACCGTCTGCAGCGTCAGTCGCAGGGCCGCATCGTGCCCGAGTCCTTTACCCACGGCAGCTCGGCTCAGCGGCAACGCTGGTTCCGGCGCGGCCTCGAGAGCGGTAATCCGGACGTCTGCGACACCTTCAGCGCGACCTCACTCTAAACCGTAATGCCGGTTGCTGCCAAAGTGGCTGAAACGATTGCGGAAACGGCCGCCGCCGCGGAGCGGGCGTCGGAGCGTCTCGAGGGTCGTATCGTCCGCACGCCGGTCAAGGCATACGCGCCGCTCGCTGCGGCGACCGGCGCGGACGTTCAGCTCAAACTCGAGAACCTTCAGCACACGGGTTCTTTCAAGCTGCGCGGCGCGCTCAATCGCCTGCTTACGCTGGATCCGGGCGTGCGTTCGCGCGGCGTGGTCGTCGCGTCCAGCGGCAATCACGGCGCGGCGAGTGCGCGGGCCATGCGGGATCTCGGCGTCGATGGCCTGGTAGTGGTTCCGGAGAGCGTGTCGCCGGTCAAACTCGACGCCATTCGCTCGGCGGGCGCCGAGGTTCTTCTGCACGGTGCCGACGGCCTGCAGTCGGAGCGCCATGCCCGCGAGCTGGCCGAACGGCAGGGCCTCTACTACCTGTCCCCCTATAACGACCCGGAGGTTATCGCCGGGCAGGGCAGCATTGGCGTCGAACTGCGGGAGCAGCTGCCGGAACTCGACGTGGCGGTCATTGCGGTCGGCGGCGGCGGCCTGCTGGCCGGTACCGCCAGCGTGCTGAAGAGCGCCAATCCCGACATCAGAATCGTAGCGGCGCAGCCGGAGGCCTCGCCAGTGATGACCCGCTCGGTCGAGGCGGGCAAGATTGTGAGCGTCCCGGAAACGCCGACCCTGTCGGACGGCACCGCCGGCGGGATCGAGGAAGGTGCAATTACCTTCGAGCTGGTCGCCGCGCTATGCGACGATTTTGTACTGGTTTCCGAGTTCGAGATCGCGATGGCCATGACCCAGTTTGCGGCCGCCGAGGCGAGCTTCATCGAAGGCGCCGCCGCGGTGCCCCTTGCCGCCATACTCAAACTGGCGGACGAACTCGATGGCTTGCAGGTCATGGCTTTGATATGCGGCGGCAACGTGGCGGCGGAGACCACCGAAAGGGCGCTGGCGATGGCGGGTATCGTCCGGGCCTGACAGACGGCGCGGAACCCTGCTGAACGGCGTCAATCTTATACTGTGTCGTTACCTGTCCGGAGCTGTCTCATGCCTGCGTTACACTTACTGCTCTGCCTGCTGCTCACGAGCGCGCACGGCGCGTTCGCGGCAACGGCGATCGTCAACGTCAATGTCATTCCCATGGCGGATGACACGGTCTTGGCCGCCCAGACCGTCATCGTCAGCAATGGCCGCATCGAAGCGCTAGGCCCGGTCGACGAGCTGCCGGTCCCTGCAGGGTATACGCTCGTAGATGGCACCGACCGCTATCTGATTCCGGGCCTGGGGGAAATGCACGCCCACGTTCCGGCCGTGAACTCCGGCGACCTGGACCGGGTACTGACCCTGTTCGCCGCCAACGGCGTTACCACCGTCCGCGGCATGCTTGGCCGGCCTTCTCATCTCGCGTTGCGCGACGAGCTTGCCGAGGGTTCGCGCTTCGGTCCGCGCCTGGTGACGTCGGGCCCTTCGCTAAACGGGAACTCCGTAAGCGGCGTTACGGATGCCCGGCGCAAGGTCCAGGCGCAGCATGCGGCCGGGTACGACTTCGTCAAGATCCACCCGGGACTCGAAGCGCGGGAGTTCGCCGCAATCGCGGAGACGGCCAACGCTCTCGGCATGCCGTTTGCGGGCCACGTGCCGGCGTCCGTGGGCGTTGCGGGCGCCCTGTCCCTGGGAATGGCGAGTATCGATCATCTCGACGGCTATATGGCTGCGATGCTGCCGAAACATGCGGACGGCGCGGGCGGTTTCGGCGGTTTTTTCGGCGTGCTGCTCGCGGACAAGATCGATCCGGAGCTGCTGGACGACCTGGTCGTCGCGACCGTGGCGGCGGGCACCTGGAACGTGCCGACCCAGACGCTGATCGAGCAGTACATCGACGCTACGCCGGTTGCCGAGCTGACCGCGCGATCCGACATGGACTACATGCCCGCCGCGACCGTACGCCGCTGGGGTGAGGCCAAAAGGGAGTTGCTGGGCGAAAGCGGCTATCGTCGCGAGCTCGCCGAGCAGGCCATACAGGTACGCCGCCGCCTGATCCGTGAACTGTACCGCAGCGGCGGACGGCTGCTACTCGGTTCCGATGCGCCGCAGGTGTTCAACGTGCCTGGCCACTCGGCGCATCATGAGCTCGAACTTTACGTCGCGGCCGGGCTGACGCCGTTCGAAGCGCTCTCTACCGGCACCCGCAATGTCGCCGAGTTCCTCGGGCTCGATGCGGGCCGTATCGAGCCCGGCCGTTTGGCGGACCTCGTGCTGCTCGACGACAATCCGCTGCAGGACATTAGCAACGTCCGGCGTGTGCATGGCGTAATGCTCGAAGGCCGCTGGTACCCGGACGGATTGCTGCAACAGAAGCTCGAGGCGCTCAAAAAGCGTCGTGACTGACCCGTTGGCGGAGCAGGCAACCGTTCGCCGGCCTGCGGCATCTAAACGGAAAGCGCACATTGGTCGTGCGCTATTTGTATAGGGGACACGCTCATGTACCAACGGATATTGACGACCGCGCTGCTTGTGGCGCTGACGGCACCCGCAGCGGCGGGTTGGGACGACGCCGACTACACCCAGAAGCGCGAGCTCAGTATCGAAACCCAGGGGCTCGACCGGCTCATGATCGACGCAGGCGCCGGGCGGCTCGAAGTGCGCGGCGTGGACGGATCCGATCGAATTGTCGTCGATGCCACGATTCTGGTGTTCGGAGCGGACGGCGATCGGGCGCTCAGGTACATAGAAGACGAAATGCGGCTTACGCTCGAAAAGAACAACGGCCGGGCGGTGCTGATGGCGGGTTTCGACAGCGGCATGGGCTTCAACAACAGGTCCGGTGCGATCCAGCTCGAGATCAGCGTGCCGAAAGGACTCGAACTCGATATCGACAAGGGGTCGGGCGAGACCGTGATCGAAGGTACAGCGGCAAATATCCGTATCGACGACGGTTCGGGATCTTTGCAAATCCGTGACGTCGGCAATCTCGTTGTAGACGACGGTTCGGGCTCTCTGCGGATCAGCGACGTCAGCGGCGACGTCGAGATCGACGACGGCTCGGGCAGTATCAAGGTCGATCGCGTGACGGGCAGCGTTACCGTCGACGACGGCTCAGGGTCCGTTCGGGTGCGTGACGTCGGCGGCGATTTTATCGTCATTGACGACGGCTCGGGCAGTGTGAACTACAGCAACGTTGCAGGCCGCGTCGAGATCGACGACTAGCAGCGCTCTCACGTCGGCGCACAGCCTCGATCGGAAGCCTGACGGGAAGGCAGGGCCCGAGGGGCCCTGCACCGCTTCGAGCCGAAGGCTGGTAGAATTACCGGGTCTGGAAGGCGGCTTGTGCGCCGCCCCTGCGAGAGGCCTGGCATGACGACGCGACCGGAATTAGACCCAAAAATACTTGCGCTATACGACAGCTACGTACACGGCGGAATTTCCCGCCGCCGGTTTCTGGAGCGTGTTGCCGGCCTGGCGACTGCCGGACTGTCAGCCGCGGCCGTGCTGGCAAGCCTAAGCCCCGACTACGCGCTCGCGAATCAGGTCGCTCCGGACGACGGCAGCATTACGACCGACTACAAGAAATACGCGTCGCCCAAAGGTGCCGGCGTCATGCAGGGATATTTCGCACGCCCCGCCGTGATCGATCACAAGCTGCCGGGTGTCGTCGTCGCGCATGAGAACCGCGGCCTGAACCCGTACATCGAAGACGTGACCCGGCGGCTGGCGGTCGCCGGCTTCATGGCGTTTGCGCCCGATGCGCTGTTCCCGCTGGGCGGATATCCCGGTAACGACGACGACGGTCGCGCGCTGCAGAAGCAGCGCGACGCGCGGGAAATGTTCGAGGACTTTTCGGCAGCCGTCGATTACCTGTCGAAACATCCGGACTGCAGCGGGCAGGTCGGCGTGACGGGCTTTTGTTTCGGCGGCGCGATTGTGCTCAAGCTTGCCGTCGAGCGGCCGGATCTCGCCGCCGGCGTCTCGTTCTACGGCCTGCATCCCGCGAAACAGGAGGCGCGCCGGATCGAAGCGCCCATCATGCTGCATCATGCCGAACTCGACGACCGCGTAAATGCGAGCTGGCCCGATTTCGAGGCCGGCCTCGACGCGGCGGACAAGCCGTACGAGCGTTTTGTCTACGCCGGAACCAGCCACGGTTTTCACAACGACACGACGCCTCGCTACGACGCCGAGGCGGCGGCGCTTGCCTGGCAGCGGACGCTCGGATTCTTCTCCGGACGTCTTGGTCTGAAGGTCTAAGAGTCTTGACATGCACGGGTCGCCTTTTCCTCGTCGGCTGCCCGCACTGCTTTGTTTGCTGCTGGCAAGCCTGTCGGCGCCAGGCGTACTCGCGGATGACACGCCGCGCACGGTCATTGGCCCGGTCAACGTGGATCTTGCAGACGGTGCGGCTGCGCTCAGGGCCGGCGACGGCAAAGAAGGCCTGCGCCTGACTCTAAGGGGGCTCGAGATGGCCACCAGCGAGCGTGACCGGCATGCCGCCTGGGCCAATCTCTGCGCCGCTTACCTGATGCTGGGGCAGGCCGACGACGCGCTGGCCTACTGCAATCGCGTGCTCGAGGCTGACAGCGGCAACTGGCGCGCTTACAACAATCGTGCAATTGTCTACATCCAGACGGAGCGTTACGCCGAGGCTGCCGAGGACATCCGGCGCGCCGAGGCGATCCGCCCCAACAGCGCTACGCTTGCCGACGTCAAGCGCCTGCTGCGCGACAAAACTCATCCGGTCACGCCTTCGGTTACCGTGGACGACCGTCGCGACGTCCCTGACGACAGCCCTTGAGCGTTCGAGCCTCGAACACCTCGGGACCGCGGCCGGTCGTTGCCGCAAGCTTGCTGCTCTTGCTGCTCTTGCTGCTCTTGCTGCTCTTGCTGGCGGCCGAGGCGCCGGCGTCGGACGACAAGGTGACCGCCGTCCATCTGAATCTCGAGCGTAAGCCCGTCAACACCGTCATTCCGGCGTACCCGGAAAAGGCGCGGCGCGATCGCGTCGAGGGTGACGTGCTGGTTTGTTATCACATCGATCGCGGCGGCAAACCGCGCGGTATTGGCGTACGCAGGAGTTCGCACAGAGTGTTCGAGCGTCCGGCAATACGTGCCGTCAAGCAGTCCCGTTATGCGCCGCTAGCTCCGGAGCAGGCGCCTTCGCCGGCCAAAACCTGCCGGACGTTCCGGTTTCGGCTGAATCCGGCAAACAACCAGGGAAGCTCTGCGTAAGTCTGGCGAGGCTCATTTTGTGTCAGGGGGCCGAGACCGGGGTTCCGACACAAAACGAGACCGGCATGACTTATGTAGAGATTTCCCAGAGCGATTAAGGTCTACAGCGCGAGCACGCGCTTTGCCGCTTCCTCGAGCGATACGCCAATACTGACGATGCCCTCGTCGTGTCCGGCCATGATCGCGAGCCCTTCGTTACGAAAGCGGCCGCGGCTCCACAAACGCGCGAACTCGCGCGCCATGTCGGGCGTACCGTAAGCGACCGTTTCACTGGTCGTCGGCAAAACGCCCAGGTGCCGTTCCCACAGGCTGCGGCTGTGCACATGCACGACCGCGGCAATGCTGTCGGCCAGCGCGTAGATTGCCGCGTGGGTCAGCGCTTCCGACGACGCCTGCACCGGGCCGCTCGACCAGACGCGGTTCTTGTCGACGTCCGCGCGGGTCACAAGGGCGTAATGAGAGCCGTCGGTATGCGCAATGTGTCCGGTCTGCGTGCCGGTAATGACGAACTGCAATTGCCCGGGCTCAGGGCCGCCGCTTCTCAGGCTCAGGTTGCCGTAGCCCACGTTGTGCTCGGGATAGTGGCCCACGAGACCTGCCTTGTACAGCGGCAGACGCCAACGCTCGAGTTCCGCCGTTAGCTCCGGGTCCGGCGGCGGCCCTTCGGTCCAGCGTGCGTCGTATTTGACGTAGCCTTCGTCAATGCTCACGGTTCAGGTCCGCTGTTCGGGGAACAGCTCAGCCAGTCCGGCGCGGCTGGCGTCGCAGACACCGCGTTCCGTAATCAGGCCGGTGACGTAGCGCGCAGGCGTTACGTCGAACGCGTAGTTTGCCGAGGGTGTGCCGCCGGCTGTCGTTCTCACGGTCGTCCGCCGGCCCTCGCTGACGCCGTAGACGTCGCTGACTTCCTCCGGATTACGCTGTTCGATCGGGATATCGCGCACACCGTCGTCGATGCACCAGTCGATGCTGGTCGAGGGCAGTGCAACGTAGAACGGTACGTCGTTATCGGCGGCGGCCAGCGCCTTCAGGTAGGTGCCGATCTTGTTGGCGACGTCGCCGCTCTGCGTAGTCCGGTCCGTGCCGGTGATGACGAGATCGACCATGCCGTGCTGCATGAGGTGTCCGCCCGCGTTGTCCACGATCAGCGTGTGCGGAACGTCGTTGTGCAGAAGCTCGTAAGCGGTGAGCTGCGAGCCCTGGTTGCGCGGCCGGGTCTCGTCGACCCAAACGTGAACGGGGATTCCGGCGTCGTGCGCGAGATACAGCGGAGCGGTTGCGGTACCGTAGTTTAGCGTGGCCAGCGCGCCGGCGTTGCAGTGCGTGAGCACGTTTACCGTATCGCCGTCTTTGCGTTTCGCTATCTCGCGAATGAGCTCAAGGCCGTGCCGGCCGATGGCGAGGCTGATTTCGACGTCTTCGTCGCAGATGTCTTGTGCTTCCCGCTGCAGCGCAGCCGGTAGTTGGCTGTCTCCGAGCGTCGCCGCAAGCCGCTTGACCCGGTCTATCGCCCAGCGGAGGTTAACGGCGGTCGGGCGGGAGCGTTCGAGTTCGGTCGCCGCGAGCTCGAACTCCGTCCGGCCGCCGGCCCTGGCGGCAAGGTACAGGCTCCATGCGGCCGTGGCGCCGATCAGGGGCGCGCCGCGGACGAGCATATCGGCGATGGCGTCGTAGCCGTCCCGCCATGTTTCGAGTTCGACCAGTTCGTAGTCGTGCGGCAGCCTGCGCTGGTCGATCAGCCGAATGCCGCCGTCGCGGTCATGCCATATCGTGCGAAACCCGTCGCGGCAGGCGCGCATGCTCCCGCCTCCGCTAGCTGTCACGGTCGCCGCTTGCAAGCCTGGCCGCACGCAGGGTATTCGACATGAGCATCGTAATCGTCATGGGCCCGACGCCCCCTGGTACCGGAGTGACAGCCGCTGCGATCTGCATGGCCTCGTCGTAGTCAACGTCCCCGGTTAGTCTCGAGCCCGTCTCGCCGTCGTTTTCCACTTGGATGCGGTTCATGCCGACGTCGATGACAATTGCGCCGGGTTTTATCCAGTCTTTCCTGACCATTTCGGCACGGCCGACGGCCGCGACCAGAATGTCGGCTTCGCGCGCGAGTGCCGGGAGGTCGGCGGTACGGCTGTGGGCGACGGTTACCGTGGCGTTGGCGGCCAGCAACATGGCGGCCATGGGTTTGCCGACGATGTTCGAGCGGCCGATCACGAGTGCGGACTTACCCGACAGGTCGCCGCCGAGATGCTGCTCGATCATGAGCATGCAGCCGGCGGGCGTGCACGGCAGGAACGCATCGGCCGTATGGCCGGCGGCGAGCTTGCCTATGTTGACGTAGTGAAACCCGTCGACGTCCTTGCGCGGTTCGATGGCCTGCGTTATGAGCGTTTCGTCGAGATGTCCGGGCAGCGGTAGCTGGACCAGAATGCCGTGTATCGACTCGTCCCGATTGAGCTCGTCGACCAGCGTGAGCACGGCGTCCTGGCCGACGTCCGCCGGCAGCGCGTGCTTGACCGACTTGAAGCCGCAGGCGACCGCGGTTTTCTGCTTGTTGCGAACGTACACCTGACTTGCCGGGTCTTCGCCAATGATCACAACGGCCAGTCCCGGCACGATGCCGCGCCGGTCAGTGAGTGCCGCTGTGTCCGCTGCGATTTTCGCGGTCAGTTCGCCTGCCATCTTTTTGCCGTCAATTTTTGCTGCCGTCGTCATCTCAGGACTGTTCCGTAAACGTGGATGATTCGAGCGGCGCATGGTAACGCCGCCCCGATCGGCGGTAAACTCGCGCGGGCGCGCGGACGGCGTCCTGAGGTCGGGAACATGCTGAACACATTCACATCGAGGAACGGCCGGCGATGAAAGGCAGCGAATGAAAAGCGGCTGGGTAGAGCGCTGGGAAGAGGGCCGCATCGGCTGGCACGAGGCGGCGGGTAACCGCGGTCTCAAACGGCACTGGCGTGCGCGCGATCGCGATGTGCTGGTGCCGCTGTGCGGCAAGGCGCAGGACCTTATCTGGCTCGCCGAGCAAGGCAATCGGGTAACCGGTGTCGAGCTCGCGCCGCTTGCGGTCCAGCAGTTTTTCGCCGAATCGGGCCTAAGCCACGACATCGACGAGTCCGGCGCGCTGCCCGTGTACGCCGCGCGCGAGCTACCCGTCCGAATTGCCTGCGGGGACTATTTCGAGTTTGCGGAAACGGGTTTCGACGCGCACTTCGACCGGGGCGCTCTCGTTGCTCTGCCTGCGGAGCTGCGCGGCCGCTACGCGGCGCATACCCAGGGCCTGCTCGGGGAGGCGGCCCTGCAGTGTGTGATTACGGTCGAATACGATCAGAAGGTCGCCGCCGGGCCGCCGTTTGCCGTGCCGGAGGCCGAGCTTACGGCCTACTGGCCGCGCCTGGAGCTCAAGGAGGCCCGTGACGATAGCGCGGATATGCCGCCGAAGTTCCGCGAAGCCGGCCTTAGAGTCTTCTCCGAGTGCGTGTGGATGACGCCGGATTCAGGCAGCTGACGGCGCAACAGCCGCCGGCGTCCAGTGCGCCTCACGCCTGGCGATACGAACGGCTGTGTTCTCAGCGGCGTAATCCGCCGGGACGTCCGGAGCCAGCGTGCCGTCGCCCACCTCGAGCGTGCGGACGTTGACGATGCCGAACAGTCCCTTTTGCGTGTCGATCAGGGCGCCAAGATAAACGCCGCATTGGGGGCATAGCAGGAAGTCGGCCGTACGCAGCCCGAAGCGGTAGCGCGAATAGTCCCCGGAAAAACGCAGTTTACCGTCAGGGTCGGAAGTGGACAGGGCCCCGTGCCTAAGGCAAAAACTGCATTGGCAGGCACGGATCGACCAGCGTTGTTGCGGAAGTGCCGTCGTATAGCGGTATCCGGCGGCGCCGCAGTGGCAGCTGCCCGCGTACTGCCCGCTTTCCCGGTCACGGCTCATATCCCCATTTTGGCGAGCGTGTCGGCGAGTTCGCGGGCAATGCGCTCCAGGACCGGATGTTCCGCCGCGAACCGGGTTTCGAGCTGCCTGGCCCGCTCCGCTGCGCCCGGCGAGGCGACGGATTCAATGTCCGCGCCGAGTTCGTTGAGCATCCTGAGCGTTTCCGGATCCACGTCCTCGAGCTGCTGGAGTTCGGTGTCGAGTTCGGAAAGAAGTGTCTTGAGTCGTTCGCTGCCCATTGGCCGCCTCGTCGTTAAGCAATTGCAAGCATGATCGCAAGCGTCAGCCCGAACCGTCCGCCGAGCTGCTCAGAGTGCCGGGCGACCGCGAGGAGTTTCGCGGCCGCGACAGGTATCAGCATACTCGTCGCAGACTCGTTCCGAAAGCCGCCATAAATGAGCGCATTCGTGCATCATCCAAGCTAGAATCGCGCCGTCATGCAGAAGCTGATTCGGCAACTCCGCGGCGTACTGGTCTTTTCGGGGCTAACCGTCAACACGATGATCTGGTTCGTGCCGCTGTTGCTGCTCGCTCTCCTCAAGCTTACGTTGCCGGTTGCGGCCGTTCGTCGCGTGCTGACCCGGACGCTCATGTGGATCGGGGAGCAATGGGTGGCGGCTAACACCCTCCTGCTCAGCGGCAGCGGGTCCGGCGCGTGGCGGGCAAGCGGCGTCGATGCGCTGCGCCCGGATGGCTGGTATCTCGTCCTGTGCAATCACCAGACCTGGGTCGACATTGTCGTCCTGCAGCAGATCTTCAACCGCCGGGTGCCGTTTCTCAAATTCTTCATCAAGCAGGAACTGGTCTGGTTTCCGCTGCTAGGTATTGGTTTCTGGGCGCTCGATATGCCGTTCATGAAACGCTATTCGCCGTCCTATCTCGCGCGGCATCCCGAGAAAAAGGGCAAAGACCTGATAGCCACCCGCAAAGCTTGCGAAAAATTTCGCCATGCGCCGACCTCGGTGCTCAATTTTGCGGAGGGCACGCGCTTCAGCGAAGCAAAGCGCGATCGTCGCGCTTCGCCGTACCGGCGCCTCATGCCACCCCGCACCGGCGGCATCGCGATCGCTCTCTCGTCGATGGGCGAACTGTTCGAGGCGGTTCTCGACGTCACCCTGTATTACCCCGATGGGCCACCCAGCTTCTGGGGGATGTGCTGCGGCGACCGCGTGCGAGTCACGGCTCATGTGGATACGCTGCCGCTGGAGGAGGCGCTGCTGGCAGGCGACTACGCGGAAGATCGCAATTTTCGCAAACGGGTAAATCAGTGGGTTGGCGAAGTATGGCGGCGCAAAGACGCGCGTCTCGAGGAGCTCGCGGGCGGGCAGGGCTAGCGGGCTGCCGCACGAGCACCAGCTCGCAAAGCGGCGGGTAACTGGCGTAGACTTGAGTGAATCAAACAGGAGCAACCGTGGCTCACAGCCGATTCTACGATACGGTCGCGTTCGACGTACGCGACAATGCAACGATGCTGTTCTTCGCCAGCACCAACTCGGACAGCGACATCGAGGACTACCTGCTGCTGATGCGGACGGTCGACGAAGAATTCGACGAGTCCGTCTACATCGAGGTCAACGAGCGGCAATTTGGCGGGCACAACCTGTTGCGCTCCGCTGAACTGACCGGCAATACCTTGACGTTGCGCCTGCGCGAGCCCGCACAAGAGCTGGACAACGCGCTGGAGATCGTTCTTACCTACGCCGAGTCGGCTGAAAACCTGGCGGCGATAGAGTCGGGTGTGTTCCGCGTTCTGGGTGAAGCCCTGCAGGGCGGCAACGCATAGCCCGCGCCGGAGCGGTATCGGCGGGCTTGCCCCGGCGGCGGGAGGCAATGACTGCGGCACAGTACAGCGTATACATCGTCGAGTGCAGCGACAGTTCGTTGTACACGGGCATAGCAACCGATGTGGCGCGGCGGCTAAAAGAGCACGCGGGCAATAGCCGAGGCGCAAAATACCTGCGCAGCCGGGGACCGCTGAAACTCGTTTATGCACAAAGGGTCGGCAGCCGCAGCCTGGCGCAGCACCTCGAGAGCCGGGTCAAAAGGCTGTCACGCGCGGGCAAGCTCGAGTTGATTGCCGGCCGGCTGGACCTGTTGGCGCTCGCGGCCGAGTCTCAGGTATCGGTCGATGCCTCATCGCCGTAAAGCGCAAACGGTTCACCGAACACAGGGATTTCGAGACGCGTATTGCGATCCCAGATCGAGCGAAATTCGTCGAGCCAGCGGGCTGATTCTGCAAAGCTGTCGATGATGTCGGGCGGCAGCCGGGTCGTGCCGAAAGGCTGGGTGTAGTCGTCGAAGTGCAGCGGGATGACGCGTTCCGCGCCGCTCATCGTTACCAGATTGAGCCAGTATTGCTCCGCATAGTCCCGCCCCATCGTCTCGAGCATGCCGACGCCGAGGAAAACCACATCCGCGGCTACACCGTTCAGCGCATCGGGCACAAAGCCGGCGCTCGTCTGTACCAGCGCCGTGCCCTGAGGATGTGCGATCAGAATGCTGAAACACCTGCCGGCGCGGTAGGCGCTCGCACGCGCGGGGGTCGCCAGCGGCGCTTCGATTTCGCCGGCGAACGGAATCGAGGCGTTCCAGCCGAAGCGGCCGTGTTCGGTCGGCAACAGCGTGACGACAAACTCCCCGAACTGGAACTCGGTGGATTCCTCGACGACGATTACCTGATCGTCGGGGACCCCGGCGCCTTTCGCAATGCTGGCGGCGGACCTCGAGCCAATGATCGAGGCCCGGCTGCGGTTCGCGATTGCGGCTATGTCGAGGCTGTGGTCGAAATGCGTGTGCCCGGGAATGATCGCCGACAGACGTTCGAGCCGGTTGTCGAGGATAAAACGATTAATCGCGGCAGCGTCGCTCGCAATAGGCCGGTCCAGAACGAGGCTCAACACGGACGGCCGGCTGACATAGGCATCGATGAGTATTTGCGTATCGCCGTCGTCGATAACCAGCATGGAGGTACCGAACCAGGTGGCCGTAACGGCATCCACGGACGGCGTTCGGCTCGTCATCGTGGGTATGGCCAGCGCCTCGAGCGTGTGCCGGTCTTGCCAGAGCCAGTACAGCAGCGCGGACACGGTGAGGAGCAGCGCCGTTGCGCCGAGGACAAAGCGAAGGATAATGCGGCGCAGCGTATTCACGGCAAAGTGTGCTGTCGTCTCTCGCCCGAACCGGACCTGACCGGCTGGCGGATCTGGCGCTCGTTCATTCCCGCCCCGAGTATTGCCCAACGCTGCTTTCGAGTATAGCGAAAACCGGGCCTTACGCCCGAGCCTTTGCCGGCACGCTGACAGTCGGCTAAAGCGGCTTCAGGAGAAGCTGAGCTGAGCTTCGAAGTCCTGTCGCGTATCGTCGTCGGTCAACGCCGCCGCCTTGACGCTCATCCATACGGCGTCCCAGTCGTCGATCTTGCTGGGGCCGAATACGTATTTCTCGATGTAGCTGTCGAGATCGGCCAGTCGAATGACGTTGCCCGGCATAGGGCCTGGAAAATCGACTTTGCCGGTAAACACCACGAGATTCGCCACCGGAACGCCGGGCACGACATTGCCAAGTGCACGTCGGCGGCCTTCGTTCTGAATCAGGGGGTTCAGGAAGCGCCGCCGCTCGATGCCGTCGACGTGGGTCCACTGCGCCTCGTCTTCGGCGCCGAAAACGACGCCCTGGCGATGCAGCGTGCGGATACAGATGATTCCCCCCGCGGTCAGGACAGCGTAGTCGATGCGCGCGAGCCCTCCGTAGGCGCCCGGCAGGATGAAGTCTTGCAGCGCATCCCGGCCCTTGCGCCCTATGGCGCGTTCAATCCGGGATTTGCCCAGACGGGCGGACAGGATTCGCGTCGCGTGCCCGGCCGAGCGGCGCAGCAGGAGACTCAAGAAAAGCGCGAGTGCGATCAGGAACAGAAACAGCCCGGGCCCGACGCTCGTTATGCCGGTTGTCGAGGCCGATTCAGCCGCCATGGACGGCAGGCTGACCAGCGGAATACTGCTGATAAAGCTGCGTAAAAACATACGCCTACGGTAAAGCCTTTGCACGTCGCGGGCAGCGTCACAAGTCACAGTTTCGGTCCGTTGCATCGATTCGTTTCCAGTCACGTGGCTGCCGGAAGCGCGAAGTACCAGTCGCCGGAGCGCACCACCCGGGTCTGCGTATCGTAGGCCTCGCTCAGCGTCGCGCTGGTCAGGACCTCGCCCGGCGGGCCGTCCGCCAGAATGGCGCCGTGCTTCAACAGTATGACGCGCTGCGTCTGCGGAAGTATCTCGTGCAGGTGGTGCGTCACTATTATGATACTTGTCTCTTCAGCGGCGAGCTTCTGCAGCCGGGCCATCAGATCGAATCGTGCGCCGAGGTCGAGACCGGCGGCCGGCTCGTCAAGCATGAGGGTGTGCGGCTCGTGCACGAGCGCGCGCGCCAGCAATGTCCTGCGCTGTTCGCCCGTCGACAGCCGGGCGAACTGTTTTCCGGCGGCATCCGGCGGAAGAAACGTCTCCAGCAGTTCGCGGGCCTTGTCATGCTGTTCGGCAGTAACGTCCCGCGCCAGAGTGCCGTGCACGCCAATACTCGAAAAGAATCCCGAGAGCACGACATCGCGTGCAGTCGCGGTCGCGCGATAGCGTTGTTGCAGATCGGCGGAGACGATTCCGAATTGGCGCCGCAGTGTCCAGACGTTCCAGCGTTCTCTGCCGAGAATCCTGAGGTGGCTGTCACCGTGCGCGCGCGGGTACAGCTCACGATTGAACGCTTTGACGAGCGTCGTTTTGCCCGCGCCGTTCGGGCCCAGAATCACTACGTGTTCGCGCTGCTGTATGCGCAGCGTCAGATCCTCGAACACGCACTTGCCGCCGCGATAAAGGCTCGCGTTCTGAATATCGATCAAGGGTACTCTGCCGCTCATGTTCGTTCTGCCGTCGTGAAGTGGAGTTGAAGAAACCGGATTCGTCAGGCGTCGTGCAGTTTCCACCGGCCGCGCCTGAACACCGCAACGGCCAGCACGGTCAGCAGCGATTCGCCCGCCACAATCGCCGCGAATACCCCGTTAGGCCCCAGGTTCAGGATTTCGGCCAGCGTGTACGCAAGCGGTATTTGCACGATCCAGAACGCAATCAGGTTGATAAAGGTGGGTGTCACCGTGTCACCCGCTCCGTTGATTGCCTGTGACATCACCATGCCAACGGCATACGCAGGATAGCCGACTGCGAGGATGCGCAGGCAGTCCGAGCCGTAGCGGAGCACGTCCGGGTCGCTGCTGAAGAGTCCGGTGATCTGCGGCGCGAACGCGAAGCTTACTGCGCCCACAGTCGACATGAATATGAGGTTGTACTGGCTGGCCTTCCGGGCGCTGAGTTCGGCGCGGTCGGCAAGTCCTGCCCCGAGGTTCTGGCCAACCATGGTTGCCGCGGCGTTGCCCAGTCCCCAGGCCGGCAACAGCACAAACTCTATCATTCTGATAGCGATCGTGTATGCGGCAACGGGCGCGCTGCCGTACAGGGCGACGATGCGCATGACGCCGATCCAGCTCGACGTTGCCACCAGGAACTGACCGACGCCGCCCGCCGACAGCTTGAGCAAACGGGCGCAGAGTCCCGGCACGAACCGCAAGTGTCCGAGCGCAAATTCGAGCCGGCCTTTTCCTCGCAGCAGATAGTAAAGCTGATAGGCGACACCGGTGCCGCGGCCGATCGTCGTCGCCACCGCGGCGCCGGTTACGCCCATCTCGGGGAAAGGGCCGAGGCCAAAAATCAGACAGGGATCGAGCACGATATTGATGCCGTTGGCGAGCCACAGCGAGCGCAGCGCGATGGCCGCGTCGCCGGCGCCGCGGAAGGACGCGTTAAGCAGGAACAAAAAGATGATGCTGAACGAGCCGCCCAGAAGCACGCTGGCGAAACCCGTGCCGGTATCGATGACGCTCGTCGACGCGCCCATCAGCCGCAGCAGGTCATCCGCGTGCCGCGCGCCGAAGAAGCCGACGAACACCGAGACCAGCAGCGCGATCCAGATTGCCTGTCCGGTCACCGCGGCGGCCTCGTCCCGATCGCCCGCGCCGATGCGGCGGGATACCATGGCGGTGACGGCGAGACCAAGCCCCATAGCGATTGCATAGAGCACGGTAACCAGCGCTTCGGTAATCCCCACCGCGGCTACGGCGTCAGTGCCGAGTTGCGCGACAAAAGCGATATCCACTACGGCAAACACCGCTTCCATGGACATTTCCAGCATCATGGGGATGGCAAGCAGCCCCAGCGCGCGCGGCACGGGTGCTCTCGTATAGTCGACCTCGTTGTCGCGGACAGCAAGTCTTGCGAAGCCGAACACAGCTCGCAGGCGTCTAAGGAGTGACGGGCGCGCATACATCCGCGCGATGGTAAGCTATTCGCTCTGCAACCGCTCTTGCCGTTTGTCACGCAAATCCGTTGCCGGGTGCGCCCGGAGGAGGAATTCGATCGTGTATGCAAGCATCTGGCCGATCATCGTCCTCATGTTGATTGTCGTCGTATACGTCGTCTTCAAGGTTCGCCACCTGATGCGCGTGAGCGACGAACAATGGCAGCGTGTCGATAAGAGCAAGCTCGTGGCGTGGGACGAAGACGACTAGAGCTTTTGCAACGAACTGCGCTGCAACGCCGGTAAGTCGGACCGTTGGCGGTCAGCCGCTGCGCGGCAGGTCGTTTTTGAGCAGTGCGGCGAGTTCCTCCGAGGCTTCGCGGGCACTCTGGATCAGCTTTTCCTCCTGGTCGTGCACGGCGTGCTGCTCCCTGAGCAGGGTCTCGTCGCGCTCCAGAAAAGTCTTTGCGACGTGCTGGGCTTCGTCGTGCTTGAGGCCCAGGTCCTGCAGCACAAACTCGGCCATCGCGAGGCTCGACAGCAGGGTGTCGCGCATGATGTGGTCGACGCCCACGTCCATCAGCTTGTGTGCATGACGGCGGTTGCGCGCCCGCGCAACTATCTTCAGATTCGGAAAATGCTCCTTCACCGTTTCGGCAACCTTTAGCGAGGTCTCCATGTCGGCAAGTACCAGGACCAGCACTTTGGCCCTTTCGGCGCCGGCCGCGCGCAGTACGTCGAGTCGTGTGGCGTCGCCGTAATGTACCCGGTTGCCGAAACGCCGCACGGTGTCGACTTGTTGCGGATCGAGATCCAATGCAGTGAAGCTTCGTTCGACCGCGTGCAGGGTGCGGCCGACAATCTGGCCAACGCGACCGAAACCCGCAATGATAACGGGTGTGTTTTCGCCCTCGGGTATATCGTGTGCGCCGTCCTGCCGTTGTTCTTCCGGTCTGTCGATGGCGAAATAGAACAGCGGCGTCAGCAGCATCGACAGAGCGACGGCAAGTATGAGTTCGTCGATGAGCATCGGGGCCAGCATACTCTCGCGGGCGGCGATACCGAGCAGTACAAAGGCAAACTCGCCGCCTTGCGACAGCAGCACGGCGACGCGCAGAGCACGCTTGCCGTCGGGCATGCCGAACCACAGCGCCAGCGGAAACAAAACCAGCGCTTTGGCGATCATGAGTAATGCCACTATTGCGGCGATACGGGCGGGATTCTCGAGCAGCAGCCCCAGATTGACAGTCATGCCGACGGCGATGAAAAACAAGCCGAGCAGCAGGCCCTTGAACGGGGCGATGTCGCCCTCGAGTTGATGCCGGTATTCCGAATCGGCCAGCAGCATGCCGGCGATGAAGGCGCCGAGCACCATCGACAATCCGGCCAAATCCATGAGCAGCGCGGAGCCGATAACGACGAGCAGGGCGGTCGCGGTGAACATTTCGGGTATCCGCGTGAAGCTCGCGAGGCGCAGCAGCGGTCGCAGCAGGTAGCGGCCGCCGACGACCAGCCCGCCCAGCGCGGCGAAGCCGATCGCAAAAGCGACGGGATCGAAGCCGTTGCTTTGACCGCTGAGAGCAAACAGCGGCAGGAAGGCGATGAGCGGTATCGCGGCGAGGTCCTGAAACAGGAGTATCGAAAAAGAGGCCCGGCCGTGTAATGTGGTGAGCTGCTTCTGTTCCGCCAGCATCTGCAGCACAAAAGCCGTCGACGAAAGCGCAAGTATCAGGCCGACGATCACGGCGCTTTGCCGCTCGATGCCGAACGCCAGCGCAACGCTTGCTATGACTACGGCGGAGAGCACCACCTGCAGCGCTCCCAGGCCGAACACCATCTTGCGCAGTACCCAGAGTCTCGCGGGCTTCAGCTCGAGCCCGACGACAAACAGCAGCAGCACGACGCCAAATTCCGCAAAGTGCAGAATGTGTTCCGGATCCTTGATGAGCCCGAGACCAAACGGACCAATCACGATGCCCCCGGCGAGATAGCCGAGTATCGAACCCAGACCCAGTCGCCTGCTGATAGGGACGAACAGCAGCGCGGCTACCAGATAGATCAGCGTTTCCTGCAGCAGGTCCACTTCGCTTGGCCTCCCCTTCGTCCTCGTGTATGCCCTACGCGAAGTCTACCCGCTGCACGGCAGAGCTTCAGGGCGTTAGACAGCCTTACATAAAACAGTCCGCGCGGGCCAGCGGTTCTCGATGCTTTCGGCCCGGCGCCGTTTTGGACTACACTTAAGCCAAACTCTTTCGGGAATTTCCATGGTCTTCCACGTATCGCAGACCGGGCGGCTGACAGTGCTGCTCGCGGCCGCCTGTCTGACGCTCACCGCCTGTAGTTCCGACAGCGACACACCGGCTGAGACGGCGGCCATCGACGAAACGGCCGGCGAGCCCGGCGCAGCCGACGCTGCGGTAGTCCCACAGGGCAACCAGCGCGCGGTTGTCTCCGATATCCTGCCGTACGCCGAAGTCAGCGAAGAGCTGGTGTACGGCCATTTTGCGTTCCCGTCCGACATGATCGAGCCGTTGCCGGCTGTCATCCTGATACATGAGTGGTGGGGGCTTGACGATACTGTCAAGGCAGCGGCGGACCGTCTCGCGGCGGAGGGCTATATCGTACTGGCCGTCGATCTGTTCGCCGGACAAACGACGGACCAGCTCGGCGTTGCGCGCGAACTCATGCTCGGGCTGGTCGAAAACCAGGAACTCGCGTCCGCCAACATACGGCAGGCAGTCGACTTTGTTGCCGACACCGCAGGTGCGCCGGCAATCGCAACCCTGGGTTGGGGGCTGGGGGGGAGCTGGTCACTGAATGCGGCGATGCTCGTTTCCGACGAACTCGACGCCGCCGTGATCTATTACGGTCAGGTGTCCGACGAGCAGAGCAGGCTTGCGCCGATATCGGTACCGATACTGGGTTTCTTCGGCGGTAACGACCGAGGCGTTGCCGTTGACGACGTCCGGGCCTTCGAGGAGGTCATGTCGTCGATGGATAAAGACATCGACATCGTGATTTACCCTGATCTGGGGCACGGTTTCGCCAACCCGGCCAACCGCAACTACGACGCCGAGCTTGCCGAGCGTGCATGGCTGCGGATGCTCGAGTTTCTGGCGGATACGCTGTCCGGCGGATCCTGAGAGGTCACGGACAGGGCGTCACTGATATTGCGCCGTCGTCACTCGACTCCGGTGCTTTCGGCGGCGCTTTCCTCGGCGCCTTCTTCGTCGATTAAACCGCCCCGGGACAGCGGCGTTTCGTGGCTGATCTCATCCTCTGCCGCACAGTGAATGAGCATATCTACGGCGGTACTCCTGCGCGTCAGGCTGTCGGCACCGCCGTCTTCCGACGCCGGCGCGTCGCCGCGGCAGCGCAGGTTGGCATGCAGGCTCAGAAACGCCTTTTTGCGCAGCACACCCGGTTCCGCGGGCTCGGCGCCTGACAGACAGAAGTCTTTGACCGAAAGCGGCCCGAGCTGTGCGGCGGGCACGCTGAGCTGCATGTCGAACTCAGACAGTCGCCCGTCCGGGAACTCTTCGACGGTGAGACGCGTATCGGCGGACATTAGGGACAAAGCGACCGGTGTAAGCCCGGCACCGCAACTCGCGCTGACGGTTGCAGTAATCTCGATTGCCGGCAGGCTTATCTGTCGGCGCCCGGGTTCCCCGCGCTCGATCGCAACGGGTGTGGTGCTCGCGTCGATATGCAGGCTTTCCGCAGGCGTATCGACGGGCGCGAGGGCTGCGAGCAGCAGCGGGCAGATGAATCCAGGTTTCACGGCGGTAGACTTCGCATCGTCACAACGTGGCAGTGAGTTTAGGTGCTAAGCTCCGCGAGAACCAGAACAGCGCCGTGCGTACGGCAGCGCGACTCGAGGCCGCCAGCAATGATCGACAAAGCGATACACATGACCTACAAGCTCGCCAAACGCATTGTCGTTGCGGTGGTGGGCGCAACCGTGCTGCTCGTCGGAGTTGCCATGCTGGTGACGCCTGGCCCGGCTTTCATCGTCATTCCAATAGGGCTTGCGATACTGTCGATCGAGTTTGCGTGGGCGCGGCGCTGGCTCAGAAAAGTGCGCGAGACCATAAGCCGGAAAACGAGTGTCGATCACTCAACCCGGGCGGAGGCGCATAGAGACCGCGTTATGCCCCGAAGCGGGGAGCGCTGACCGCGCAGGCCTTGGGGTCTAAGGATACAGGGTCAAGCGGAGTTCGGCTGCGCAGTCTTTTGAAAAAAAAGATGGCGCCGGAGTGCTGAGATTCGAAAAAATCGTACAGCGGGTCGATCCGACACGGATGACGCTCCGGCGCCCAGTTGGTCGCGGCATGGGGGGGTTGCCGCCGGGCCTTGAGGCCCGTTCGCTAAGGCCGTAAGGCCCGAGCTTAAGCGGAGTGTCGTGCAACCGGGATTCGGGGGGAGAGAGGCCCGGCTGCGTTTTCACTCCAGTGCGAGAATCTGGCGACAGCGCCTGCTGACGCAGGTGTCTGCTTAGGTTCTCGCGTCAACTATCGATGTTGGGTTGCGGAGCTGGATATCAAGGTCGAGAAGGTTGGCTTCCCGAATTGCATCCGCCGCTTCGCGCGCCATTTCGGCGTGCTCGTCGGCGTTCTTCTCCGCTGAATCCGACGTGTCCGCCGTATCCTTGGCGTCGTTCCGCGAAGCTGCCTCCGCGACTGGCTGCGTTGTGCGTTCGAGCACAGCTTTATCGTCCGCAAGTGCCGACTCCGCAGCCGAAAATACGCCGACGAGAACAATCACGGCGCCAACGATGGCCAGTCCGTTCTCAATATTTATGCGTTTCATGTCCTTAATCCTTAATGTCGTACGTGTTGCCGGTTCGCAAGCCCAAAGCCGAGGGCGAACCGTGTTGATAGCCCCTAATTGCAAAGCACGTGCCAACTTACTAAGCTCTTTGTAATCAACTACTTAAGGAAAATCTCTTACTCACGAGATTCCGTAAATTACGGAATCTCGGAATACTTGTTTACGAAATTCCGTATATACTGCCGAAATGGCAAAGGATCAGGACTATCGTTGGCTTTTCCGGAAGTCGCCCGTAATGACAACCGCGATATCGGCCGAGGGTCTTTATCTGGACGTCAATGACGCGTTTGCGGGCCGGCTCGGTTTTGCCCGCGAGGAGATGATCGGCCGGCCGCCAACGGAATTCATGACCGAATCGTCGGCGCGGAGGATCACCGAGGAGTTCCGGCCCGCACTGCGGCGGACGGGCCGGCTGAGCGACAAGCCGGTCAGCTTCGTGACCAGCGCCGGAGAAGTCGTGGACTGCACAACCAGCGCTGTCGTGGAGCAGGAGGCGAGCGGCACCTATTTATCCACCGTCGCTTTGTATTTCGAGTCCGGCGAGGAAGCGCGCGTCAATTTTCGCTACCGCACGCTGTACCGCTCCACGCCCGCGATGCTGCATACGCTCGATGCCGAAGGCCACATCGTCACCGTTACCGATCATTGGCTGACCAAGCTCGGCTACGACCGGGAGGCGGTCATAGGCCGGCCCGTCACGGATTTTTACTCGTCGGCCGATCAGAAGCGGATCGCGGAGTTCGGCTTGAGGAACTACGTCAGCCGCGGCGATTTCAACAATCTCGAGCGGCAAATGGTGACCCGAAGCGGCAAAACGCTGGACATCGTGATGTCCGCGATCTCGAGTCGCGACAGCCGCGGCGAGGTTGACCGGCTGCTCGTGGCATCCAAGGATCTGACCCAGCGAAATCAGGCCGTACGCGAGCTCAAGCAGACGCTGGCCGAAAACGCGCGGCTGCGTGAAGAACTGGAGCGCGAACGCGACTACCTGCGCGAAGAGGTTAAGGTAGCGCTGAACTTCGGCCGTATCGTCGGCAAAAGCGCGGCGCTCAAGCGCATGCTGCGGCGAGTCGAGGCGGTCGCGAATACGCCCGCCAGCGTGCTCGTCCTGGGCGAGTCCGGGGTGGGCAAGGAGCTGGTCGCGCATGCGATCCATACGCGCAGTCCGCGCCGGGAGGGTCCGCTGGTCAAGGTGAACTGCGCCTCGATCCCGAAAGAACTCTTCGAAAGCGAATTTTTCGGCCATGTCAAAGGCGCGTTTACGGGTGCTCAGCGAGATCGCGTCGGGCGCTTTCAGCTCGCCGACGGAGGCACGCTGTTTCTCGACGAAGTGGGGGAGATCCCGCTCGAGCTGCAGGGTAAGCTGCTGCGTGTACTGCAGGAGAGTGAATTCGAACGCGTTGGTGACGATATCACGCGTTCGGTGGATGTCCGGGTCGTAGCTGCAACCAACCGCGACCTCGAGGCGGAGATCGTCGCCGGACGCTTTCGCGAAGATCTGTTCTACAGGCTCAGCGTCTTTCCGGTCGAAGTGCCGCCGCTCAGGGAGCGCGGCGACGACGTGATCCAGCTTGCGCAACACTTCCTTACCCAGACTCTGCGCGAATTCGGCCGCGAGCCAATGATGCTCACCCATTCGCAGCTCGAACCCTTGAGGCGCTATCACTGGCCGGGCAATGTTCGCGAACTCAAGAACGTCATCGAGCGCGCCGTTATCCTGTCGTCGGGCAAACAGTTGCGGCTCGATCTGTCGATGCCGGAATCGACACTAGGCGCGCAGGATTCGCGCGATACTGCCGCGGCGGAGGAGCGCATTCTGACCGACAACGAAATACGCGAACTGACGCGGCGAAATCTGCTTCGCGCGCTGGAGGCCGCTAACTGGAGGGTGTCCGGCGAGGGCGGCGCGGCCGAGATTCTCGGCGTTCGGCCGACGACGCTCGCCGATCGTATCAAGGCGATGCACATCAAGAAGCCGGACGTCAGGCCGGCGGGTAGCGGATGACGCCTGACTACCGCCGCATAGGCTATCGTGTACTCGGCGTTGCCGCGCTCATTGGTCTGCTGCTGCTGCTTCGCGAGCTGCCGCTGCTCGAGTGGCTAAATGCCGCGACGGACTGGGTCGCCCTGAATCCGGCCAAGGGCGCGCTTTTGTATCTCGGCGCAACGACGCTTGCGGGAATAGCAATGACGCCCGGCTGGATTCCCATGATGCTGGCGGGTCTGCTGTTCGGCCTGAAGCTCGGCCTGCCGCTTGCCGTCCTCGGGATTCTCCTCGGCGCAACCGCGGCGTTCCTGACCGGGCGCAGCCTGCTAAGAGGCTGGATCGAGAAACGTATTGCAGGCAATCGACGTTTGCTGGCGATCGACAGCGCGCTCGACAACCAGGCGTTTACCATTGTGCTGCTGACACGCCTTGCGCTGCTGATACCTTACAATCTGCTGAATTACGTCTACGGACTCACCAGGGTTCGACTGACGACGTACATGGCGGCGACCGCGATTGGCATGTCGCCCATTATCGCCATGTACGTTTACATGGGCACCCTGGCACGCGATATTGGTCAGATACTCGACGGCCAGCACACGGGCGGAGTAACCCGCTGGTGGCTGGGCGGCATTGCATTGATCGCAATCGTCGCCGTCACGGTCGTCATCAACCGCGCCGCCAGCCGTGCGCTGGCAGAACAAATGGATACACCGCCCGAGGAGAGCGATCGGCAGTGAAGTGGCGATGGACCCTGGCGGCAGCAGCGCTGCTGCCGCTACTCGCAGTTGCACAGGACAGCGCGCAAAACCCGGCAGCCGAATTGCCCGAGCCCGTTCGCGCGGCGCTCGAGCTTCGCGATGTGCCCGCGGACAGCGTCTCAGTGTATGTGGCCGACGTGGAGACCGGCGAAGTGCTGGTCGACTGGATGGCCGATACGCCCAGGAATCCCGCATCGACGCTCAAGTTGATGACGACCCTGGCGGCGCTCGACATCCTGGGCCCTGCGCATCGCTGGCGAACGGAGGTGTATGCGCTTGGCCCCATAGAGGACGGCAGGCTCGACGGGGACCTGCTTCTGAAGGGCGGCGGCGATCCGTTCCTGGTTACAGAGCGTGTGTGGCAGCTCACTCGCGATTTGCGGCGCCGAGGTCTGGAGTTCATCGACGGCGATTTGTTGATTGACGACAGCTACTTCGACGTGGGGGTCTACGACCCGGGCGCGTTCGACCGGCAGCCGCTGCGCGCCTACAACGTCGCACCGAATGCGCTGCTCATGAATTTCAAGGTGCTGCGCTACCGGTTCACTCCGGAGCGCGAAACGCGTACCGTCCGGATCGACCTCGATCCTCCGCTCGGCAACGTCAACATCGACAACCGGCTGCGTTTGCGGAGCGCCGCATGCGGCGGATTTCAGCGCGGTATTGCGATCAACGCAAACAGCGCGGTCGATACGATGACCTTCAGCGGCCTGTTCCCCGACCGCTGCAGGTCGTATTCGATGGCGAGGACCGCGCTTAGCCACAATGCCTATGCTTACGGCTTGTTCTCCGCGATGTGGCGCGCAAACGGCGGCCGCATAAGCGGCGGTTACGCGAACGTTCCGACCCCGCCCGAGGTCGAGCCTATGCTGAGTTTCCGCTCGCAGCCGCTCGGCGAGGCAATTGCCCGGGTCAACAAGTACAGCAACAACGTCATGGCGCGGCAGCTGCTCTACACACTGTCGGCCGAAGTGCTTGGCGCGCCCGGCACGGAAGAGGGCGGCCGGGAGGTCATCCGGCAGTGGCTCACGGACAAGGGTTTGCCGCTGGATTCACTGGCCATGTCGAACGGCGCGGGCCTGTCGCGCGATGCGCGCGTGAGCGCCCGCGACATGGCGGCCATGCTGGCGTTCGCATGGCGCCAGCCCTACATGCCCGAGTACCTTGCGTCCATGGCCTTATCCGGGCTCGACGGCACGCTGCGCGATCGCCTGCGGCGCGCGGAATTGCGAGGCAAGGCCCACCTGAAGACAGGTTCGCTGGACCATGTTGCGGCGATTGCCGGATACCTGCAGTCGCGCACGGGCCGCCGCTACGTCGTGGTCGCTCTGCACAATCACAGGGATATTCACCGCGGCTACGGCGAGGAAATGCAGGAGGCGCTGATGCGCTGGCTTTACGCACGCCGTTAGCGGGCTACGAACTATTTTGCGACCGCTTCTAGTAAACTCGCGGAACTGGTCCGGAGTGGAAAACCATGCGCAAGATCTGGTTGTTTTTGCTGTTGCCGGCGGCCGCCGGCGCAGAGACGGCATATGTCACCGACGTGCTGCGCCTCAACGTGTACGCAACACCCGATTTTAGCGGCAGCGTAACCCGGACGCTGGTGAGCGGTGACGCCTTCGAAGTGCTCGTGCGCGATCGGCTCGCCACTCAGGTGCAGCTTGCCGACGGTACCGAAGGCTACGTGCGCTCGGCGTACATCGTGGACGAGAAACCCGCCCGGCTGATTGTCGCCGAGACTCAGGCCGAAGTGGACCGCCTCGACGCAGAGCTGCGGCGGGCGCGCGAAACGTTTGCCGACCCGGCTGCCGAAATCAGCTCGCTCGAGGCGAGAATCGCAACGCTCGAGGAAACGCTTTCCGCCCGCGACTCGAGTGTGGCGGACCTCGAGGAGGAGGCGGCCGGGCTCAAGGCCTCCGCGGCGCGCTATGCCAACTCCGTGCCGCTAAGCTGGTCGCTCGGCGCACTGCTGGTGGCGCTGGTCGCCGGGTTCATTGCGGGTCTCAAGTACGTCGATCACCAGATTCGCAAGCGGCACGGCGGAATCAGGGTTCTATAGATATTTGTTTTAAAAGAGTTTTTCTGGCTTATTCCTGTATCGCATAAAGCGTGTTATTCACTGTGGTTATAAGCGGATAAGTACAAGATCGTTCACGCTCAGATAGGCGCCACCTAGTGTTGGATCTCCTGCCGGGACACGTACCAGCCCGGTTTGTATTCGGAGCCCGACATGACAAGCCAAGCTGCCGGCAGTCTCGCACTGCCACTCGATACGACTCAAAGCGACAAGCTCGCCGCGGCCGTCGACGGCCTGACGCCGGCGCAGCTCACCTGGGTGAGCGGCTACGCGGCCGGTCTCGCCGCGGCCGGCTCGCCGGGAGATGCCGTGCTGATACCCGCCGCGGACTCATCGCCTGCCGCCGCGCCGCAGGATACGCTCACCATCCTCTACGGTTCGCAGACCGGCCACGGTGAGAGCGTTGCGCGCGGGCTGAAGGACGCGGCGGCCGCCAAAGGTTTCTCGGTAAAACTGCAGAGTCTCGCCGACTACAAGCCGTCGGCCCTGAAGCGTGAGCGGCTGGTCAGTTTTGTCATTAGCACGCACGGCGAAGGCGACCCGCCCGACGACGCCGAGCTGTTTCACGAATTCCTGCTGTCGGCGAAGGCGTCGAAACTCGACGGTCTGCGCTACGCGGTATTTGCGCTGGGCGATTCGAGTTACGTCAACTTTTGCCAGACCGGGCGCGAGTTCGACGGCCGGCTTGAGGAACTCGGCGCGGAGCGGCTGTTGCCGATCGTCGAATGCGACATAGAGTTCGCCGCCGAGGCGGAAGCCTGGAGCGGCGACATTGTCGAGCGTTTGCCGGATCTCATGACGGCGGCGTCTTCCGCGCCGCGCCTGCGCGCTGTCGAGACCGCTGCGCAGTACGACCGGCAGCGGCCGTTTACGGCTACGGTTCTGACCAACCAGAAGATTACCGGCGGCCGGTCGGGCAAGGACGTGCGGCACATCGAGCTGTCGCTTGCGGACTCGGGTCTCAGCTACGAGCCGGGTGACTCACTGGCCGTCCTGGCCGATAACCCGCCGCAGCTGGTCGCCGATCTGCTGCAGCACTTCGGGTTTGCGGAAGACACGCCGGTAGACGCCGATGACGGGCAGAAGAGTCTTCGCGCGGCGCTGTCGGAGGAGTTCGAAATCACGGCGCCGAGTCTCGGTTTTCTGAAAGCCTGGGCCGCGCGCGCCGAATCGGAGGAGCTGAATCGGCTACTGGGTCCGGACCGGCAATCCGAGCTGGCCGAGTTCTTCGCAACCCATCAGATCATAGACATTGTCAGGGCCTATCCGGCAGAGGTCGCCGCCGACGAGTTTACGGGCATGCTGCGCCGCCTCGCTCCGCGGGCCTACTCCATCGCGTCGAGTCATGCGGCGAACCCGGACGAGGTACATCTCACCGTGGCCGTCGTGCGCTACGAGGCGTTCGGCCATTCGCACGAGGGTGCCGCGTCAACGTATCTGGCCGACCGGCTCGGCGAGGGCGATACCGTGCAGGTGTTCGTCGAGAAGAATCCGCGCTTTCGCCTTCCGGCCGACGACAACGCGCCGGTCATCATGATCGGGCCGGGCACTGGCGTCGCGCCGTTTCGCGCGTTTGTCGAAGAGCGCGCCGAGCGCGGCGCCGGCGGCGACAACTGGCTGTTCTTCGGCGAGCGCAGCATGTCGGAAGACTTTCTTTACCAGCTCGAATGGCAGCGGTTCCTCAAGCAGGGAATCCTGACTCGTCTGGACGTTGCCTTCTCCCGCGATCAGGCCGAGAAGATTTACGTGCAGCAGCGGCTGCGCGAACGCGGCCGGGAAGTCTACGAATGGATTGAAAACGGCGCCGTGCTGTACGTTTGCGGCGATTCCAAGCGCATGGCGCCGGACGTCAACGCGGCACTCGAGGAGATCCTTGCCGAGCACGGCGGCTTGAGCGCGGCCGACGCGGCAGCGAAGCTCAAGGAGCTGCGCCGCGCCGGACGTTACCAGAAGGATGTCTATTGATGAGCAAGGCGCCCCTGAGCGATGTCGAACGCATCAAGTCCGCGAGCCGGCATCTGCGCGGCACGCTCGCCGACAGCCTGGTCGATCCGCTGACGGGCGCGATTGCCGTCGACGATACACAGCTTTCCAAGTTTCACGGTATCTATCAGCAGGACGACCGCGATCTGCGCAGCGAGCGCAAGCGGGCGCGGCTCGAACCGGCGTACAGCTTCATGATTCGCGCGCGCGTTCCCGCGGGGGTCTGCACGCCCGAGCAGTGGCTGAACATGGACCGTGTCGCAAACCTGCACGCCAATGGCACGATCCGGCTGACCACGCGGCAGGCATTCCAGTTGCACGGTGTCATCAAACGCAACCTGAAAGCGAGCATCGCCGGCATCAACGAAGCCATGATGGATACGATAGCGGCTTGCGGCGATGTGAACCGCAACGTCATGGCTCCCGCCTTGCCCGCGCTGAGCGCCGTGCATCGCCAGGTGCAGGCGGATGCGGAGCGTTTGAGCGATCACCTGACGCCCGCGACCCGCGCGTATCATGAGATCTGGCTGGATGGCGAGAAGCTCGACACTGCGGAGCAGGAACCGATCTACGGCGATACCTATCTGCCGCGCAAATTCAAGACGGCGTTTGTCGTTCCGCCGCAAAACGACGTCGACATTTACGCGCAGGATCTCGGTTTTATCGCTATTGTCGAGGGCGGGCAGCTGGTTGGTTATAACTTGAGCGTAGGTGGCGGCATGGGTATGTCGCACGGCGAGCCCGAGACCTTCCCGCGGCTCGCCGACGTGCTCGGGTTCCTGACGCCTGCGCAATTGCTGCCGGTCGCGGAGGCCGTCGTGACAACCCAGCGGGATTACGGCGACCGGAGCAACCGCAAGCATGCCCGGCTCAAGTACACGATCGAAGGTCGCGGTATCGAGTGGTTCCGCCGTGAAGTCGAGACGCGCGCCGGCATTAAGCTCGGCGACGAGCGGCCTTTTGCATTCGCCGGCAACGGCGACGTGTACGGCTGGCAGCAGGACGACAGCGGCCGCTGGCACTATCTGCTGTTCGTCGAGAACGGCCGCATAGTCGATTCCGGCGACCGGCGTCTCATGACCGGCCTGCGGGAGATCGCAAGCCGGCATCGCGGCGAGTTTCGCCTGACGCCGAATCAGAATCTCGTGGTCAGCAGCGTCGATCCCGCTGACAAGGCCGGCGTGGAAGAGCTGCTGCGTGAGTACGGCATAGAAAACCGCAGCCAGGCGAGTCTGCTCAGACTAAACGCCATGGCCTGCGTCGCGCTGCCGACCTGTGCGCTCGCAATGGCGGAAAGCGAGCGTTACCTGCCGGATCTCGTGACCCGTCTCGAGAGGCTGCTCGCGGAGAGCGGTCTTGCCGACGTGCCGATAACCATTCGTATGACCGGCTGCCCGAACGGCTGCGCACGTCCCTACATTGCCGAAATAGGGCTCGTGGGCAAAGGCCCCGGGCGTTACAACCTCTATCTCGGCGCCGGCCATGCGGGGCAGCGGCTGGGCGCAATGCTGCTCGATAACGCCAACGAAGAGGAGATCGTCGGCGCATTGCAGCCCTTGTTCGAGCGCTTTGCGGCCGAGCGCCGGCACGACGAACACTTCGGCGACTATCTCATTCGCGGCGGACTGATACGCGAAGTGCGTGCGGGCCGCGAATTTCACGCTGCGACGGCTGCCTGATGAAGACGCGCAGCGATGAAGCCCGTCGTCCGGCGGACCTGGTGGAGCCGCAGCAGCTCGAAGCCATGACGGCCGAGGATCGCATTGCCTGGTCGCTGGCCGAGTTGCCCGGCGAGCACATCCTGAGTTCGAGCTTCGGCGCGCAGTCAGCCGTGATGCTGCATCTGCTCGTCAGTCAGAAGCCCGACCTGCCCGTAGTGTTCATCGATACGGGTTATCTGTTTCCCGAGACCTACAGATTTGTCGACAGCCTTACCCGGCGTCTTGCGCTCAATCTCAAAGTCTACCGCTCCGAGCTGTCGAGCGCGTGGCAGGAAGCGCGCTACGGACGTCGCTGGGAGGACGGCCTCGAGGGGCTCGACGCCTACAATCGCGACAACAAAGTTTTGCCCATGGAACGTGCTCTGAACGAACTCTCGGCAGGTACCTGGTTTTCGGGCGTCAGGCGCAGTCAGTCCGGAAGTCGCGCCGACAAGCCCGTCGCGGAGTCTTCGGGAGATCGCTGGAAAGTGCATCCGATCGCGGACTGGAGCGACAGGGATGTCTACCAATACCTGAAACGCCACGATCTCCCGTATCACCCTCTCTGGGAGCAGGGATACGTTTCCATAGGCGACGTGCACAGCACACAAAAGCTCGCGGAAGCGGGCTCGGCCGAGGCCAGCCGGTTCTTCGGCCTGAAGCGCGAGTGCGGCCTACATGAAATGGAATTCGGGCGTACCGGTTAGCACGACTGCCGGATAGATCCTACCGAAATGGAGTCCGGGCGTACCGGTTAGCACGGTTACCAACAGATTCCGGTTGAAATGGAGTTCGGGCGTACCGGCTAAGCCTGTGCCGCGCTTACGCCGCGGCCGTCATGTCATCGCCCGAGCAGCCGTTACGGACCGGCAGAGATCCCTTGTCGAACAGCGCGTCGATTTCTTCCTGTGAACGAGCGTGCCGCGTGCTTTCGAGCTGGTCGGCCGTAATGTGCGGCGCAAACAGCTGTACGAAGTCGAGCATGTAGCGCCGCAGGACGGCATCTTTGCGAAAGCCGATCCAGGTCGTGCTGCGCGGAAACAGGCCCTCGGCGCTCAGCGCGCTGAGATCTTTCCGGTCTTCGCAGTCTTCGGCCATGCTGGCGACAATGCCGACCCCCAGTCCCATGCGGACGTAGGTTTTGATCACGTCGGCGTCACGCGCCGTGAAGACAACGTCGGGTTCGAGTCCCTCGTCCGCAAAAGCGCGTTTCAGTGACGACTGGCCGCCGAAACTGAACACATAGGTAACGAGCGGGAACTCGGCGAGATCGCGCAGCGTAATCTTGCGTTCGAGCTTGGTCAGCTCGTGGCTGCGCGGTACGAGTATCTTCCGGTCCCAGTGGTAGCTTGGAACCAGCAGAAGATCGCTGAACAGATCTTTCGAACCCGTTGCTATCGCGAAGTCGATTTCGTTGGCGGACACCATGTCGGCGATCTGCTCGGACGTTCCCTGATGCAGTTCCAGGCTGACCTTCGGATAGCGCGTGCGAAACTCTTTGATGACGGATGGCAGAACGTAACGCGCCTGCGTGTGCGTCGTGGCGATCGACAGCGTGCCCTCTTCCTCGTGATAGTAATCCGAGGCCAGCGAGCGAATGTTCTCTACTTCCTGCATGACGATGCGCGCGCGCTCGATCACCTGGTGTCCTGCCGCCGTTACGCCGCCAAGACTTTTGCCCTTGCGCGTAAATAGCTGCAAACCCAACTCTTCTTCGAGCAGTTTAAGCTGCTTGCTGACGCCCGGCTGCGACGTATAAAGACGCTCCGCCGCCGCCGTGATGTTGAGCCCGTTGTCCGCTATGGCCAACAGGTACTTGAGTTGTTGTAGTTTCATTGGTCCCCGCATGCTCCCCACATGCACCCGGTTCTCCGGGTTTCACATTACGACCGCTGTTATGAGCATTCGTTTCCGATTTCGCGGCAAATAAGCAAACGGTCTATCGAAAGCCGTTTTGCGGCGAAATGCATGCGCTTATTCCAGCGAACGGGCGGAAGCGAGCCAAGTTATATAACACAGAGGCATAACAGCAGAAAAACTCCTTCTTTTTAGATGCTTATACAGGCCGATATAGTTGCATTAGGTTTCGACTGTAAGTTTCAAAAGGTACCGTTTTGGACTATTTTCCCGCGTTTCTCGATCTCGACGGCAAGCCGTGTCTGGTTGTCGGTGGTGGCGAAATTGCCGCTCGCAAAGTGCGGCTGCTGCTTGCCGCTCGAGCCCGTCTTACAATCGTTGCGCCCGAAACTTGCGATGCGATTACCGCGCTTGCGCACGACGGTAAGCTCGAGCACCTGAGAAAAAGCTACGCCCCTGACGATCTGAACGGCAGGTGGCTGGTGGTTAGCGCAACGGGCAGCGAGAAAGTCGAGGCACAGGTCTATGCGGACGCCACTGCGCGACGAATTTTCTGTAATGCAGTCGATCGTCAGGACAACTGCAGCTATATCACGCCGGCGATTGTCGATCGCAGTCCCGTTCTGGTGGCGATCTCGAGCGGCGGTGCTGCGCCGGTCCTGGCGCGCCGCATACGCGCCCGCCTGGAAGCGATCCTGCCGGCGCGACTCGGCGTGCTTGCCGCACTTGCCCGGCGCTACCGACAGCGTGTTCTCGATGCCTTGCCCGCCCTGTCGCCGCGCATCCGCTTCTGGGAGCGCGTCATCGACGGCCCGGCCGGCGTTGCCGCATTGGCGGGCGACGTTGCCGCGGCGGAGGCCTCCGTCGAGTCGCTGCTCGGTGAGGCAGCAGCGCTTGCCGCGGAACCGGGTATCGCCTGGCTGACGGGCGCCGGCCCGGGCGATCCCGAGCTGCTGACGTTGAGGGCGCTGCAGGCGCTGCAGTCCGCGGACGTAATCGTTCACGACCGGCTGGTGAGCGAAGAGATCCTGGCGCTGGCGCGCCGCGATGCCGAACGCATATCGGTTGGCAAGACGCCGGGCTGCCGCGCCAACAGTCAGGCGAGCATCAACGAGTTGCTGGTCGAGCTGGTCGCCGCGGGCAAACGCGTTTGCCGGCTGAAGGGCGGCGATCCGTTTATTTTCGGCCGCGGCGGCGAAGAGGCCGAAGCGTTGGCCGCAGAGGGGCTTCGTTATCGGGTCATACCGGGTATTACCGCCGCCGCAGGCTGCGCGGCTGCCGCAGGTATTCCCCTGACCCATCGCGACGACGCGCAGTCCGTAGTCCTTCTGACGGCGCACGGCAAAGACTCGATCGACACCCTCGACTGGCCCTCGCTCGCGCGCGACCGGCAGACGCTGGCCATATATATGGGTGTGCGGCGCTTCACCGACCTCATGACCCGGCTGATAGAGCACGGGCGCCCCGCCGATACGCCTATCGCAATTGTAGAGCGCGGCACAATCCCCGAACAACGGGTCATTCGCGGTACGCTGGGTCAGCTAAACTTACTAGCGGAAGCGCACCGGGTGGTAGCGCCCGCGCTGTTGCTGATCGGAGCCGTGGCGAGCCGTGGTGCCGGCATCGGTGCGCAGAATGTCACAGAGGCCTCGGCCGCTCCCGGCGGAGAATCGTTTGCGCAGTCGAACCGGGCAGGTTAGAAAAGGGGCCGGGTTTATTTTTTCCGCTTCTTAAGTCGAAAACAAAAAGGGGCCGGGTTTATTTTTTTGACGTGGAAAGAGGTCAGGTTCATCTTGGCCGGCAAAAAATAAACCCGGCCCCTTTTCTTCTGTTTTTTTAGGGGACAACATGATCTACAACAATATTCTCGAAACCATTGGCCGCACGCCGATCGTCAAACTCAACCGGCTGGCGCCCGCCAATGTCGACGTATACGTCAAGGTTGAAGCCTTCAATCCCATGGCCTCAGTCAAGGACCGTCTGGCCTATGCCATCATTAACGATGCCGAAAAGCGCGGTATCCTGAAACCCGGTCAAACCGTCATCGAGGCAACCTCGGGAAATACCGGCATCGCGCTTGCGATGGTATGCGCCGCAAAAGGCTATCCGTTCGTTGCGACAATGGCCGAGTCGTTCTCCGTCGAACGCCGCAAGATCATGCGCGGTTTGGGCGCGAAGGTGATACTGACCCCCGCGGCGGAACGCGGCACCGGGATGGTGAAAAAAGCGGAAGAGCTGGCCGCGAAACACGGCTGGTTTCTGTCGCGACAGTTCGAGAATCCGGCCAACCCTGAATACCACGCCAGCACCACCGGACCGGAGATCCTGAGCGATTTTGCCGGCCGCCGACTGGACTACTGGGTGACCGGCTACGGTACGGGAGGCACGATGTCCGGGGCCGGGAAAACGCTCAAGGCGGCGCGGCCGGACCTGCAGATCATCGCGACCGAACCCGCCGGCGCCGCGCTGCTCGCCGGCGCCGAGTGGAGCCCGCACAAAATTCAGGGCTGGACGCCGGATTTTATCCCGGACGTACTGGACCGCGAGATTTACGACGAACTGCACTCGGTCACGGATGACCGCGCGATCGAGGTGTCGCGCGATCTTGCCGCGCGTGAAGGTATTTTCACCGGTATTTCGGGCGGTGCGACGCTCGCAACGGCGCTGGATGTTGCGACAAATGCACCGGATGGCAGCGTCGTGCTGTCGATGCTGCCGGATACGGGCGAACGTTACCTTTCGACGCCGCTGTTCGAAGGGGTCAACGAGGGCTCGGACGACGACTGGCTGGACACACTCTAAGTTCGGTCTTCGTGCGTTTGCGCGGAGCGGACCTCAAGTCCGCTCCGGCGGCAAAAAAGCCGGTAGAGACAGGTCTTACAGGGGTTTACCGCCGCTGAGACATGGCTCACAGCGTCTTAGCGCGCTTCTTGGCAGAGTTTCCGCCTGCAATTGATCGCGGAACTCGTTTTGGCCGCTGAACGCCTGACACTCACGACCCGGAACAATATCGGCAGGGCGCAATCCCTGTTGCAGTCGCTCGTGCCGCGGGCCCAGGTGTTCTGCTTTTACAGCCTTGGCGGAGAGTGCATCTGGAGTAGCGACGGCGCTGACGACTACGAGGTCGACAGTTTCATCGCGGAAATGCCGCAGCGCGTTTTTGCGGAAGCCGACGCGACCTATCTGCGGCGCAGCTTGAAGTCGGGCCGGACTCTGCTGATTCTCGAGGCCAGATCCGGGCATGCCAGGTCCGAACAGACCAGGTCCGGACAGACTATTGCGCTGGGTTATCTCGTCGTCGTTTTTTCCCGCAATGCCGGAAAGTCTTCCTGGTTCAACCCGAGCCTCCTCGGGCAGGTGCTGACGCCTGCGCTGGATGTGATCAGCGAATCGCTGCTGGTAAACGACGACCTCGTGAAACTTACCGACCAGCTTGCCGCAACCGAAAAGGAGCTGGCGCTCGTCTACGAAATCGACGAGAAGGTGCATGGCGCGTCGCGGAGCCACGCCGGGCTGGCGCAGCTTGTGGGCCAGAGCGGGCGGCATCTGTCGATCGCCTACAGCGTGCTGCTAATACCTTCCAAACGCATTCGCATTAGCGCGACGCACTCCTCGTGGAAGAACGTCAATCGCAAGGTGATGGATCGCTACCTGCTCGAGCAGATACTGCCGAAGCTCGAGGGTCGCCACTCGCCGGTCGTGTTCGAGATACCGGCCGTCGAAGGCTCCGACAGCACGGAGGAGCAGGGTTACCAGACGCTCGTCTCGCCGCTGCTCGACAAGTCCGGCGGCGTCGAGGGTGTGCTGGCGCAGCTTGGGCGTGTAAACAGCGAGCCGTTCAATGACCGTCACCGGCGGTTCATGTCGCAAGTCGTGCGTAAGGTCGAGTACGTCATCGAGCAGTCCTTCGATGCAATGACCGGCCTCATGAACCGCGCCGGGTTCGAGGCGCAGCTCGCCGAATCGTGGAACGAACTCAAGTCAGGCGCGCCGCCGCATCAGCTGATTTATCTGGATCTCGACAATCTGCAGCTCGTCAACGACACCTTCGGACATTCGGCCGGAGACGCCGTGATCGTGCGCTTCGTGCGGCTGGTCGAAGCGGATCTGCCGAAGAGCGCCGTACTGTCGCGTCTGACCGGCGACGACTTTTGTATCCTGATGACTCATGCCGATACGGAGGCCGCCCTGCAGCTTGCGCAGTCGATTCGCGAAAAAAGCCAGGGGCTGCGTTACCTCGAGGGCGACAAAACACTGCAAGTGACCATAAGCGTCGGGATCGCCGAGTGCAGCAAATCGCGCTCGGATGCGGGCAAGGCGCTCACCAGCGCGCGGATGGCGTGCGAAGCTGCGAAAGACCACGGCCGGGACCGTGTCGAGGTATTCGACGATGCCGATCAGAGCATCATCCGGCGCCAGGACGACATGCAGCTCGTCGTGCAGATACAGCAAACGCTGGACGACGACGGTTTTGACCTGCTGGCGCAGCCGGTCGCGGCGCTCGACGCGGAAGCCGGGCGGCCGCGTTACGAAATACTGCTGCGGATGAGCGATAACGACGGTGAACTGGTACCCACAAAGGCGCTGTTTTCGGCGGCGGAACGCTACAACATGATGCCGCAGATAGATCGCTGGGTGATTTCCGCAACCGTGGCGCGACTCGCGCGTGCTCGAGCGCTGGTCGAGGGCAGCAAAGCGCTGTTTTGCATCAACCTCTCCGGCCAGTCGCTGAGTGACGACGAGATTCTCGGATTCATCGAGCAAGAGCTCAAGGCCACTGGACTTTCCCCGGCTTGCGTCGGCTTCGAAGTCACCGAGTCGGCCGCGGTTTCGAATCTCGTCAAGGCGCAAAACCTGATCGACGCCCTGCATGCGCACGGCTGCAATATCTCGCTCGACGACTTCGGCGCGGGCCTGAGTTCGTTTGCCTATCTCAAGAATTTCCGAGTCGATACGCTGAAGATCGACGGCAGCTTCATCCGCGACATCACCGACAACCGCATCTCGGAATCGATGGTGACGGCGATTACCCAGGTGGCGAAGGTGATGGGATTACAGACCGTGGCGGAGTACGTCGAAACCGAGGAGTCGATGCGGCTCGTCAAGAAGATCGGCGTCGATTTTGCGCAGGGGCATGTCGTAAGCAAGCCCATACCGCTGGACGATGCGCTGGCTCAGCTCAGCGTTGCCGAGGCTGGCTGAGCGCCGGCCCCAAGCGTCTCGAGCCAGTACGGGACGGCTACTAGAAAACGCCGGCTTCGAGCCCGGCCGCCAGAGTAAGGCCCAGCTCGCGGCATTCGGGCAATCGCTGCGCGTCGAACTCGCCGGCGATCAGGAGCGGCGGCTGAACTTCCCTGACCTTGAGGCCCTTGAGTATCCGCTGCACGCTGCCGATAGCGCCGCTGCCGTCATTGCCGGCGCGGACGAAAAGCGCATAGGGTTTGCCGTCCACCTTGTCGAGACACTCGTAATACACCCGGTCCAGAAACACTTTGAGTCCGCCGCTCATGTAGCCGAAGTTCTCGGGCGTTCCCAGTATGAAGCCGTCACACCAGAGCAGGTCGTCGGCCTCGCCATCCAGCGCATCGCGAACGCGAACCTCGATCTGGACTGAGGGGTCGCGCGCACCGGCGACGACCTGCTCGGCCATGCTCGAGGTGGAGCCGGATTGACTGTGATAGACGATAAGGAGCTTGGCGCTCATAAACCGGGCGCAGTCGCATAGTGTTAACAAGGCCCTAAGTGTACCGGTAGACTGGGCCCGATGGCGCCCGACTTGCAATCGATAGATGCCCTTACGGAGGCCTTGCCGGAGGCGCTGCGTGCCGCCGGGCGTGACTGGCTGCTCTCTTTCGCGGAGCGCCACGATCAGGCACTGCCCTCGGAGAGCCTGCTGCGGGTGGCCGCAGTCAGCGAATTCGCCGCCGCAACGTTCATCAAACAGTGGGACCGGTACCGGGAGCAGGAACTGGATCCGCTGATGCCGCCCGCGCCTCCGGCCGTTGCGGAGTTCTGCGCGGCCGTCGCCGCAAGCGAGGAAGAGCCCGATGCGGTGCAGCGCGAGCTAAGGCAGTTTCGCAATCGCTACCTGAGCTCGATCATTGCGCGCGAGGTGTTGCAGCCGGAGCGTTTCGAAGCGACGCTTAGGGATTGGTCGGCTTTCGCGAGCCAGGTGCTCGCCGCCGCCGCGGCTTACTCGCGGCGGCGGATAGTGCGCCGTTTCGGCGAGCTCGTGGGCAGGGACGGAACGCCGCCCGCGTTTGCCATTCTCGGCATGGGCAAACTCGGCGGCGGCGAGCTGAATTTTTCCTCGGATATCGATCTGATTTTCCTGTACTCGCGGAACGGCGAGAGCACGGGTAAGAAGGCGGCAAGTGCCGAAACCTGGTTTACCCGGCTCTCGCAGCAGCTCGTAAGCTTGCTAGACGAAGTGACCGGCGACGGTTTTGTGTTTCGCGTCGATACGCGCCTGCGACCGTTTGGCGACAGCGGGCCGCCGGTCACGAGCTTCGCCGCACTCGAGGACTATCTGCAGAAGCACGGGCGGACCTGGGAGCGCTACGCCTACATCAAGGCGTCCGCGGTCGGACCCGCGCTGGCCGAAGGCGTGCGCCGCGAGCTCTTCGACGACCTGATCACGCCGTTCGTTTATCGCCGCTATCTCGACTACGGCGTTTTCGAGTCGCTGCGCAAAATGCACGCAATGATTGCCGCGGAGGTGCAGCGGCGCGACCTCGAGCAAAATTTGAAGCTTGGCCCGGGCGGTATCCGGGAGATCGAATTTATCGTGCAGTCGCTGCAGTTGCTGCGGGGCGGATCGCGGACCGACCTTGCCTCGCCGTCGCTGCTCGAAGTGCTTCCCAGGCTCGCCGACAGCCGCATGCTGAGCACAGCGGACTGCGCCGAACTGCTCGACGCCTATCGCTTCCTGCGACGTGCCGAGAACTTCGTTCAGGCCATTCGCGATCGGCAGACGCACGAACTGCCCGACGACGAGCGCGACCGGGCGCGTCTGGTGCTGGCTATGGGCGAGTCGAACTGGTCCGACTTTCTCAGGCGGCTCGATGCCGTTCGGGAAACCGTCAGCCGCCAGTTCGCGAAACTTGCGTTCGGGGCTGAAAAACAGGCTGCAAAAGACGGCGGGCAGAACGGCGTCTATCCGGTCTTGTGGAACGGCCGGGCGAGCGAGTCGGATTGGAGGGCCGTGCTGCCCGCGAACGCGGCCGAGCTGGCGCCGCTGATCGTGGCGTTTCAGAGCGATCCTTCGACACTCAAAGCCGATGCGGAGGCGAGCAAGCGTCTCGAGCAACTCCTGCCGCGGCTGATCGAGCGTATTGCCGCCGGCAGCGCGCCGCGCCGGACGCTCAAGAGGACGCTGGCCATCGTCGCGGCGGTGACGCGGCGGAGCGCGTATCTCGCGCTGCTGCTCGAGAATCCGCAGGCAATGCAGCGGCTGCTCGAGCTGTGCCGCGAGAGCAGCTACATTGCCGAGGAGCTGAGCCGTTCTCCCGTCCTGCTCGACGAACTGCTCGATCCGCGCGTGTTCGGCGAGGGGCTGTCCAGGGCTGCCCTGCTGGCCGAGCTGCGCGAACGGCTGGCGCGCGACGGCGATGCGGAATCCGGCGCCGATCCGGAAGCGGCTGTCGAAGTTCTGGTGCAGTTCCAGCGGGCGACCATGCTGCGTATCGCCATGGCCGACCTCAACGGTCAGCTCGACACCATGAAGGTCAGCGATGCGCTGACCTATCTCGCGGAGACTGTGCTCGAAGTCGCTCTGTCGATCGCCTGGGAGGAGTTGACGGCGCGCTTCGGCAAACCGTGCTTCGAGACTGACGGCGATTCCGGCGAGGCGGGTTTCGCGATCGTCGCGTACGGCAAGCTCGGTGGACTGGAGCTCTCCTACGGGTCCGATCTGGATCTTGTCTTTCTGCATGACTCGCACGGCAAGCGGCAGCAGACCGACGGCGCGCGGCCTATCGACAACGCCGTATTCTTCGTCCGCCTCGCTCGCCGGCTCATTCACTTTCTGACCACGCGTACCCGCTCGGGCGTGCTGTACGAAATCGACACGCGGCTCCGGCCCAGCGGCCGGAAAGGCCTGCTCGTAAGCTCCCTCGACGCTTTCAGGCGGTATCAGGCAGAAGAGGCGTGGACCTGGGAGCATCAGGCGCTGCTGCGCGCCCGCGCAGTGGCGGGCAGCGAGCCTGTGGCGGCGGCATTCGCCGAAATCCGCAGCGAGAGTCTGCTGACGTATGCGAACAAGGCATCGCTGAAGAACGAAGTGCGGGACATGCGCCTGCGCATGCGCCGCGAACTCGACCGCAGCGACGCCGGGCATTTCGACCTCAAGCACGGTGCCGGCGGTCTTGGCGACATCGAGTTCATCGTGCAGTACCTGCTGCTCGAACACGCGGCCGGCAAGCCCGGGCTGATCGAGTTCAGCGACAATATCCGGCAGCTCGATGTGCTTGCTGCCGGCGGCTTCCTCGAGACGGAGGTGGCTCTGCGGCTGCAGGATTTGTATCGCGGGTTTCGTCAGCGGCAGCATCGCCTGAGCCTGAACGGCAAGTCGGCGCTGGTGGCTGCAGCCGATCTCGAGGATGCGGTTGCCGAGGTGCGCGAGCTCTGGAACCGCTATTTCGGTTCGGAATGAACGGCGCTGAATGGTGACCGGGTGAGGCGCCAGTGCGTATAATCGCTGACTGTTCGAACACTGTCGCCATGAGGAAACCGTGACCGCAAGGAGTGGAACCATCGATCAGGACCTGATCGCCGCGAATGCCCAGCATCGCTACGAAGTTCGGGCGAAGGACCTGCCTTTGTCATGCCCGATGCCGGGTATGTATTTGTGGAACTCGCATCCGAAGGTATACCTGCCGGTGGAGACGACCGGCGAGGCCAAATGTCCCTACTGCGGGGCCCGGTATGTGCTCGTAGACGGGTCGGACTGAGTCAGGCCCCGGCATGCTGATCGTGACAGGCGGCGCCGGCTTCATCGGCAGCAATCTGGTCAAGGCCCTGTCCGCGCGAGGCCATGACGACATCGTCGTCGTGGACAATCTCGAGGACGGCCACAAGTTCGTCAACATTAGCGACCTGCCCATAGCGGATTATCTGGACAAGGACGAGTTGCTGGCGCGCCTTGGCGACCCTGGGTTTGCCGGGGGCGTGAAGGCCGTTCTGCACCAGGGTGCGTGTTCCGCGACGACCGAGTGGAACGGCCGCTACATGATGCAGAACAACTACGCGTATTCGCGGCAGCTGCTCGAATTCTGTCTTGCCAACGCCATTCCGTATATCTACGCCTCGTCGGCAGCGGTCTATGGCGCGTCCACCGAGTTTGCCGAGTCGCCTGCAAACGAGAATCCGCTCAACGTTTACGGTTACTCGAAGCTGCAATTCGACCGCTACGTCCGGCGGCTTGCCGCGACACCCGCAAGCCAGGTCGTAGGGCTGCGCTACTTCAACGTCTACGGTCCCCGCGAGCAGCACAAGGGCAGCATGGCGAGCGTGGCGTTTCACTTCAACCGGCAGCTGCTCGCGGAAGGCGAGGTTCGCCTGTTCGAGGGTTCGGGGGGGTACGGCGACGGCGAACAGGAGCGCGATTTTGTCTACGTCGACGATATTTGCGCCGTGAATCTATGGTTTCTGGAGCACCCTCGAGTGTCCGGCGTTTTTAATGCCGGCACCGGCCGGGCGCAGACGTTCAACGACGTGGCGCGCGCCGTCATCCGGTTTCACGGCAAAGGCTCGATCCGCTACATACCGTTTCCCGAGCACCTGAAGGGCGCGTATCAGAGTTATACCCAGGCGGATCTGGCGGCGTTGCGGCAGGCCGGTTGCGACGTGGACTTCCGGCCGGTCGAACAAGGCGTTGCCGACTATCTTACTGCGCTTGCCCGGCGCGATTCCTGATCGGGTTTTGCGTTGACCGATCCCCGTGACGGCGTTCTCGTGGTGGGTCCGTCCTGGGTTGGCGACATGGTCATGGCGCAGTCGCTGCTACGATTCTTAAAGTCGCGCGACTCAGACGCAGCTATCGACGTGCTTGCGCCGGGCTGGTCGCTGCCCATAGTCGCGCGCATGCCCGAAGTGCGCCGCGGCATTGCGCTCGATACGGCACACGGCGAACTCGGCATCGGCAAACGCAGGTGGCTGGCGCGCTCGCTGAGAGGGAGCTATCGCCGCGCCATCGTGCTGCCAAGGTCGCTCAAGGCGGCGCTGGTTCCGGCGTTCGCCGGCATCCCGGTTCGCACCGGGTTTCGCGGCGAAAGCCGCTACTGGTTAATCAACGACGTGCGGCCGTTCGACCGGGGTGTCCTGGACCAGACCGTAAAGCGCTTCCTGGCGCTTGGCCTCGACCGCGGCGAAAGCTTGCCGGCGTCGCTGCCCGAACCCCGCCTCGAAGTCGACCGCCAGCGGCAGGAGCAGCTCAAGCAACAGCTTGGCCTCGATACCGCCCGGCCCGTCATTGCGATGATGCCGGGCGCCGAGTACGGCCCCGCAAAGTGCTGGCCGCTCGAGTACTTCGCGAGTCTTGCGCTCGAGCTCGGCGGTCGCGGCTATTCGGTCTGGGTGCTCGGTTCGGCCAAGGACGAGGCGGCCGGCGCGGCGATCGCGGCTGCAAGTGACGCGCACAACCTGTGCGGCAAGACCGCGCTCGCTGATGCTGTGGACTTGCTGGCGCTGGCCTCGCAGGCGGTCAGCAACGATTCGGGCCTCATGCACATTGCATCCGCCGTCGGCAGCTTTGTGCACGGCATCTACGGTTCCTCGTCGCCCGCGTTTACGCCGCCGCTGACCGCCCGCCGGGAGATTCACTATCTAGCGCTCGATTGCAGTCCCTGTTTCGCGCGCGAATGTCCGCTGGAGCATCTCAATTGTCTGCGGGAAATTACGCCGTCCGCGGTTCTTAAAAGCATCGAAAATGCGCAAAAATAGCCGAACTGGCTGCGATTGTTCGCAAACTCGCCCGATCTAGGCTGGGCCTGCCGGCTAGTTCAGGCTGCGGTCATTATCTTCCGCTAAATACCGCATAAGGTCGTCGATTTTGTCGTTAACGTCTTCGATCGTGATCAAGCTCATGGCATCCGGGTGGCGTACCCGCGTGCCGAAACGCAGTTCCCCGGCCGTCTTGCTCAGAAACCGGGTTACCGCATCCGGATAGCGGTTCACGGTGAACTCGGGGTGCCGGTAAGGGCCCGTGCGCGCGGGGTTCGAGCTGGCATAAAGCCCAATGACCGGCGTGCCCACAGCCGTGGCCATGTGCGCGGGGCCCGAGTCCGGGCAAATCACGAACGCCGCGCGTTTGAGTACCGCCACGAGTTCTTTCAGGCTGCTTTCGCCCACGATGCTGCCGACCCTGGGCATTTCGCCGAGCGCACGGGCGTATTGCCGTTCGAGTTCGGTGCCGCCGCCCGTCAGCAGTACGCGGAAACCCAGCTCACCCGTCAGCCGTTCACAGATCGCGCGGTAGCGTTCGACCGGCCAGTTGCGGTAGTTGCGGAAGCGCTGCGAGCTGACCGGGCTAATGACGACAGTCGCTTCGGGCATGCGCCGGGCGGCAAACGCGAGCGCCTCGTCCGGCAGGGGAATGTCCCAGCGGACGGGGCGGGTTTCCGCACCGATGTGCGTAGCGAAACCCAGCATTGCATCGAGCGCGTGTTCCCCCGGCTGTGCGCCGATCCGTTCGTTCGTGAACAGCCACTGCCAGTCGCGCGCGCGCGACTTGTCGAAGCCGAGTTTCGTGCGGGCGCCGATGCTGCGGTACAGCCAGTTGACGCGCAGGGATGCGTGCATGCACAGCACGACGTCGAAGCGGCGGCCGGCAAGTGCATCGCGTACTTCGCGATACGCACCAAGGCCTTGCCGCTTGTCGAAAATGATAAACTCTATGTCCGCAATATCGCCGAGCAGACCAGCCTCAGTGCGACCGATAATCCAGCTTATTCGAGCGTCCGGCCAGTTGTCCTGCAGCCTGCGCACGACCGCCAGAGCATGGCAGGTATCGCCAATCGCTGACAGACGTACCACGCATATTTTCTTGGGGCGTATGCCCTTGCGTGGGGGGGCGGCGGTCTCTGTCTGCATGGCACAATCCGGAGACGGAAACCTTGACTGAAACCGTCGAAACAACAGCGAACGGCGCCATGCTATACGATCGCGCCGTCATCAACCAGATAAGCGATGCGCACTTCACGGCCGCGGGCTGGCCGCACAGCGAGGCGCTGGGCGGCACGCTCGGTTCGGGCGGCCGCGGCAACACGCTGTTTGTCGGCAACGTGCCGCGGCAGTTCGTGCTGCGGCACTATATGCGCGGCGGCATCGTGGGGAAGCTGATCCGCGATCGCTACGTATTCACGCGCGAGGAACAGGTCCGGGCCTTTGCGGAATGGCGGCTATTGAAGAAGCTCGTCGATTTTGGCCTGCCCGTGCCGCGCCCGGCCGCGGCGCGCTATGTCCGCCACGGTCCTCTGTATACCGCCGATCTCATTACCGTGCGGCTTCCCGGCGTACAGCCTTTGTCGAACGTCATTCGAGAGCCGCAGGATGCGGGCTTCTGGCGTGCGGTCGGTGCGGGAATCCACGGCTTTCACGAACACGGCGTGTATCACGCCGACATGAACGCCTACAACCTGCAGATTGCCGAAGACCGGCGGCTGTGGATGCTGGATTTCGACAAGGGCGAGCTGCGGACGCCGGGTGCCTGGCAGCAGGAAACGCTGCGCCGGCTGCACCGTTCGCTGCTGAAAATACGGGGACTCGATTCGAGTCTGCACTTTGTCGAGTCGGACTGGCGGAACCTGCTCGAAGCCTACTTCGATGCGTCGAAGTCGGCGGCGAGGTCCGCGTAGTAGTCAGGGTACGGGTCCGGCAGGTTCTTGAACTTCTTGTGAATCCAGAAATACTGTTCCGGACAGAGGCGAATATGCGCTTCCATGGCGCTAACGTATTGCCGCGTGTCGGCAACGAGATCGTCGCTCGGGAAGTTTTCGAGCGGCGGCAGGATGTTGAGTTCGTAGCGGCCGTTGGCGAGCCGTCTCGGGAAGTACGGCAAGGTAACGGCACGCCCGAGGCGGGCGAGCGTCGAGGTGGCCGTCGTGTGCATCGACGGGACGCCGAAGAACTCGATGACTTCGGAGCCCTTACGGTCATAACTTTGATCCGGTGCGTACCAGACCGGCCGGCCGGCTTTCAGCCGCCGGACCATGGTCTTGATGTCGCGCTTTTCGATCGTGCCGTCCGCGGAAACCTCGCGACCGGAGCGGAGGATTTCGGTCACAAAATCACTGCGGTTCTTGCGGTAAACGGCATAGAACGGCGGCGAGTGCAGGGCGAGTACGCGTCCGGACAGTTCCAGCGTCGTGAAGTGCGCGCTTAGCAGGATTACCCCTTTACCCGCATCGGTGGCGGCCTGCAGATGCTCGACGCCCCTAAGCTCGGTGATGGCGCAGAGGCGCCGGTCGCTGGCCCAGCGTCCCCAGCCCATTTCCACGAGCGACATGCCGAGGGCTTCGAAATGGTCTCGCGCAAGGTTTAGCCGTGCCGCGGGCTCCAATTCCGGGAAACACAGCTCGAGGTTCTTGAGAACGATCAGGCGGCGCTTTCCGGCGATCCGCCAGGCGGCGCGCCCAATCCCGCGGCCGACGGCGAGCGCCGCGGCGTTTGGCAGGCGGCAGAGCAGCCGCAGCAAACCCATACCCAGCCATAACGGCCAGTGTTTAGGTTGCCAGTAACGGTAAAGCGGACGGCGCGGCGCGGACATGCCGCCGAACTTTAAGTAGCGCAGGCCGCGACGTCCAGTCGCGGAATGCTATTCCGACATGCCGTCGGCGTAGTCGTCGGTCGTGGCCGTCTCCGCGACCTCCGGTTCTTCCGCCAGATCCTCGGGAGAATCCTCCGCCTCGATCCCCAAATGAAAGGCTGCATTACCGGGCATGACCACTTGATTGCGCGCCATCCCGATCACCCGCCCCGAATACGGCGCCCTGAGTTCCGCACGGGCGTTGCTGACGGGGTCCGTGATGGTGCCGAGCAGGTCGCCTTTACGAACCGTGCTGCCAAGGCTGACGTCGGCAAACAGGATGCCGCCCGAATCCGCGCGTACCCACGTCGACCGGTAATAGACGGGTTCGGGGTCGCCCCAGATCGACAGACGGCGTTGCATCGACAGCGTGCTGATTAGCGTTTCCACGCCGGTCACGCCCTGTTTGACGACGTTGGCTTCGAGCTGCGACGGGCCACCGGCTTCGAGCGTCACCGTCGGTATGCCGGCGGCGGTCGCGGCCCCGCGCAGCGTGCCGCTCGCCGGCGTGCTGTGCAGGATGACCATGCCGCCCAGCCCCTGGGTTAGCGTTACGACGTCCGGATCGCGCAGGTCGGCGCGAATCTGCGGCAGGTTGGAGCGTTTCTGGGATCCCGTATGAATATCGATCAGCGCGTCGCAGTGCATCACGACGCGGGTGAAAAACGAATGCGCGATCCGGGCTGCCGCACTGCCGCGCGGGTTGCCCGGGAAATACCGGTTCAGGTCGCGCCGGTCCGGAAGATATCGTGAGCCGCGCCGGAATCCCTGTACGTTGACGATCGGCACGCCAATGATCGCGCCCGAGAGTTTTTCGGGAACCATGTCGTGCATGACGCGGCGAACCATCTCTATGCCGTTGAGTTCGTCGCCGTGAATGGCGGCGGTCAGGCACAGCACCGGCCCTGGCTTTTCGCCGTTTACGACCAGTACCGGCGTGGATACGGGCACGCCGGCGAACAGCTCGGTGGCGGACCAGCTTAGCGTCGCGGCCGTACCCGGTAATACTTTTTCGCCGAGCAGCCACAGCGGCTCGGCCTCGACGTCGCTGGCCTGCTCGACGGCATCGGCGAGCGGTACGTCGGGAGTATCGGCCGGCGGTGCCGGCGTCTCGGCCGTGGCGTCCGGCGCGGAACCGGTGTCCGGCTTGAGGGTCGTATCCTCTTCGACGCCCGTGCCGACGTCCTGTGGCTCGGCGGGTAGCTCACCCGCGAGTGCGGACGCCGCGCTCAGCACAACGCTCAGTAGCAGGAGGCACGTCAGCCGGGCAGCCGCGGGAGGGTCCTGTGTGACATTGAGTTTGCTGCGTGTCGAAAAGCTCATTAGCATCCTAATAACATAGCCGGAACATGCTGTTTTTTCTGTGAACTGCTGCCCCGGTAACGCGTTCAGACCGAAGCCTAGTTTATTAACAAATGACAATCAAAGTACGGCTTTTATTACTCCTTACGACCTTCCATGCGCTGCCCGGGTTCGCGAGCAGCGCGGATTTGCCGTTGCCGGCCGAACTGGAGCCCGACGTGGCGTTCTGGGAGGCGATCTTCACCCGCTATGACAGCCGTGAAGGCGTGTTGCACGACAATCGCAATCTTGCCGTCATATATGAACGTCTCGATATGCCGGCAAGCCTCAGCCGGCGTGAGCGCCAGCGCCGCGTTGCGGAACGCAGGCGCGCTCTTCAGGCCGTGCTGCAACGCCTGGCCGGCGGCAAACGTGAACAGCTCGATGCCGAGGAGGAACGCGTACTGAAACTCTGGCCGACCGACGTCAGTAACGAGACGCTCGGAGCGGCGGCCGGGCAGATTCGCTATCAGCAGGGGCTGTCCGACCGCTTTCGCAGAGGCCTCGAACGCTCCGGGCGCTGGCGAGCGCATGTCGAAGCGGAACTCGAGGCGGCCGGCGTGCCGCGCGAGCTCGTCGCGCTGCCGCACGTTGAGTCGTCTTACAACCCGGCCGCGCGCTCGCATGTCGGCGCGTCGGGAATCTGGCAGTTTACGCGCAGCACCGGGCGCCGCTTTCTTACCGTGGATCACATACTCGACGAGCGTAATGACCCGTGGCGGGCAACGACCGCGGCGGGCCGGCTGCTCGCGTACAACTATTCGATTGCCGGCAACTGGCCCATGGCAATTACGGCCTACAATCACGGCCTGTCGGGCGTACGGCGGGCTATGCGGCAGTTCGGCGACACGGCGTACGTGGACATTCTGCGCAACTACAAAGGCCGGACCTTCGGTTTTGCCTCGCGCAATTTCTATCCTGCATTTCTGGCGGCGAGCCGCGTCGATCAAAACCGCGATCGCTACTTTCCCGGTCTCGTGTTCGACGATCCGATCGACTACGTTTACCTGGAGACGCCGGGCTACGTGGCGGCCAGCGATCTCGTGGAGGCCTTCGGCGTGACGCCGGGTCTGCTCGCCGAGCACAATCTCGCGCTGCAGCCCACCGTGTGGCAAGGCAGCAAACTGATACCGAAGGCCTACCGGCTGCGCCTGCCCGCCGACGAGATCGACGGGTCGGCCGAAGCGCTTCTGGCCGCGCTCGACGAAAGTCTCATCCGTGCCGAGCAGCTCCCCGATCTGTTTCACACGGTCGCGCGGGGAGATACGCTCTCCGAGATTGCCGAGGCCTACGACACCCGGGTATCGACGCTCGTCGCGCTAAACCAGCTTCGCAGCGGCAACCGTATCAGGGCAGGTCAGCAGCTCCGCCTGCCCGCCGCGGGACCGCTGCCCGGCGAGCCCGCGCCCGTTGCCGCGGCAACGGCTACCGTCGAAGCGGCTGTCGAGGCGGCAGTGGTTGCGTCGCTTACGCCGCCGGTACCCGACTCGTCGGCCATCGGCGAAGCGGCGCCCGCGAATCTCGAGGACGACACGGAGGCGTCCGCGCCGGTCGCGGTTGAGACCGCATTGCTGTCCGATCCCAGCGACTACTCGGTGGCGACCGATGCGACGATTGAGGTCCAGCCGCTCGAAACGCTCGGACACTACGCCGACTGGCTCGGTATTCGCACGCAGCGTCTGCGCGACCTGAACGGCCTCGCATTTCGAACGCCGGTTGAGGTCGGACGCCGCCTGACGCTCGATTTCGCAACCGTAGATCGCGCAACCTTCGAAGCGCGACGCATAGCCTGGCAGCGGGCACAGCAGGACAATTTCTTCCGCCAGTACCTGATAGCCGACGTGCTGGAGCACCGGGTGAAGCGCGGAGAGTCGGCCTGGATACTGGCGCTGCGCCGTTACAGAGTGCCGGTATGGCTGCTCCGACAGTACAACCCGGAGCTCGATCTGCACAACGTGCGGCCGGGAACGTCGATCCGCTTCCCGGTGCTGGAGCGGGTCGGCACGGCCGGATAACGGGCTTGGCCTCCTTGTATGCGATCCGGCTTTTGCCCGTAATCCTGGTCGTCGTCGCGGCCGCTGCCTGGTTCAACGACGTTCAGGACGGCGGTCCTTACGTACTGCGCAACCTGCTGCCGCTGGCGGTGCTGGTTGCGCTGTCCGGCATGACGCTGCATCGCGGGAGCGGCCGCTGGGCCGGTTCCGGTTATCGTCTGCCGCTCGCAACCCTTGGATTTGCTATCCCGGCGCTTGGACTGGCCGCGTATCTCCACTACGCATACGCCGTCAACCTGAACGGCCTGTTCGACGGCGCGACGCAGCCGACGGAGTTGTTTCGCTATCTACCTGCCTACACGCTGTCCGCCGGCGGGATCGGTTTTGCAATAGGCTTCATCGTGGGCCGCAACGTCGGATCGAAAAGATGAGGCCTGGCTCTTTTTGCACCTTCAGGCGAATCTGCTAGGCTCCTCGCTTTGTAACGGAGCCGGGCCTTTTGCGTACTATCGTTCGTGTGCTGACAGTGGCGCTGCCGTTCCTGCTATCGCTACCGGGCGCGGCCGCGGCCAATGCAGAGTTCCCGCTCGCCGAGCGCGTCGTCGTCGAGAAAGAGAAGCGGAAGCTGCACCTGATAAGAGACGGTGAGGCTTTTCGCAGCTTCGACATTGCGCTCGGCATCGTGCCCGTCGGCGACAAGCAGCGAGAGGGCGATTTCAAAACGCCGGAAGGCGTCTACCGCCTGGACCTAAAGAACCCGAACAGCGAGTTCTTTCTGTCGATCAGGATTTCGTATCCGAATGCCGAAGACCGGCGGGAGGCGGCTGCCGGCGGCGACGACCCGGGTGGGGCGATCATGATTCACGGCCAACCCAACGAGCCCACCCGCTCCGAGACCTACTATCGCACCCAGGACTGGACCAACGGCTGTATTGCCGTTTCCAACTCCGACATGATCGATATCTGGCTCATGACGACCGACAATACCCCGATCGAGATTCGACCCTGATTCGACTCTGATTCGGCCCTAAGGAGCAGCCTTGCAGGACCAAGCAGCCCGAACCCCGTTGTACGTGGATTCCGGAAAAACCGTAGATGCACAGATCTGGCCCGAGGGCAGCCTCGAGGTTCTGTCGCAGATGGAGGTTGAGCAGCTGCGGGATTCCGGAGAGGGCGGTCTTTATCCGCTGCTGCGCCAGTGTATGCTGGCGGTGCTGAATTCCGGCAGCGACATAGACGACGCGCGCGCACTGCTGGAGACCTACCGCAGTTTTACCGTGGGCTTCGTACAGCAGGATCGCGGTCTCAAGATCACGCTCGATAATGCCCCGGCGCATGCATTCGTGGACGGCAAGATGATTCGCGGCATCCGCGAGCTCATGTCGGCCGTGTTGCGCGATATCGTGTTCACGCACAATGAGATAATCCGCGATCCGAAGTTCGATCTGACGACTTCTGAAGGCACGACCAACGCCGTATTTCATATCGTGCGCAACGCCCGTCTGCTGAAATCGCCCGCAGACGTCGATCTCGTGGTTTGCTGGGGCGGGCACGCGATCAATCGCCGGGAATACGACTACACGAAGCGGGTTGGCTACGAACTCGGGCTGCGCGGGCTAAACGTGTGTACCGGGTGCGGGCCGGGCGCCATGAAAGGACCCATGAAGGGCGCCACCATCGGGCACGCGAAACAGCGTATTCGCAACGGCCGCTACGTCGGGATTACGGAGCCCGGGATCATCACGGCCGAGTCGCCCAACCCTATCGTGAACTCGCTGGTCATCATGCCGGATATGGAAAAGCGCCTGGAAGCTTTTGTGCGGCTTGGGCACGGTATCATCGTGTTTCCGGGCGGCGTCGGCACGACCGAGGAGATACTCTATTTGCTCGGCATCCTGCTGCATCCCGACAACGCCGAGCAGCCTTTACCCATGATCATGACGGGCCCGGAGAGTTCGGCGGACTATTTCGGTCAAATCGATGAGTTCGTCGCAAGTACGCTGGGTCCCGCCGCCCAGTCCCGCTACCGGATTATCATTGACGATCCATCGGCGGTGGCGCGCGCCATGCAGGAGAGCCTGCACGCTGTGCGCGAGTACCGCACGCGCTTCGGCGATGCCTATTACTTCAACTGGCGGCTTCGGATCGACCGCGGTTTTCAGACCCCGTTTACCGCGACGCACGAAAGCATGCGCAACCTCGATCTCGGCGATGCGCTGCCCGTGCACGAGCTGGCCGCCAATCTGCGGCGGGCATTCTCGGGCATCGTGTCCGGCAATGTGCGCATGGACACCGCGCTCGAGATCGAACGCCATGGGCCGTTTCAGATCTCGGCTTCGCCGCGCATCATGCCGCTTATGGACGCCCTGTTGAGCGCGTTTGTGTCGCAGGGGCGAATGAAGATCGAGTCGGACAGCTACGTGCCCTGCTACGAAGTAAGGGCCTGAGGCCTTATTGTCAAATTGCCGTGAAGACGCCGCACACGCACTCTGTTGATTAAGTAAAACTGCGCTATAACTTATTGAAATAATTAAGAAAAATGCCTTTCTGCACTGTGATGCAGTTCCTGTGTTTTAAGCCCTTCAATACGTATCGTTGCTATTCAGGGAATGAAGAGCAACGCGATGTCAGAGAGCAAACATCTCCGCTGGGTGAACGACTACGGTACGGAAGCCGCGTCGAATTCAGACAACGCAACCGACGCGCCCACAGCCGGCAACGAGCCGGCTGCGAACGACGCTGACGGCTGGCAGCAGTACCGTCATTGGATCTCGAAGGCGCCGGCTCCCCGCGGCAAGCGTTCCGGTATCGACCCGTCTTTGTACACCTGGAAAGGTTATCGCAACTGGACCGAAGAAGTGCGCCGCAACTGGTCTGCCGATTCCGGCAAAGACAGCGACTGATTTCGCGCAACTCAAGCAATAACCAACGTCAAGCCTTACCATTAACGTCCGCGACGGTTGCAGCCGCCGCGGCGCGTCGTCGTTGGTTGTTTTTTTGCACGCTCCGCCATTGGTTTGCGATTGCTTCGAGACTCAGCGGTCGCCGCGTCAGCGGGAAATTCCCGCGGCCGCGAAAGCGCGAAGCAGGCCACAAACAAAAGCGGTACTGCGTCTGGTTTTTCGCCAATTTACGAGGGCCGTTTCCGTCGATGCGCACAAGCTGTGACTCATCTCACGGAGGCTAAAAAACGGCATCACTATAGTTCGCTTTAACGAGTTACAAACCTCCGCGTGAGAGTATGTCAAGAAAGCCCAACGAAACCGAATCGCCAGCAGCACAGCTCAAGAACGAGTCGTCCCGGCAGCGCTGGGAATTGTTTCATCGAGCGATTTCGCACGCCAAGGAATCCAACGATGCGGCGCTCGAAGACGGCGACCCGGCCAGCGGCGATCGTCCTGCGCGCGGCCCGCTGCTGTCCATAGTCCGATGAGCGGACAGGGAATATGAGGCAAAAATTTAACATGGAAGTGATTCTGCTGTACTGGGACAACCTCGACGACCTCCTCGGAGCGCTCCGCCTGCTCGGCGAAACACTGCGCCGCTGGCTAATCCGTGCGCTGCAGCTGATCCTGGTGGGCAGTGCCGCGGTCGGTATCGGTCTGGCAGCGGTCCACGAACCTCCGCTCGCCCTGGCGGCCCTCACCAGCGTGTTCGTGGCGGTGTTTTACCGCCGCGTAACCGGCTGCGTTCTGCGCACGGCGACCGCCTGAGCTCAGACGCGGTCACGCGGGTTTTTGCGGCAGCCAGCCGTATTTCGAGCAACTCACAGCGTCCGGCCTTGAAATAGCGGCCTCAAGCCTTATGGTGTCCGCCTTCGGGACAAAACCACGTAAGGAGTGACCGCCGTGTCGGAAACTGCCCAGGCCGAGAGTCGGCAATTCGAGACCGAGGTTCGTCAGCTTCTCAAGCTGATGATCCATTCGCTGTACAGCAATAAAGAGATTTTCCTGCGCGAACTGGTTTCAAACGCATCCGACGCGCTGGACAAGCTGCGCTTCGAGGCCCTGTCGGAGCCCGAGTTGATCGAGCAGGACCCGGAACTCGCGATCCGCATCGAGATCGACAAGGAGCAGCGGACTGTCCGCATCGTCGACAACGGTGTCGGCATGACGCGCGAGGATATCATTGCCAACCTCGGCACTATCGCGCGTTCCGGAACGGCCGAGTTCCTGGAGCAGATGACCGGCGACGCGAAAAAGGACGCGCATCTGATCGGTCAGTTCGGCGTTGGCTTTTACTCGGCCTTTATCGTCGCCGACAAAGTCACTGTCGAAACGCGCCACGCGGGCTCCGGCGCGGACGAAGCCGTGCGCTGGACGTCCGCCGGCGAGGGAGAATACAGCATAGAAGACATAAGCCGCGCTGAGCGCGGCACGGCCGTGACGCTGCACCTCAAAGAAGACGAAGCCGAATTCGCGGAGCCGTTTCGTGTCGAGTCGCTGATCCGCAAATACTCCGATCACATAGCATTCCCGGTCACGCTGCACGATCCGGAGGCAGAGGAGCCGCGCGAGCTGAATTCCGCGACCGCGCTGTGGACACGCTCTCGCGGCGAACTCAGCGACGACGAGTACAAAGAGTTTTACAAACACCTGGCGCACGATTTCGCCGATCCGCTGACCTGGAGCCACAACCGGGTAGAGGGGAAACGCGAGTATACGAGTTTGCTGTATATCCCCGCGGCCGCGCCGTATGACCTTTGGAACAGGGAGGCGCCCCGCGGTCTCAAACTGTATGTTCAGCGCGTCTTCATCATGGACGACGCGGAGCAGTTCCTGCCGTTGTACCTGCGTTTCGTCAAAGGCGTCGTCGACTCGTCCGACTTGCCGCTCAACGTTTCCCGTGAACTCCTGCAGCAAAACGCCGAGCTTAAGGCAATGCGCGGCGCGCTGACCCGCCGGGTCCTCGACATGCTCAAGAAGCTTGCCGGCGACAAGGAAGCATACGGCACGTTCTGGACTCAGTTCGGCAGTGTCATCAAGGAGGGTCTGATCGAGGATGCGGCCAACAAGGACAAACTCACGAAGCTGCTGCGCTTTGCGAGCACGCATTCCGAAGGCGCAACGCAGGACCAGTCGCTGGACGACTATCTCGAGCGTGCGGACGACGGGCAGGACAAGATCTACTATCTGGTCGCCGACAATCACGCTACGGCGCTCGCCAGTCCCCACCTCGAGAAGCTCAAGAGCGCCGGTATCGAGGTGCTGTTGCTGAGCGACCGTATCGATCCGTGGCTCGTGGATGCGCTGACGGAATACGAAGGTAAGTCTTTTGTCGACGCCGCGCGGGCGGACATCGACCTGCCCGACGCGGGCGATCTCAGCAAGGACGAGGCCGAAAAGGAGCATAAACCTCTGCTCAAGAAAGTGCGCAGGGTACTCGAGGACCGGGTTGAGTCGGTTGGTGTCAGTCAGCGGCTGGTAGACTCCCCTGCCTGTGTAGTGACCGCCAAGGATGCGCTGACTCCCCAGCTTCGACAGATGCTGGAAGCATCCGGTCAGTCGCTGCCGGAAAGCAAGCCCGTGCTCGAGCTGAACGTGGAGCACCCGCTGGTCAAGCGGCTCGACGCGGAAACCGACGACGATCGTTTTGCGTCGCTGGCCGGCATTGTTCTCGATCATGCGCTGCTCGCGGAAGGCTCTCAGCTCGACAACCCCGCCGAGTATGTGAGCCGGATGAACCGGCTCATACTCGAGATGGGCAAGCCGCCGGCCGACGGCGCAAGCCTTGATTCTGCGGCGGGCAAGGGCTAAAACCTGCAGGCGACGCGGTTTGCCGCGTTGTGGCGAGCGAGGAGAAGATCATTAGCGACAAGACGGCCGGGCAGCGGCCCGACGACAGTGAGCTGCGCCGGCGGCTTAGCGACGAGCAGTACGCAGTGACTCAGAACAAAGGCACTGAGCGCGCGTTCACGGGAAAATACGTGGATCATAAAGGCGACGGACAATATCATTGCGTCTGTTGCGACGCGCCGCTGTTCAGCTCCGAGCACAAGTACGACTCCGGCTCCGGCTGGCCGAGCTTTGTCTTGCCGCTTGCCGGCGATGCGGTGCGCGTCGAAACCGATCGTTCGCACGGGATGATCCGGCAGGAAGTGCTGTGTTCACGCTGCGGTGCGCACCTGGGCCACGTTTTCGAGGACGGCCCGGGGCCCGGCGGGCTGCGCTATTGTATAAACTCGGCGTCGCTCGATTTCACCGACAAGACGCAAGACTAATCCCGCGTTTGCCGCATGCGGCAGGCATTCCCGATCCCTCCGAGGCTCCCGACTATGAGAAACCTATCCCTGTTACTGATCCTGCTGGCGCTGGCTGCCTGTTCGAAAGAGTCCGAGCCGGTCGCCGGCGCGGCGAGCGATGTCGTCGAGCCGCCACCGATTACCTGCGATGCGCCCGATTTTGCAGTGGGTGAGACCGCTGAGCTCAGCGCGGGGCTCGAAGCGACGTTGCTCGCAAAAGGCTCCGGGAAGAGCGCGCTGGCCGGTGACCGCGTGGACGTACACTACACGGGCTGGCTGTTCGATCCAGCTGCCGAGGACAACAAAGGCGCCAAGTTCGACAGCTCCGTCGATCGAGGCGAGCTGTTCTCATTTCCGCTCGGCGCGGGGCGTGTGATCAAAGGCTGGGACGAGGGCGTTGAGTGTATGCAAATCGGCGAGAAGCGGCTGCTGAAGATCGCTCCCGACATGGCCTACGGCGACCGTGGTGCCGGCGACGTTATTCCGCCCGGAGCAACGCTACTGTTCGAAGTCGAACTGTTTGGCACTAGCGGCCCCTAAGACGCGGGTTCAAGCAGCTCGAACTCGATACGCCGGTTGAGACTCCGGCCCCAGGCGGAGCCGTTATCCGCAACCGGGCGACTGGAACCCGCGCCTTCGTGGGCCAGCCGGTCGCCGGACACGCCGGCCGCTACGAGGTAGCTCACCACGCGTTGCGCGCGCTGCCGGCTCAGCGCGAGGTTGAAGGCTTCGTCGCCGGCTGAATCGCTGTGCCCCGTGATCTTGAGCGTCTTCGCGGGACAGTCCCTGGCGAAGCTCACGTAGCGATCCAGCAGCGCATACGAGGACGTCCGCAGCTCGGCGGTGCCGGATTCGAAGCGCACGGGCTCGCCACGTATCGAGCGGAACATAGTCTTGCAAGCCTCCGCCGGCGACATGCGGGGATTGGCTCGCAGCACCGAGACTTCAAGCGGGTAGTCCGGCCCGGCCACGGCGCGCAGTCGCGCAAGGCGCGTGTCGAACAGACTTTCTCTCGGAGCGACTCCGCTAATCCTGGCGCGCGCCGGCGTGAGTTCGACGCTGGCGACCGCCGTTTCCGCAAGCACGTCGACCGCTGCGAGCGTCAACAACTGCCAGTCGGCATCGAGCACCAGGAGTGCATCGAACTGCGTGCTCGGCGCCACATCCGGAAAACGTTTTGCGATCGCCCGGCGCAGATTCTCGCCGTGCATGGGGCTCGCGATATCGCCGCTGGCGATGACCGCGATCGCGGTTCGCCGGAGTTCGAATTTGACGGCCGGCGCCGCGGCTGCGTCGATAAGCTGCGGCGTTTCGGATCCGTTGCCGGCTTCCGTCCACGCGGCCAGCAACGCCAGCACCGCGCACCCGGTAACTGCCAGGGGCCGGAGCGTTACCGGCATGGGTCGCGGGACTCGGCGGCTGTGACTCGCATTGACCTTGAGGTTCTAGCGCTCGTTGCGACCGGATGAAAGCGTCGTTTGCTCGGACAGGAGCCGCGCCTGGCCCATCCAGTCTTCACGCTGAATCCGGCTTTGAAATCCCTTGAGACGATTGGCGATTCGCTCAATGTCATAGCGGCTCATCGCGGCCACCTGAGCGTAGCGAAAAATGCCAAGCTCGTTGAGCGTCTTCTCGATCGCGGGGCCAACGCCCTTGATGGCTTTGAGGTCGTCGCGCAAGCTGCCGTTGCGAAAGAATCCCGCCGTATCGGCCGCTGCGGTTTCGGCCGGCCGGCTCTGTTGTTCCCCGGCGGGGTCATCAGGAGCGTCGTCGACAACATCGGCGCCAAGATTTTCGTTGCTGGCATCCGCGGCGACCAGCACGTGGTCGATGGGCATGGGTTCCACCCGTGTGTGCTCGGACCCGAGCATGGTCTCGAGTGCCTCGATGCGCTCGTTGGCAGCCGCGAGTTGGTCCTCGAGCTTCGTCGCCTCCTCGTTGCGCTCGCGAAAACGCTCGAGCAGCGGCGGCAAGCGATCCTGCCAATTCTTCAGTTCGGTCGACAGCTTGTCGATACGCCGGTCTTTTGCTGCGACGAGCTCGGCCGTGGCGGTCTCTCGGGCCTGACCGGTGGAAAGGTCGCTTTCGAGGCGATGCTTTTCGCTAACCATGCCCTCGAGGTCGCTGCGCACGGCCTTGAGGTTACGCCTGAATTCGTCACGGCCTTCGAGCGCTTCCTTAAGCGCCGCGGACAACTCGCGGGAACGGTTGACCGCATCCTTCGATGAGGCCTGGAGCTGACTGACCCGCTGCATCAGGTTGCGGTTTTGATCCGCCAGGCGGGAATGCTCGCGGCTCTTGGCTTCGAGCTGTGTTTGCCAGCCGTCGTTGATTGCCCGTTTTTCCGCTGTACTGCGACGTTTGCGCAGCCACCAGCCGCCTAGCAGCCCGACTGCCAGCAGGATGGCGGCAACGGCAAGGTTGACGAGCGAGGCCTTAGGCATTCACGTGACCCGTCGGGCACTTGTTGGTCGGGCTAACATTCTCTGGACGAGCATTCTTCGGACTGTGGTCTGTCGGACGAACCTCAAGATGCCAGGCGCAGCGAATTCGCTTCGCTCAAGACGCCCTTGATCTGGCTTACGGCCCAGTCGATTTCGGCCTGGCTGATCACCCGCGGCGGCGCGAGCCGCACGACCGTCTCGTGCGTCTCCTTGCTCAGCAAGCCGCGGTTCATCAATGCTTCGCATATTGCACGGGCGCTGCATTTGTCCGGGTCGATTTCAATACCGATAAACAACCCCTTACCGCGGACTTCGGCAACGAGCGGGCTGTCGATTTTCTCGAGTTGGTCTTTCAGGTACGCGCCCATCCGTGCGCTTCGGTCGGCGAGTTCTTCTTCCACGAGGATATTCAACGCCTCGAGGCCAACCGCCGCGCCGAGCGGATTGCCGCCAAACGTGCTGCCGTGATCGCCGGGTTGAAAGACATTCATGACGTCCCGCCGCGCGAGGAACATCGAGACGGGAAGAATTCCGCCGCCGAGTGCCTTGCCAAGGATGAGTCCGTCGGGCACGACGCCTTCGTGTTCCGTGGCCAGCAACTTGCCGGTCCTTCCCAGGCCGGTCTGGATCTCGTCCGCAATCAACAGCACCTCGTGCTTGCGGCAGAGTTCCGCGGCGGCTCTCAAGTATCCCTCGGGCGGCATGACGATGCCCCCTTCGCCCTGTATGGGTTCCACGATAAAAGCGGCCGTGTTCGGCGTGATGGTGCTTTCCAGCGCGTCGATATTGCCGTATTCGACGAGTTTGAATCCCGGCGGGAACGGTCCGAAACCTTCCTGGTACTGCGGTTCGTCCGACATCGCGACAATCGCGATCGTGCGACCGTGGAAATTGCCGCTGCAGGCGATGATTTCCGCTTCGTTCGACGCCACGCCCTTGACGGTATACGCCCATTTGCGCGCGGCTTTGATGGCGGTCTCAACGGCTTCGGCGCCGGTATTCATCGGTAGCGCCATGTCGAGGCCGGTCAGCTCGCAGGCCCGCTTGAGAAATGGGCCGAGCCGGTCGGTGTGAAACGCACGCGAGACGATGTTGAGGGTCGCCACCTGCTCTTGCACAAGCCTGACCAGGCGCGGATGCGCATGTCCGTGGCTTACCGCGGAGTACGCGCTCATCATGTCCAGGTACTTCTTGCCGGTTTCGTCCCAGACGTAGACGCCCTCGCCGCGCGTCAGCACGACGGGTAAGGGGTGATAATTGTGAGCGCAGTATTGCGCTTCCAGATCGATTCGCTTGTTCATCCGACATTGCCTCTTACACGCATCCCCGGCGGTTGGTCCGCAAGCCCGTTTGCAGCGGAGCGGCGGTGGAGTGCCCGGGATATTGCCCGGGAGATCGGCCGGAGAGTCACCGATAGTACTGTATCACGCGCCTTGCGGAACAGACCCCGCTACAGGTTGATTTGCGCCGGCGCGTCTGCAACGCTCCGCGCTGTTCAGCTCCGGAGTCATGCGCTTATGTCAGGTGCGCCCAACACTCAAGCTCTGAGTCTCGAGGGTCCCGCGGGAATGCTCGAGGCGGTCGTGGAATCGCCGAAGGACGGAGCCCCGCAGGGTATAGCCGTGGTTTGCCATCCGCATCCGCAGCACGGCGGGACGCTACACAACAAGGTCACGCATACGCTGGCCCGCGGCTTCGTGCGCCAGGGTTTCGCCGCGTTGCGTTTCAACTTTCGCGGCACGGAGGCGAGCGAGGGCGAGTGGGACGGTGGCCGCGGAGAGGTGGAGGACGTACTGGCGGCGGCGGCGTTCATGGAGTCCGGGCAGCCGGGTTTACCGCTTTGGATCGGCGGCTTTTCGTTTGGCGCGGCGATGGCGATAAAGGCCAGTCAGCGGCGGTCTGTCGCCGGTCTGATCAGCGTGGCGCCGGCGGTCTCGCGCTTCCGGTCGGACGACAGCCCGCAACCGGATTGTCCGTGGCTGGTCGTGCAGGGGGACGAAGACGAACTCGTCGCGGCCGACGAAACCATCGAGTGGATCAACTCCCTCGAGCCGGGCCCGGAGCTCGCTGTGCTGTCGGGCGTGGAGCACTTTTTTCATGGCCGCCTCGTCGACTTGCGCGAACTCGTATGCGAGTTCATAGGCAGGTATCACAACTAAGCTGCCGCGAAGAAAAATGGAAGAAAAAGGTGCCGAAGAAAAAGGTGCCGGGTTTATTTGTTTTCAACAAATAAACCCGGCACCTTTTTCGGGGCGAAAAAAAGCCGGGCGATTACCCGGCTTCTTCTCGAGCTTATCGAAGATAAGGTCTTAGACCATATCTTTAAGGCCCTTCAGGACCGTAACCTTAACCACCTTAGAAGCTGGTTTGGCTTTGAACATCATCTCTTCACCCGTAAACGGATTGACGCCTTTCCGAGCTTTGGTTGCCGGTTTCTTGACAACGCGGAGCTTCATGAGGCCCGGGATGGAGAACATGCCCGGCGCGCCACGACCGCCCAGGTTCTTTTTGATCTGACCGTTGAGGGAATCGAAAACGGCAACGACATCTTTGCGCGTCAGTCCCGTGTCATCAACGATCTTTGCGTAGATTTCCGACTTGGTGGGTGGCTTTTTGGTGTTTGCGGCCATGTAAAACTAACTCCTAAAAAAATAAAGACGGGCCGTACCCGTCGTGAATGCAGCGCGAAGATAGCACATGTTTTTCGCAGGTGTAAGACAAAAGAAGCTTTTTTTATAGGGGTTTCCGCGAAGCCAGCGAGAGCGGATACGAGCAGTGATTGTTCCCGTCCGTTTTGCGACAGGCTTTTCTCACAGCGAGTTGCGTATTGGCGACAGAACTCTCAGGTTTTTTTTGCTGCGGAGGAGCGGGTAGCGTCGCGCTACTGGTCCGTATAGAACTCCCGCGTGAATCGGAGATCCGACGATGCCGCTGTCCCCTCGGGAGTGACCTTGATGTCGAATACCAGCGTCTCGCGATGTGCCACTGGCGTCTGGCCGATGTAGTAGACGGCATCCTGCTCGTTGACCTGCTGCATCTTGACGTTCTTGAGCTGCCCCGTGAGATTGACGGTCTTCACTTCAACGGTGGCCGCAACCGATTGACCGTCCGCCTCGCGCACAACCGAGACGTTGAGCATTGCGCGGTTCTTGCTGCGAACGATGTTGTAAGCCTGGGCAACGTCGGTGGGGATCTGGTCGGTCGATTGTGCGCTGAAGTGCACGACGTAATCGCCGATATCGCGGCTGGTTTCGCCTGCCGGTTCCGCGGTAGGTATCGTGGCGTCCGCGCCCGGTCCGCCGCAGCCCGCGCCCGCCAATGCCAACAAAAGAATAGAAATACGCTTTTTGCCAAACATGATAGCGGCCTTCCTCCTGTCTGCGCCTGGTCCGGGTCCAAAGCCCGCAGCCCAGCACTCTCGTACCTTAAGCAACTATACACCCATTTTCCGGTGACAGGCCGCTTCTCGACTCATATCCGGAGCATCTTGAAACTCGAGACGAAGATGGCAGCCGCGCTCAGCAGGATGATCGCAAAAATCGGCGACAGATCAATACCGCCCATCGCGGGCAGCAGTCGCCTGAACGGCCGCAGGACCGGTTCCGTGAGCGAGCCGATAATCGCCACGGCCGGGTTGTAGTTGCCCGGACTTATCCAGCTCAGAACAACGCGAATGATGATCGCGAAGACAAACAGATTGAGCGACAGGACGACGAGGTTGACGAGCGACGTGACGGCAATCTGCAGAATACCGGGCGTCCACTGCCGGATGATCGAGATAACGAAGATCGTCAGGTACTGCACCCCGAACGCGACCACCAGGGTTGCCGTGTCAAGTTTGCCTACCGATGGCAGAATACGTCTGACCGGAATCACCAGCGGTGACGTTAGCTTCAGAATCGCCTGCGCAATCGGGTTGTGAAAGCTCGCCCCGACCCAGGGCATCAAAAGGCGCAGCAGCAGCACCAGCAGATACAGCTGCGCCAACGAGTTGATGATAAAAACCGCGGCGTCGATTGCGCCTGAAGCCATGCCTTAAGTCCTTTCAGCAGAGAGTTCGGCCGCCCGATCGCGGGCAGCGATTAAAGCGCGCTCGAAGATACCACGAACATCGCTTGCAGAGAGTATCTCCAGCGCGGCGGCCGTAGTGCCCCCCGGAGAGCGAACCCGGTTTATGAGTTCGGCCATGTCTTCGTTCGCGTCGAGCGCCAGTGCGGCCGAGCCGCGGGCCGTCTCGAGTGCGAGCGTCAACGACGTGTCAGGGTCCAGACCGAGCTTTTCGCCGCTCTTGGCGAGCATGTCGATCAGCAGGAAAAAGTAGGCGGGGCCGCTGCCGGACACGGCCGTGACGGCATCGATTTGAGCTTCGTCGGCGACGCGGACCACTTTGCCGGCTGCCGCCATGATGCGCTCGGCGCGGGCAAGCTGTTCCCCGGTTGCGCTGGCGTTGCCGACCATGCCCGATACGCCGAGTCCGAGCAGCGCGGGCTGATTCGGCATCACCCTGACGACCGCGAGCGCGCCACCCAGCCAGGTCTCGATGTCTGCGCTGCCGATCCCGGCCGCGATCGACACTACCAGGGGCTTCCGCTCGACGACGGTTGCTTCGAGTTCGCGGCACACGTCTCTCAGGACTTGCGGTTTAACCGCGAGTAGCAGCGTGTCGGCGTCCGCGGCAGCGTCGCTGTTGCTGGAAGTCACCGTGACGCCGGGCAGTTCGCGGGCCAGTTCCCGCCGCCGCTCCGCGGCGGGTTCGCTGATTGCAATGCGGGCGGCCGCAATGCCGCTGTTGAGGAGGCCAAGGACAATCGCGCGGGCCATGTTGCCGCCACCGATAAACGCAATCTTCTCCTGCATCGTGTACTCCGGTTGTTCCTGATTCAGACCGGCCCGGGACGCGGGCCAAAAACGGCGGTGCCGATTCGGACGATTGTCGCGCCTTCGGCGACTGCCGCCACGTAGTCGTCGCTCATACCCATGGAGAGCGTATCGACCGGCAGCCCCTTATCGACGGCGAGCGCCGCAATGGCGCGCAGCCGCGAAAAGGCCTGGCGCTGTTCCGCCGGCGTCTCGACGGGGGCGGGAATACACATGAATCCGCGCAGCTTCAGCCGCGGCAGCGCGCCGACCGCAGCCGCGAGATCGATGGCGTCGGCCGCGGCCACGCCGGACTTCGAGGTTTCGTTGTCCAGGTTGACCTGCACGCAGATCTTGAGCGGCTCGAGTTCGGCGGGGCGCTGCTCGCTGAGCCGGCGCGCGATCTTGAGGCGGTCAACGGTATGCACCCAGTCAAAGTGCTCGGCAACCGGCCTGGTCTTGTTGCTTTGCAGGTGGCCGATAAAGTGCCAGACGAGATCGCCTCGGCCTGCCGCGGTCATCTTTTCGATGCCCTCCTGAGCGAAGTTTTCGCCAAAATCGCGCTGTCCGGCCGAGGCGGCTTCGAGGACGGCTTCGAGCGGCTGTTTTTTGCTGACCGCAAGCAGCGTGACAGAGCCCGGTTCGCGTCCTGCGTCCGCCGCGGCTTTGCTCAGCAAATCTCTGATGATCCTTAAGTTTTCCGTGACTCTAATCACGTTTTGGTCCGGGTGCTTCGCTATACTAAGCTCAATTCTGTGCCGGGTTATGGTAAGTCCGGCGCCACTAGTATTGAGGGAGAAAAATGGCGGTCGACGTTGCCCAGCTATTGTCGTTCACGGTGAAGAACAACGCATCCGATCTGCACCTGTCCGGCGGCGTCCCGCCCATGATCCGGGTTGACGGCGATATCAAGCGTATCAATATGCCGGCGCTGACGCACAAGGACGTCAACAGCATGGTGTACGACATCATGAATGACAAGCAGCGCAAAGACTACGAAGAGTTTCTGGAAACCGACTTTTCGTTCGAGATTCCGAAGCTCGCTCGTTTTCGCGTCAACGCCTATAACCAGAACCGCGGCTCGGCGGCGGTGTTCCGGACCATTCCCTCGGAGATCCTCACGCTCGAAGACATCGGTGCGCCGGCGATCTTCAAGGACGTATCGATGCATCCGCGCGGAATCGTGCTGGTGACCGGGCCGACCGGCTCCGGCAAGAGCACGACGCTCGCCGCGATGGTCGACTACATCAACGAAAACAAGCCCGATCACATCCTGACCATCGAGGACCCGATCGAGTTCGTCCACGAGTCGAAGAAGAGCCTGATCAACCAGCGCGAAGTCCACCGCGATACGCTCGGCTTCAACGAGGCGCTGCGCTCGGCCTTGCGCGAGGATCCGGACGTAATCCTCGTCGGCGAGCTGCGCGACCTCGAAACGATCCGGCTCGCACTGACGGCGGCCGAGACCGGTCACCTCGTGTTTGGCACGCTGCATACGAGTTCGGCGGCCAAGACGATCGACCGTATAGTGGACGTATTTCCGGCGGCGGAAAAAGACATGGTTCGCGCCATGCTCTCGGAATCGCTGCGCGCCGTGATTTCGCAAACCCTGCTGAAGCGAATCGGCGGCGGGCGTATTGCCGCGCACGAAATCATGATCGGCACGCCGGCCATCCGCAACCTGATCCGCGAAGGCAAGATTGCGCAAATGTATTCCGCCATTCAGACCGGGCAGGGTTCCGGCATGCAGACGCTCGACCAGAATCTCGCGGAGCTAATGGCCAAAGGCCTGATCAACAAGGAAGAAGCTCGCTTCCGCGCCGTGAACAAAGAAAACTTCTAGAAAGAGAATTGGAACTGCCCTGCATTCGCTAACGAGAGTATTCGAAGATGGAACGTGAACAAGCGGTACGGCTGACGCAGAATTTGCTCAAGAAAATGGTCGAGCGCAACGGCTCCGACCTGTTCCTGACCAAAGGCTTTCCGCCGGCCATCAAAGTCGACGGCACAATCCACAAAGCCACCGACTCGCCGCTAACGGCCGATCAGAGCGCAATGATGGTCCGCGCCATCATGAACGACAAGCAGATCAAGGAATTCGACGCGACCAAGGAATGTAACTTCGCGATCGCGCCGCAGGGCATAGGTCGTTTCCGCGTCAGTGCGTTTATCCAGCAGGGTTACGTGGGCGCGGTACTCAGGACCATCACGACCGAGATCCCAACTCTCGAAGAGCTCGAGCTCCCGCCGATCCTGAAAGACGTGATCATGAACAAGCGCGGTATTTGCCTGATCGTGGGCGGCACGGGTTCCGGTAAGTCGACAACGCTTGCCGCCATGATCGGCCATCGCAACGAAAACTCCCGCGGGCATATCGTGTCGATCGAAGATCCGGTCGAATATGTGCACCCGCACAAGGGCTGCGTAATCACCCAGCGCGAGGTTGGCATCGATACCGAGACCTGGCATGCCGCACTCAAGAATACGCTGCGCCAGGCGCCCGACGTCATCCTGATCGGCGAAATCCGTGACCGTGAAACCATGGAGTACGCCATCCAGTTCGCGGAGACGGGTCACCTTTGCCTCGCGACGCTGCACGCCAACAGCGCCAACCAGGCGCTGGACCGGATTATCAACTTCTTCCCGGAAGAGCGCCGCCAGCAGCTGCTGATGGACCTTTCGCTGAATGCCAAGTCGATCGTCTCGCAACGCCTGATCCCGCGCGAAGGTGGTGTCGGCCGGATAGCGGCGATGGAAATTCTGCTCAATACGCCCCTGATTGCGGATCTCATCTTCAAGGGCGAAGTTGGCCAGATAAAGGAAATTATGTCGAAGTCAACGCGCCTCGGCATGCAGACCTTCGACCAGGCCCTGTTTTATCTGTACGAGGAAGGCACCATTTCCTACGAGGAGGCAATGCGCAACGCCGACTCCAAGAACGAGCTCAGGCTGCGCGTCAAGCTCGAGAGCAAGCGCGATTCGGCGATTGCCGACCAGCAGTCGGAATCGCTGCGCATCATGGAAGAAGACACTGCCCAGACTTTCTAGGGCGGGTCAATGCAAGGCATACACACGGATTAGTAGCGGATGAACGTCAAGCCCTTATTCAAATTGATGGTCGAGAAAAAGGCCTCGGATCTTTTCTTCGCGCCGTACTCGCCCGCCAAGATCAAGATCGAGGGCAAGATCATGCCCGTCAACAAGCTCGAGATGACGCCCAAGATGGTCAGGCAGGCGGCGCTCGAGCTCATGACGGAAGAACAAATGGAGGCGTTCAAGGAAGAGCTCGAGATCGACTTCGCCATCTCGGAGACGGGTCTTGGCCGCTTCCGGGTCAACGTATTCCATCAGCGCGGCAACGTCGCCATGGTGCTCCGCTACATCACCAGCGAGCTGCCGACGCTCGAGGAACTCGGCATGCCCGAGCAGCTCAAGGAACTCACGATGCTGCGCCGCGGGCTAATCCTGATGGTGGGTGCGACCGGCGCCGGCAAGTCCACGACGCTCGCGGCGATGGTGAACCACCGCAACGAAAAGACTTCGTCGCATATCATTACCGTCGAAGACCCGATCGAGTTCCTGCATCCCAACAAGCAGTCGATCGTCAATCAGCGCGAGGTCGGACTGGATACCAAGTCTTACCACCGCGCGCTCAAGTCCGCCGTGCGGGCCGCGCCGGACGTGATTCAGATTGGCGAGATACGGGATCGCGAAGCCATGCAGGCGGCGCTCGACATGGCGGGTACCGGCCACCTGGTACTGTCGACGCTGCACTCGAACAATGCGGCGGAGACGCTGGACCGTATTATCAACATGTTTCCGCAGGAACAGCATGCCCAGGTGTTCATGGATCTCGCGCACTACCTGCGCGCGATACTGTCGCAGCGCCTCGTGCGCGGCCGCAACGGCAAGCGCGTCGCCGCGGTGGAGCTCATGCTAAATACACCGCACGTCAAAGACCTCATTATGAAGGGGCTCATCGCAGACGTGAAAGAGGCGCACAAGGACTCCGGAGAGCAGGGTATGCAGACTTTCGACGAAGCGCTGCTGGGACTGTACAAAGAAGGCGTCATTACGCTCGAGGAAGCGATGACACATGCCGATTCGCGTTCGAACCTCGAAGCCAAGGTCAACTTCGGCGGCTAACCGCCGCCAGCCACGTCCTCACGGCCTCCTCACGACAGTCGCCCTGCCCGTCGTCAGGGCCGCCCGCGGTTTTATGCTGAACCTGCGTGCTGTGACCGCCTCTAATAACACCGACACTATCTGTTGCAGCGACACCAGCTGGCCTTGGTCCGCGCAGCCGGCGTGCAGAGTGGACCGGGCGGGCGCGATGCCAGCGACAACCAGGGGACAGCCATGAAATACCGTTTCGACCCGGAAGGCGAGCGCCTTGCCGTCAAACTCGACACGACCTCCAACGCCGAGTACCAACCCATCCCGCTCGAGCCACGTAACGCGCGTGCCAATGAGCTTGCCCAACAGGCTGTGAGCCGCAGCGCGAAACGCCTGCGGATGCCGCGGCGCGATTTTCTGGTGACGGCGGCCGGCACGGCAGCCTCGCTGCTGGCAATGAATCGAGCCAATGCGGATGACGACAGGCTGTCCGGCTATTTCGACCTGCCGGATGAGGCGCCGGACGACATTCGGCTGGCGGAGGCCAGCCTCGGCAAGCGTGAGTTTATCTTCGACGTCCAGGGGCACTACGTGCCGCCACGGGTCGCCGCCAGCCGCAAGCGGGAGTGTGCAAAGTTCGACTATGTAAGCCGCGACTACATGCGCTGTCTCGGCGCCGACGACTTCGTGAAGGACGTATTTCTCGACGCGGATACGGACATGATGGTGTTGTCGTTTGTCCCGTCGCGCCGGGATGCCGAACCGCTCACGATAGAGGAGGCCGATGCGACCCGCCGTATCGTGGACGAGCTGGAAGGCACGCACAGGCTGCTGATTCACGGCCGCGTCAATCCCAACCAGGAGGGCGATCTGGACGGCATGGACGAACTCGCCGAAAGCTACGGCGTCTCGGCGTGGAAGACCTATACGCAGTGGGGGCCGGAAGGGCAGGGCTTCTATCTGACCGACGACGCCGGACTTGCGTTCATCGAAAAAGCCCGCTCTCTGGGCGTCAAGAACATCTGTATTCACAAAGGCATACCGTTCGGCCGGCAGTCCTACGAGCATTCCCTGTGCACCGACATCGGGCCGGCGGCGAAGCAGTTTCCCGACGTCAATTTCCTCATCTATCATTCAGGCTGGATTCCGGGCGAGCCCGAAGGACCCTACGACCCGGAGCGTGGCGAAGGACTCGACGAACTGATTCGCTCGGTCGAGGCAGCCGGTCTCGGCAAAGGCTCGAATGTGTACGCCGAGCTCGGCAGCACCTGGCGCGGTCTCATGCGCGACGTGGACAGCGCCGCGCACGGCATTGGCAAGCTCGTGAAACACCTTGGCGAGGACAACGTGCTCTGGGGCACGGATTCGATCTGGTACGGCTCGCCGCAGGATCAGATCGAGGCGTTTCGAACGTTCCAGATTGCGCGCCAGGTGCGCGAGGAGCATGCGTATCCGGAAATCTCCAATACTCTGCGCGCCAAGATTTTTGGTCTGAACGCCTTGCGGCCTTACGGCATCGATCTGGAAGAGGCCTTGCAGCGCGCGGGCAGTGACAAGGTGCAGGCGGAGCGCGAAAACTACGCCGAGCGGCGCGACCCGCACCATTTGAGCTTCGGCCCGAAGAACCGGCGGGAGTTTCTGCTGTTCCAGTCGTAAACTCGAAGCTCTCGAGTCAGGCGAGACCGGCATGCGGCAAGCACTTGAACTAAGGATTCCGCCGGTGGCGGTCTGGCTGCTTTCCGCAGCCGGGATCTGGGCGCTGGATCGCTGGCTACCTCTCCCTGAACTCGTCTTTCCGGGCCGGCTCTGGGCAGCGCTCGCGCTGTTCTCGGCAGGCGTCGTCGTCGCCGTCCGCGGCGTCATTGCATTTCGGCGCCACTCGACGACGGTGCATCCCAGTCACCCGGATCGGGCTTCGACAGTCGTCGCAGACGATGTTTTTGCCGTGACGCGTAACCCGATGTACTTAGGTCTCGCCCTGGCGCTGGCGGCCTGGGCCCTGCTGCTCGGCTCGCTGGCAGGCGCGGCTGTTTTTGTTCCCTGCTTCGTGATCTATCTGACCGAGCTGCAGATCAAGCCGGAAGAGCGCGCGCTTACGGATAAGTTCGGGCAGGCCTACCTCGACTACCGGGATGCGGTTCGCCGCTGGTTGTAAGCCGCAGCGCCGTCAGCAGGATGCCGCCGGCGCTGCGTGCGATACGGCGTTTCGTTCAGGGTTTTCTGAACAGGAACGTAAAGCGGTCCGTATTCCCGGAGACGGAGCGGCGACCGACTTCGTATTCCAGCTCGTCGTCCGCGCGATAGTGCAGATCCGAATAGCCGACGAACTCGAAGCCTGAATCCAGCATCTCCTTGATCACTAGCACAGGGTCGATGCGGCGGCGGTTTTCCGGCGTTTCGCCCTCCATATGCCGTTTGGTGTGATCGACTACGCCATACAGACCGCCCGAGCGCAGCGCTTCGAAGACAGCGCGATTCATCCGGTCGCGCCCTTCCTTGTCGAAGTTGTGCACGTTGCGGAAGGTCAGGGCAAGGTCGATATCGCTGACGTCCAGTTCGAACTCGTCCGCCGAATAATAGCGGGCGCCGGGTTCGCGGCGAATATTGGCCGCGGTCTCGATGACTTCGACTTTTTCGAAGCCGGGCTCGCGCAGCACCGTATCCTCGACGCGTCCCGTGCCCATTGCGACGTACAGCTTGCCGTTGTCAGCGAGTACCGGGGCGAGTACGCGCGTATACCAGCCGCCGCCCGGGATCAGCTCCAGCACGCGCATGTCGTCTTCGAGACCAAAGAACTCGAGCGTCTGCAGCGGCCGCCGGTTGCGATCGCGTTCGCGGTCGGCCTCCGGGCGGGACTCGGCCGCGAGCGCGGCGTTTACTTTTGCCTCGATATCCGCGTAGGCGGGAACCATGAGTGAGCACAACAAAACCGTAACCAGGATGCGCACGGCGAATCTCCTTATGAGTTGGTTGAAAAGTGACTATCGGTGTAGGCAGCGGCGCATGCTACCACCTCGCCGCGGTGGCGTACCTGCAGGGTGTCGAAGCGGCTGCCCGCCGCGTCAGGGATGGGCGTCCCAGTCGACGACGCGTGCGTCGAACACCGGGCCGTCCACGCACACTCGCTGCATCGCGGGCCCGTCGGCGAGATTGACCCGCACGGCGCAGCCGGCGCAGCCGCCCACGGCGCAGGCCATGAACTCTTCGAGCGATACCTGGCAGGCAACGCCGTACTCTTCCGCGAGAGCTGCGACTGCCTTCAGCATGGGCGTGGGCCCGCAGGTATAGATATTTGTGGCCTGCCGGGTTGCTTCGTCGGCCGTGTCCAGCCAACGGCGAGCAAGGTCCGTGACATAGCCCCGGAAACAAGCGTCGAAAGCTTGCATCGAGGTCAACCGGGTGGGCACGCCCCAGCTTTCGAGCAGCGGCATCGTGCCATCCGTCGCGGCGTCAATCGCATTGAACGGCAGCCGCGACGGGACGATATCGAAGGGGAACGGGATCTCGGAGCCGAGGACCGCGACGGGCTTGAAGCGCGAGTCCTTGCGCATGGTGTCGGCCAGAAAAACCATCGGCGGAATCCCGACGCCGCCGCCGATCAGCAAGGCATTCGGCTTGTCGGGATCGAGACGGAACGGCCGGCCGATCGGACCAAGTACGCTGAGGCTGTCGCCGGGCTGCTTGAGTGACAGCAGCTTCAAGCCCTGGCCGACGGTCTTGTAAAGAATTTCTATCCAGTCTTCACGCGTGCGCATGACGGACATGGGCCGGCGCATCGGCAGAGACTCGTCGCACGAGAGGTGAACGAAGCTGCCCGCCGTGGAAGCCGCCGCGCACTTCGGCGCCCGGATGCGCATCACGAACTGATCGCCGGGATACCCGTCGCGCGTAAGGATCGTGCCGTCTTCCACGAAGATCGTGTTGCGGTTTTGTTGCGCGCGTTGCTGAGCCTCGTTGATCATGCGCCGTGCAGAGTCTTGTGCACATGCTCGAGCACGGCCATCCGCACGGCAACGCCGTTGGTAACCTGCCGCGTGATGACCGACTGTTCGCTGTCCGCCAGAACGGACTCGATTTCGATGCCTCGGTTCATGGGCCCGGGGTGCATGATCATGGCGTCCGGCCTGGCGTCCTGCATGCGGCGGTGGCTGACACCATAGCGCGCGAAATACTGCTCCGCGTCCGGAATACCGTCGAGATTGCCGATCCGTTCACGCTGAATTCTGAGCGCCATGACGACGTCGGCGTCTTGCATGCCCGCATCGAGGTCGTCGAGGATGCGGGTCCCCGGCACGAGTTCCGGATCCGGCGCAAGTGACGGCGGCGAAACGAGCCTTAGCTCGCCGACGCCGAGTGCCATGAGTCCTTCCGTCGCGGAGCGCGCAACCCGGGAGTGGCGGATATCGCCCACGATGGTGACGACCAGGTCTTCGAAATGCGGCTTCCGCTGCCGGATGGTCAGCAGGTCCAGCAGGCCCTGCGTGGGATGCGAGACGTCGGCCTCCCCGGCGTTCATGACGCTGACGTGATCGTCGACGTGTTTTGCGATGTAGGCCGGCACGCCGGCGCCGGCATCGCGGACGACCATAATGTCGACCGCCATGGCCTGTAGCGTATATATCGTATCGAGGATGGATTCGCCCTTCTTCCGCGAGGACGTGTTGACGTCGAGGTTGAGGACGTCCGCGCCGAGACGCCGGCCGGCCAGGTCGAACGATGCGCGGGTACGCGTGCTGGGCTCGAAAAACAGATTGCCGACGGTGCGGCCTTCGAGCGCGCGGCTGCGGACCGGCGGCTTGCCGGGCGCCGCCAGATAGCGCTCGGCGTTATCCAGGAGATCGACGATCAGCTCGCGCGACAAGCCGGAAAGCGTCAGCAAATGGCGCAGGCCGCCGTTTGTAGCGAACTGCGGGCCGGCAGTGTCGCCGTACTTAACGCTGGGGTCCGACATGGGCTCGGGATTCTACGGCGAAGTTTCGAATAAATCACTTCGCTGATACAAAAGGCCAGGGTTTACTTCAAAGAAATCGCCGGATGCGGGCTAGCCGCCGGCCAGGTAACGCTCTGCGATCAGGACGGCGGCCGCCGCGTCGATCGAAGCCTTGTCGATGCGCCCGCGTCGGCCCTCCGAGCGCGCCTGCTTGAGGGCGCGTTCGGCTTCGACCGACGTGAACCGCTCATCCGTCGTTACCACCGGGAGTTCGTAGCGGGCGAGCGCCGCGACGAAGTCCGTGACCGGCTCTTCGAGCGCGCTTGCCGAACCGTCCGCATGGCTCGGCATGCCGACGACGAGTTGTTCGGGGCGCCACTCAGCAACGAGTTTGTCGATGCGGCCGAAATCGATTCGGCCCTCGTCGTTGTGCACGATGCCGAGCGGGCTGGCGCTGCCGGTAACGTCCTGACCCACGGCAACGCCAATCCGCCGCAAACCGAAGTCGAATGCAAGTACCGTCAGGGGCAAGACGGATCAGGCGTGCCCGGCGCCCGGCCCCATGCGCGACAGGTCTATCCCTAAGCTGTCCGCGGCTTCCGCCCAGCGCTTCTCGAATGGTGTATCGAACACGAGCGACGCGGTCGCCGGTACGTTGAGCCAGGCATTGGCGAGCATTTCGTCTTCGAGTTGTCCCGCTTCCCAGCCCGCATAACCGAGCGCCACGAGTGATTTGGCCGGACCGTCGCCGCTCGCCATGGCGTCGAGGATGTCGCGGGAAACCGTGAGCTTGATGTCGTTCGAAACGTTTAGCGAGTTTTCGAAGTCTTGTTCGGCGTTGTGCAGCACGAAGCCGCGTTCGGTGCCGACCGGCCCGCCGGCGAGGACGGGCGCCTCGCCGACCGTAGCGTTTGGCGCGTCCAGCTCAAGCTGCTCGAGCAAGCCGCCGAGGTTCAGGCTGAGTGGCCGGTTGATTATGATGCCCAGAGCGCCGTCACCATTGTGTTCACAAACCAGAGTAACGGTATTCGAGAAGTTAGGGTCCTGCATACCCGGCATCGCGATCAAGAGCTGACTCGTAAGCGAGCGCGTCGTCTCCATAATCAAGAGTATCTGCGCTGCGCGTTAAACGTACAACCTAAAGCGCTATCGCTTCTGTACCGCGGGCGGCGGCAGGCTTGCGGTGCGTGGCATATTCTGTTCGGCAAACAGCCACTTATAGGCGAAGCGCACGTTGTCGTAGTCGGCCCGGATTTCCGCGGGGAAAGGGTCAAACGGCGACGCCCGGCGCAGAATGTCGAGCGCGGCCTTGTCGAGGACAACCGAACCGCTGGATTTGCGGATAATCACCTCGGCGAGCTGGCCGTCAGCGTCGATGCTGACTTCGAGCGTCGGGCTGCCGCTCAAGCCCTCGAGCGCTCCGAGTTGCGGAAAGTACTCCGCGCCGACGACTTCGATCCGGCGCTTCCAGTTATCGAGGTAGGCGGCAATGGATGCTTCGCTCGTATCGGCGCTGATAATGAGCTGCCGCGGTTCGTCGTCGTGAATCTTGAGCGTCGCATGCTGCTCCTGCGGCAGCGGCAAGGTCGTTTCCGCGCCGCGCTCGAGCGCAATGGCCGTGCTCGAATCCGGCTGCGGTTCGTTGCGCGGATTGTCGGCCACGGCACTTGTCCGGTCGTTGCGGGTTGCGAGCAGCTGATCCGCGGCCTGTTCGTGCAGGGCCGAGTCGAGCAGGCTGTCGCCGTCCTGTTTGCCGAGGTTGTCGATCGGGGAGATGCTCTGTTGCGGTGCGGACGGGCGCAGCTCTTCGCTGGTGTTGCCGCCGCCGAGCTGACTGGTCTGGGCCAGGTATTCGGCGCGATCGGGCCGGTCTATGCGCTGGTCCGGATCGGCGACGATCGTCACTTCCAGCGATATAGCTTCGGTGAACTGTTCGCTCAGGGCGGGGTTGAATCCCAGGCCTAAGATCAGCACGCCGTGGATCAGGGCGGCCAGGAACAGCATGGCCGGCAGACGGTCGGGTACCGGAGGTGCCACCAGGCGATAGGCGTCGACGGCGTCAGGTGTCAAAGGATGCTGCCCCCAAAAGAGTTCGCGAATTATGTCGAATAATCCGCCATTTCTGTGAACCAAACAAGCGGTGAAACAAACGCTTATCGAGGAATTCTCGAGTCTGGTCCAGAAATGGCCCTACACGCGATCAAGTGTAGCGCTGCGCCAGGGGCATCGATGCGACTTGCGTCACTATCGCTTCGTTAGGTGTTTGTCGATAGCGTCGAACAGCAAGCCGGCGATGTTGAGGTCGAACTGTGCATCGAGCTCGCGAATGCCGGTTGGGCTCGTAACGTTAATCTCGGTCAGATAGTCGCCAATGACGTCGATACCGGCGAACAGCACGCCGTGCTCCCGCAATACGGGCCCCAGCACGGCGCAAATCTCGCGGTCTGCCGCCGAAAGCTCCTGGCCCCTGGCCGTTGCGCCCATGACGAGGTTGCCGCGATTGTCGTCCGCTGACGGAATGCGGGCAAGTGCGTACGGCACGGGCTCGCCGTCAATCAGCAGAATGCGTTTGTCGCCCAGGGAAATTTCGGGCACAAACAACTGTGCCATGGCGAAGCGGCGTCCGTAATCGGTCAGCGTTTCGAAGATCACGTTGGCGTTGTTGTCGCCTTGTCTGACGACAAAAATGGATTTCCCGCCCATGCCGTCCAGAGGTTTCACCACGATCCTGCCGTGTTCGGCGAGAAACGCGCGCATGTCGTCCATGGACCGGGTAATCAGCGTGAGCGGGGTAATCTCCGGAAACCAGGCAGTGTAGGCCTTTTCGTTGATGTCCCTTAGCGCTTGCGGCCCGTTCACGATCAGGGCGCCGCCCAGCGCCGCGCGGTCCAGTATGTAGGTCGTGTAGATGTATTCCATGTCGAACGGGGGATCCTTGCGCATCAGGATCACGTCCAGACTGCCAAGGTCGACCTCCTCCGGGGCGCCGAGCTCGAACCAGTCGGCGTTGTCGTCCCTGACCGTGAGCGGCCGCCCGGTCCCGAGCGCGGCGCCGCGCTCGACGCGCAGATCGCGCTGTTCGAAGTACAGAATGCGAACGCCGCGGCGCTCGGCCTCGAGCAGCATGGCAAACGAGCTGTCTTTTTTGGGCGTAATCGACGCGATCGGGTCCATGATCACGCCAGCGACGGGTGTGTTCGAGGGCATTTTTGTGGATTGCTACAAGGTTCTCAGGCGAGCGCCACTATACAGTGCGCGATGGACGGCGAGAACCGCCGGGGCACGCCACGAAGCGATCCGGGCCGCCGCCCGAGCCGCCAGCTCCGGTTCGCCGGAAATCTGAAACAAGCTGCGGATTTCATGGCGGTTTTCGGTCATGCGGGTCGGTTCGTAGCAGGACTTATGTCAATATGGTACAAGGCTACATCTTCGCGACGGTTGCCGCGAAATCGTGCATATCGGCAACGAATTCGGGGATATTTTTGGGGGCTTTACGGGGATTCATACGCGAATCCCCAGAATCGTTGAGGAATACCCGTGTCGAATAGTGCGTCTCGAAGTCTGAATGGACTCAAGATTCTGGTGGTGGACGACAGCAAGACCATCCGCCGTACCGCGGAAACCCTGCTGACCAAAGAGGGCTGTCAGGTGTTTACCGCCATTGACGGGTTCGATGCGCTGTCGAAGATCGCCGACCATCAGCCGGATCTGATTTTCGTCGATATCATGATGCCGCGCCTCGACGGCTACGAGACCTGCTCGCTCATCAAACATAACAAGGTGTTCAAGGCCACGCCGGTCATCATGCTGTCGAGCAAGGATGGCCTGTTCGACCGCGCTCGCGGCCGCATCGTCGGCTCCGAGCAGTATTTGACCAAACCGTTCACCAAAGACGAATTGCTTGGCGCGATCTCGAACCAGATTGCTTAAGTCACTAGTTTTTTTCAGCAATGATGCCGAAGGAAGGATTAGCAATGGCCGTTATTCTGATAGTCGATGATTCACCGACCGAGCTGCACATGTTTCAGAGTACGCTCGAGAAAGCCGGCTTCGAAACGCTTGTTGCGGATAGCGGCGAAGACGGCTTGCGGGTGGCGAAAAGTTCACGTCCTGACTGCATCCTCATGGATGTGGTCATGCCCGGCATGAACGGTTTTCAGGCGACCCGCAAGCTGACGCAGGACCCGCAGACGGCGGCGATACCCGTCATCATGGTGACCACCAAGGACCAGGAAACCGACAAGATCTGGGGTATGCGCCAGGGTGCCGTGGAATACCTGGTCAAGCCGGTTGCCGAAAAAGAGCTGGTCGCCAAAATCAATGCGGTGATGGCGGCCTGAATGCGCAGGCCGGTCGAACTCGCGGACCTCGTCGAGCAGCCGTTTGAGCTGCTCAAGGAAATCGAGCGTCGCAGTCGCAGCGCCCAGAGCGGCGTCGTCGACAGCACGTCGCGGGAATGGACCGGTATTGGCTTCCGGATCGGCGAGGAGCAGTTCGTGGCAGCCAGGGACGAAGTTCGCGAAGTGCTCATGCTGCCCGATTCGATGACCCGGGTTCCGGGAGCTCGACGCTGGCTGCTGGGGATCGCCAATCTGCGCGGGCACCTGCTGCCGCTGATCGACATCAAGCTCTTGCTCGGCAGCGGCCGCACGGCGCTCCGGCGCACCACGCGCGTCATCTCGGTAAACCACCGCGAAGTGCCGGCAGGTCTGGTCGTCGACGAAGTCCTCGGTTTTCGCCGTTTCGGCGATCGCGAGTTTATCGATCAGATTCCCAAAACGGCCGTTCGCTGCGAACGCTTTTTAACCGGCAGCTACGAGCGCGGCGAGGACGGCTGGCCCGTCTTCAGCCTGTTCGATCTCGTGGAGAGCAACATGTTCCTGCAGGCGGCCAATGAATAACGACGTATTGCAAGAGCCCGGGGCGGTCGCGAGACAGGCCCTAAAGCACGGTCGGACCGCTTAGGGTCCGCGCTGCAAAGACAGAGTCAAGTTTATGGCAAAGAAAACGGAAACCTCCGGTACGTTCAGAACGCTGGCGCTTGGTATCGTCGCATTGCTGGTCGCGGCGGGCGCGCTGGTCTACCTGGACGCCGCCGGCAGCGGCAATACGCAAGGCGCCGAACTCGCCGCAGTAACGCAGGCGCTGCCCGTGCAGTCCAGGGCGGCGCTCGGCGGCGAAGCGGGTGCTTTCGAGCGCTTCGCGCGCAGTCAGCAACGCCTGGACGCTCTGCGTGGCAGCCTGGGCGCCGGAGCAGGCGGGCGGGCCAGCGACTGGGAAGCGTTCGAGAGCAGCATTGGCAGCCTGTCGGCGAACCGTCCCGCTCTCGAGAGCGCCGTTGCGGCGGCGCTGAGTCTCGGTGGCAGCGCCCGCGAAGCCCGTCCGTTCGCCGATCAGCTGCTGGATCTCTCGGGTGCGACCGGAGTAGTGCAGGAGAGTGCGGCCCGGCTGGAGACGATCGACCGGACCGCGGAGCAGCTGCTGTTGAGCAGTGAAACGGAGGCCGAGCTGACGCAGCTCGCCGGGGATGTCGGGTTTCTGCGCGAGATGGTGAACGGTCTGTCCGGTGAGGCGACCTCGCTCGATATCTCGGCGCTGGATCCCGCGGGACAGGAACAAACGGTGACACCGCTCGCCGAACGTGTGACGGCGATGGAAACTGCGCTCGAAACGCTAGACGGCGAAAGCGAGGTTCTCGCAGGTCTTGCCGCCGTACAGGCTCAGATCGAGAGTTCGGCCTCACGGCTGCTGGATGCCGGTGCCGGACAGGTGAGCAGCGGCGGATCGCTGCCCGGCTGGCTCGCACAGCCGTGGATTCCGCTTGCATTGATCGGCGTGGCTGCGCTGCTGGTCCTGCTGCTGATCGGAATCAATTCGAAGCTTTCGGCCTTCGAAGGCATGGCCCGGGAACAGGCCTATCAGAACGAGCGGAATCAGCAGGCTATCCTGCGGATGCTCGACGAAATGGGCAGTCTGGCCGACGGTGACCTGACGATCGAGGCGACGGTGACCGAGGACATCACCGGCACGATCGCCGACTCGTTCAACTACGCGATCGAAGAGCTCAGGAAACTCGTGGCCACGGTCAACGAAACGGCCATCATGGTCGATACCGCGTCGAAGCAGACGGAAAACACGGCGTCGCACATGGCCCGCGCGGCCGAGACGCAGACGCGCGAGATCAGCGCCGCCACCGACTCGATCGTCTCGATGGCCGCCTCGATCGAAGAGGTTTCCGGCAACGCCGAACGGTCTTCCGACGTTGCGAGGCATTCGGTCGAAGTGGCGCACAAAGGCGGCGAGGCCGTGCGCCGGACCATCGACGGCATGAACACCATTCGCGAGACGATCCAGGAGACCTCGAAGCGCATCAAGCGTCTCGGCGAAAGCTCGCAGGAGATCGGCAACATCGTCGAGCTGATCAACGACATTGCCGAGCAAACCAACATCCTGGCGCTCAACGCCTCTATTCAGGCGTCCATGGCAGGCGAAGCCGGCCGCGGCTTTGCCGTCGTCGCCGACGAAGTGCAGCGGCTTGCGGAGCGCTCGACGAATGCGACCAAGCAGATCGAAGTGCTCGTCAGCACGATTCAGGCGGACACCAAGGAAGCCGTCGTGTCCATGGAGCGCAGTACTACCGATGTAGTCGGCGGGGCGCTGCTGGCGGAAAACGCCGGCGCCGCGCTCGACGAAATCGAGCAGGTCTCCAACCAGATCGCAAGCCTCGTACAGAATATCTCGAGTTCGGCGCGGCAGCAGGCGGGCTCTGCAGCCGACGTTACGAAGCGAACCACAAGGCTAAGCGAACTCAGCGAGCAGACCGGCAAAGCCACGACGGCTACTGCCGCGGCCATCGCCAAACTATCGGAGCTGGCATCCGCCCTAAGGCGGAGCGTCTCGGGCTTTACGCTGCCCGCCGACGTCATGCAGGGCAGTACGCTGGTAACCAGAGCGGCCGATCTCGAACCCCAGAAAACGGAGGCGGCCGACGCGGCCAACTCGGTTCCGGGGGGACAAAAACAAGCGAAAGCGAGTTAGGGCCCGTTAGCAAGATGCGAGTCACCCCTGTTGAATTTTCAGGAAGTGCCAATCCATGACGGCTGAGAGCGGTATACATCAGCAACAAAGCATGGACGGGGAAAGCCCCGTGCGCGCGCTGGCCATCGTTTCCGAGGAATTGATGGACAGCATTCGCAATGCGCACCTTGCCCTCGAAGACTGTGTCGACGGGCGCGGCGGCGCCCCGGCCCTGCTGCGCTCCGGAGAACTCCTGCACCAGGTGCGGGGCGCGCTGCAGATTACCGAAACTTACGGCGCGGCCCTGCTGGCAGAGGAAATGGAGCTTGCCTGCCGTTATCTCGCCAGTCTGCGCGAAGGCCGTGGCCGTGAAGACGGTCTCGATGCGCTGACCCGGGCGATGGTGCAGCTGCCCGTCTACATAGAACGGCTGCTGGGCGGCGGCCGCGATATCGCGCTTGTATTGCTGCCCATGCTCAACGATTTGCGCGCGGCGCGCGGCGAACCGCTGCTGTCCGAGGGTACGCTGCTGTTGCTGAATCTGTCTCCCAGCCGCTCGGACGAGCCAGGGGGCGACCGCGGCGGCAGCGGCGAAGACCCGGTCCGTGTGGCAAAACGCCTGCGTCCCAAGTTTCAGCTCGCGCTGCTCGGCTGGATCAAGGGCGGCGGCGATTCGACGCGGCATCTCGAAACCTTGTCGAACGTGGCGGCGGCGCTGGAGAACTCGGCCACCCGCGATGACATGTATCAGCTATGGCGGGTAGTCGGCGGCGTGCTCGAAGCGCTGCGCGAGGGCGGACTCGATACGTCGGTGGCGCTGAAGCGGCTGTTGGGACAGGCGGACCGGCAAATCAAACGAACCATCGACAGCGGCCTTGCCGCTTTCGATCAGCATCCGGTCGACGACCTGATGAACAACCTCCTGTACTACGTGGCGCGCTCGAGCACCAGCGGGACGCGTATCAGCGAGATTCGTGCCGCGTTCAATCTTTCCGAACTCCTGCCCGGGGATGCGCAGGTCGAACACGCGCGCGAAGCGCTGTCGGCGCCCAGCGTCAATCTGATGAAGACCGTTGCCTCGGCGATCAGGGAGGACCTGGGCTCGGTCAAGGACGTCCTGGATATTTTCGTTCGCACCGGCATGAACAAACCCGCGGAGCTCGTGCCGCAGCTCGAACTGCTGAAAAAAATCTCCGACACCCTGGGCGTGCTCGGACTTGGCGAACTCCGCAGCGATATCGATAGCGAAATCGAACGTTTGAAAGAGGTTGTCGAACAGGGCGGCAGCAGCAACGAGCAGGTCATCCTCGACATTGCGGCAACCCTGCTGAGAGTCGAAGACCGCCTCGATCAGCAGCTCATCCGGCTGACCGTGCCGCGCGAAGCCGCGGCCGACGAGCCGGAATTGCCGGAAGCCGAAGCCGCCGATTTTCGCCAGGTCGCCGAGTCGGTCATGCGCGAATGTATTATCAATCTGGCGCGTATCAAGGAAACGGTCAGCCAGAGTCTGAGCTCCCAGGCGCCGTCCCAGGGGCTGGACGCGATTCCCTCGCTCGTGCGCGGCATGAAAGCCGGTCTGCTGATGCTCAACAAGACGCGCGCGATGGAGGTGGTGGACCGGATAGGCGAGCTCATTACCGTCATGCTCAAGGGCGGCGGCGCCACGCGCCTGACGCAGAAGGAGACGGATCGGCTGGCAGACGCCATCGTCAGCATCGAGTACTACATGGAGACCGTGAAGGCCGGTCGCAGCGAACCGTGGTACATGCTCGATAACGCCGAGGCCTGTCTCACCGTGCTCCGCGACGTCGTGGATCGCCTCAAACAGGAGCAGCCGGCGTCCGCGGTCGAGCAAACGATGCGCATCGCCGCCGCGGACAGCGTCGCAAAGCTTGCCGAAGAGGAGGCCGAAGCTCAGCAGTCGACGGCGGTCATTCCGCTGCCCGTCGTGGCGGTCGACGCCGAGCATCTGGACCCGGAACTCCTGGAGCTGTTTATCGAAGAGGCCAAGGAAGAGGTGGCATCGATTAAGCGTAATCTCCCGGCCTGGATAGACTCACCGGATGACATGGAGACGCTGATTACGGTCCGGCGCTCGTTTCATACGCTCAAGGGCAGCGGCCGCATGGTCGGCGCCGAACGCATTGGCGAGTACTGCTGGAGCGTCGAGAACTTACTGAATCGCCTGATCAACCGGACGCTGACCCGCACGCCGCCCATGGTCGACTTCATTGGCGGCGCCGCGGCCGCCGTGCCGGAGCTGATCGAGCAGCTCGAGGTGGGTTCGGAGCCCAAGTCCGATATTGCGCTGCTGATAGCCCGCGCCAACGCGTTTGCGGAAGGCGATCCCAACGCCGAAGTGCTGACGATCGAGCGCGAGGAACCGACGCTCGAGCAGCCGGCTCTCGAGATGGATCCGGTGCTGCTGGACATTTTCTCGAAAGAGACGGCGGGCCATCTCAAGGTCATTACCGACTACGTCGAAGCCTGCGCGGAGCAGAGCGCGCCTTATCCGGTCACCGATCAGCTCTATCGCGCGTGTCACACGCTGCATGGCAGCGCCAACATGGCCAACGTCGAGCGTGGTGTGCAGGTAGCCGGCGCGCTCAATCGTTACGTTCGCCGCGTACACGACAACGACGCCGGATTCGAAGCGGCAGCGCTCGACGTACTGCGGGCCTCCGCGGTCGGCATCCTGCGCATTGTCGCCGACATCAATCAGCCCAACGTCAAGCGCGAAGACTACGCGCCGCTGGTCGCCCGGATCAACGAGCTCACCGACAGGGTGCAGCCCCGGGGCACGCTCGCCGACGCCGACCTGACGCCGGTCGGCGCCGTACCGCCGGCAGGCGGCAAGCCGAGCGCGGAACCGCCGGTCGCACCGCCGCCACCGGCCGCACCGCCACCACCGGCCGCACCGCCACCGGCCGCACCGCAGGCGGTGCCCGCGGAACCGGAATACGACGCGGAGATCGCTGCGATCTTCACCGAAGAGTCTGCCGAGTTGCTGGAGGCCGTGGACAAGGCTTTCGGCGAGTGGTCTCGGGATCATAAGCGCAGTGCCGAACTTGCGGAGCTCAAACGGCATTTGCATACCCTCAAGGGTGGCGCGCGCATGGCCGGGATTGGTTCCATGGGGAATCTGAGCCACGAGGTGGAAACCCTGCTCGGAGCCGTCGAAGACCGCCGTGTGCAGGCATCGGACGGCGTCAACGACGTGTTGCAGCGCGCGATCGATGAATTACACCGGATGCGCGACCAGGTAATCGCCGGCAAGGCGGTACCTGCGAACGCCGAGCTGGAGCAGCGTTTGCAAAGCGCTACCAGCGGCTTCGCCTTCGCCGAGGAAGTGACGCTGGACGAACAGGCCACGCCTGCGCCCGCCGAGACTCCGGCGGTCGCGCCCGGAGAGTTCAGCGTCGAGCCCGAAGACATCGTCAGTATGGTGATCGTCGATTCACCCCTGGCCGACGAACTCAAGGAGATCAAACCGCAAGAGGACGCTGCGGCGAGCGGGGCGCCCGCCGACCTGCAGCCGCCTCTGGACGTCGCCGACGAGCGCGATGCCGAAGTTCCCGGTGTTCCCGAAGTTCCCCGTGTTCCCGGTGTTCCCGAAGTTACCGATGCGCCCGAGGCCACGATTGCTTCCCTGGCCTCCGAAGCCGAGTCCTCCGAAGCCGAGTCCTTCGAACCAGGGCCGCTCGAACCAGAGCCGCTCGAACAGGAACCCTCCGAACCGGAGTCCTTGGAGCCCGAGTCTCACGAACCCGCCGTTACCGAGCCGGAAGTATCCGAGCCCCTGGCGGCGGAACATGAAAAAACGCCGACCGTCATTACCCGGCCGCCGCCCAGGACTATCGAGGTTGGCCCGGACCGGGAGGACACGGAGCGCCCGGCCGCCGAATTGCGCGCTCTGCGCTCGGACAGCCGGCCCGAGTTCGCGCGTATCGATGCCGAGCTGCTAGAGGACCTTCTAAACGCCGCGGGCGAAATCAGCATTTACCACTCGCGGCTGAATCAGCAGGTCAGTTCGTTCGAGTTTCATGTGGAAGAACTCGAACAAACCGTCAAGCGCGTCCGCGAACAGTTACGCAAGCTCGAGATCGAGACCGAAAAACAAATCATGCACGGCCATCAGGATACGCTGGTCGCGCGCGATTTCGATCCGCTCGAAATGGACCGGTATTCCACGATGCAGCAGCTTTCCCGCGCGCTTGCCGAGTCGGCCAACGACCTCGACAGTCTCAAGGATCTGCTGCAGTCGCTGATCACGGAAGCAGACAGCCTGCTCGTACAGCAGTCCCGCGTAACCGCAGAACTTCAGGATGGCCTCATGCGCACCCGCATGGTGCCGTTCGAGCGTCACGTTTCACGCCTGACCCGGCTCGTAAGGCAGGCCGCCGACGAAGCCGGCAAGCGCGCCGAACTCGCCGTCGAAGGCGCCTCCGGAGAACTCGACCGGCAGGTCCTCGACAAGATGCTGCCGCCGTTCGAGCACATGCTGCGTAACGCCATCGTGCATGGCATCGAGTCGCCGGAAGAGCGGCAGGCGGCCGGCAAGCCCGCGACCGGCCGGATTACGATTCGCCTGCACCGCGAGGGTGCGGAGATGGTCATCGACATTGCGGACGACGGCGACGGGCTCGACGTCGAGCGGATTCGCAGCAAGGCCTACGAGCTCGATCTGCTTGCGCCGGATGCCAAGGTTACCGACGAAGAGATCATGGACCTAATCCTGAAGCCGGGCTTTTCCACGGCGGGGACCGTCACGCAGTCGGCCGGCCGCGGCGTCGGCATGGACGTCGTGGCCAACGAAATCAAAAAACTCGGCGGGTCGCTGCAGATATCCTCGGTAACGGGACAGGGCACCAATTTTACGGTGCGCCTGCCGTTCACGCTGGCGATCACCCAGGCGCTCATCGTGCGTACGGGCGATGAGGTCTACGCCCTGCCGCTGCCTTCGGTGGAGGGCGTCGCGCGAATTCCAAGGGCGGAACTGGAGACCCTGCTCAGTCAGCCGGAGCCGAGCTTCCAGTACGGCGAAGAAAGCTACAAGTTCCGGCACCTCGGGATGTATCTGGGCGGTCAGGCGGCGCAGCTGCCCGACGAAGAGGCGTTTGTGCCGGTGATACTCGTGCGCGCGGGCGAGTACTCGGCGGCCCTGTTGACCGACGAGATGCTTGCGAGCCGGGAAATTGTCGTCAAGACCGTCGGACCGCAGCTCGCCGGCATACGCGGTATCTCGGGCGCAACCATCCTCGGCGACGGCAGTATCGTGCTGATCCTCGATATCAACGCGCTGGTCCGGACCGGCGCGCCCGTCGTGGAAATCAAGCGCGCCGCGCCGACGCCGACCGACGATCGTCCCCTGGCGCTCGTCGTGGACGACTCGATCACGGTGCGTCGCGTAACCGAGCGCTTCCTGCAGCGCAACGGGATGCGGGTCGTGACCGCAAAGGACGGGCTCGACGCTATTAGCGTCCTCGCCGATCACAAACCCGACGTAATCCTGCTCGATATCGAGATGCCGCGCATGGACGGTTATGAGTTCGCCTCTCACGTCAGAAACGACGACCGCGCCGCGGACGTACCGATCATCATGATTACCTCGCGCGTCGGCGACAAACACCGTGCGCGCGCCATCGAACTGGGGGTCAACGACTACCTCGGTAAACCCTATCAGGACGCGCAGCTTCTGGAAGCCATCCGGCGCCAGTTGGAGGACCGCGGAGTGACGCTGACATGACCGCCGAAGCCGAAGAGCTATACAGCCTGCTCGTGCCGCTGTCGGAGGACCGCCTGATCGTGCCGCGCGCCTGCGTGGCGGAGGTCGTGCGCTTCTCGAAGCCGGAGAAAGAGCCCGGTGCGCATTTCTGGATGCTCGGCAACGTTACCTGGAACGGGCGTTCGCTGCCGGTTGTGTCATTCGAGGGCGCGCTTGGAAAAGCCGTGCCGCCGGCGACCGGCCGGACACGCATCGTCGTGTTCGTCGCGAGTACGGGTCAGCTCAAGACCGGCTACTTTGGTGTCTTGACGCAGGGCTTCCCGCAACTCGTTCGCGTCAACCGGGATGTTCTGAAGCTCGATTCGACCGATACCTGGAGCGAAACGGAGCCAGTGCTCTGCCGGGTCAAGATGATCAACGAGTTTCCGCTGATACCCAATCTCGAACGGCTCGAAAGCATGCTCGCCGGCGAGTCCGTCAAAGCCTGAGAGTTCGCAGCGGCCTCAGGCCCGCGCTGCCAGTCAATCGAGATCGCCGCATACGCTTTGTGCGAGCGTAACGGCTGCGATCGCCGCGGTTTCCGTGCGCAATACCCGCGGACCGAGCGCCACGCACTTGAAACCGGCTACCCGGGCATCGTCGAGTTCCCGCTCACTGAAGCCGCCCTCGGGGCCAATCAGCAGGCAGAGGCTTGCGCCGGCAGCCGGCGGGTCGGATCGCAGCGCGTCTGTGAGCGATGCCTTGCCGGAGGGATCGAGGATAAGTCGCGTCGCCTCGCGCAAACGCTCTCTGCCGAACCAGTCGTTGAGCCGAACCGGGAGGTCAACCGCGGCCGGCTGGATTCGGCCGCACTGTTCCGCGGCGCTGTTCGCCACGCGTTGCCAGTGTTCCCGCCGCTTCGAGGCCCGCTTGTCGTCGAAGCGCACCATGCCCAACTGCGTCAATACCGGGCTGATTCGCCGCGTGCCCAGTTCGGTCGCTTTTTGTACGACGGTGTCCATGCGATCGCCGCGCGATACGCCCTGTACCAGCCGTAGCCGCAGCGGCGATTCCGTCGCGGCCGAGCTCATCGCCACCCGCTGGCGGCCGAGGCGAAGCGTAAGCCGGTTCTTGCCGAGGGTGAGCAACTCGGCATCGAACTCGCCGTCCCGGCCGTTAAACAGCCGCAGCCGTTCGCCAGGCTTGAGCCGCAGAACGCGGCCGAGATACTGGGCGGCTTCCGCGCCGAGTTCGAGTTCCTGCTCCGGGGCGAGTTCGTGTTCCGTGTAGAGGCGGGTTTGCATGGTCGTTGACGGAGAGGCCTAGCCTGGATTATTCACGAATGCGCTCGTGCCCTTGCTTGATCTTTGTTCGCACAAGGAATTTTCCGCCCTCGGAAATACACGCCGATATTCCACTCGGCCGGAAAATCCCTTGTGCAAACAAATCTCTGCCCAATCATCGCGACGATTCGTGAATAATCCAGGCCAGTAATCTGCGCGGTAGAAAGTATTCCTACTACGAAAGCACCGCAGCGGTCCATTTTTCCGTTCTTTCTCGTTGCGTAGCGCCGCTATGCGCCTCAAAAGAACGAAAAACTGTCCGCGCTGTGGCACTTTCTCGCGACGGATATTTCTACCGCGCAGACTCCCGGCCCCGAGTATGATGGCCGTGAACCTGTGACCGCCAGTTTATTTCGAGCCTATGCACGAACTCCAATACGACGTCGATGCCGATACCGGTGTCCTGACGCCCGCGCGGCTATGTCCAAGCCCGAACTGCGATGCGCGGCCGCAAGGCTTGGCTGTCGATCTGCTCCTGCTGCACGGCATCAGCCTGCCCCCGGGAGACTACGGTAGCGGTGCCATAGAAGCTTTGTTTTGCAACCGCCTCGATTTTGCGGCCGACCCTTACTTCGCGCGAATCCGCGGGCTCGAGGTGTCCGCGCATCTGCTCATAGAGCGCGGCGGGGACCTGACGCAGTTCGTGCCGTTTACCGCGCGCGCCTGGCATGCCGGTGAGTCGCGCTTTCGCGGCCGTCGTCGCTGCAACGATTTCTCGATCGGCATAGAACTCGAGGGTACGGATACGAGCCCTTACAGCGACGTGCAGTACGCAGTGCTGGGGGCGGTCACCAGGGCGATCATGCTTGCGTACCCGTCGCTGTCGCCGCGCCGCATCGCCGCGCATTCAGACGTTGCCCCTGGTCGAAAGACCGATCCGGGCCCTGCTTTCGACTGGCAGCGGCTGTATGATCTGCTGACGGACTGACCGACCGATGCACCGCGGTCCGACATCGTCTCCTGAGCCCGGGCTTTTTTAAGCACAGTCACCTATGAATCTACTTGCGCTACTCATCGGCATCGTTATCGAACGCCTCGCCACGCAGCTTTTTCACTGGCGCCGTTTGCGCTGGCTGGATCGCCTGATCGATTGGGGATTTCGGCATTCCGCGAGGGTTGCCGACTGGCCGGCGCTGCTTCCGGTGGTGCTGCTGGCAGTACTGTTGGCGCTGCCGGTTCTGATCGTTACCCTGAGTCTCGGCGACGCGCTGCTCGGCTTTCCGTATCTGGCGCTCGCGATCGTCGTATTGTTTTTTTCGCTCGGACCGAAAGACATCGGCGAGGACGTCGACGAGTACTGCGAGGCGCTGGAGGCCGAGGAGCCGCAGCGAATTCGCGAGACGGCAACGGCGCTGGTCGAGGGCGAGGTTCCCGACGACAGGCTCGAGCAAATTCACTGTGTCGAAGCCGCCGTTTGCGTGCAGGCGAACAACCGGCTGTTCGCGGTCATTTTCTGGTTCATGCTGCTCGGCCCGCTCGGCGCATGGATTTATCGCGTGACCGATCTGATTCGCCGCCGCGCGGTTTTCAACTGCAGCCGCGTCGAAGGTGACGACGCGCCGCAGCTCAGCCGTTTGCGCGACGCCAGCACGACGCTGCACGGCTGGCTCGCGTGGGTGCCGGCCCGTCTGACCGCAATGGGTTACGCAATTGCGGGCCACTTCGATGCGGCGCTTCTGGCGTGGCGCGAACGGTCCGATGCGGCGCCCGCGAGTACTTCCGAGGGCAGCGAAGAGCTGCTGGCCCGCGTGGGTGTCGGGGCGCTGGCGCTCAGCGATCTGGAGGGCGAGACAGTGACCGAGCGCGGCGTTCGCGGCGCTCGGGCTGCCAACAAGCTCGTGTTTCGACTGCTCACGATCTGGGCGGTCGTCATTGCTGCGCTGACGCTGTACGGCTGGTCCGTGTGAGCCGCTGCGGCGGGCTTCTGCCCGGCCTCATGCTGGCCGCGCTGACTGCGGCTTGTTCGGCTGAAGCGCCTACCGCAGGGCCTGCTTCCGGGAGTGCCGCTCAGGACGGCGAGTCGTCGTCTCGTGCCGAGCGCGTGGTAACGCTAGCCCCGCATCTTGCGGAGCTCGTGTTTGCGGCCGGCGCCGGGGACACGCTGGTGGGCGTGAGCGCCTATACCGACTATCCGGCAGCCGCGGCGCAACTGCCGCAGGTCGGCGACGCATTCGGCGTCGACCAGGAGCGGCTCAGGCTGCTCGAGCCGGATCTGGTGCTCGCGTGGGCGAGCGGCATGCCGGCGAACACGGCCGACGAACTGCGCTCGACGGGGTTGCCGATCGTCACGATTCGTACCGGCAGTCTCGAGGACGTGGCGCGCGCGGTCGAGGAGATCGGCCGCCTGACCGGTAACGCCGCCAGCGCCGAAACGGAGGCTGCCCGCTTTCGTGCCGGGATTGCCGCTCTGCGCGACAAGTACGCCGATCGCACTCCGCTGCGTGTGTTCTATCAGATTTCGGCCCGTCCGCTGTACACGATAAACGGAACGCATTTTATTAGTGAGTTGATCGCCCTTTGCGGCGGTGTCAACGTTTTCGCCGATCTCGATGAGCTGGCGCCGCAGGTCGATGTCGAGGCCGTGGTGGCGCGTGATCCCGATGCGATTGTCGGCGGCATGAACGACTACGAGGTTTGGGAGCGCTTCGACACTCTGGCCGCCAATCGCTACGGCAATCGTCTGCGGGTCGACACACCGGCGCTGGCCCGCGCGAGCACGCGGCTGGATGCGGCCGGCGCCGCTCTGTGCGAGATCCTGGACGAGGCGCGCGCCAACCGGCGGCAGCGCTCCGACGGCTCCGACTAGTCCCCTGTCCCGCAATTAGGCGACTTGTTTGCGGGACAGGGCACTAGCCGCGGTCGCGGTTCCAGAGCACCTCGCTGCCGGTCTCCGCGCGCGCCAGATTACGCGCAACGACAAACAGAAGATCCGACAGCCGGTTCAGGTAGCGCAGGACTTCGGGCCTTACGTCGGTCGAATGTGCGAGCGTCTGAACCCGGCGTTCCGCGCGGCGGACCACGGTGCGTGCAAGGTGGCAGGCGGCGGCCGCGCGCCCCCCGCCCGGCAGAATGAAGTCCTTGAGCGGCGGCAGGTCCGCGTTGAGCGCATCGAGTTTCGTCTCGAGACGCTCGATGTATTCCGGCGTCACGGCGGCGTGACCGGGTATACACAGCTCGCCGCCGATTTCGAACAGATCGTGCTGCACCTCGGTCAGCAGTTCGCGGATACCGCCGCCGGCCGCGTCTTCCGCCAGCACCATTCCGATCGCGCTGTTGGCTTCGTCTACCGTGCCGTAAGCTTCGACGCGCGCATCGTCTTTGGCCACGCGGCTGCCGTCGCCGAGGCCCGTCGTGCCGTCGTCACCGGTGCGCGTATAGATTTTGCTCAGTCGATTACCCATGGTTCGATTCCTGCGTTGTCACGACAAGGGTGGCTGCGGGAGCGCATCCGCATCTGGAGTTTCGCCGCGGTGCCGTGCTCCTCGAGCGTGAGGTTTTCAATGTGTACGTCGAGTGCCGGTCCGAGCTGTGCGGCTCGGGTTTTTGCCCGTTCGCCGACGCGGGGGGCGGCCTTTCGATCTGCTCGGGATCTGCGTTATGCGGCGCCTTCCTGCTGCGTCGCATCGCCCGTCCAGGTTCGTGCCAGGTGCGCGGTACAGTAAGGGCCGCGCCGTCCGGGTGTCAAGCACGCCGCGGGACCCGGCGATTTTGCGCTTGTAGTCGCACCGGCGAGAGGCGATAGTGCGGCGCGAAGCTTCGCGGACATTCGGACTATGGACACTAAAGACGCGCAATCTCCCTTACTTGTTACGGCTCTCGAAGCTGCCCGGGAGGCTGCCCGGATAAGCCGCCAGTACTTTCGCGGCAACCTTGAGGTCAGCACCAAGGCTGATCGGACGCCCGTGACGCAGGCCGACGTCGAGTGCGAACAGGCGATCCGCGGAATAATTCTGGCAGCCTATCCGGAACATGGTTTTTTCGGCGAGGAGACAGGACAAACACAGGCTGACGCCGAATACCTCTGGCTCGTCGACCCGATCGACGGCACCAAAGCTTTCGTCCGTGAGTACCCGTTCTTCTCGACGCAGATTGCACTCATGCATCAAGGCGAACTCGTGCTTGGCGTATCCAGCGGCACGATGCTCGACGAACTGGCCTGGGCCGAACGCGGCCGCGGTGCCTGGCTGAACGGCGAACCTCTTCGCGTGAGCGAGCTGAGTGAACTCGATCGCGCGGCTGTCTCGACCGGCAACGTCGGATCGCTGGCCGGGAGCGCCGGCTGGGAGTCGCTGGGCGATATTCTGGCGACAGCCGACCGGACCCGGGGTTACGGCGACTTCTATCACTATCATCTGCTGGCCGCCGGCAAGATCGAGGCCGTCATCGAGTCGGATGTGAATATCCTGGACATTGCCGCACTTGCCGTCATCGTCCGCGAAGCGGGCGGCGTGTTCACCGATCTCAACGGGCAGCCGCCGGGCCTTGCAACGCGCTCCGTGCTGGCGGCCAATCCCGCCCTGCATGCAGAGTGTCTTGCGCGGCTTTACGGTCACGTCGACTGACGCTGGCAGGCTCCGCGGACCAGGGCGCTCGACTAGGCGCGCGGCCCGCTCGGTACAAAAACGACGCCATCCCGCCAGGGCAGCAGATCCATGTTCGTGCCGTATAGCGCGAGCAGGTTTTCGCTCGTCAGAACGTCCGGGCAGTCGCCAGTCTGCCAGCGGCCGTCGCCGTACAGCAGCAGACAGCGGTCACTGATGCGCGCCGCGAAATTCACGTCGTGCAGTGACAGCACTATGGATTTGCCGGCATCGGCGAGCCGCCGGAGCAGGTCGAGAACCTCGAGCTGATGCAGCGGGTCCAGATGATTGGTGGGTTCGTCGAGCAGCAGCAGATCCGTTTGCTGTGCCAGCGCCTGCGCAATGGCAAGGCGCTGGCGCTCGCCGCCCGACAGCGTCAGGACGTTGCGGTCCTTGAGCTCCGTGAGCTGCATGACCGAAAGTGCATCGAGTGCTATATCGATATCGTCTTTCGATTCGAAGCTCAGTCGTCCGACGTGCGGATGCCGGCCGGTGAGCACCGTGTCGAAGACCGTCGCCGGAAACACGTCTTCGCTTTCCTGCGGCAACAGTACCCTACGGCAGGCGAGTTCCCGCCGGCTCAGCGCGGCGGGCGGGCTGCCGCAAAACCGTATCGTGCCGGTGGCCGGCTGACGCAACGCCGCGAGCGTATGCAGCAGCAGCGTCTTGCCGCTGCCGTTTTTACCGAGCACGGCGAGCACTTCGCCAGGGGCAACCGCAAGTTCGAGCGATTCGACGAGCAGCCGATCGGGAACCGCGACGTCGAGTCCGGTTGCGCTAAGCAGGATGTCGTTAGCGGCTGGCATGTCGCGAGGGTAGCCCAGCAGGGCCGCCCGTAGCCACTGCGGAGGTTTTGCATGAGTCCGGCGCAAGCAGACCGCCATGACTCATGCAGAGCTTCACCAGTGTCCCGTTTGGTTAATTCGTTGACTCATTCGCCGCGTCTTTTCGCGCCTGGCGGCGTTGCGGCTCCTCGCAATAGCTCGCTATTCCTCGTCGCCGCGCCTTGCCAGGCACGAAAATCCGCTGCCGACTGCAGTCAACGAATTAACCAAACGGGACACTAGTCGGCCAGCCGGATCTCGGCGGCGGTTTGCGGGCCGATCACCGCGTAGCGCAGACTCTTGGGAATAACCGCATCGGTAGCGGAAAGCGCAATGCGCCCGCCCATGATTTCGGCGTACTGCTGCGGGTAAAGCGGTTTGCGATCGGGTTCGGCGAGGCCGTCCGGACCGAGCGGTTGCCCCGAGCCGGGTTCGTATTTGTCGCTGGCGCCAAGCGTATGCAGAAACTCATGCGCAACGATGACATTGTTTTGCGCGGCCAGGCGGCGGCTCGCATAAGCGTTGACTATGCCGAACATACCCTTTTCGACACCGACCGAGTTTTCGAGCGGAAAGTAGCTGTCGGGGCTGTGATAGCGCACGAAGATGCGTACATCGGGTGGAAAACGTTCCTGGTCTTTGGCCACGTTGCCGGCCCAAATGCGCATCCGCAGCGACCACCACATGATCCTGAGGACGTTTGGATTATCGCCGAGCGACGGCGGCTGCTCGAGCACGGGCTGGCCAAGGCTTACGCGGACCGGACGCTCGAGCGTCTTGCCGTAACGCTTTGCTTCCCGCGCTATGAAGGTTTCCACGCCCTCGAAGTCTTCCGTCCTGAGGCGGCCAAGGTACGCTTCGGCTGCCTGGCTGCCGTCCGCATTGATCGGGTACACGCCAATGTACAGGCTGTCCTGCCAGTCGGTGCTGTAGGCTCTCGTCAGCCACGTGTCCATTGCGACGAACAGCAGAACGAACAGCAGAATGGCTATGCGGATTTTTTTGAACATGCGGATCCCGGCCAATAACTGGGGTAAAACCCGGCAGCCGCCATTAGGCCGCAAAGCGCAAGCGCCCGCTGTGGCCAGGGTCGCAATTCGGCCAACCGCCGTGTTGCCGGTATTTTCGCTATTGCCGGCGCGGCGCGCTCAGTCGAGGGGCGGCGGACGTCTGGCGAGAGTCGTTTGCTCGAAGGCATAGGCGAGTTCGAGCAGGGCCTGCTCACTAAACGGCCGACCGATGAACGACAGACCCAATGGCAGCCCGTGCGCGAAACCTGCCGGTACGGTCACGCTGGGGTAACCCGAGATGGCGGCGAAGCTGCTGCTGCCGACGCTGAACGAGTCGCCGTTGACGTGATCGGTCATCCAGGCGGGTCCGTTGCTCGGCGCGACAATGGCGTCGAGGCCGTGCTCCTCGAACGCCGTGTTCAGCGCCGTTTGGGTAAGCCGCTTGCTTTCGCTCAGAGCATTTGTGTAGTCCGCATCGCTCAAGGGTCCTTTCGCGTTGGCTTCCAGGAAAATGTCCTGGCCAAACAGCGGCATCACCTGCTTCGCGTTGGCGGTATTGAAGTCGATGAGCTCGGACAGGGACGTGTAAGCTGTCCCGGATTGCTCCAGATACTGCGCCACGCCGTGTTTGAATTCGTACAGCAGCACTGTGTATTCGTGCGCGCCGGCCGCGCCGGTATCGAGCATGAGCGGGTCGACAATCTCGGCGCCGCCGGCCGCGAGGGCTGCGATGCTCGCTGTGAAAACGCGTTCGACTTCCGGGTGTTCGCCGCTGCCGTAGTAGCTGCGGAGCACACCGATGCGGCGCCCTTTCAGCCTGTCGGCGGCGAGATTCGCCGTGTAGTCTGAGGCGCCGCGCGCTACGTCCTCCGGCAGCGCCGCCGAGGCCGGATCGCGCGGGTCGGAGCCGGTCATGACGCTCAGTAGCAGGGCGGCGTCGCGCACGCTTCGCGCCATTGGCCCGGCGGTGTCCTGGCTGTGCGCTATCGGAATGATGCCGCTGCGGCTAATGAGGCCCAGCGTCGGCTTGATTCCCACGATTCCGTTTACACCGGAGGGGCAGAGTATCGAGCCGTCGGTCTCCGTACCCACGGCGACGCTCGTTAGATTTGCGGCGACTGCAACGCCGGAACCGCTCGAAGAGCCGCAGGGATTTCGTGCGGTGTCGTAAGGGTTGTGAGTCTGGCCGCCGGCACTGCTCCAGCCGCTCGAACTCATCGACGAACGAAAGTTTGCCCACTCACTGAGATTCGTCTTGCCCAGAATGACCGCGCCCGCATCGCGCAGCCGCCGCACGAGAAACGCATCTTCGCTGGCGACGTGTTCCGCGAGCGCAAGCGAACCGGCGCTGGTCTTCATCCGGTCGGCGGTGTCTATGTTGGCTTTCAGCAAAACCGGGATCCCGTGCAGCGGGCCGCGAGGGCCCGACTGCCGCCACTCTTCGTCGAGTGAGCGTGCAATGGTCAGGGCATCCGGGTTGAGCTCAATGACCGAATTCAGGGCAGGGCCGTTGCGGTCCAGCCGTTCGATGCGCTGCAGATACCAGGACGTGATGTCCTCGGAGCTCAATTCGCCGCGCTGAATGCGATCGTGCAGATCGGCTATGCTGGTTTCTTCGAGCTCGATCGTCGCTCTCGAACAGGCCGCGACGGACAGCAGTGTCAGCACCGCAAGCAGAATACGCATATGAACTCTCGGTAATTTCCTGCAATCCATCCGAGACTAGCATAGCTTGCCGGCCCGGCCCGGCCGCAATTTCCGGCGGTGCGGGCCTAAAGAAGATCCCGGGCCAGAACGTTCTCTTCGAGATGGGCAATCGACGTTGTGCCCGGAATGACGACGATGTTCGGCGACCGTTCGAGCAGCCAGGCGAGTGACGCCCGCGCCGGCAGTGCCGCGCCCTGTTTCATCGGGTGCGCGCCTAGCGGGCCGTACGGAATGAAGGCTATGCCTTTGTGGGCCGTGTAATCGACCAGCGCATCCTGCTCCCGCTCAGCCTGGTTGTAGCGGTTTTGCAGCGACGCGATAGGCGCGACGCGGAGCGCTCGATCCAGTTGTTCACGGTTGACGTTCGACAGCCCGATAAAGCGCAGCTTGCCGGCGTTCCTCGCCGCCTCCAAAGCGCCGACGGACTCCTCGATATCGACCTTGGGATCGACGCGATGCAGTTGAAAAAGCTCGATCCGTTCGAGCTTCAGGTTCGTCAGCGCGGCGTCTACCTGCCGCAGAAGCGTCTGCGGCCGTCCGTCCGTCACGATCTGGTCGGGCGCGAGCTTGTCCACGCCGCCCTTGGTGGCCACGACGACCTTGTCGGCGTACGGGTGCAGAGCATCCGCCAGCAATTTGTCCGCCCATTCGGGCCCGTAGGCGCGGGCGGAATCGAAAAACTCCACGCCAAGTTCGACGGCGCGCCGCAACAGGCGTTTGCCCTGTTCCCAATTGGGGTAGGGCCCGAAGTTACCCGGCTGCCCGGTGAGCCGCATTGCGCCGAAACCAAGGCGATTGATCTAGCGTTCGCCGCCAAGTCGAAAGTTCTGTGTTGTGTCGTTCACGTCGGTCTCCGTTGAGTAAGTGTGAGTGAAGACACTTTGCCGGTAACGTCATTAATCCGGTAGACGAGTATTAAGAATATTTGTTATACGTATTACGCATGAGTAAGCCGCTGGACCGACTAACCCTGCTCCAGACCTTCGTGCGGATCGCGGACGCGGGCAGTATTAGCGCCGCGGCCAGGGATCTTGGTCTTTCCCAGCCCAGCGCGAGCCGGCAGCTCGCGGAGCTCGAGTTGCGGCTCAAAACCCAGCTCGTCAGGCGCAATACGCACTCGATGTCGCTGACCCGCTCCGGCACCGAGTTGCTTGCCGAGTCGCGAGCGCTGCTGGAAAGCTGGGATGCGCTCGAAGAGAAACACCTCGCAAGCGAGGGGCAGATCGTCGGCGCCCTCAAACTGGTTGCGCCGGTCGCGCTGGGGCAGCTCGAACTGGCGCGCATAGCCTGGCGGTTTCAGCTGGCCCATCCGGGCGTATCCCTGGATTGGCTACTGGACGATCAGCCGATCCGCTTCTCCGAGCTGGGCTGCGACTGCTGGATCAAAGTCGGGGAGATCCCGGACGATACCCTGGTCGTACGCGACCTCGGCCGGGTTGAGCGGCTGCTGGTCGGCAGCACCGGGTTCATCGAGAGCTCAGGCGCGCCGGGTACGCCAAAAGCGGCCGCTGCTATGCCGCTGCTTGGCCTGACACCGTTCGAGGGCGGCAAGATCCCGCTTGAGAACGCGAACGGCCGGAGTTCGACCATTAGCCCGCCGCTGAAGATGCGGACCAACAATATCGTGGCCCTGAAAGAGGCGGCGCTCTTGGGACTCGGGATGGCAGTGCTGCCGCGCTGGTTCGTCGATGCCGAATTACGGGACGGCTCGCTCGCGAACGTTTTGCCGGGCTGGCGCGCGCCGGCTCTGAGTATCCGGGCTGCCTATCTGCCGGGACGGTACCGGCCCCGCCGGCTCAGAGCCTTCGTTGACGCACTCGAGAAGGAGGTCCCGGAAATCCCCGGTATTACGGCGCCGGACTGATCGTGTCGGCCATTGGCCGGCAACTCCAAAGTCACCAGGTATTGCAGCGGCCAATAAAAAGCCCCGCGGCGTTAGCGGCGGGGCTAATTTTTCTCTTTCTTTTTATCAAAAGAGGTAACTGCGAATTCGGACGATGGGTACAGCTTGTATTGTTATTGTTGGATCTGGATCTTTTATTTTTGTGATTATTTTTCTTCTGGCGTCTAAATCCTAAAGTACCCGATACGTTCGGCCGAGCGCAGTTACACTTCGCTTGGGCAGGTCCTACAAAGCAAGAGCTGTGCCAAGTGCACGTCCGGAAGTCGGTATCAACGAGTTAGGGCCAGGCTGCCGGAAAGGGTAGCGGCGTTTCTCTACAATTTTCGACAAATTGTAAAAAAAGTCGACAAGAACCATGTGGTGAAATTCAGGTGTTTGCAAGAAACCCATTACAAACATCTGAAAAAACGCTAATTTGTCGCGATAGCCTCAAAACGCGACAAGTGTAAGCTTTTCGTAGCGATGCGGTGTCTCAGCGGCTTGCCGAGGATTCGACGACAGGCGACACAGCCGTAGACTTTGTCAAATTTTCCGACGTTTCCGAATTGCTCAACGACTCGCCTGTCCGTTCGTCCGGCTCGTCCGGGGATGCCTCCAAAGAATCGATCAGGCGTCCCGCGCTCATGAAGCGGCCATTCTGCACCACACCAACGACATTGGCGGCCTCTTCGATAGACTGCAACGGGTCCCCGGCTATGAGGACAAGACTTGCGGCGGCGCCGGGCGCGATCCGGCCTGCCCGAAGACCCAGGCCAAGTGCATTTGCCGCATTTACCGTTGCGGCTTTCAGCGCGTCGAACGGCGACAGGCCGGCGGCTACGAGCGCGCGCAGTTCGGCGTGCTGGGCGACGCCAGGGGGCAGCGCGTTGGCCGCGCTGCCGAGCACGAGTTCCGTATGCGCGTTGCCGAGCGAGGCCCGGCTTGCCAGCCTGCGGGCGGGCACTGACTGCAGACCGTTTGCCTGGCGGCGCTGGAACAGCTCGGCAACGCCCGGAGTGCCGGCGTGTGCGAGCGACGAGACGATCGTGACCGGACTCCGGCCGTTGCTGACGGCAAGATCGGCGTAGCGCCGGCCAGCGGGCGAGACCGGCAGCGCCTCGCCGCCCAGCACGAGACTGGCGCCGGCGCCAAGGCCGACCTGCCAGTTTCCGGCAAGTACGGGTATCCCTGCTTGCTGCCAGGCCCGGGTAGCTCCGCGCAGGCTGCGGCCGGTGCTGCGATCGCCGTTCAGGAGCAGCAGCCACGGCGTGCTTTGCGCCTCGCTTGCCGCATTGGCAGTCCCGGTATCTAGCGTTGCCGCGCGCAGCAGCCGCGGCCCCGGCGTTGCGGCTTTCGCCCAGCGTGCGTCGATTGATTCGGCGTCGCTGCGGTTGGCGACCAGCGTGGTCACGCCAAAGCTGAGCAGCCGCGCGCCGTCCGCATCGCTGAGCTTTTGCGGCAAGCGGGCGTAAATGTCGATGAGTCCGGGGATGACCGTAATATCGCCGAGATCGACGAGGATTTGTCCTTGCCGGGGCCGGCTCGGCTCAACGCCGGCGATGAGGCCGTCCCGGATCAGAATATCGACGTCCTCGCGGTACTCGCTGGCGACGCCGTCGAAGAGACGCGCGGCGCGCACGACGAGGGCGCGCGAATCCACGTCCGCGGTATTCACGAGACGGCGGCCGAGCGCCTTGCCCGGCGCCACTGACAGCGGCGTTTGCAGCCTGGCCTCGAAGCCAACCGTCGAAGGCTGCCAGGCGTCGAAAGATCGCTGCCGAATACGGCCGCCGGACGTGTAGGTCAGCCGCTCGCGATCTTTCCAGGCCACCCGGCCGACAAAAACGTCGTCGTCCTCGAGCAGCGTACGCACGAGGCGCGGCGTCGACAGAATCACCATGTCGATTCTGAGTGCGTCCGGCGCGTGGCGAATGAAGGTCACGAGACTTTTGTCGGGACGAAACGAAGGCGCCGAAAGCGGGTCGCCGCTTTCGAGCAGAACTTCGTCGATCCGGCCCCGGCGCCTGAGCATGAGTCGGTAAGTCTCGTCTTCGCGCAATACGTACAGCAGATCGCGGCCGTCGCCGGACCAGCTTGGCCAGGTAGCCTCGCCGCGGCCGTGAGTGAGCCGCCAGCTCAGTCCGGTCGCTATATCGAGTTCCCAGATTGCAAATCCGTCACCGTCGGCGTCAGCGGCGAACACCAGCTTCGTGCCGTCGGGGTGCCAGTCGGGCTGCGCGTAGGTCCTGAGCGTCGCCGCAACGGGCCGCGTCGAGCGGTCGGCCAGCTCGTAGATCCACAGTTCCGTGTGTTGTCCCTGTTCCGCCACGTAGGCAATAGCCTCGCCGTCCGGCGAGAAGCGCGGGCTGCGCGCCGGGTGTCGCTCGTTGGGCAGTCGCTCCGCGACGCCGCCGTCCGCCGGAATCAGCCACAAGCCGCCGACGAGATCCGTTACCAGTTGTCCGTCGGCGCGTACGTCCACCTGAATGTTGGTGCCTTCGCGCACGGTGGTTTGTATGTGTTCGGCAGCCGTTGCGGCCGTCGCCGCAAGACAGAACAACAGCACCGCCGCGACGGGCCTGCGATGCGGTACGGGATTCGGTTTGGGACAGTTTCTAGTCGGCATAATCCGCCCGGACATTGCTAATGCCCTCGTCGTCAACGACAAAGCTGATAGTAAGCGGCCGGCAGCAGACCTCGCAGTCTTCAATGTACGACTGGCTTCCGGCGGAGCTGTCGATGAGCACCGAGATGCTCGCATTGCAGGCTGGGCAGAGCAGGCGTTTTTCTTCGACGGTGTTGTGCAAGGCGGCGACCCGGAGAGGCTTGCTGCGAGCGGGACGGCCGAAGCGTAACAAACGCCCGGCATCACGAACAGGCGTCGGCGCTCCGTGCGGCACCGCCTTCGCGGCGCGGATCCGCTGCAAGCGCGAAACGGCCGTCGCCGTCGTAGTGCGCGGCCGCGACGCCGCCAAAATACATGCTCGGCGTGTCGAAGACGGTTTGCGGCAGCGCCGTCTCCGGCAGCTCCAGGCCGGGCTCCGCCATTAGCCGGTCGTTCGCTCCGCTGGTATCCACATGCAGGCGAGGGTGTGCGATCGCCTGCTCGAGAGGCCACTCGAATATGAAGCGGCCGACCAGCGCCTGCAGCAGCGCCGTCGTGATTCGATCCGCGCCGGGCGAGCCGGCCGCCAGCACGGCGCGTTCGCTGCCCGGCTCGGTCGAGCGACACACGGTGGGCGCCATGTTGGAAGGCAGGCGGCTGCCGACCGGGCCGGCGTCGAGTCCGCGGCGATTGAGTTCGAGTTCGCCGAGGCAGTTGTTGAGCCAGAGCCCCGTGCCTTCCGGCATTTCGCCCGAGCCATAGCCCGAAGACGCCGTGATTGCGCAACCGAGACCGCTGTCGTCGACGGCCGAGGTATGCACCGTCGAGGCCGAAGCGTAGCGGCTCAGAAGCCGGCCGCCGGTCGCAAGCTCCAGCAAACGGGCCGCGGCTTCGCCCGAGTCTTCGGCGAGGTCGAGGTGCTCCCGCCGGTAGTCGAGACATGCGTGCTGAATGTCGATGAGATCGGCCAGCGCGGCCGTGTTCCAGCTGCGATGCCGCGTTTTCGCGAACGCCTCCAGCATGGCGGCGAGCACCGTCCCGCCAATTGCGGGTGGCGGGTTGCTCGCGATGCGCCAGTTGCCGATCCGGACGGTCAGCGCGGGGCGCACGAGCGCTGCATAACTCCGCATGTCGTCGTGCGTCAGCATGCCGTTCCCGGCGCGCACGTGATCGACGATTCGCCGGGCGACGTCACCCTGATAAAAGGCCGCGGCACCTTCTTCGGCGATGGCGCCGAGCGAGTCTGCCAGATGCGGTACGCGGATAGTCTCGTTGGCCGCGCGAAGGCTGCCGTCGGAACGGTGCAGGGCATCGAAACCGTCCCTGCTGCGGCCGAAGACCGACGCGCCCGAGTAGCCCAGGTAATAATGACAGGCTGAAGACAGGGGAAAACCGTCGCGGGCGGCGGCAATGGACGGGGCCAACAGATCGGCCCAGTCGGCACGGCCGAACCGCCGCCAGGCCGATTCGACCGCGGCCAGCGAGCCGGGTACGCCAACGGAGCCCGCGCCCACCAGCGTTTCGATGCCGCCGCCGTAGTCCATGCTGACCGATTCGGCGCCGCGCCGGCGCTCATGCTCGGCAAGGCCGCTGCCGGGTACCGCGACGTTGCCGTCTATCGTGACCGGGTCCGTATCCGGGCCCCACACCGTAACGTACGCGCCGCCGGCCAGCGCACAGACGCCCGGCTCCGTATTCATCGTCAGCAAGGAGGCCGCGAGTGCGCAATCTACAGCGTTACCGCCGCGGTCTTGAACGTCGAGTGCGGCCTCTGCCGCGAGGGCGGACGTCGTGGCGACCGCAATCTCCGTCGTCCCGGTTTTTCTCGCCCCCGCCGTCACGGCAGTTCTCTAGCCCGGGCTGGCGGCGTGTTGAAAGAGCTCAGGTAAGCACGCTACGGCGTTGCCGCCGGCGGAAAAACGCTCATGTACTGGCGTGTACACTGCGCTTTCTTGGCCGTCGGCGCCTGCTATCGCACTAGCCTGAGACTTTCTCAACACGCTGCTAGGCGTCGAAGTGGATGATCGAGCGAATGCTCTTGCCTTCGTGCATGAGGTCGAACGCACGGTTGATGTCCTCGAGCGGCATCGTATAGGTAATGAACTCGTCGATCTTGATCTCGCCGTCCATGTACTGCTCGACCATGCCGGGAAGTTCGGAGCGGCCCCGGCAGCCGCCGAACGCGGAACCGCGCCAGACGCGGCCCGTCACGAGCTGAAAAGGGCGGGTCGATATTTCCTTACCGGCACCCGCGACGCCGACGATCACCGACTCGCCCCAGCCCTTGTGGCAGCACTCGAGCGCCGAGCGCATGAGATCGACGTTGCCGACGCATTCGAACGAGTAATCGACGCCGCCGCCGGTCATGTCGATGATTACGTCGGTGATTGCGGCATCGTGATCGCGCGGGTCGACGACATCGGTCGCGCCGAGCTGTTTCGCCAGCTCGAATTTGTCCGGGTTGATGTCGACGGCAATGATACGGCCGGCCTTGGCCATGACGGCGCCCTGGATGGCGCTCAAACCCACGCCGCCAAGGCCAAACACGGCGACGCTTGCGCCGGGCTCTACCTTGGCCGTGTTGAGCACGGCGCCAATGCCGGTCGTGATGCCGCAGCCGAGCAGGCACACCTTCTCGAGCGGTGCTTCGGCGCTGATCTTGGCAACCGAGATTTCCGGCAGCACCGTGTAGTGGCTAAACGTGGACGTTCCCATGAAGTGGAACACCGGCTTGCCGTTCAGCGAAAACCTGGAGCGGCCGTCCGGCATTAACCCCTGGCCCTGAGTGACCCGAATGGCCTGACAAAGGTTGGTCTTGCCCGATGTGCAAAACGCACATTCGCCGCATTCGGGCGTATACAGCGGAATGACGTGATCGCCTGGCCGCACGCTGCTAACGCCGGCGCCGACCTCCTCGACGATCGCACCGCCTTCATGGCCGAGCACGCAGGGAAACAGGCCTTCGGGATCGTCGCCGGACAGGGTAAACGCATCGGTGTGACAAACGCCGGACGCAACGTTGCGGATCAGCACTTCGCCGGCTTGCGGTCCTTCGAGATCGAGTTCTTCGATAATCAGTTCCTTGCCGGCTTCGACGGCAACGGCGGCGCGAGTTTTCATGTGTTCTCCCCGACTCTTGGTTTTGATCGTTTGGCGCGACGATACGCGCATCGCGCCGAGTGAGGCAAGTCGGCCACCCGCGAGGACCGGCAGGCGCTTCGCCCGGCGTTCAGCAGGGATTCACAAAACACATTAAAACCAGGGGTTTAGATTAAGTTTGAGTTCATGCGGCGCGACCGATAATGGCCCCGAATTCCGAAGATCAGGAAGGAGGGATCCATGTATACGAAGCAGGCCGCTACCGGAATTACGCTGCTTGCCGCCGCGCTGCTCGCACTGCATGCGGGTACCGCAGAGGCACACGGTCAACACAAGCCGCACTACGACTGGCATGTCGACGTTGCTTACGGTCACGGACCGCAGCGCTCGAAGCACATGCCCGCCTGGCTGCATCGCCAGAAACACTTTCGCAAGTGGTACCGCCACTCGCACGTCAAGCACAAGCGGTACTTGTCCTGGCGCAAGGTGTATCGAATCTATCAGCGCCACATGCGCTACTACTACGCCTATGACGACCGCCGCTACCGGGGGCGTCATCACGACCGCGATCGCCGCTACGAGTATGAATACGGGCGGCAATACGATGGCCGCCGCGACCGCAGACACAAGCGGCGCCATCGCGATGACGACGACTAATACGACGTGACCCATACGACCGCGATCCGACGACGGCCACGTGATGGCGGTTACCGCCCCCGGCCTGGCCGACACGCGCAGGGGAAGCCGCCGCCCGCTCCGGGCGGCGGCTTTTAATAACTGCTGCACTGCGGTACAACGGCTAGGCCGACATATCGTGGATAGTGCAGATGGATCTCAAGAAACTCCGGAGCCAGCTCTCCGACATTGACCGCGAACTCCTCGAGCTGATCGCGGCGCGGCAGAAAATCGTCGGCGAAATCGGCCGTAACAAGCAGCAAAGCGGCACCGCGACGCGCGACTACGCGCGCGAGAAGGACGTGATCGAAATGGGGCGGCGGCAGGCGGAGGCTCTCGGCCTCGATCCGGCACTCGCGGAGTCCGTACTGACCCAACTCATCGAAACCTCGCTCGCAAGTCAGGAGCGCGACCGGGTTATCGCCGAAGGCCAGGGCGACGGCCGGACGGCGCTGGTCATCGGCGGTGCCGGTAAGATGGGCCGCTGGTTCGTGGATTTCTTTCTGAGCCAGGGGTTTGCGACCACCGTAGCCGACCCGGGCGTTACGGACGGTCCGGGGCGCTACCGCAACTGGACCGATGCCGGCCTCGACTACGACGTGATCGTAGTCGCCGCGCCGCTGGCAGCGTCGGGCCGAATCCTGCTGCAACTCGCCGTGCTGAAACCGGCAGGCCTGGTGTTCGACATAGGCTCGCTCAAGTCGCCGCTGATCGAGGGTCTGAAGGAACTCGCGGAGGCGGGCTGCCGGGTCACCTCTTTACATCCCATGTTCGGGCCGGACACGCGGCTCCTGTCGGGCCGCCATCTCATCTTCTGCGATGCGGGCTGTCCGGAGGCGACCTCGGCCGCAAAAGACCTGTTTCGCTCGACGATGGCCGAGCGTCTGGACATGACGCTGGAGGACCACGACCGGCTCATAGCCTACGTGCTCGGTCTCTCGCACGCGCTCAATATCGCCTTCTTCACGGCGCTCGCCGAGAGCGGGGAAGCAGCGCCCAGGCTCGCGCAGCTATCGTCCACGACCTTCGATTCCCAGCTCCTTGTCTCCGAGGCCGTGGCGCAGGACAACCCGCACCTGTATTTCGAGATTCAGCACCTGAATCGTTTCGGCGGACACGCGCTCAAGGCGCTCGCCGAGGCGGCCGAACGCATACGCGAGCTGGTGGCGGCCGGCGACGAACAGGGTTTTGTCGAACTCATGCAAAACGGCCGCCGCTATTTCGACATGCGGGGTTGATATCTCCGGCAGATGCCGCCGGCACGACGCCAACCGGCTTCGGTTGTCGTTCCGCGGGCTGCATCCGCGACGCCCGCCCGCCGATCTGGTAAAAGGACGAGCTTCACTTGCGGGATTGAAGTCTGTGCATGTCCAAAGTTGCTGACCTCGAGGCGGAACTTGACCAGGCGCGCGAAGCGCTCAGGGAGCTGACGGCCCAGGTTGCGCTCAACGAGGAGAAAATGCGCCGCAGCCAGCAGCGCGAGTTCAGGCTGCTGAACGCGGCAGACCTGTTTGCGCTGTTTAGCGAGCTCAGCGGCGGCCTCAAGGAAAGTTATGCACTCGACACTGTCAGCGTCGTGCTGGCGGACCCAGATCACGACGTCCGGCACTTGCTGCTGGCGGCCGGAACGCCGGTCGAAAGTATCGAGGGGCTCATGCTGGTCGAGACCCTGAGCGGGCTGGCGCCGCAGTACGTGGCGCTGCGCCAGCCCTGGCTCGGCGAATTCCGCGCCTGCGACCACCAGATGGTGCTGCCCGATCAGGCCGGTCCGGGCAGCGTGGCGATGATCCCGCTGACCTACCGCGGACATCTGACGGGCTCCCTGAATCTCGGCAGTAACGACCGCGAGCGCTTTCGCCGCGAACTCGCCAGCGATTTTCTGCTGCATCTCGGCGTGATCGCGTCGTTCTGTATCGAGAATACGGTCAACCGGGCGCGGCTCCTGCGCAGCGGATTCACCGACGTGCTGACGGGCTGGCACAATCGCCGCTACCTGCAGGTCCGCCTCAAGGAGGAGCTGGCCCGGGCTAAACGCGACCAGACGGAACTGGTGTGTCTAATGCTCGATATAGATCACTTCAAGCGCGTCAACGATACCTGGGGCCACGCCGCCGGCGACGCGGTGCTGAGCGAACTCGCGCAGCGGATCGAGTCGGAGGTGCGCAAGAGCGATGTCGCTGCACGTTTCGGCGGCGAGGAATTTGTCGTCCTGTTACCCGATACCGACACGCGGGCGGCCGAAAAGCTGGCGGAGCGGATACGGCGGGCTATTGCCACCGCTCCGATAGGCTTGCCGGACGGCGGCGAGGCAAGTATTACAACGTCCATTGGCATTTCGTCGGCAACCCCCTCTGCGGATGCGGTGGAACTCAAAACCGAAGGCGACGCGCTGCTCGCACGCGCGGATGTGGCCTTGTATCGCGCAAAGTCCAGGGGTCGCGACCGGGTGGAGGTAGAACCAGGATGAAAGCGTTGAGTGAAGCGCCCCGGAGGGCGCGCACGTTGCGGGCAGCCGGACTTGCGATAACGGCCTTGCTCGCCCTGGCCGGCTGCTCCCGGGACGAGCCGGCAGCCCCGACGGTCAGCGAGGACAATACCCGGCAGGAGCCCGTCGTCGTCTATGCCGATGCACCGGGCGAGGATGTTCTCAACAGCGTGTTCGGCGACTTCACGGCGCAGACGGGCATGCGGGTCACCGTCCGCGCGGCGGATGCCGCCCGGAATCTCGCCGACGTCATGGGCAATACCGGCGCGCCGCCCGCCGACATTCTTCTGACCGACAACGTTGCGGACATCTGGCTGGCCGCCGACGAGGGCGCCTTGCGCAAGCTTGCGGCGGCCAGCGGTATCGGTAACGTGCCGGCCGAGTACAAGGACCCGGACGGCCAGTGGTTTGCGCTGGGAATCAAGCGCTTTGTCGTCGTTAGCGCCGCGGACGCCGACATAACGATGCCGGAGTCGCTCGAAGCGTTGACCGGGCCCGGCTATGGCGGACAACTTTGCCTGTCGAGTACGACCGAGGTACACAACCTCGAGCTGATTGCCCAGCTCATCGAAACGCACGGCCTGCGGCCCGCCGAGATTATCGTCCGGCAATGGATGCAGAACCTGGCGCTGCCGCCGTTCGAAACGAGCGGCAAACTCCTGGACGCAGTGGCAGCGGGAAGCTGTCCGCTCGCGATCGTTCAGGATCAGGCAGTTGCGGCACGGTCCGCCGAGTTCAGCGACAGCCCGCCCGTCGAGGTTTATGCAAGCGCCTTCGCGGCCGGCATAGCCCGCCATGCCCGCTATCCGGAGATCGCGACCGAGCTGCTCGCCTGGCTGCAAAGCGATGCGGGGCAGTCGAGTTTCGCAAGCGCCGCGGCGGCGGCGCGTCTGAACGCTTTGCCTCGTCCTGCTCACGCTCTGACCGCGCTCGGCTGGCAGCGCGAAGAGGCGCGTCTTCTGGCTGAGCGCGCCCGCTGGCGGTAGGCGTCAGGCGTGCCCGGCAGGGCGTCGTTGGATACGCGACCGTAAAGGTGAGCTGCGGCCTTCGAGGCTCATGGCCCGTCTGCCGCGCGCTTGTCTCCGCAGCCCTCTGATCTTCGTGCGTCTGATCTTCGCTAGCGATAGCGCGCGCTCTTGCTCATTAGAATGAGAAACAGCGGCACACCAACCGCCGCCGTCAACGCGCCGACCGGGAGCTGACGGGGCGCCAGCACGGTTCGGGCCAGCGTATCGGCGAGCACCAGCAGCGTGCCGCCGGCGAGCGCAGACGCCGGTATCACGATGCGGTGGTCGCTGCCGACGACCAATCGGATCAAATGCGGTACGACGAGCCCGATGAAGCCAATGACGCCAACCGTCGTTACCGCAATGGCCGTGGCCAGGGACGCAAGCGCAAAGATGCCATAGCGGATCTCGCGCACGGGCAGCCCGACGATCCTGGCCTGCAGTTCGCCGCGTGCCAGCACGTTCAGGTGTCTCGCAAGCGCCATGCTGATCGTCCCGACGATCGCAAGTACCAGCAGGCTCTGGCCGGGCTCGTACGCGAAACTCAGGTCGCCCATGAGCCAAAACAGCATGCCGCGCAGGTGCTGATCGGGGCTCAGTGCGAGCAGCAGCGTGGTAGCCGCCCCGAAACCGCTGGCCAGCACTATGCCGGTGAGCAGCAGGCGCGTGGGTGTCCAGCTTCCGGTGCCGTGAGCAACCGAGAATACGATCAGCGTGGCGCACATGGCGCCTGCAAATGCCGCTACGTCGACCAGCAGACTCGACAGGCCGAACAGGATCGCGAGCAACGCAAACACGGCGGCGCCGCCCGAGCTGCCGAGGATGTACGGTTCCGCCAGCGGGTTGCGCAGCAGCACCTGCATGAGCACGCCCGCGATCGCGAGCATGCCGCCGACGCCAAACGCCGTCAGTGCGCGCGGCAGGCGTAACCCCAGAACGAGCTGTTTCGAGGATTCCGACGCGCCGCCGAGCAGCGCCGACAGGCTTTCCTGAAGGCCAAGTCCGGCGCTCCCGCTCGCGATTGCGGCGCCGAGCGCAAGCAGTGCAAGCGCAATGAGGGCCGCGAACAGGCCGGCCTGACGGGCAGCTTTCATTGATGGCCTGTTGACACTATGCGAGTAATCCCTGCTGGACCCGGTTTCCATAAGGCCCGCAAACGGGCCACCTCTGCTGAGGCTAAATCAAAGATTCGTCACGGCACAAGCGGTGCGGCTTGGTGTACCCTAATCAGCAGTAAAGGTTTTGTTACGGTTGCGATGAGCAACGACTGGATCGATGAAGACGGCTTTCGTGCGAACGTCGGCATTATCCTTGCCAACGACCGTGGCAAGCTGCTGCTTGGCGGCAGAGTCGGCGCCAAGGGCTGGCAGTTTCCGCAGGGAGGAATGCTGGTCGGCGAAGATGCCGAGGCGGCGATGTACCGGGAGCTGCGCGAAGAGGTTGGGTTAAAACCCGACGATGTCGACATACTTCGCGTGACGGACGGCTGGCTGCGCTACCGGCTGCCCGATCGCTTTGTCCGCAGGAACAGCCTGCCGCTGTGTATTGGCCAGAAGCAGCGCTGGTTCATGCTGCGGCTGCGCAATCTCGAAGAGGAAAGCATTCGCTTCGATCTCGGCGACAAGCCCGAGTTCGACCGCGTGCGCTGGGTGGATTTCTGGCGGCCCGTGAATGAGGTCATTTACTTCAAGCGGCGAGTCTACGCCCGCGCTCTGCACGAATTGGGGCCCGCCGTGTATCCGGACGGCCTGCCGCCCCGGCCGCGCTGGTGGCCAAAGCGCTGGCGCGTCGTGTTCGACAAGGACATTCGCGCCATGCGGACGGCCGAAGAGCTCGACCAGGAACCTGCCGCCGAGCCCGGCCGCGCGGAGCGCCCGCTGAAACCTTAAAACGGCTTTGCGATCGCGAGTCCAACGATTCCCAGCAGAAAAATCACGGGAATCTCGTTAAACCAGCGCAGCCAGCGCGTATCGTCGGGCCTTTCGCCGGCCTGCAGGCGGCGCATCCACAAGAGACAGCGGTAGTGGTACACCGCGAGTCCGGCCAGGAGTGCCAGCTTGGCGTGGAACCAGCCGGCGGAGAGTAGCGCCGTATTCAGGCCGAGCAGCGCGAGGCCGAACAGCAGCGTCAGGATTGCGCCGAGCGTCATCATGGCGAACAGCCGCCGCTCCATGACGACAAAGCGGTCGAGGCTCAGCGTGTCCGTGGTATCGGCGTGATAGATGAACAGCCGCGGCAGATAAAAGATGCCGGCGAACCAGGTAACCATAAAGGCCACGTGCAGCGCCTTGATCCATACGTACATAGGGTTTGCTCGCCTCGTCATGCCTGCGTCGCGGAGGAGTGTGCACGATGTGCCGCGAGGGAACCAGCCGGGCGCAGCCGGCGAGCCCGTAGGGCTGTGCAGGGGGGCGTTTGCGGGTCCAAAAGTCGCAAACGTGATCTGGCGCACTTCTGTTGCCCCGCGACGCGGCGTAACATAACGCTCATTCTCGCGGGTTATCGAGCTAACGGGTTCTAAAAGTCTTGGCCACCGGCAGTTTTCTCAACAAAAACGGGCATTCGAGCCTTCCGATGCGGCTGCTGTTGCTGGGCCTTGTCCTGGCTGTCGCCTATCTGTTGTTCGAGTTCGGGCGCATTCAGGCGGGTTACAACGTCCTGGCCGCGGCTGCCGAGCGGGCGGACTTCAATAGCGAGATTGCGGCGCTCGAGGATGAGATCGGCGGGCTCGAGGAACAGATCGTGATGCTCGAAACCGAGGCCGGGATCGAACGCGCGGCTTACAAGAGCGTCGAACTGAGTCTGAGCGACCTCGAGGCCAAGATTCAGGAGCAGCGGGACGCCATTGCGTTCTACCGCGGCATCGTATCGCCGAGCGACGGCAATGCCGGACTGCGGGTGCAGGACCTCAAGCTCGCGCGCGCGGACCGGGAGCGGGCTTTCAGCATTCGGCTGGTGCTGGTGCAGGCGATGAAACACGACCGGAAGGTATCGGGGGACGTACTGTTGACCATAGACGGCGTCGAAAACGGCGAGCCCAAGAGTTACCGCTATACCGAACTCCTGCCCGAAGACGCGGAGAAGGGCTGGGCGTTCTCGTTCCGCTACTTTCAGGACTTCGACCGCGAGGTCATTCTGCCGGACGGGTTTACCCCGGAAAGCGTAACGGTCGCGGTCAATTCGCGAACCCGCTCGATCGCGAGCATAGAACAGAGTTTCAGCTGGGACACGAACCTCGGCTGAGGCCGAAGCAGCAACCGCCGACGGAGGCAGCATGTTTGGACGCAAGAGCAACAACCGGCAGATTATTGCCAACACGATAGTCGCGATGGACACTCGCATAGACGGCGATCTGCATTTCAAGGGCGGCTGCCACGTCGACGGCGTGATCCACGGCAACGTCTCGGCCGATCCGGGCACCGGCGCGTCGCTGAGCCTCGCCGAGGGCGGCACGATCGACGGCGGCGTCACGGTGCCGCACGTGCTGCTGGAAGGTATTGTAAAAGGTGACGTTTTTGCGAGCGAGCGCGTGGTGCTGGGACCGACGGCGCGCGTAGTGGGCAATGTGTATTACAATCTGATCGAAATGGCCATTGGCGCCGAGATCAACGGTAAACTCGTTCATCAGCCCGAAGGCCAGGTACCGCTACTCGAACAGACCGCAAGGATCGACGAATCGGCCGCGGTCCCGTCGGAGGCCTGAGCGTCCGGCGGCAACATTCAAGGATTTGAGCGCTATGCAAACAGAGTCAACCGGACCGGCGTCCATGGCGCCCGATCCGCTGGTGTTTACCGACGCCGCCGCGACCAAGGTCAGCGAGCTGCTGAGCGACGAAGACAATCCCGATCTCAAGCTGCGGGTGTACATCTCGGGCGGCGGCTGCTCCGGGTTTCAGTACGGTTTCACGTTCGACGAGGCCGTCGAGGACGGCGACAGCCAGGTGGAGAACCAGGGCGTAACGCTGGTGGTGGACCCCATGAGCGTGCAGTACCTGATGGGCGCCGAGATCGATTATCAGGAAGACCTGTCGGGGGCGCAGTTCATCATTCGCAATCCGAACGCCAGCACGACCTGCGGCTGCGGCCAGTCGTTTACGGTGTAGCCGCCGGCCCGAGACCTAAACCAGCGCGGAGCCGTTGCAGGACGGAAGCTATTAGGGCCTGTTACCACTATGCGAGTACACCCTGTTGCCCCCCAAAACGCGCCAATCAAGGCGCGAGGAGCGTAGTTTGGTGAATCCAAATGAGCGACGAGCAACGCGGAGTGGCGCGTTTTGGGGGGCAACCCCTCTCTCGATCAATGCAGGGGCTGGGCCTATTTTGCCGCCCCGCGGCGTTGTCACTCGCTTATGTAGCGGTGCTACACAGCGCTCGTTCCGCCTTGCTGGACGGCAAAATAGACCCAGCAGGGTGTAGTCGCACAGTGGTAACAGGCCCTAGTACGCCGCAGATAGATGCCACCCGCCCGGAGCTTGCTCCGGACGCCGACAGCGCCGAAGTCATAGCGGCGGTGGACCTTGGCTCCAACAGCTTCCACATGATCGTCGGCGAGCTGCGGCACGGCCAGCTCATCATCATCGATCGCCTGCGCGAGACCGTGCGCCTCGCCGAGGGCCTTTCCCGGAGCGGCGACCTGTCGGCGGACGCGCGCGCGCGTGCTCTCGACTGTCTGTCGCAGTTCGGCGAGCGGCTGCGCGCCATGCACGCCTCCAAGGTTCGCGCCGCCGGCACCAGCACCGTTCGCCGCGCCCGCGAGGACAGCGCCTTCATGGCCGAGGCCGAAAGTGCGCTGGGACACCCGATCGAGGTCATCTCGGGCATGGAGGAGGCGCGGCTCATCTATAAAGGCGTCACGCACAGCCTGCCGCTCAACGACGGTCGCCGTCTGGTGATGGATATCGGCGGCGGCAGCACCGAGCTGATCCGGGGCAAGGGGCCGACGCCCAGGTCGCTCGAAAGCCTGCACATGGGCTGCGTCTCGATGACCGAACGGTTCTTCGAAGAGGGCAAGATCAGCGCCAGGGCGATCGACAAGGCGCGGACGGCCGCGCGCCTCGAACTGAGGCCAGTGAAACGTTTTTTTCGTCGCCGCAACGGGCTCGAGACCATCGGCACCAGCGGCACGATCCTGTCCACCGAGCGGGTCGCCACCAGTCTGGGTCTCGACGATACGGGCGTGCTCAGGCAGAGCTCGGTCGAGGAATTACTCGACCGGGTGCTCGAGTTCGGGCATATCGGCGAGATTTCGATGCGCGGCCTGAGCGCGCGGCGGGCGCAGGTCTGGCCGGGTGGCCTGTGTATTCTCGCCGAACTGTTCTCGGTACTGCGCATCGAGGAACTACGGGTGTCCGACGGTGCGCTGCGCGAGGGCCTGCTGTACGACCTGCTCGGGCGCATGCAGCAGGAAGACGCGCGCGAACTCACGGTCCGCGCGATGGAGGATCGCTACAACGTCGACAAGGAACAGGCGGGCCGTGTGGCGCAGACGGCCTGTGCGCTGCTCGAGCAATGCGCGGCGGACTGGCGGCTCGAAAGCGAGCTTGCGAGGAACACGCTGGAATGGTCGGCGCGCCTGCACGAGATAGGGCTCGATATCTCTCACGACGGTTACCAGCGGCACGGCGCCTACGTCGCGGAGCACGCGGACATGCCCGGCTTTCCGCGGGCGGAGCAGCGCTTTATCGCATTCTTGATCGGTAGTCAGCGGCACGATGTGGACCAGCGTTACAACGGCAAGCTGCCGCGCGCCTGGCGCGAGAGCGCGCTGCGCCTCGTCATTCTGCTGCGGCTTGGCGTGCTGCTGAACCGCAGCCGGACCGATCGGGCGATTCCGCTGCCGCTGCTGACCGTCGGCGACGACTCGCTGAGGCTCACGTTCGATGCGGACTGGATCGAGAAGAATCCGTTGACCGGCGCGGACCTGAAGCGCGAGCGCCGCTTCCTCAAGTCCGCCGGGTATTCGCTCAGTTACGGCTAGCCGCCGCCGGGCTTAGTTGGGCAACGCTATCCGCTCGAGGAAGGTATCCTGCGCCGACACGCGCGGCTGATCCCCGGGGGAGAGCCGTTCGTAGTTGCCGTCGCCGTGCAGTATCCAGGCGTTGCAGTTGTCGGCGAGGTACAGCTCGAGATCGTCGATGAGCTGCTGCTTGAGGTCTTCCTGCTGCACCGGGAAACAGGACTCGTTGCGGCGCAGCAGGTTGCGCTCCATCCAGTCCGCGCTGGCGCAATACACTTCCTGATCGCCGGCGTTGTGGAAGTAGTAGACGCGCGAGTGCTCGAGAAAGCGGCCGAGTATCGAGCGCACCGTAATGTTGTCGGACAAGCCGAGCACGCCCGGCCGCAGCGAGCAGATTCCGCGCACGATGAGATCGACTTTTACGCCCGCCTGCGAGGCGGCGTACAGGGCATTGACCACGTTGGGTTCGTTTAGTGAATTCACCTTGGCGACGATTCGCGACGGGCGCCCGTTGCGGGCATGCTCGGTTTCGCGCTCGATCTTCGCAATCACGGCGTCGAACAGGTTGAACGGCGACGTGAGCATGAGGTTAAGGTCGCGCGCCTCGGTCAGACTCGTGAGCTGCATGAAGACCTTGTGGACATCCTCGCCGAGCTTGCGGTCGCTCGTCAGGTAACCGTAGTCGGTGTAGATCTTCGAGGTGCCGTGGTGATAGTTGCCGGTGCCGAGGTGCACGTAGCGCTTGAGCCGGTTGTCTTCGCGCCGTACTACCAGCGTCATCTTGGCGTGGGTCTTGTACCCGACCAGGCCGTACACGACATGTGCGCCGGCTTCCTGCAGACGGTTCGCCAGCGAGATGTTGGCGGCCTCGTCGAAACGCGCCATCAGCTCGATAATGACCGTGACCTCCTTGCCGGCGCGCGCGGCGGCGACCAGGTAGTCGACGATCGGACTCTTTGCGCCCGTGCGGTAGAGCGTAATCTTGATCGCAAGCACGTTGGCATCTTTCGCCGATGCCTTGATGAAATCGATGACCGGCGAAAACGAGTGATAGGGGTGATACAGCAGCACGTTCTGCTGCTCGAGCACGTCGAAAACGTTCGTGTCGCTGCTTAGCGATTTCGGCAGGCCCGGGGTAAACGGGGTATACAGCAGGTCCGGGCGATCCTCGGCGTCGCACACATGGGCAAGGCGGTTGAGGTTGACCGGTCCTTCCACGAGGTACACGTCTTCGTCCTTCAGGTCGAAGTGATCGAGCAGGAACTGCTGCAGGTCTTTGGGGCATTCGTGCCCGATCTCGATGCGCACGGCGGCGCCGTAGCGGCTGGCCTCGAGTTCACCTTCCAGCGCACGGACCAGGTCGCTGACCTCTTCCTCGTCGACGTACAGATTCGAATTGCGCGTGACCCGGAACTGATAGCAGCCGTCGACGCCGAGCCCCGGAAACAGGCTGTCGACGTGCATCCGGATTACCGATGAGAGGAACACGTACTGATGCTTGTCGGGGTCGCCGAGGTGCTCGGGCAGCTTGATGATACGCGGCAGCGAGCGCGGCGCCTGCACCATGCCGCGGTGTCTGAGCCGGCCGTACGCGTCGCGCCCGCGCAGCCGGACGATGAAGTTCAGACTCTTGTTCAATACCTGGGGAAACGGCCGCGACGGGTCGAAGGTCAGCGGCGTCAGGACCGGGACTACCTGTTCGTGAAAGTAGGTCTCGAGCCAGTCGTGCTGCTCCTCCGTCCAGTCTTCGCTGCGCAGGAACGGCACTCCCGCTTCGATGAGTTGCGGAAACATGACGGTGTTGAGCAGCTCGTACTGCTGCTGAACGACGTTGAGCATGCGGTGCCGGAGGACTTCGAAGACCTGCTGTGCCGGTAACTGTTCGGGGCCCTGGGCGAGCGCACCGAGTTCCATGCGCTGCTTGAGCGCGGCCACCCGGATTTCGAAGAATTCGTCCAGATTCGTGCAGGTAATGCAGAGGAACCGCAGCCGCTCCAGCAGCGGCGTCTGCGGATCCTGGGCCAGCGCCAGCACGCGCTTGTTGAACTCGAGCATGCTGAGTTCGCGATTGATGTACAGGTCGGACGGTGGCAGCGTCGGGGCGTCCACTTGGACGTTCTCCGGTAGAGGGGACGTACCAGTATAACAACCCCGCCCCGGCGGGGATGAGCGGGAGCGCACAAAAGCCGCAGCGCTTATCGGCAGAACCGGGCCTGCGGTTCCCGGGTAACGGCCCTAGTTGAGGTTGGAGGCGGCGGAGGCGAGCTGGGTGCGTTTGAACTGCTCCAGTTCCTCGATAATGGGGGCGACGTCTGCCAGGAAGCTGTCGCGGTACTTCGCATCGATCGGGTCGGCTTTCGGCAGTGCGACCGTCCGCGGGTTCCGGTGCACGCCGTTGAGGCGGTATTCGTAATGCAAATGATTCGCCGTCGCGAGTCCGGTCGCGCCGACAAAACCAATGACATCGCCCTGCTTCACGCGGGCGCCCAGCGGCGCCTTGGCGGCGAAGTTCGACATGTGCGCATACAGCGTCGTGATGTTACCGCCATGTTGCAGGATGACGGTCTTGCCGTAGCCCGATTTGGTGCCGCGAAAGATTACCTTGCCGTTGCCGGCAGCCATGATTGGCGTGCCGCGGGGGGCGGCGTAATCGACGCCCCGGTGGGCGCGAATCGTGTTGAGGATGGGGTGCCGGCGGTTGGGATTGAAGTTCGAACTAATGCGGGTGAAGTTGACCGGCGCCCGCATGAACGCTTTGCGCACGCTGTAGCCCTCCGGTGTGAAGTAGTCGGAGCGTCCGGACTCGTCCTTGAAGCGCACGGCGCGATAGCTGTCGCCGACGTTGTTGAATTCAGCCGCGACGATTTCGCCGTCAGTGACGTACTCTCCGTCCTGCCAGATCTCTTCGTACTGGACGTAAAAGCTGTCGCCAACGCGGATGTCGAGCACGAAGTCGATATCCCAGGCGAAAATACCTGCGACGTTCATGACCGTTCGATCGCTCAGGCCCGCGGCCGCCCCGCTTTCGAAGAGCGACGACTTGATGACCCCGTAAGCCATGCGCTTGCGGATCTCGATGGGCCGTTCCGTGATCTCGGCGGTAAACCCGTCGTCTTCGCCACGCGCGATGGTCAGCGCGCTGGTAAGGTCCAGCGCCGAGTACATGCGGATCAAATCGCCGTCGACGTGCTGAATTTCGAAGGTGTCGCCGGGCTTCAGGCGCCGAAAACGTTTGCGGGCCTCTTCCAGTTTGGAAATGACCGCGAGGTGCCCGACGTTGAGGCGGTTCTTGCGAAACAGGCCGTCCAGCGTGTCGCCCTTCTTGATCGTCAGCGCCAGCGTTTCGTATTCGGGCTGCGGCGGCGTGTCGGCGGCGGGCTGAATTTCCGCATCGGGTATCAACGCCCCCGCAACGGGTTCGACCAGCGGCATGTCTGCCGGCGGCGGTGCGTCCATGGCGGACATGACCGGTTCCTGCGGCGGTATCGGCGGCGATTCCGGCGTATCCGAGAGTCCGGAATACGTAAGGACGGCGAGCACCGGAATGCCAAGGCCCAAGGCAAACCAGCGTAAACCCTTGCCTTGCTTGGGCTTCTTTACACTTGCCTGTTTGTAATCGTGGAGCAGGGGGCTGACGGGTCGAGGCAAGTCGAACGTTCCTGTTCTTGAGAGACTGTCGGTACTGTACCCAACAGTTTATGTAAGGTCAAAGAAAACTGTTATAAGTCATGACGTTAAATAGATATTAGAGAAATTGCGGAACAGATTTGGGGTGCGCGCTGCGCGTCCGGCCCGGTCTGCCGCGGCGATGCCTCAAGGCGCTTCCCTCAGTGGGCCAGAATGCTACAGTTCGCGTTCCGGGCAAGAGCCTTTTTCAAGTACCTGCAGGACACGATGCACACGACCGAAGAGATGCTCGCCGAGCTTACCCGCGGCGCTGAAGAAATATTGCCGGACGGCGGGCTTGCCGCAAAGCTCAAAAAGGAACGGCCGCTGATCGTCAAGGCGGGTTTCGATCCCACCGCGCCGGACCTGCATCTCGGGCACACGGTGCTGCTCAACAAGTTGCGGCAGTTTCAGGAATACGGCCACGACGTCGTTTTTCTGATCGGCGATTTCACGGGCATGATCGGCGATCCCTCCGGTAAGAACGCCACGCGGCCGCCGCTGTCCGGCGATGAGATCAAAGCCAATGCCGAGACCTACGAGGCACAGGTATTCAGGATTCTGGACGAGGAGCGAACGCGCGTAGAGTTCAATTCGAGCTGGATGAACGAGCTGGGCGCCGCCGGCATGATTCGCCTGGCGGCCCGGCATACCGTGGCGCGGATGCTCGAGCGCGACGACTTCAGCAAGCGCTACGCGGGCGGTCAGCCGATCAGCATCCACGAGTTTCTCTATCCTCTGGTGCAGGGCTACGATTCGGTTGCGCTAAAGGCGGATGTCGAACTCGGCGGCACGGATCAGAAGTTCAACCTGCTCGTTGGCCGGCAGCTACAGCAGGATTACGGGCAGGAGCCGCAGCTGGTCATGACGACGCCACTGCTCGAGGGCCTGGACGGCGTGCAGAAGATGTCCAAGTCGCTCGGCAATTACATTGGTATTACCGACAAACCGGAAGAGATGTTCGGCAAGCTCATGTCGATTTCCGACGAGCTAATGTGGCGCTACTTCGAGTTGTTGAGCTTCCGCAGCCTGGACGACATTGCTGGCCTTAAGAAAAGCGTCGCCGGCGGCCAGAACCCGCGCGACGTCAAGTTCGAGCTCGGCCGGGAGATCGTGACCCGCTTTCACGATGCCGCCGCGGCCGAACGCGCCCTGAAAGCTTTTGTGGCGCAGTTTCAAAAGGGCGCGTTGCCCGACGACATGCCCGAGGTGACGCTCGATTCGAAAGACGGCGTGCTCGGCATTGCGCATCTCCTCAAGGGCGCTACGCTGGTGAGCAGCACCTCGGAAGCCTTCCGCATGATCAAACAGGGTGCGGTCAGGATCGACGGGGAACGAATCGAGGATCGCGGGCTCGAACTCAGCGCGGGCTCAACGCATGTCTATCAGGTCGGGCGGCGGCGGTATGCCCGGGTGCATGTGCAATGATTCGCTGGCGCAGCGGGCGTCGAGGGTAAGCAGCCGTATTGAATGAATCGGGCTGAACGAGGTTGTTCGATTGTATGCCGGCCGGTTGGAGGAGCAAGGTTTGATGCTTAGGTTTTCTGGCGCGTTGTCTACCGCGATCCTGCTGGCTGCGATAGCCATAAGCCCGCCGGCTGCAGCCGACGACGAACTCGAGGCGGCGATTGCCCGCGAGGAGGAGCAGCGCGAAGCAATGCGCAGCGGGATGGCGTCGATTGTCGATGGCGTCAACTCAGGCTCGTTCGCGCTGCTGGCCGCGGCCGTGAATCCGGATGACATGCTCGAGAGGATCTTTGCGCTGCGGCTCATCGACCAGCGCATCAAGAAACAGTACCGGGAGAGCTTTCCGGAGATGCTCGAATCGCTGATCGGGCAAACGATAGCGCAGCGTCAGCAAAAACCGGTCAAGGCACGTCTGCTCGGCTTCTCCTCACGCGAGAATCGGGGTAAGGCGGTCGTTCGTTACGAGCTCGAAAACTTTCAGTTCAGCTACCACGAATACGAGCTGACGTTCGACGAACGCGATCGGCTCGTCGTTATCGACTGGACCGATTTTTACTGGGGCGAGCGGTTCTCGGACGGCGTCGGCGAGAGTCTCGTGATCGCCGCGCCCGGCAAATCGGCGGTCAGAAAGCTGATCGACATACGCAACGTCAGCGAAAACCAGCTGTTTCAGGCGACCGAGGCGCTCAAAGCGATCCGTGATTTCGAAGTTGCCCGCTATCTCGAGATTGTCGAAGGCATGGACGAGCGCCTGAAACAGCAGCGTATCCTGGTGGTGGGCGGCGTACAGATGGCCAAGCAGGCCCGGGCCAGGCGGCAGCTTCGCACGACGCTGCGAACGCTCGCGGAGGTCTACCCCGAAGATCCTCTGTATACGACGCTGCTGCTCGACTTTTACTTTCCGACGCGCCAGTACGAGCAGGCGCGGGATGCGCTGACGCGGCTCGGCCGGCGGCTGGAGGTCGACGATGCCGTGCTCGAGGCCCGTCTGAGTTCGACGGAGCTGGTCATGCGCAACGCCGAGGCCGCTCTCGTGCACGCCGAAAAGGCGCTTGCGCTGGAAGACGATCTGGAACTGGCCTGGTGGTCCGCGCTGCGCGCGCGTAACGCGACCGGCGACTTTGCGGGCGCCGTCGAGGCGCTGACCCGGCTTGAGGGCGATTTCGGTTACGAACTCGAACCGGATGCGCTGGCAAAGGACCGAAGTCTCGCGCGTTTCCTCGACTCCGATGAGTATTCGGCCTGGCTGGCGGCGCGCGCAAAGCCTGCGGAATAAATGGCCGTCGAGATAGTCGATTTCTCGGCGCGCTACGCCAAGTACTTCGATTCCCTGAACCGCGAGTGGCTGGACGCGCTGTTTCGCGTGGAACAGGTCGATGAGCGCCTGCTTCGGGATCCCGAAAGCCAGGTCATCGAACCGGGTGGGCATATCCTGTTTGCCTGCCGCGAAGACGCTCCCGTCGGCACGGTTGCGCTGAAGTACCACGGTGACGGGCGTTATGAGCTCACGAAGATGGCCGTAACGGCGTCTGAGCGGGGGCAGGGCGTCGGGCGGCTGCTTCTCGCGGCCGCGATCGAGCGGTTTCGGGCCGTGGGCGGGCGGCAGCTTTACCTCGAGTCGCACTCGAGCCTGCATGCGGCAATCGCGCTCTACGAGGCCGCGGGCTTCCGGCACGAGCCCCCGCCCGCCGCGTCGAAGTATGAACGAGCGGACGTTTACATGGTGTTTTGCTCCTGAGGCGTCGCCCGGACGTGCGCAGATCTCGAAAAAAGTGCCTCGAGTCGCAGTCTGACTGCCGGCGCCCGCTTAAGGCGGCTTGAACCTGCGGCAAGCGTCTTTCATCGGGCAATGCTGCGAAAACAAGGCTTTTTTTCGGGTCGGAGGCCTCCCGGCAGTCGCCGCAGGGGAGGCCTTGCGGGGCGCCGAATCGGCTATTTCGGGCGACTGTCAAAAAACTTTCAAATAGGTGTTGACGGGCGGGGTTTGACCGCTATAATGCCGCGCTCTCTGAGGGAACGGTGTCCCTCAGCAGACCCCCAGGACAACGTACATTTTCGGCGCAGGGCTGGCCAACAGTCCCACTCGGCTTGTATACTTGATGGTCTGCCTCTGGTTTCGGCCAACCGCCTGTCTCGGCGTTCGGATCGACTGTCTTCGGACTGTAGTCGAACAATCCGGAAGAATTCGAGTCGGCGTCTGACTGCGGCCCGGGGATCGCTCTTTAACAAAACAATTCAGATAATTTGTGTGGGTGCTTGCGTTTGGTTTGCGAAGGCAAATATAAGCGTAAGAACCTAAATTACAGTCAGTTATTTAGTAATTGCGCTAGCTCAAACTTTTGAACTGAAGAGTTTGATCCTGGCTCAGATTGAACGCTGGCGGCATGCCTAACACATGCAAGTCGAACGGAAACGATGGAAGCTTGCTTCCAGGCGTCGAGTGGCGGACGGGTGAGTAACACTTAGGAATCTGCCCAGTAGTGGGGGACAACTCGAGGAAACTCGAGCTAATACCGCATACGACCTACGGGTGAAAGTGGAGGATCTTCGGACTTCACGCTATTGGATGAGCCTAAGTCGGATTAGCTTGTTGGTGAGGTAAAGGCTCACCAAGGCGACGATCCGTAGCTGGTCTGAGAGGACGATCAGCCACACTGGGACTGAGACACGGCCCAGACTCCTACGGGAGGCAGCAGTGGGGAATATTGGACAATGGGCGCAAGCCTGATCCAGCAATGCCGCGTGTGTGAAGAAGGCCTGCGGGTTGTAAAGCACTTTCAGTAGAGAAGAAAAGCTTAGAGTTAATACCTCTGAGTCTTGACGTAACCTACAGAAGAAGCACCGGCTAACTCCGTGCCAGCAGCCGCGGTAATACGGAGGGTGCAAGCGTTAATCGGAATTACTGGGCGTAAAGCGCGCGTAGGCGGCTTTGTAAGTCGGATGTGAAAGCCCTGGGCTTAACCTGGGAATGGCATTCGATACTGCAGAGCTAGAGTATGGTAGAGGGAAGTGGAATTTCCGGTGTAGCGGTGAAATGCGTAGATATCGGAAGGAACACCAGTGGCGAAGGCGACTTCCTGGGCCAATACTGACGCTGAGGTGCGAAAGCGTGGGGAGCAAACAGGATTAGATACCCTGGTAGTCCACGCCGTAAACGATGAGAACTAGATGTCGGGAGGGTT
>JBCBSC010000002.1:0-295169 GCA_039819385.1 Pseudomonadota bacterium | reverse complement strand
GGTCATTGATCGCAGATGGATCGAATGCAATGGTGCTCTCGTGTCGCCCCTCGCTGTCGAATTCCTCAATGTCATCCCCTCTCAACTGAAACTCCGCAACCAAAAATCTACCAGACTCGTTTGCTGGAGCTTCGATTAGGTACCAGCCGTTTCTCACCTTGCCAGCGACGACTTCTTTCTTTGAAATTGTGAGATCAAGGCGATATAGCTCTGGGCTCGGCTTATGACCATCTTCGGCATCGACTGGACTAAAGAGGTGAATGGCTCCGATTGCCTGATTCAAAACATCGATGTTTTTCTTTGGTTCTGTACCTTGCCTAAACTCGCAGAGGAGAAACTTGAACTTAAACACTGTCTGAGTCGCCACCACCGTCCTCTGAAGGTTTTCTTTAACTTCCTGAGAAAAGGCTTCGAACAAGCTGCCTGCCGATGGCATAAACCGTCGATACCATTCCAAGAACCCGTCAAAGGACGAATCAAATCTATTGATCGAAAATCTGTTCGCCGCTATGTCGATATGGAATCTGTAACGATCGTGCGAGAATGTATACCTGATCTTGTTGTCATCAGCGACGTAGCTAACCGAGAGATTATTTAGGTTGTGAATACCACTTCGCGCCAATGAATCGTTTATTAGCATGCTCATCGACGAAATAAGTTCCGCGCGCGTCTCAGGCTCCATGAGATTGGGTATGGATTGAAAACTCACAACATACTCAAAGCGGTGAATGTCATTGATATTCGAAGCTAGCCCAGTCCGTCTAAATTCAACGATAGTCATAAATCGATCACCCTTCCTCGTTGTGTTCAATCGAGTTTTGCTTGATGTAAAACCCGGTCTTGCTAAGAAGCTTGGTCGCCTGCTACAGCTGTCTCGTCCACAAAATTAAGAAACGATCTGCCAAAATCGGTGGCCGATCCGACTAATTCAACTCTGCCCCTCAGTAAAGACGACTTCAAACTAAGGTCTATCAAACCTCTGCTCACGAGATCGTTTGCCGCTACGTCAACGAAGTCTCGAAGTTGTCCCGCATCTTGCTTGAAAAGAGTTAGAACATTGTTCGACCTTGTCGTCTCGAAGTGTTTTTCGTAAAGTGGTAGCGGTTTCGAAAAGGCTAATAGCAGCTTGATGTGCAGGGGCTGTAAGTAATCAATAATTGTGACGTAGGCGGAAATTACGTCGTAGTCTATTTCGCTAACTATTGAGTTCTCTATTGAGTTGGCAAGCCAAGATCGTTTCGTCGGATTGTGTGTCTTGCTTGCCGATGAATAAGACTGAGCAATGATGCTTAGTACCTCGTCAATGCGGTCCGTTCTTTCGGAACGTTTCAATTCTTCCAATTCGTCGGCATGGTTGGCCAGCACTTCCTGAACCCTGTCAAACCAATCCAATTGACGCTTTTTCAGCGGCGACTCAATCAATTGCCGCGTCAAAGAACCGAGGAACGGAATGCCGGTGTCTTGAGCTATATCATGCGCTCGATCATGAACCGTTAAGTCACGAGGGTACTTGTCAACAGCCATCCAGCGCTCTCCCGGCCAAACACTCTGAGCTTAGAGTAGATGCAATCCGCCGCCCCCACTCATCCGGCAGGCTGGCCCGTAGAGGAACGCCGCAAAGCTCACCAAAAAGACAGATGGTAGAGGGAACGTTAATGTCTTGCGGATCAGTGAGCTCGCGCTGAATCAGCATCCTGTCGGACAGCATTTCCTCACCCACGGTCTTCTGGCCCCACGGATACGGCGCAATTGCACTGGAAATACCGTGCCTTCCAAGTGAGGAATCCATGAATCGCGTTCTTTCGTAGTATTCCGACGAAAAGACAAAGATGAGCTTGCGACCCCGCAATTTTGGCCTCGCTTCTTGTTATTCGACCGCCTTTCCTTGCGTCATCGTTCGGAAACGCGAACACCTCTGTATTCCTGAAATCTCGATACCTACTCGACGAAACCGCACCGTCGGCCGGCTGCGGCGTTCTTGCGGCATCCATCAATGTGGACGCTTTATCCGGAGAAACCTCCAATCGCACCGATAAGAAAGCTCTGCCATACTCTCCGACGATAACGTACCACGTTTCTCCACACTCATCTCGTCAATAACTACGAGACAAAATCCAACGTATGGCCAACCGATTGTTGCCTTTCAATTCCACTGCGCCCAGCATGTTATTTACCGAGCGGTTAAAGCTGCGGCCATCCACAACAGCCCGGTGTATTGGCCCTTTAAGGACGCGAAGGATGCTCGGCAAGTAGTGAGAATCAATGTACCAGAGGAAGCTTCGGGCGCGCGGTTCAACCCTGAGTCACGGCCGCGGTTCGAAATCACATCTCAGAGCGTCCAGAGCCCCTTCATCCGCATTGGGTCGCCAAGGCAACTCGCCGTCCTCAAACTTGTACCCGAATAGATCGGACTCGAAACCGCAAGCACTAAGGTAGTAGTTGTAGGTTACCGCCATCATCGGCCGGCCGGACTTGTGACCAGGAACGGCTGCCCGACCAAAAAGAAAGAACGCCAGCAGCTTGTTTTCGGTACCCAGGCTAACCATTGCGCCACTGTCCTGCACGATCGAGCTCGTATGATGCAGAATCATCCCCGCCCGAAAATAGTCGTTGGCCGTCCGCAGTCCGCCTTCGGCGATTAGCGCAAAAACCGCGAATCGCCGCTCTCTCTCCTCCTCGAGGCTCGGCCCTTTACCCGTTGTGCGGTATTCGTCGGATCGAACGAGCTGGTCTGCGTCGAACAGTGCTTTCAATTGCGCGGAGTCTGCGTCCGACCCTGCAGCGGCCACGCCGTACGACAGGAAAGACACGAGGACTAGTGCTTTAGACGACAATCGCATGTCTTTGCCTCCCCTCTTAACCGGCGACTCATACGTGTACGACAGCGCGCCTGCCCGGCGGGCGCTAGACGACCGCCGTGATGGAATCGCGCCCCTGGAACAGGAACGCGTTCCAGCCGAAGCTTGCCGAGGCCCTAACATTTGCCGCCTCGTCATTCCAATAGTAGACCTTCGCCTGCGGGACGCCTAAGCGGCGATGGGCGCGTGCATAGAATTCGTCTTGGGGCTCTGTTGCTTCAAGATCGCAGGAGAAATGGCAACCGTCGAATAGTCCCGCAAACCCACGTCGGCCGTCAAAAAGTTTTCCCGAGTAGCTTCCTGATTCGGTGCTACATGGCACGAGTAGCCGTCCGCTCGAAGCCGATTGACCAACGCCAGCACATCGCGGTCCCGACGGTTGTCGCTCGTCGTCCACTGGCTCACGAAAGGGTCTATGGACAGTCCGCAGGACCACGCGTCGAGATACTCCGGAAGCACCGACCGGAGCTGGCGGCCGCCTGTCAGGCAACCCTGAAAGGGCCAAAAAAGGTCCCCTGGTATGCTCCCTGGTCAGACCGAACTCGTCCCGTCCCGCAGCACAGCTGCGAATCCCCCGGGCTATACGACTACCCCATCGACGTCGAAGACATGCGTTCGCGCAGGATCCAAGCGCCGTTTCGGGCCCAATTGAACCTCTCGTATCGCCGCCGGCCGTCGGCTCAACACCTGGAGACTTCGATTTTCTCCGCTGCCTTCGCGCTGATCGGGCGCCCCACGGTCAATGCCTCGCGAAGCTTGTCGTCGAGACTCATGAAGCCCGGGTCGGGTTCGGAACCAAGTGCGTCGAGTAACTTCGTAAAAAAGCAGCGGCTTGCCGCTACGGCCGCAATGTCGAAGATCTCACCGTCCGACAGTCCGTGCGTTTCACGCAGCGCCTCGACCTCTCCCGAGGTAATTCTGGACGCGTCCCGGGCAATCCGCCGGGCGAAGCGGACGATATCGACCTCGGCAGCGCTGAGCACGTCGCGGTCTTCACCGTTTGCAATGGCGATAACGGCCTCCTGGCCAATGATCGCCGCCAGTTTCTCGCCGTGCGCCAGCGAGCACCCCGAGTGGCGCAGCTCGTGCGCCACGGCAAAGGTCACCAGTTCCAGACGCCTGGGATCCACGGGCCGCTTGACGGCGGCCAGCATTTTCCCCCATCGCTCCATGACTTCGGGACGATGACAAAACACTTTGGCGTAGTCGGGCACATAGCCCCAGAAACCGGCCTGCCGTTCGTACATTGCCCGAACTTCGTCTGTGGCCTCGGCGGCGGGAATCGTCTTGATGAATGCCATAGCTGCTGTCTCTGGTTGGTCGTAATCGAAGTGGGCCGCTCGAGCATCAGGCCAGTTTGCGCGGCTGCAGCCACTTCGGTAACAGGTCGTACGGATCGAAATCCCGACTCCGGTCGAAAGCGATGTCGTGTTCTTCGAACAGCGCTTGCATGGTTCCGCCGCGCATGGCGTCGAACAGCTCCGTGGCACCGCCGACGTGCTCGCCGCCGACAAAAATCTGCGGGATGGTCGGCGAGCCCGTGCGGTCCTCGAGCACCCTGCGAACCCTGCCGCCCAGGTCAGCTCGCTGATATTCGACCGAGTCGAGGTCGACACTCGTGTATTCCACGCCGAGCCGGGCGAACAGCTTGCGTACGGACCAGCAGAATTCACACCATTCCAGCGCGAACATGACGACATCCTCGTTGTCGATGCTGGCGGCGACAAACTGCTCCGCCTCGGGATCGGCAGCCGCCTTCACGGCCGGCGGCCGGTCGTCGGCGGCCCCTTGCGGCCGGTCGAAGCGGCAGCCGGGCGTCGACCGCGACAGCGCCATTTCCTCGGCAGTCATATGCTCGCCAATACCGTCGAACAGCGGCGTCGACTGGTAGCGTTCGCCCGTGTCTGGCAGCATGCAAACGACGTTGCTGCCCGCCGGCAAACGGCCTGAGACCGCAAGCGCCGCGGCAAGGGTTGCCCCGCTCGAAGTGCCGGCGAAAATGCCCTCCTCGCGGGCGAGCCTGAGTGACAGGTTCATCGCATCGTTGCCGGACACCGGCAGTATCTCGTCAACCAGGCGCTCGCTGACCGCGGCTTCGGTCAGCGCGGAAACGAAGTCCGGACTCCAGCCCTGCATGAGATGCGGCCGGAAACTCGGGTGACTGCCCGCTGGCATTCCGCAGCCGGCGCGCGGCTGCGGAATGCCGCTGCCGAGCACCTGCGCGTTGTCCGGCTCCGCAGCTACCACGCGCGTGTCGGGATCGGCGCTCTTCAGCGCTCTTGCCACGCCCAGCAGAGTTCCGCCGGTACCGAAACCCGTCACGAAGCAGTCCAGCTTCTCGCCTTCGAGATCCGCGAGTATCTCCAATGCCGTGGTGCGCGTATGGACCTCGGCGTTAGCCTCGTTCTCGAACTGACGGCACAGGAAATATCCGTGCGCCTCAGCGAGTTCCACAGCCTTCGCGAGCATGCCCGTGCCTTTTTCGGAGGCCGGCGTCAGGACCACGCGGGCGCCGAGAAAGCGCAACAGCTTGCGACGCTCGACGCTGAAACTCTCGGCCATCGTGACCACGAGCGGATAGCCTTTCTGCGCGCACACCATGGCAAGCCCAATGCCGGTATTGCCGCTGGTCGCCTCGATGACGGTCTGGCCCGGCGTCAGCTCGCCCTCCCGCTCGGCGCGCTCGATGATCGCCCGCGCCATTCTGTCCTTGACCGATCCCATCGGATTGAAGGCCTCGAGCTTGACGTAGGTATTGACGCCCTCGGGCGCGAGCCTGCTCAGGCGGACGAGCGGCGTGTTGCCGATCGTGTCCAGAATGTTTTCGTAGCGCGGCATTGCGCGTCTCCGGCGTTGAGGAATTCGGCCCGATCGCGATAGCGGCCGTCGCAGTGCCGACCGTGTCGGACAGGCGCCGGCATTTTTGCCATAGCTTTGGCGGCTCGCATGTCACCTGTTCGTGGCTTGATGTCGACGGGGGCAGATCCCTAGAGTGCGCCAATCTGAGTAATACCCTCGTTAGGAGCAATCAATGAGTACGCAGGAAACTATAGACAACGGCGTCAATATCGACGCACTGCTGGGCGCGCGTGAAGCGTTGAGCGAAACGCCCGAAGGCGCCCGGTTCAAGTGGCGCGCAACCAGTGAATGGGCAGGCGGCACGCATACGAAGTCCACCGTCGAAGACTATTTTGGTCTTGGCGAAGAACAAAAGCACCGTAAGGCGTTTCGCCACGACACCGATCACCCTGAGATCTTCGCATCCGAAGACCACGGTTCGACGCCGGTCGAATTCCTGCTCGTAGGCCTGTCCGGCTGCCTGACGGCCGGCATTGCGACGGTTGCACAGAACCGCGGCATTCAGCTTCGATCGGTCAAGGTCTCGCTGGAAGCCGGCATGGACATTCAGGGCATCCTGGGTATCGACAGCGACGTCCGCAATGGATTCGACAGCATCAGGATCAGTTTCGATATCGACGCCGACGCATCGAAAGAAGACATCGAAGCGCTGGTAGCGCAGTCGCAAAAACGCTCCGCCGTTTTCGATATCGTGTCGAACCCAACCGACGTTCACGTGGCCGTGCACAAGAGCGGGTGAGCAATCGGGAAGACAAACGGTGACCGGTTCCGTTGACGTAGTCGTCGTCGGCGCCGGTCATTCCGGGCTGGCGATGAGCCGGTATCTTGCCGCGCAATCTATCGAGCACGTCATTCTCGAGCGCGGCGAGGTCGCGAACTCCTGGGTCTGCGAACGCTGGGATTCGCTGAAATTGCTGACGCCAAACTGGCAGAACGGGTTGCCGGGACAGTCCTATTCGGGCCGTGACCCGGACGGTTACATGTCGATGCCCGAGGTAATCGGTTTCATCAAAGGCTACGCGGCCGACAGTGGCGCGCCGGTACTGACCGAAACGGAAGTCACCTCGGTCCGCCGCCGCGGTCGTGGATACCACGTCGTCAGCAACCGCGGCGAATTGCGTACGCGTGCGCTCGTCGTTGCCAGCGGTGCGTTCAACGTGCCCGCGATACCGCGCGTCGGTCGCAACTTGCCACGGTCGCTGGCCCAGCTAAGCACACACGACTACCGCTGTCCGGAAGATCTCGAATCCGGCGGCGTGCTCGTCGTCGGGGCTTCGGCGAGCGGCGTGCAACTCGCCGCGGAAATTGCGCGGTCCGGCCGGCCGGTAACGCTGGCCGTCGGAGAGCACGTCAGGATGCCCCGCGTTTATCGCGGCAGGGACATCCAGTACTGGATGCACGCCAGCGGACTGCTGGACGAGCGCTATGACGAGGTGGACGACCTGCGGCGCGTACGCCGCCTGCCTTCCCCTCAGCTCGTCGGCACCACCGACCGGAGCACACTGGACTTAAACGCGCTTAGCGCTTTGGGAGTGCGCCTTACCGGCAGCCTGGCGGCGGTCCGCGGCGGCAAAGCGCAGTTCTCGGGTTCGCTTCGGAATGTCTGCAAGCTGGCCGATCTCAAGATGCACCGGCTCCTCGACACAATCGACGCCTGGATAGCCAGTTCGGATACGGCCGAGGCGCTAGGCCCTTCCGAACGATTCGAGCCCACCGCCATACCCGCTTCGCCTCACCTCGATCTCGACCTCGAGAGGGGCGAGTTTCGCACCGTCCTCTGGGCAACCGGTTACCGTCCCGACTACGCCTGGCTGCACCTCCCCGTGCTGGATCACAAGGGATACATACGACATACAGGCGGCGTCGCCGCTTCACCCGGTCTCTACGTCATGGGGCTGCCGTTCCTGCGCCGCCGGAAATCGAGTTTCATCCACGGCGCCGAAGACGATGCGGCGGAACTGTCCGAACACCTGGCCAACTACCTGCACGAAACCAGCGGCAGGATAAAGCGGGCCGTTTGAGGACAGGCACCGGCGGCCAGCCCAGCGCGCCCGTACTGCGGTGTGCGGGGACCTCGCAGTACGGCCGGATACTCACGGTTTTTCCAGGACCGAATGCATGAATTCCGAAAGCTCCGTATCCGGCTGCTCTTCTCGCAGCGCCTGCAGGACCGACATCTGGTTTCGTCCTGGCTGGTTTTGACTGGCTTTCGTCTTACCTTCGAGACGATCGATCCTGACTTCCATCCCGAGCAATGACTTTAGCAACGCCTGCGTATACCCGGCCGGGGCGTCGGACACCGACCACGGCTCTGCACGCGTAGCCTCGTGCCGTTCGGTCAATTCCTCGATCTGACGCATGAGCCATGTTTCGTCGTCGATCAGCCGAACGTGACCGTGCACATGAACGACCGTGTAGTTCCAGGTCGGTACGACCTTGCCGTGGTCCTTCTTGCTGGCATACCAGGAGGGAGAGATGTATCCGGAAGGGCCTGAAAATATGACCAGGCAAGGCCGTCCGGAATGCGCCGGCGAGCACAAAGGGTTGGCGCGCGGCAGGTGGGCGCAAAGCAGGCCCGTGTCGTTCGCGGGCTCCTTAGTGCTCTCCCGATAGACGAAGGGGATGTGGTTTGCCTCCAGACCCTCGTCCGTCTGCAGCACGAGGATTCCGAGGGGGGCCTGCTGAATGAGTTCCAGCAAGCTGGACGTGTCGGTCTCTCGAAAGCTTTTGGGAACATACATACTGGCGTCTCCGGATGCGCGGTCGGACCCTGGCCAAAACAGAGGACCGCCTCGCGAAAGCTTACCGCAAGTCAGCCGAACGGCGCTGACCGCTCAGTTCACAGGTTTCACGTCGGGGTGCCGGTGCTTCGCCCACTCGTGACAAAGATCGGCCAGATACTGCCGCAGTTCGGACTCCGCGATGCCCGGAGGTATGACGATGTCCTCGGCCGGCCTCCGCTTGCCCTCCGAACCCGGGTAATAAGCGGTCCAGCGGTCCTCGCCTCCTTCCAGCAGCACTAGCCGGCCGAACACGTCGAATGTAAGCGCCATTGGGATGGCCTCCTGCAATTCGCTCCGCTACGCCTTAGCCAATCTGCGCCAGATAGATCGACGAGGCGATCAGGAAATACACGAGCACGCTCAGGATATCGTTCAGCGTCATGATAAACACCCCCGACGCCACTGCCGGATCGAAACCGAAGCGGTCGAGAACGAGCGGTATCGCCGCACCGAAGGTTGCCGCCACCACGGTCACAGCGGCAACGGACAGGCCGGCGGCGAGCCCCAGCCGCAATGGCTCGACGAGAGGCACGAACTCGGCGACCAGCAGCACTAGCAGGGTGAGCACGACAGCAATCAGCGAACCGTTAATCAGCGCGCCGAGAAATTCCTTGCCCAGACGGCTGCCGACGTCGCCGCGCCAGACGTTGCCGGCCGCGAGTCCCTGCACCGTGACGGCCGAAGCCTGAATGCCGGCGTTACCCGCCATGGCCATGACGATCGGTATGAAGCTCGCGAGGATTGCCGCCTGCCGCAGCTGGCCTTCGAACGAACCCACGACCATACCGGCGAGCGACGCGCCGACCAGCCCGCCCAGCAGCCAGGGCAGGCGCGCGCGGATGATCCGGTATACGGAATCGTCCGGCAGCGCGTCCGGCGCAACGCCGCTCATGAGCATCATGTCCTCCTCCGCCTCGTCGCGAACGATCTCCGCAAGTTCGTCAACGGTAATCCGTCCGATAACGCGGTTCTCGTCGTCCACCACGGGCACCGTCTGCAGATTCAGCCGCATGGCGAGCTCGAGCACCTCCTCCTGATCGGCCTCCGGCCCCACGCTTGCCGGCAGTTCGCGCATGAGCCCGCAGAGCGGCGTGTCCGCGCTGTTGAGCAGGAGATCGCGAAGCTTCAGCCGCCCGGTCAAGCGCCGCTGTTCGTCGACGACGTAGATCTCGTACAGCGTGTGAATCTCGTCCGCCTTGCGGCGAATCATGCGCGTGGCCGTGCCGACGTCCCAGTCATCCAGCACGGCGACAAACTTGTTGCTCATGATTTCGCCGGCCGTGTCTTCCTCGAACGCAAGCCGCTCCCGCAACTCCTCGGCCGTCTGCATGAGCGGGAGTATCGAGCCAACCAGGTCCTCGGGCAGATCGCCCAGCAGCTCCGCCGCATCGTCCTGCTCCAGGAGATCGGCAATCCTCGCCAGACGCTCTACGCTCAACTCCAGCACGAGCGATGCTCTGAGTTCCGGGCTCAACAGGATCAAGGTCGCGGCGGCTTCATCGGCGGGCAGCCAGGTAAACAGCAGACGGGCCCGGCGCAGCGGCAGATTGATCAGCAGCCGCATGAGTTCGTCCGACGCCGTGCCGGCGATTAACCTTAAGGTCTGGCTGCGCTCCTCGTTCTTTAGCAGCCGCTCGAGTTCGAGCAGCACATCCCGATCGACGTCGGAGTACCAGTCGGCACCGGCGGCATGTGCATCGTCACGGGACTGTGTGGCGGGTTCGGGCTGGGTCATACGGGTCTGCTCTTTGCCGGAGGGTCGAGACAGCTCGCGACTCGCGGAATAGCCGAGCGAACAACCGACTCATCGGCAAACGCGGCGCTACTCGATCGTCAGCTCCTCCTGCTCGACGACGTCTTCGAGTTCTTCGCTGTCTATCGTCGGCGCAAGTGTATCCTCTGGCTCGGACAACAACATCTCGCCCGCGAACACGCTGCCGGGCAATATGAAGAATACCCCCAGAATGTAAGCGAACGCCCAGCCGCGGTTCCGCTCCGTCATATCGCCGAGCCAGCGCGCCGAGTGGACCGGCCAGTCGCGTATCCAGGGCACGAGCGCAAAAACCAGCACGCCGATGACGTTGTACAGCAAGTGCACGAGCGCAATTTGCAGCGCAAATACTTCATAGCCCCCGCTGATCGCCGTCGCGGCAAGCAGCGCCGTAATGCAGGTGCCAATGTTCGCGCCCATCGTGAACGGAAAAACCTGCCGGGTCGTCAGCACACCGGAACCCGCTAACGGCACGATCAGGCTGGTCGTCGTGGACGAGGACTGCACGAGAACGGTAATCACCGTGCCCGACGCGATCCCGGTTGCGGTCCCGCCGCCGATAGCCCGGTTGACGATGTTACGCGCCTTGCCAACCATGACGGCGCGCAGCAATTTGCCGAGATACAGTACCGACATGATCACGAAGCCAATCCCGATGACGATTGCGAGCATTCCGCCGATCGAAGCGGGCAGACCGGAGAACAGATCGACAACCCAGGAGGATACCGGCTTCGTCACGGCGCCCAGGTAGTTGAGATCCTTGATCGAGGCATCGCCGCCGCCGGCAAACCATCCTGCCATCACCTCCGCAGAGCGCTGCAAGGGCTTGAAGAAGACCTCGATCGGGAGGAATATGAGAATGCTGTACAGGTTGAAGAAGTCGTGAACCGTCGCCGCCTGAAAGGCTTTGTTGAACTGCCCCTTGTTGCTCAGATTGCCGAGACTGACGATCGTGTTGGTGATCGTCGTTCCCATATTCGCGCCCATGATCATGGGCACGGCGATCTCGACCGGTACGCCGCCCGCTACGAGCCCGACGATCACGGACGTCACGGTACTCGACGACTGCACGAGCGCGGTTGCAAGGGTGCCGAGAATCACGCCGACGATCGGATTGGTCGCAAAAGCGAAGATTTTCGCAGCCCCTTCAGACCCGCCGGAGACCAGCTTGAACCCGTCGCCAATGATGCCGACCCCGACCAGCAGCACGTAGACGAGGCCCGCAACGCTCAACCACGTAAGCCAGCCCACCGACGGCTCGTTGCGGACTTGCTCCGGTTTCACGACTGCTTCGTTCATTACCCCGTCCGTTGACTCTTTGCGTTGACCCGGTCCGCCGACCGTATTGCTGCCCACGGCCATCGAGACCGGGGCTGACGATTTTTCGGCGCTGCTCGCCCGCGGCGACCGGCGCGGACTCAAGTGCGGAGGATAGTAACCGAGACCGTGTTACGGAGTTGTTTCGGAGTGGAAGTTTTATTTGCCGGCGCGGCAGCCAGCGAGCCCGGACGGCGGCCCGCGAAGACCGTTACCGCCACGCGCACGATAGCCGCCTCTCCGCTCGTATGCGATACTCGCGCCTCTTCGAGAGCACCTGCGTCGGCATGTATCTGTTTTTTCTCACGTTATGGCGCACGCTGCTGGTGATCGCAGTTAGCGTCGCCGCGCCTTTCGAACGCCGGCGCTCACTCAAGGGCGGCCTGCTCATTCTGCTTGGTCTGCCGCTGTTTCTCCTCTGGCAGCTATTGCACTGGATCGGATACCTGGCCGACGAGATCTTCTTCCGCGCCTACCGCCGCGTCGAGGTCCGCGAACCTCTGTTCGTGATCGGCCCGCCGAGGACCGGCACCACTCACCTGCATCACGTTCTGTCGCGCGACCGGAAGCGGACGAGCTTCCGCACCTGGGAGTGCCTGTTCGGGCTGTCCGTGAGTGCCCGCTACCTGATACTCGGGTGCATGCGGCTGCACCGGGCGCTGGGCTCTCCGTTTCGGCGCATCGCAAACAGGCTGCGCGGCGGTCTGTTCGCGCGCATGGAGGACATACATCCCGTCCGCCTCGACGACCCCGAGGAGGACTTCCTCGCGTTGCTGCCCGTCATGGCCTGCTTCCTGCTGCTGATTCCCCTGCCGTCGGCCCGCTGGCTGTTGCCCATCGCGCGCTGCGACAGCGAGCTGTCCCGCCGGGAACAACAGGCACTTATGGGCTATTACCGGAAGGCCATTCAGAAGCACCTGTACGTCTTCGGCAAGAGCGGTCAGGGCTTCTTGTCCAAGAACGCGTCCTTCCCGGGGGCGGTTGGCGCGCTCCTTAGGGAATTTCCCGACGCAAAGATACTGGCAACGGTTCGCGACCCGCAGAGCGTAGTCCCGTCACAGCTCAGCTCGCTGAGGCCCGCCCTAGAGACCTGCGGCTTCGAGACGATTCCGCCGCGCCTCTTGAACGATCTGCTTGCTCTGCTGCCGTATTACTATATGAACCTCAAGAAAGTAGCAGCGGCGTTCCCCGGACAGCTCGCATTCATCGACAACGCGGCGATGCGGCAGGATCTGACCGGAACTTTAAGCGACGCGCTCGAAGAACTCGGCTTGCAGCCGTCCCCCGAGCTGCTCGCAGGCATGCGCACGAGCGCCGCGGATACCGGCACCAAAGCCTCCGGACACCAGTATACGCTCGAGGAGTTCGGTCTGAGCGAGACCGTGATACGGTCGCGCTTCGCTGCGGTTTATACTGCCTACACGTTCGGCGAAGCCGCCGCGCGGCCACGGGACAAGGTGTGATCAAGGACGCCGCAAAAAACCTCGTCAAAAACGACCTGCCGGCCACCACGCTATCCGCTCGCGAATTCATGGATTCGCCGCACACGGCGCTCGAGGGCGAACTGGGACCGGTCATCATCATCTCCGACGCACTGCCGGAGCGAAACGGCGTGGGCGCCTACTACAAGGATCTGCTGGATCAGCTCAGTGAGAACGGCTACAAGGCCACTTTCCTCGCGCCCAACCCCGAGAAGTGGCAGCTACTGAAGTTCCCGCTGCCCGGTGACTCCACTCAAACCGTGTATTTGCCCTCACTGTTCCGCTTCCATAAAGCCATGCGGCGCATTCGGCCGAAAGCCATCGTCGTGGGCACGCCCGGACCGTTCGGCCTGCTCGGAGCGCTATGGGCACGGCGGCTGGGCGCCCGGCTCATCGTCGGTTTTCACACGCATTTCTCGAGCGTGACCGACTTGTACAGCAACCGCTGGCTCAGAAACTTCAGCCGCTTCTATTTCAATATCGCCGACAATCTGCTGTTCCGATACGGCGATCAGATCCTCGCGAATTCGGATCAGATGGTCGATCTCGCCCACTCGCTCGGCGCAAACAACGTCGAGATCATGGGAACGCTGCTGCCGCCCGCCGCACTCCAGCCGGCCACCGCGCCGCTCGGCGAACTCGAACACGTACTGTTCGCCGGACGCCTCGCGCCCGAGAAACGCGTCCACCTCGTCGTCGACGCGGCGCGTGAGCTGCCGCACATCCGGTTTACCCTTGCGGGCGACGGCCCCCTGAAAGGCGAGTTCGAGGAAGCCGCCCGTGAGCTGCCCAACCTGAGCCTGCTCGGCTGGGTCGACCGCCAGCAACTCCTTGGCGCAATGGACAGCGCCGATCTGCTCGTACTGCCCTCCACGGTCGAGTCATTCGGCACGGTTGCGCTCGAGGCCATGGCGCGCCAGCGTCTCGCGCTCGTGTCGCCACAGTGTGGCATCGTGGACTGGCCGGATCTCGTCGACAACCTGTTTCAGATCGGCGCCGACGAATCGGTCGCGGATGCACTGCGCCGCATCGCTGGGCTTGCCGGCGAGGTTCGCAGGGAGACGGCCAGCCGTGCCCGCGAAGCCGCGCTGAAGCTCAATAGCAACAGCGTTCGCCACTGGGTGCAGATGCTGTCGGCGAGCAACCCGGACCCGAACGACAAGTCGAAGCACAAATCGAACACCGGGCCAACGAGCTGAGATGCGCACACGAGCGGCCCTTTTCTCCATCCACGACGTTATGCCGGCAACGCTGGACGCGACCGAAGCCATTGCCGAGAAGCTGCATAGCCGCGGCATTCGCAAACTGACGCTGCTGGTGGTTCCCGATACGGGCTGGGACGAATCTACACTCCAGCGGCTGGATGGGCTGCGGCGCAGAGGGGCCGATCTTGCGGGCCATGGCTGGCAACATCGCATTCGGAGCATTCGCAATTTGCGGCATCGGCTGCACAGCCTGTTCATATCGCGCAACGTCGCCGAGCATCTCGCTCTTGGCCGTAGCGGCGTGGTTGCGCTCATGCAAGACTGTCACGCTTGGTTTGCCGCGCAGGGACTGCCGGCGCCGGCGCTGTACGTCCCTCCGGCATGGGCCATGGGCGCCGCAAAGCGGGCGGATCTCGATGCATTGCCGTACGACTGCTACGAGACGCTGTACGGGATTTACGACACACGCGCCCAACGCTTTCTGCGCTTGCCGATGATCGGCTTCGAGGCCGACACCGCGCTGCGTGCATTCGCCTGCCGGGTATGGAATCGCCTCAACCTCTCGCTCGGCGACGCGCCCGTACGCTTTTCCATTCATCCTCGCGATTTCGAACTCGAACTCGGGGAAGATCTGCGGAGCCTTCTCCGCCGGAACTGGAATCCGCTCTATTACAGCGAGCTGCTCGAAAGCGGACGCGAATCACACGAACACCACACGACTTGAGCTAAGGATATTCGATGGCACACATTGTCATAACGGGCTGCAACCGGGGTATTGGCCTGCAGCTGGTTCGTCAGTACACGGCGCGCGGAGACTCCGTTACCGGCGTCTGCCGCCAACGCCAGCCGGAACTCGATGAACTCGGCATCCGCGTCGTTGACGGCGTCGACGTTACGAGCGACAGCGGCATCGAGCGACTCCGTTCCGAACTCGGCAACGAGTCGATCGACGTGTTGCTCAACAACGCCGGAATACTGCGCAGCGATACGCTGGATACGCTCGATTTCGACGACATGCTGGAACAGTTCCGGGTCAACGCGCTGGGGCCGCTGCGCGTCGCCAAAGGACTTCTCGACAGACTCGAATCCGGCAGCAAGCTGGCGATCGTTTCGAGCCGCGTGGGTTCGATCGAGGACAACGGCTCCGGCAACAACTACGGCTACCGGACATCGAAGACGGCCGTGAACCAGATCGGCGTCAACCTGAGCCACGATCTGCGGCCGAAGGGCATCGCGGTCGCTCTGCTGCATCCCGGACTCGTCGCCACCGACATGACCGGCGGCAGAGGTATAGCCCCGGCCGACGCGGCGCGCGGACTCATCGAGCGTATCGACGAACTCTCGCTGGAGACATCCGGCGGCTTCTGGCACGCGGAGGGATACCGCCTGCCCTGGTAGGCGCCCTTGCCTAGGTCGGCAATGACAAACCGCTTAACGGCCAACAAGCTCTAACGCGACAGCGTTCCTCACCAGAACGAATTGGTTTCGGCAGTAATCATCGTCGCTCCAGGCGGCTGACACTGCGGTATCAAGATGCAGGGCTTAATCCCTGTACGCAGTTCCTTGACTGGACTGACGGCGATTGCGACGGTGACAGGATCATGCATATATGTCGGCAAAAATTTTCAATCCGCGTAGTGCTGTCGCTTCTGATTGGTCTGCTCGCCGGAAACGGTGCCTACGCAAGTTGTGACGACTATCTCTCCTGGTCGGACGCAGAAAGACGGTCGTTTCTGATTGGCTGGATGACTGGCACAGCTATGATTACCTCAAATCAACGACTCAATTTTTTCAGCAAACGTATTCAACAGGCCGTCAAGGAAAGGCATCCCTGCGTAGGCGGAGACTGCGAAATCGTTTCCAGGGCGCATTATGCCATTCAGGCAATGCGTTCGAACTATCGGGACGGACTGCTGGCCAGTTTGCACCGCGATGACTTCTACGCCGCTGTCGACGATTACTGCGACTCGCCCTACGGATCGGGCACATCCCTTACCGAGGCGATTCCGGCGGCACTCGGTAACATGGCGCGGACGGGAGACTACACGCTAATGTCGTTTGGCATCGTGCTGAACGGCGAGGAGCGTATTGCTGAAATGTACTCGTCGCAGTATGCAGGAGGAACACTCAGCGGTGGGCGTTCAATTGCCGAACGGACTCTCGCCCCTCTTTGCGAATCCAAGAGCAGCCCGGTGACCTTGCAGGGGCAAGACTCTCTGTCTATCTCGGTTGGCGACGAAATCACGCTGGATCAGATTCACCTGGATGCGTTTGATTACGACGGCAAATTTGTCAGCGGCGTACCGTTGCGGATTAGGGAAATCAGCTGGTTGGAAAATGCCAGGACGATCGAGTCGGATTACGACGGTCGCTACATGAGAATTCGCGCGCTCCAGGCAGGGGAAATCGAATTCGAAGCGATTTCACTTTGTCCTCAGGACCCTCAGGCCGCAAAAACGTTTCGCCTGATCATCTCGGAATCCCAGACCTAAGACTCGCGGTCCGGCCAACTACTCGTTGGCGTTTCGCTTACCCGATACGGCTTACACCGCCCATGAAGGGCTGCAGTACGTCCGGTACGCGCACACCGCCGTCCTGAAGCTGGTAGTTCTCGAGCACGGCGACCAGCGCGCGGCCGGCGGCAACGCCGGAGCCGTTCAGCGTATGAATTAGCTCGGGCTTGCCGGTGTCGGCGCTGCGCACCCGCGCCTTCAGTCGCCGGGCCTGAAAGTCGCCGTAGTTGCTGCAGCTCGAAATTTCGCGGTACTTGCCCTGTCCCGGCAGCCAGACCTCGATATCGTAGGTTTTGGTCGCGCCAAAACCCGTGTCGCCGGCACATAGAGTAACCACCCGGTACGGCAGCTCCAGACGCTTGAGCACCGTCTCCGCGTGACCCGTGAGCTCTTCGAGCGCAGCCGGCGAATCCTCAGCATGCACGAGCTGCACGAGTTCCACCTTCTCGAACTGATGCTGGCGGATCATGCCCCGTGTGTCCTGGCCGTGAGAACCGGCCTCCGAGCGGAAACACGGCGTATGCGCGGTGAGCCGCTGCGGCAACTCGTCGGCCTTGAAGATCGCGTCGCGCGCGAGATTCGTCAGCGGCACTTCCGCCGTCGGAATCAGGTACAAGGGCGTGTCCGCGTCGGTCTTGAACTGATCAGCCGCGAATTTAGGCAGCTGGCCCGTGCCTAACAGCGCCGTATCGTGCACGAGATAAGGGACGTAGGCCTCTTCGTAGCCGTGCTCGCGGGTTTGCACGTCCAGCATGAACTGAATCAGCGCGCGGTGCAGGCGCGCGAGTTCGCCGCGCATGACCGTGAAGCGCGCACCCGACATGCTCGCCGCGGCGTCGAAGTCGAGCAGACCGAGCCGTTCGCCTATCGCCACGTGATCGGCGGGTTCGAAATCGAATGCGGGCGGCTCGCCCCAGCGGCGCAGCTCGACGTTGTCGTCTTCGCTTGCTCCGTCCGGCACGTCGGCCGCAAGCAGATTCGGCAGACCCAGCTCCAGGTCGCGCAGCGATTGCCGTACGCGTTTGAGTTTTTCCTCCGCGGCGCCCAGGCGCTCGCCGAGCGTGTTGACCGATGCCAGCAGCGGCTCGATATCCTCGCCCTTGGCTTTTGCCTGGCCAATGCGTTTTGCGTGAGCGTTGCGCTCGCTCTGCAGCGTCTCGGTTTCCACCTGCAAAGTCTTGCGCTGTTCTTCGAGCTTCAGGTAGGCATCGGCATCGAAGTCGAAACCCCGCCGCGCGAGGTTCGCTTGCACATCCGCCGTCGCGGTTCTGAGCGCCTTGGGGTCAATCATCGTCGTTGTTCCGCTGTGTTTGTTGGTCCCGCCGCCGCAGCGCTTCGAGCCATTCGCCAATTCGCGATTCGAGGCCGCGCGGAGCCGGATGATAATACCTTGTGGGCGGCATGGCATCGGGAAAGTAGTTTACTCCGGCAGCGTAACCGTCGCTTTCGTCGTGCGCGTAGCGATAGCCCTCGCCGTGGCCGAGCTCGCGCATCAGCGACGTCGGCGCGTTGCGCAGATGCATGGGCACGTCGAGCGAACCGCGTTTGACCGCATCTTCCTGAGCCTCCTTGAACGCCGTGTATACGGCGTTACTCTTCGGCACGGCCGCCAGATAGGCCACGCACTGCGCCAGGGCGAGTTCGCCCTCGGGAGCACCCAGCCGCTCTACGACCTCCCACGCATCCAGCGCAAGGCGCAGGGCACGCGGATCCGCATTGCCGATGTCCTCCGACGCGACGCGCACCATCCGCCGGGCCACGTACAAGGGATCGCAGCCGCCATCCAGCATACGCGCAAGCCAATACAGCGCGGCGTCAGGGGCGGATCCGCGCACCGACTTGTGCAGCGCCGAAATCTGTTCGTAGAACAGGTCGCCCGACTTGTCGAAGCGCCGCTGAGTTCCGGCCGCAACTTCGCGCGCGGTAGCCAGCTCGATGGTTTGCGAGGGCGTGAGATCCGCCGCCAGCTCCAGAAGGTTCAGAGCACGCCGCGCATCCCCGTCCGCCGCCTCGGCGATCAGCTCCATTGCGGCCGGCTCGATCGTGTAGCGGCCGGCCAGACCTTCCGGCGATTCGAGCGCCGTGTTCAGGATGTGCACAATCGCATTGGAGTCGAGTGCACGCAGCACGTATACGCGGGCCCGCGACAGCAGCGCCTTGTTGAGTTCGAAAGACGGGTTTTCGGTGGTGGCGCCAATGAACAGCAGCGTGCCGTCCTCGACGAACGGCAGAAACGCGTCCTGCTGGGACTTGCTGAAGCGGTGCACTTCGTCCAGGAACAGCACGGTTCGGCGGCCGCCGCCCGCGCGAACCTGCTCTGCCTCGGCTACGGCGCTGCGGACGTCTTTGACGCCGGCCATGACGGCCGACAGCGCGATGAAGTGCATGTCACCCGACTGTGCGAGCATTCTGGCAAGCGTCGTCTTGCCGGTACCGGGCGGGCCCCACAGAATCATGGAATGCAGCCGGCCCGACTCGATTGCATGCCCAAGCGGCTGCCCGGAACCGACCAGATGGGCCTGCCCGGCAAACGCCTCGAGCGACGCAGGTCTTACGCGATCGGCTAGAGGGCGAACCGGCTCGTCGCTGGCGGCGAAGAGATCATTCAAGGGGACGGCTCGCGGCGCCGGAGCCACCAGGCTTCGAACCCGCGGCACCAGCCTCCGAGTCCGAGCCAGCCGAGACTCAGGCCCACGAGTATGCCGAGTGCGTCGGCGACTACGTCCATCCACTCGGCCGAGCGATAACCGACGGCCCGCTGACAAAGCTCGATCAGTATGCCGAACGCCAGCAGACCCAGGGCAACCCGCCAGTAATTCCGCACCCGGTACAGTCCCGAGAACCACATGGCGAGAAACAGGAAGGCAAAAAAGTGCGCCCACTTGTCGATACCGCCGACCCAGGACGACAAACGCACGCGGTCAGACCAGAACCAGATCGCGGGCATGAGCGTCGCGGCCAACACGAACATAAGCAGAGCAAGACTTAAACCGCGCCAGACGCGGACGTAGCGGAGTTCGAGCATTATTCCGGCATCAAGGCGCGCTGGCGACGGCTGGTGTACCGACGACGTCGACATCGTCGGGAACGACGAATTCGAACTCGGAATCCTTGACGGCGCCATTCACCGTGAGACCGGACAGTATGACGACCGTCTGTTGCTCCAGATTGTCGAGAAACACCATCCGGGCAAGTTCGCCGCCGGAGAAACCCAGCTCCACGCGCCGGAAACCGCTGCTAGTGTCGCGAGGCGTTAGCCGTACCCAGGTAATGGCGCTGTCGCTCGACGTACCATCTACGACAAACTCGTCGAGCGCGTCGGCACCGCCGCCCAACAGGAGCGCGGGTGTGTTGCTAAGCGCATCGCTCTGCGGCTTCACAGTTACCTGCGCGAGATCGACGTCGTAGCTCCAGACGTTGCGGCCGTCGGCAATCAGCCATTGTTCGTACGGCTCCGCGGTACCCCAGCGAAAGCGGCCGGGCCGGGCGATTTTCAGGCTGCCGCTGGATACGTCCAGTACCCCCCCATCCGCGTCGATCACCGACTGTTCGAAACTGCCCTCCAGAGTTTCCACTTCGTCGAGGAAACGCTGCAGCAGCGCCTCACCATCGGCGGCGTCGTCAGCGAGCGCCGGGGCAAGCGCGGCGACACTCAGTATGACCAGACAGGCAAGAACTTGGCGCACGAACGACTCCTCAAGATTCATCAGCGGGCTGCGGCACCAGAATCTCTCTGGAACCGTTCGACTGCAGCGGTCCGACCAGACCCGCGGCCTCCATCGACTCGACCATGCGCGCGGCGCGGTTGTAGCCGATCTTGAGACGCCTTTGAACGCCGGAAATCGACGCCTTGCGGGTCTCCATGACGACCTGCACGGCCTGGTCGTACAGCGGGTCCTGCTCAGCGTCGGCGCCCTCGCCGGCTGGCTGATCCAGTCCCGTCAGTCCCGGAGTTGGACTCTGCGGGCCCTCGACAATTTCATCAATATAGACCGGTGCACCTGCGCGCTTCAGGTTTTTGACCACGGAATGGACCTCATGATCCGCGACGAAGGCGCCGTGCACCCGGACCGGCAACGACGTCCCGGGCGGCAAATACAGCATGTCGCCATGGCCCAGAAGGGTTTCGGCGCCCATCTGATCGAGGATCGTGCGCGAATCGACCTTGGCCGATACCTGAAACGCGATACGGGTTGGCACGTTCGCCTTGATGAGACCGGTAATCACATCCACCGACGGCCGCTGCGTGGCCAGGATCATGTGGATACCCGAAGCCCGTGCTTTCTGCGCCAGGCGGGCGATCAGCTCCTCCACTTTCTTGCCGACGATCATCATCATGTCGGCCAACTCGTCGATCACGACGACGATAAACGGCAGCGGCCCAAGCGTCGGATGCTCGAAAGGTTTTTCCGGATCCTCGAACGGCGGCGGCGAAAAGGTCGGATCCTTGATGGCCTCGCCGGCCTCCTCGGCCTCGCGCACCTTGCGGTTGTAGCCGCCGATATTGCGTACTCCGAGCGCCGCCATGAGCTGATAGCGGCGATCCATTTCCGCCACGCACCAGCGCAGGGAGTTTGCCGCCTCTTTCATGTCCGTCACGACCGGGCACAGCAGATGCGGTATACCCTCGTACACGCTGAGCTCGAGCATCTTGGGGTCGATCATGATCAGCCGGACCTGCTCCGCCTGAGCCTTGTAGAGTATCGACAGAATCATTGCGTTGATGCCGACGGACTTACCCGAACCCGTGGTGCCCGCTATTAGCAAATGCGGCATACGCGCGAGATCGGCAACCACCGAGTTGCCGCCAATGTCCTTGCCGAGCGCCAGGGTAATCGGAGAGCCCAGCTTGTCGTAAGCCTCGGACTTGAGAATTTCGCCGAGAGTGACGAGTTGCCTGTCTTCGTTGGGGATCTCGAGTCCCACAAACGACTTGCCCGGGATGACCTCCACCACCCGCACGCTAACCACGGACAGCGAGCGCGCCAGGTCCTTGGCGAGATTGGCGATCTGGCTGACCTTCACGCCGGGCGCGGGATCCAGCTCGAAACGCGTGATCACGGGGCCGGGCGATACGGATTTCACCTCGACCTCGACGCCAAAATCGCGCAGCTTGAGCTCCACCAGTCGCGACATCGCTTCCAGCGTATCCGGCGAGTAGCCCGACGCTTGCGTCGGCGGATCGTCCAGCAGCGACAGCGGCGGCAGTTCGCCGGCGGCCGCCGGCTCGAACAGGGGCACCTGCCGCTCCTTCTCGGCCCGCGCGCTCGTCTCCAGCATCGGAATGACGGGCTCGATGCGCGGCCGCGATTTGACGGCTTTGCGCTTCTTTTCGATCTGCTGCACGTCGGCCGCGCGCAGCGCCTGCTGCTGTCTCAGTTCGCGCCGGTCCCGCGCCTGGTCGCGCCACTCGGAGAAACGCGCCCTGAACTTCTCGAACGCCGCCAGGCAAGTCCGGCCGATACCGTCCATCACGGCGAGCCAGGAAATGCCCAGGAACAGGGATATCGCCGCCACCCAAACGAAGAACAGCAACACGCTAGCGCCGAGAAGCTTCATGACGCCTTCGAGTTCGAGCCCGACAAGCTGGCCGACAATGCCGCCCGCCGTCTCGTTGAAGCCCGCCGGCGAAAAATGCAGCGTCGCAAGGGCACAGCTCGTAACCAGCGTCAGCAGAAAACCCGCAAAGCGCAGCGCAAAGTCGGTGCGCGTAAGCGGCTGGCGCGTCTTGTGCTCGCGATACAGCATCCAGCCAAGGTAAAAGACCATGACCGTGAACAGATAAGCCGGCAGACCGAAGAAATTGAACAGGAAGTCCGCGGTCAGCGCGCCGACCCGGCCGACGCCGTTACTGACGTTGCCGCTTGCCGTCGCCCGGGAAAAGCCGGGATCGTCCGGACTGTAGGTGAACAGCGCGAACCACAGGATCAAGGCCAGGGCGCCGAAGATGTACAGCGCGCCCTCGCGCAGCGCACGGCTGACGGGCGCAGACAGCGCTGCTGTGGGTTCGGCGGTTTTACGGGCTCTTGGCATCTTCAGACGATTTCAGGAATATCTCGATAATAACCTGATTCTAATACATAAAAGTGGATTGATGTTGAGGGAAAATGAGGTGGAAATGCGTCTCGCAGCCTGCGGCGGAGTTGCGGTAACGCAGCGATTGTCGGATGCTCCGGCTCGCCGGTAAAGTTCATTCTCCCGCCGCCCGGAGCTTGTACACTTGGCGCCCAGCGAAGTATCGAGGCCCGCGCGACTTGAATCCGGTCAGCCCGGACGCATTGTGCAGTCTCTACCCGCCAAGCGATACGGAAGAGGCTACCAGCGGCAAGCTGAACGGCTGTTAAAAATTCAAAGGACAAAGTATACATGAGTGACCCCAAACATTGCCGCGTGCTGATCCTTGGATCCGGACCGGCCGGCTACTCCGCCGCCGTCTACGCCGCGCGCGCGAACCTGAATCCCGTCATGATTACGGGCGTCGAACAGGGCGGCCAGCTCATGACGACGACCGACGTCGACAACTGGCCGGGCGATGTCGAGGGTCTGCAGGGTCCCGAACTCATGCAACGCATGCTTGCGCACGCCGAACGCTACGATACGGAAATCGTCAACGATCACATTCATACGGCGGACCTGTCGCAGCGCCCGTTTCTCCTGGTCGGGGACTACGCAAGCTACACCTGTGACGCCCTGATCATATCGACCGGCGCGACGGCAAAGTACCTTGGCCTCGAGTCGGAAGAAGCTTTCAAGGGCCGCGGCGTATCGGCCTGCGCCACCTGCGACGGTTTTTTCTATCGCGGTAAGGACGTCGCGGTCGTCGGCGGCGGCAACACCGCCGTCGAGGAAGCCTTGTACCTGACCAACATTGCCTCGAAAGTCACGCTGGTTCATCGCCGGGACGAACTTCGCGCCGAAAAAATTCTGCAGGATCGCCTGTTCGATAAGGCGCGCGAAGGCAAGGTCGAACTCATGTGGGACCATGTCGTCGACGAAGTGCTGGGCGACGACTCCGGTGTCACAGCCCTGCGCGTACGCGGTACCAAGGGTGAGCAGACAAGCGCCGATCTCGATCTCGCCGGCGTCTTTATCGCGATCGGCCACAGCCCGAACACCAGCCTCTTCGACGGCCAGCTCGACATGAAGAACGGCTACATCATCGTCAATTCCGGTATTACCGGCGACGCCACTGCGACCAGCGTCGCGGGAGTGTTTGCGGCCGGAGACGTTGCCGATCAGATCTACCGTCAGGCCATTACCTCGGCGGGAGCCGGCTGCATGGCCGCGCTCGACGCCGAAAAGTATCTCGATGCGCTCGAAGGCGAATCGGCGGAGCCGCAGACGAACGCGGCCTGAGCCCGGTAGGGGTCCTGTGCGATGGAAGTCAACGTCCACGGCTCGATTGCTGAAATAAACCCAGAAGAGTGGAACCGGGCAGCCGGTAACGACTATCCGTTTCTGCGGCACGACTTCCTGCTGGCGGCCGAGAGCAGCGGCTCCGTCTCGCCGGAAACCGGCTGGCTGCCGCGGCATCTCAGTCTGCGCGCCGCCGACGGCTCGCTGCGGGCGGCGCTGCTGCTGTACGAAAAATCGCATTCGTGGGGCGAGTTCGTCTTCGACTGGGCCTGGGCGGACGCCTATCGCCGCGCCGGGCTCGAGTATTACCCCAAGCTGGTCTCGGCCGTCCCGTTTACGCCGGCCTCGAGCCCGCGGCTGCTGCTGGCCGATCGCAGCGATGTGGAGGCTGCATCCGGGCTGCTCGCCGCCGCAACCGAACTCGCGAGTCGCAGCGGTTGCTCATCGCTGCACGTGCTGTTCCCCGCAGAAGACGAACTGCCGCTGCTCGAAGCGGCCGGCCTCAAGCTGCGCAAAGACTGTCAGTTCCACTGGCACAACCGCGGCTATACGTCATTCGACGACTTTCTGTCTGGCTTCAGCGCGAAAAAGCGCAAGAACGCGCGCCGCGACCGCCGGCTCGTCACCGAAGCGGGCATCCGCTATCGCCGCTACTCCGGCGCGGATCTCGACGACGGGCTGTGGCGCGAGGTCTACCGCCTGATCAGTATTACCTTCATGCAGCGCGGCTCGACGCCCTACTTCGGTCTCGACTTCTTCCGTTCGATTGGCCGCAGCCAGGGCGACAGCATTCTCGTCGTTGCGGCTAATCGCGGCGAACGCATGATTGCCGCCGCCGTTTTCTTCGCAGGCTCACACGCCCTCTACGGCCGCTACTGGGGCGCCGAGGAAGAGGTCAACGCGCTGCATTTCGAGACCTGTTACTACCAGGGCATCGACTATTGCATCGAGAAGGGGCTCGAGCTCTTCGAGCCCGGCACGCAGGGAGAGCACAAGGTCAGCCGCGGATTCGCTCCTCGCAACACGTGGTCGGCACACTGGCTGCGGCAACCCGAATTCTTCTCCGCCGTCGGGGACTATCTGCAGCAGGAAGGACGGCAGGTAGAGCGATACATGGACGCGATCGATCGGCATACCCCCTACAAGGCCGATCGTCTGCCGCATACGGAATGAGCAACACCCGCATCGCCTGGCTCAGCCCTGGAGACCCGCCCGGTGCGTTCCCGTCCGTCGAGCGCGCGCTCACCGAACCGGACGGACTGCTCGCCGCCGGCGGCGATTTATCCGCCGCGCGCCTGATCGAAGCCTACACGCGCGGCATCTTCCCCTGGTTCGACGCAGGCCAGCCGATACTGTGGTGGTCGCCCGATCCCCGCTGCGTGCTCGAGCCGGCGCACTATCACCAGTCGCGGCGTTTCCTGCGCAGCCTCAGAAACAGCGTCACGGAGTTCAGCTTCAACGCCGACTTCGCAGCGGTAATCGCCGGCTGCGCGGCGCCGCGACGGAGTCAGCCCGGTACCTGGATTACGCCCGACATGCGGGACGCATACGCCGCACTGCACGACATGGGCTGGGCACATTCCGTCGAAGTATGGCGGCAAGACGAACTGGTTGGCGGTTTGTACGGCCTTGCCATTGGCCGCATGTTTTTCGCCGAATCGATGTTCAGCCGCGAAACCGGCGGCTCGAAAACCGCGCTCACGGCCCTTTGCCGCGTCCTCGAAGACAACGCTTTCCCGCTGATCGACTGCCAGGTTGCGTCCGCTCATTTGCTGACCCTGGGGGCGACGCTACTGTCCCGGCGCCGCTACACGGCCGCCGTCACCGAGAACACGCTGGAGCGGGAACCGTTCACGAGTTGGCCCGAAGGACGCCATCCCGCGCGCGAACTCGCCGCGGGGACAGCGCATCAGGCTCAATAGCGCATTGCAAAGCGGACGGGGTTTCTGCACAATCGCGGGCCTTCACGTACACAGGTACTGGCATTTTGGCGAAAGAAGAAGCCCTGCAGATGGAAGGCGTGGTCGTCGAGACCCTGCCCAACACAACGTTCCGGGTCGAACTCGAGAACGGTCACTTGGTGACGGCACACATCTCCGGGAAAATGCGCAAGAACTACATCCGTATCCTGACCGGCGACAAAGTCACGGTCGAGTTGACGCCCTACGACCTTAGCAAAGGCCGTATCGTTTACCGCGGGCGCTAGTTCCGCCCCACAAACCACCTGGCGCCTCCGGGCGACATAATCCCGCCGCATCCTTAAGCGCCATCCCTGCGCTTATGTCGAACCGTCGGTTCGCAGGTGCTCGAGTTCTTTCACGGCCGGCTCGGCCTTGAGTTCAATATCGTCGTTGTCGTCGACGGTCACGCGAACGTGGCCGCCATCGGCAAGCGCTCCGAACAGCAACTCCTCGGCGAGCGGCCGCTTGATGTGCTCGGAGATCAGCCGCGCCATGGGCCGGGCGCCCATCTTCGGGTCGTAACCGCGCCCGGCGATCCAGTCGCGCGCGGCGTCGTCGAGTTCGATCGTGACGTTGTTGCTGCCGAGCTTTGCCTCCAGTTCGACGATCAGCTTGTCCACGACGCGCTTGACCGAATTCACGTCGAGCGGCGCGAACTGAATGATCGCGTCGAGGCGATTGCGAAACTCGGGCGAAAAGGATTTCTTGATGATCTCCATGCCGTCGGAGCTGTGATCCTGACGGGTAAACCCGATCGATGCCCTGCTCATCTCCTGCGCGCCGGCGTTGGTGGTCATCACCAGAATGACGTTGCGGAAATCGGCCTTGCGTCCGTTGTTGTCCGTCAGCGTGCCGTGATCCATAACCTGCAGCAGCAGGTTGAAGACTTCAGGGTGCGCTTTTTCGATCTCATCCAGCAGCACGACGGCGTGTGGATTCTTCGTCACGGCTTCCGTCAGTAAACCACCCTGATCGAAGCCGACGTAACCCGGCGGCGCACCGATCAGCCGCGAAACGGTATGCCGTTCCATGTACTCGGACATGTCGAAGCGAATCAGCTCGACGCCCATCTGCAGGGCAAGCTGCCTCGTGACTTCCGTCTTGCCGACGCCGGTCGGTCCTGCAAACAGGAAGCTGCCTATGGGCTTGTCTTCCTCGCGCAGCCCGGAGCGCGACATCTTGATCGACGAAGTCAGCGCCGAAATCGCCGGGTCCTGGCCGAAGATGACAAGCTTCAGATCGCGTTCCAGCGTCCGCAGCGAATCCCGGTCCGATGCCGATACGCTCTTGGCGGGTATGCGCGCCATTTTTGCGATGATCGTCTCGACGTGTTCGACCGTCACGCGCTGCTCCGCCTCGGCAACGGGCTTGAGCCGCAGGTTCGCCCCCGCCTCGTCGATGACGTCGATTGCCTTGTCCGGCAGGCGCCGGTCGTTCAGGTGTTTGGCAGCGAGTTCCGCCGCGGCAACGATGGCATCGCCGTCGTACATCACGCCGTGATGCTCCTCGAAGCGGCTCTTCAGGCCTTTGAGGATATCGACCGTTTCGGGCACGCTCGGCTCGGGCACGTCGATCTTCTGGAAACGGCGCGCGAGCGCGTGATCCTTCTCGAAGATACCGCGATACTCTTCGTAGGTGGTGGAGCCGATGCAGCGGATCTCCCCGTTGGAGAGCACGGGCTTGATCAGATTACTCGCATCCATGACGCCGCCCGAGGCCGCGCCCGCGCCGATGACCGTGTGTATCTCATCGATGAAGAGGATCGCTCCCGGATCGTCTTTCACTTCTTTGATAACACCCTTCAGGCGCTTCTCGAAATCGCCCCGGTATTTGGTGCCTGCAATGAGCGTGCCCATGTCCAGCGCGTAGATGGTGCTGTCGCGCAGGACCTCGGGAACGCGTTCCTCGACGATCATGCGAGCAAGCCCCTCGGCAAGCGCGGTCTTGCCTACGCCGGCGTCGCCGACATACAGCGGATTGTTCTTGCGCCGCCGGCAGAGAATCTGCACGGTGCGCTCGATCTCGAGCTCGCGGCCGATCAGCGGATCGATCTTGCCTGCCTCGGCGGCCGCATTGAGGTTGGTTGCGAACCGGTCCAGCGGCGTTGCCTCGGCTTCCGCTTCGTGCTCGTCCGCGGTTTCGGCTTCTTCCTCGTTGGGCTCACCCTGGACCTGCGGCATCCCGTGCGAAATGAAGTTCACGACATCAAGCCGTGCAATGTCCTGCAGGTTCAGGAAATAAACGGCCTGCGACTGCTTCTCACTAAAAATCGCGACCAGCACGTTGCTGCCCGACACTTCCTGCTTGCCGCTGGACTGAACGTGAAACACGGCCCTTTGCAGCACGCGCTGAAAGCCGAGCGTGGGCTGCACGTCGTTGTCGTCGTCTTCGGCGAGCAGCGGCGTTTGCTCGTCGATGAAGTCGCTGAGCTGGCGGCGCAGCTCGGCCACGTTGCCGTTGCAGGCCTTCAGGATCTCGTGCACGCGCGGGATGTCGAGCAGCGCAAGGAGAAGGTGCTCGACAGTCATGAACTCGTGACGCTGGTCACGCGCTCGCTGAAAAGCTTCGTTGAGACAGAATTCGAGTTCGCTCGATAACATAAGAGTGTCAGATCTCCGATTCAGGACTCTTCCATGGTGCAGAGCAGCGGGTGTTGGTGCTGCTTTGCGATACCCATGACCTGAGCCACTTTCGTTTCCGCAATGTCGAAATTATAAACCCCGCATACGCCCTTGCCTTTGGTGTGCACCTCCAGCATAACCTGCGTTGCCTGGGTCCGCTCCATGCCGAACACCGATTGCAGTATCTCGACCACAAACTCCATGGGCGTATAGTCGTCATTTATCAGGACCACGCGGTACAGCGGCGGTTCCTTGAGTTTCGGCTTTGCCTCCTCGACCGCCAGATCGTAGTTGTCGTGGTGTTCGGTGCTGTCTTCGTTTTCGCTCATAAGCCAATATCGACGTCTTGCGGGTTGCAGGCTGCGGCTCCGCAGCCTTTTCCAGGGCGCCGTACGCGCCTGGGTCATTATATAGGGGCTCCGTGGAGCAATTTCAGCCCGTGTTACAAAAAATGACTTTCCCGAGCGATTCCAGCCATTTAGCGCCGTTGCCGTCAGCCATTGACGGTTTGCGGCTAAATCATTGATCCGTTTCGTGCTTGTGACGGAATTCCGGAAACCCGTATCATCCACCCGCCGCGTTTAAAGCGGAGATAATCTAGGGTTTGTAAACACTATGTGAATACACCCTGTTGCCCGCCAAAACGCGCCAATCAAGGCGCGAGGAGCGTAGTTTGGTAAATCCAAATAAGCGACGAGCAACGCCGAGTGGTGCGTTTTGGCGGGCAACCCGAAGGGCTGGGCCTATTTTGCCGCCCAGCCGCGTTGTCACGCGCTTATGTAGAGTAACTACATGGCGCTCGTTCCGCCTTGCTGGACGGCAAAATAGACCCAGCAGGGTGTATTCACATAGTGTTTACAAACCCTAAGTAATTGCGCCCCCGATAAATGTCAAAAACCGCAAAATGGTCCGACCTGGTCAGCCGTGACGGCCCCCGCACTCTGGCCGCCGCCAACCGGCTCCTGCCGTTCTGGTTCAGTCTGCTGCTCGTGATCGTCGTGGGCTGGCAGCTTGCGCGCATTGGCTGGGCGCTGTTTCCAGGCACGTCGGCCGGCGACCCCGTGGCGATTCCGGCCGGAGCGGCGGTCTCGCGCAGCCCGGCGGGCGACGGCTTCGACGTTCAGGCCATCGCCGCGGCACACCTGTTCGGTGAGGCGACCGAGGAGCCGGTGGACGATGCCGACGGCCCGGCCGGTCCGGTCCCCGAGGAACTCGACGAAACCAGGCAGAACCTGACCCTGACCGGAATTGTCGCCGCCACCGACCCGGAGCTGTCCGCTGCGATCATCGAGGATGCCAGCAAGAACGAAAAGGCTTATCAGATCGGCGACACCGTCGTGGCGGGCGCCACGCTGCACGCCGTGGAAAGAGAGCGCGTCGTACTCGACGAAAACGGCGTGCTCACGAGCCTTACGCTGCCGGACGAATTCGCCGATCGGCCGTCACCCATCCGGCGCACGGCGCGCGCGCCAGCGCGCCCTCAGGCCAATACCCAAAGCATACAATCGGTGGTCGCGCAAAACGTGTCGAGGCTCGCCGACGTCATCCGGCCCACGCCGTACTTCGTGAACGGGCAGCAACAGGGTTACCGCGTCTACCCGGGGCGCAACCGGCAGCAGTTCGCGGCGCTGGGCCTGCGCCCGGGCGATCTGATCAGGGACATCGACGGTCAGGCGCTGAACGACCCTACTCAAGCCATGAAGATTTTTCAGTCGCTGGGCAGCGCGGAACAGGTATCCGTTACCGTTGAGCGCGACGGCCAGCCACAGGCTCTGGTGCTGAAGACCAGCCAACTCGACTTAAGCGACGAAGACACACAATGACAAAAACAGCCAGAATCCGACAGCGACTCAATTGCCTCAGCCTCTTTGGCGCGCTGCTCTTCGCGCATGCCGGAGCTGCGCAGGAAGCGACGATTACGCCAAACTTCAAGGAAGCGGACGTCCGCGAGATCGTCGAGGCCGTCAGCGCCGTGACCCAGGAAAACTATATTATCGACCCACGTGTCAACGCGCAGAACGTCACGATGCTGTCGTCCACGCCAATGACGCCCGAGGCCTTCTACGAAGCCTTCCTGTCCATACTCGAAGTGCATCAGCTCGTCGCGGTCCGCAGCGGCGACGTCATCAAGATCATTCCGAACGCGTCGGCACGTCAGTACGGCAACGCGATCGGCAGCGCCGGCGCCGCCGGCTACGACGACATCGTAACCCAGGTAATACAGCTGCAGAACGTGGGTGCAACGGCGCTCGTGCCGATCCTGCGGCCGCTCATTCCGCAGTACGGCCACATGGTCGCGCATCAGGGTTCGAACATCCTGATCATTTCGGACCGGGCCGGCAACGTCTCGCGCATGATGAGCATCATTCGCCGCATCGATCAGTCGAGCGACGACGATATCGAAGTCGTGCCGCTGCAGCATGCCTCGGCCGCCGAGGTCGTGCGGGTTCTCACGGCGCTAACCCAGGCACCGCGAGCCGACGGCGCGCCGGTTACCACCAACCTCGCCGCCGATGCCCGCACCAACAGCATTCTCATTAGCGGCGACAAGAACGGCCGTCTGCGGCTGCGCGCGCTCGTGGCCCATTTGGATACGCCGCTCGACGAAGGCGGCGATACGCAGGTACGCTATCTGCACTATGCCGACTCGGAAGAACTGGCGACCAAACTGCAGCAGCAGTACGCGGGAGCGGCGGCCGGCGGCGCGGCCGGGGCTGCGGGCGCCGCGGGCGGCAATCCGAACGAACAGGTGAACGTGTGGGCCGATACCCAGACCAACGCTCTCATCGTCAACGCCCCGCCGAAGATCATGCGCTCCATGATGACCGTGGTAGATAAGCTCGACATTCGCCGCGCGCAGGTGCTGGTCGAGGCCATCGTCGTCGAGGTAACGGTCGACAAAACGGCCGAACTCGGCGTGACCTGGGCCGTCGAGGGCTCGGGCACGGACGCGCCGATCGCCACGACCAACTTTCCGAGCTTCGGCTCGGGCGTCGTGCAGCTTGCCGGTGCGCTCGAAGGCGACGGCACGACCAACCCCGCCAGCCTGATCGGCGAAGGCGTATCACTCGGCGTGGGCCGGCTGAGCGACTCGGGCGTCAGCTTTGCCGCGGTACTGCGGGCGCTGCGCGGCGATGCGGATACCAACATTCTCTCCACACCCTCGGTCGTGACGACGGACAACGAAGAGGCGACGCTAAACGTAGGCCAGGAAGTGCCGTTCGTAACCGGTTCCTTTTCCAACGCGGGCGGCGGCAACGGCGGCGCGGTCAATCCGTTCCAGACCGTCAACCGCGAACAGGTTGGCCTCGAGCTGGTCATTACGCCGCAGATTAACGAAGGCAATTCGCTGCTGCTCGATATCAAGCAGGAAATCTCGGGGATTGCTCAGTCTTCGCAAGGCGCCGTCGATCTGATCACGAATCAGCGCACCATCGAAACCACGGTTATCGTCGACGACGGCCAGATTCTCGTCCTGGGCGGTCTGATTCAGGACGAACTGAGAGAAAGCGAGCAGCGCGTACCCGTGCTCGGCAGCATCCCCGTACTCGGCAACCTGTTCCGCGCGCGCAGGACGGAACTCACCAAAACCAACCTGCTCGTGTTCATACGCACGAAAATCCTGCGGGACAAGAGAAGTATCGCGACCGAGACCAACAGCAAGTACCGCTACGCCGAAGAGCTGATCGAAAGTCAGCGCGGCTCGGACGTGCAGCTCATGCCCGGGCTCGAGCGCTCCAGCATTCCGCCGCTGGAAGACCTTACCGATACGCCGGATGCCGATGGGTCGAATGACAATGGGTCGAATGACAATGGGTCGAGCGATAATGGGTCGATTACCAATTCGTCCGGCGACGAAGGCGAGCCGCAGCGCTAATGGCGACCGATTCGGACATCCTGGTCGAAGAGCTCTCTCTCGAGGTCGATAGCGGGCCTGCGGTTACGGAAGAACTGTCGCTCGAAGCCGATACCGAAACCGTTCGCGTACTGCCGTTTGCATTCGCGAAACGTCACGGCGTGCTGATTCGCGCGATTGCCGACGGCACGGCGGACACGGTCTACCGGGGTGACGCAAGCCCGGTCAGCCTCGCCGAAGTACGGCGTTTCGCGGGTCTGCCGATGACGCTTACGCGGGTTAGAGCCGATGAGTTCGACGCGCTGCTGCAGGCGTCGTACGAGCAGGGCTCGCAGAAAGCCATGCAGATGGTCGACGGGCTCAACGAAGATCTCGACCTGACCCAGGTTGCCCAGGAATTGCAGGAGCCGTCGGATCTGCTCGAGAGCGCCGACGATGCACCGATCATCCGCTTCATCAACGCGGTGCTGACCGAGGCGGTCAAGGAAAACGCGTCGGACGTGCACATCGAGACTTACGAGAACCGGCTCAGCGTGCGCTTCCGTGTGGACGGCGTGCTCCGCGAAGTACTCAAAACGCGGCGGGCGCTCGCGCCGCTTGTCGTATCGCGTATCAAGGTCATGTCGAAGCTCGACATCGCCGAAAAGCGCCTGCCGCAGGACGGCCGGATTTCCCTAAGGATTGCCGGCCGCGCGGTCGACGTGCGCGTATCGACCCTGCCGTCCGGGCACGGCGAACGAGTCGTGCTACGACTGCTCGACAAGCAGGCAGGCCGGCTGGATCTCACTTCGCTGGGCATGGATCCCACGTCGCTCGAGAAGATGGACAGTCTCATTCACAAGCCGCACGGCATTATTCTCGTGACCGGCCCGACGGGCTCCGGCAAGACGACCACACTGTACGCCGCGCTAGAACGGATCAACGACAACAGCCGCAATATCATGACCGTCGAGGATCCGATCGAATATTTCATCGACGGGATTGGCCAGACACAGGTCAACACGAAGGTGGAGATGACCTTTGCCCGCGGCCTGCGCGCGATCCTGAGGCAGGACCCGGACGTGGTGATGGTTGGCGAGATCCGCGATCTCGAGACCGCGGAAATTGCGGTACAGGCCAGTCTTACGGGGCACCTCGTACTGTCGACGCTGCACACCAACACGGCCTCCGGCGCCGTTACGCGTTTGCGCGACATGGGCGTGGAGCCGTTTCTGCTGTCCTCGAGCCTCATTGGAGTACTCGCCCAGCGCCTGGTCCGCGTTCTCGACGACGACACGAAGATCCCGTACACAGCCACGGAATACGAGTGCAGCATGCTCGGCGTCGACCCGGCTAATCCCCCTACCCTGTATCGCCCGGCCGAAACCCCTGGCGGCGGCTTTATCGGCCGGACCGGCATCTATGAGCTGATTGCCGTCGACGAAGCCATGCGCGGCATGATCCACGACGGCGTCTCCGAGCAGCAGCTCGAGCGTCATGCAAGGCTCTCCGGACCAAGCATACGCGCTGACGGCCGCCGCCGTGTGCTCGAGGGCAGCACAACCCTCGAAGAAGTACTCCGCGTCACCCGTGAAGATTAGAGCGCCGCGAGCAGCACGCTACGTGCTCCCCGGAGTACCTGGGACCGGGAGTAACTGATGGGTGCGTTCGAATACAAGGCGCTCGATCAGTCCGGCAAACAGTCGAAAGGCCTGATCGAGGGCGACACGCCAAAGCACGTCCGTCAGCTTCTGCGCGACCGCAGTCTGGTGCCCATGGAAGTGTCGGAGGTCGTGGAAAAATCGGTCGACGATCGCGGCGGCTTTAGCGTCCGCCGCGGTATGTCCGCGGGCGAACTCGCACTCGTCACGCGCCAGCTCGCATCCTTGTCCCAGTCCGGACTGCCGCTCGAGGAAGCCCTGCTGGCCGTTTCGCAACAAAGCGAAACGCCGCGCACCAAAAGCACCCTGCTCGGCGTTCGCGCCAAGGTCATGGAAGGCCACACGCTGGCTGACGGGCTCGGAGACTTTCCGCAGGCGTTTCCCGATCTATACCGCTCCACGGTTGCCGCCGGCGAGCAGTCGGGACATCTGGACGTCGTACTCGAGCGCCTCGCCGACTACACCGAGGCACGCCAGGAGCTACGCCAGCGCATTTCGAACGCAATGATCTATCCGATTGCGCTCGTTTGTTTCGCCATTGCGATCATCGCCTTCATGCTGGCGACCGTGGTGCCCAAGATTGTCGGCGTGTTTCAGAACACGGCGGTCGAACTGCCGGCGCTGACCCGCGGTCTGATTGCCGCAAGCGATTTTATGCGTGACTACTGGCCCGGCATTCTCGTCGTCACCGCGCTTGTTGTGTTCGGCACACGGCGGCTCCTCAAGAAAGAGGGGCCGCGAAGAAAATACCATCGCTTTCTGCTCAGGCTGCCGCTGATCTCGAAGCTGACTCGCGGCATCAACACCGCACGTTTCTCGAGAACCTTCAGCATCCTCGCCGGCAGCGGCGTCCCGGTGCTCGAAGGCATGAAAATCTCGGCCGAGGTCATCGAGAATCTGCCGATGCGCGACGCCGTGACCGAGGCATCTCTGCGGGTCCGCGAAGGCGCCTCGATCGCCAAGTCGCTTGCGGCCAGCAAGCTCTTCCCGCCTATGGTCATACACATGATTTCGAGCGGCGAGGCGGGCGGCCGGCTCGAGGAAATGTTATCGCGGTCCGCCGCAGGCATGGAACGCGAAGTCGACGGGCTTATAGCCGCCCTGCTCGGCATCCTGCAGCCGCTGCTCGTCGTGATCATGGGTTTTGTCGTGCTGATGATCGTTTTCGCGATTCTATTACCCATCTTCGAACTCAACAATCTGATCGCCTGACACGCCTTCGGCAAGCAGCGATTCAAGGCACGGCCGCATTGGCGGGCGGCCGCAACGATACGTCGTTGGCTTTTTTGAACTTCGTATCTTGCGGGACCGGTGTATTCACGGTATATAAGCGTCAGTCCGGTCTTATCGCCGGTATTTGCGAACGTTTTTATTGCACGGAGCATGCTGCAATGAATACAGAACCGGGTGATCGCAACAACGACATCGACGACGAAGTCGCCGAAATCGTTGACGAACCTGAAGTTGATGAAGACGCCGTGGTCGACGAAGACGACGGTGCCGCCGAAATGACGGCCGAGGTCAACGTTGAGGAATTGGTAGCCAAGCTCGACGCCGCTCCGAAGGACGATGTCGAACGGCGCAAGAGAATCCGCAAACGTCTCGAGGAACACAACGAGTCGAAGGATCTCGACAGTACCTACAATTTCAATCTCGACGAAGATTTGTAGCGGCCGGCTGTTTGCGGCCGGTAACAACGCCGCGCAGTTAAGCCAGGGCTCGTTAACCCTAACGAAAGTCACGTGAGCGAACACTAAGTTCGCCCAACATTGCCGAGTGATCGAGCAACTCCCGCGCAATGACGTGGATGACTTTGCCCTCGATCTGCAGCTCACCGCGAACGCCTAGCAGGCTCGCATTCAACAAAGCCGCCCGAAACCGCTCCGCCAGCGCCTTCCATACCACCAGATTCACGCAGCCCGTTTCGTCCTCGATCGTGACGAACGTGACTCCGCTTGCGGTACCGGGCCGCTGCCTGGTAACGGCAAGGCCCGCCACGCACACGGGCTGGCCAGTGACGAGGCCCGGCAGATCCGCTGCACGCCGGTAGCCGTAGCGATCCAGGCGGCTTCTGAGCAACGCGAGCGGGTGCCGGCCCAGCGACAGACCCGTCGTCTGATAATCCGCCACGATGTCCTGTCCTTCCGTCGGCTTCGACAGCATTGGCGTCGCTTCGTAACGCTGCATGGACGCGAACAACGGCGTAGGCGGCTCGACGCCGCTCACCTGCCAGCGCGTCACGTGCCGGTGACCGGCGACGCTCTTCAATGCGCCTGCCGACGCTAACAGATCGAGTTCGCGGCGCTCGAGCTTTGCCCGTTCGAGCAGTTCCTGCATGCCGGTATACGGCCCTGCCATCCGTGCTTCCACAACACGATCGGCAGCCTGCTCGTGCAAACCCTTGAGCATCCGAAAGCCCAGCCGCAGACATGCCTCACCCGTATCGGTTCGCTCGAGACTGCAGTCCCAGCCGCTCTCGTTGATGTCGATCGGGCGCACTTGCACACTGTGGCGGCGCAAATCCTGCAGCAACTGCGAGGGCGAGTAGAAACCCATCGGCTGACTGTTGAGCAAGGCACAGGTAAATGCCGCCGGATAGTAGCGCTTCAGCCAGCAGGACACATACACCAGCAGAGCAAAGCTTGCCGAATGCGACTCGGGAAAACCGTAGTCGCCGAAACCCTGAATTTGAAGAAAAATCTGCTGCGCGAACTCTGCGCTGTAGCCGCGCTCGCGCATGCCGTTGATCAGCTTGTCTTCAAACGGCCCCAGACCGCCGCGGCGCTTCCAGGCAGCCATTGCACGCCGCAGGCTGTCCGCCTCGCCCGGCGTAAACCCGGCTGCCACGACCGCCAGCGCCATGACCTGCTCCTGAAAGATCGGTATACCCAGCGTACGTTTAAGAACGTCTTTGACTTCGTCGCTCGGATACTCCACGGGTTCGTCGCCGTTCCGGCGGCGCAGATACGGGTGCACCATATTGCCCTGAATAGGCCCTGGCCGGACGATGGCCACCTCTATGACGAGATCGTAATAGTTACGCGGCTTGAGCCGCGGCAACATCGACATTTGCGCACGAGACTCGATCTGGAACACGCCCATCGTGTCCGCTGCGCAAATCATGTCGTAAACTTGTCGATCCTCCGCCGGCACACTGGCCAGCGAGTAATCCCGGCCGGTAAACGCCCGAATCAGATCGAAGCTGCGGCGAATGGCCGTGAGCATACCGAGCCCCAGCACGTCGACCTTCAGCAACCCCAGATCTTCGAGATCGTTTTTTTCCCACTGGATGACCGTACGCTCCGGCATCGAGGCGTTTTCGATCGGCACCAGCTCGGACAAAGGGCCGTTGGAAATAACAAAACCGCCCACGTGCTGCGATAAATGCCGCGGGAAACCAACCAGTTCTCCCACCAGGTACAGCAGCCGCCTGACGATCGGGCTTTCCGGGTCGAGGCCCGCCTCGAGAATCCGGCTGGGCTCTACCCGGTTACCGTCCCACCACTGCATGGAACGCGACAGCCGGCTAAGCTGCAGATCGCTCAAACCCAGTGCTTTACCCACGTCGCGAAGCGCACTTCTCGGACGATAAGTAATGACGGTCGCGGCCAGCGCCGCGCGTTGCCTGCCGTACTTCGCATAGACGTACTGGATGACTTCCTCGCGGCGTTCATGCTCGAAGTCGACATCGATATCCGGCGGTTCGTTACGCTCTTTCGAAATAAAGCGCTCGACCAGCATCGCCATTCGCCCCGGGTCTACTTCCGTTATCCCAAGGCAAAAACACACGGCGGAATTAGCCGCCGAACCACGGCCCTGGCACAGAATATTCTGCGACCGGGCGTACGCCACGATGTCGTATACCGTCAGAAAATACGGCTCGTAATTCAGCTCCGCGATCAATTCGAGTTCGTGTTCGACAAGCTTTGTTACACGTTCGGGAACACCGTCAGGCCAGCGTCTTTGCATACCCTCGCAAGTCAGCTTGCGAAGGTAGCTTGCCGGCGTCTCGCCGGCGGGCACAATTTCATCCGGATATTCGTAGCGCAGTTCGTCCAGAGAAAATTCGATTTGCGCCGCCATACGCACGCTCTCCTGCAGCAGTTCGTCAGGGTATATCGACGCCAGGGTTTCGCGGCTGCGCAAATGCCGCTCGCCGTTGGGATACAGGCAATAGCCCGCCCGGTGAATCGTCGTGCGTTCGCGAATGGCGGTCAGCGTGTCTTGCAGGATGCGCCGCCCGCGGCGATGCATATGCACGTCACCGGCGGCTACCAGCGGTAGCTTCAGCCGTTGCCCGATCTCCTGCAAACGAGCCAGCCGCTCATCCTGGCGGCCGTCGGCCAGAAGCTCCACTGCAATCCACAGGCGGCCCCGAAAACATTCACGCAGCCAGTGATCTTCAACGCCGAGACTCAGGTCGACGTCAGGCACCCAAACCGCAAGACAGTCCGGCACGCCGTCGTCGAACGCCTGCCGCGTCACGGCATACTGTCCCTTGTCGGCAGCACGACGCGCGGCCGTAATGAGACGGCACAGGGCGGCGTAGCCCCGCCGGCTCTGCGCCAGCAGAATCAGCTTGCGGCCGCTGTCGAGTTTGAGTTCCGTGCCGACGATGAGCTTGATGGCCTGCTCTTTTGCGGCCACGTGCGCGCGTACGATACCTGACAACGAACATTCGTCCGTGATCGCGATCGCACTGTAGCCAAGCGCTGCCGCCGTTGCGACGAGTTCTTCAGGGTGCGAAGCGCCGCGCAAGAACGTGAAGTTGCTGAGCGCGTGCAGTTCCGCGTACCCGGGCAGACTCCGCGCCATCGTCAGCCGAAGTAACCCTGCAGGTACCAGCTCTCGGAATCCGCCCGCCGCTCACGCACACGGAATACCCAGAGCGTCAATCCACGTGGATTACGCGCCCGGTAATAGTCGCGGGAAATACCATCGCTATCCCACCAGCCGGTTTCGAGCCGCTCCGGGCCCGACAGCAAGTGCAGCGGCCCCTCGTACCAGGGGTGTCCCTCGCGCACGCTCAGTACTTCGGGTTCGGGCAGCAGCCACAGCGGACGTTGCAGCAGGACGGGCGCCCCCTGTGCATGTGACGACTCCGCCAGCGCCGTCTCTCTGCGCCAGGCACACTGCGGACGGTGCTCAGCCAGAGTCCGAACGCCGTACACCGCCTCCTCGCCCATACGTGCCGTCAGCCGCTCCGCCAGCTGCCGCATCGAATAAGTCACGCTGCGGACCGGCCGGCGGCCGAATTCGAAGCCAGCGCTGCGCCCCCCGAGCAGCCGCGGCTGCCCGCCTTCCAGACGCACCGCAATAACCGGCTCGGGTAATCTGAATTGCTCAAAACGGATCTTTAAAAGATCGAACCAGTGCTCTGCCGAACGTTCGACATCCGCGCCGCCAACAGACAGCACGGTCGCCGCCGCCCGCAAATGAAAAAGCTTAAGCTGAATCTGCTGGGTCCCCTGCTGCCGCATGAGCAAAAAGCGCTCATGCCGTTCGAGCAGCGACCGGCAAATAGCCAGCAGCAGATCGCGGTCACTCTGTTCGGCGGTCATATCGTGGAGCGCGGAAAACCGCTCGGGCGCCCGCCAGACCGTACGCGGATCCGGCAAACGGCCAACGGCCTGATCGAGCTGCATGAGCAAGCGGCTGCCAAACCTCCGCACCAAACCTTCGCGCGGTAAACGAAAACAGTCGCCCAGATTTTGAATGCCCATGCCCTTGAGCGCCCTGCAAGTCGCAACCGGCCAATCCAGGCAATACAGCGACAAACCTCGCAACGCAGGCATTAGGTTGGCGGCATTACGAATACAGGCGCGCCGCCCGTCACGCGCAAGCCAGGTGGCGCTCAGCGGCGTTGGCGCAATCGCAAGGCCTGCCGTAAACCTCTGTGCATCCAGGCCTTGCGCAATTTGCCGCCGCAAAGCACGCAGGCCGCCAAACAGGCGCAGGCTGCCGGCTATTTCCAACACGAGGACATCAGGACCGGCGATTGAAACGCGTGACGAAAAGCGTTCGAGCCAGCATGCCAGCGTCTCGAGCGCCTGCTGCTCGCATAGTTTGCTGCGCTCTATGAGCTCTATGTCGGGCTTAAGCGCCAGCGCCGCATTCGCGGACTGGCCTGCTGCAATACCGGCCGCACGGGCTGACGGGTCCGCCAGCAGTACGCGCTGAATACCCCGCTGCTCTTCGAACAATACGCGCGCACCGCCAGACTCAGCTTGCGCTACAGGTATTGCCTCGAGCGGCAGCTCCGGCAAATACACGCAAAACCACAGCTGCCCGGACTCAGGCGCGCGGGCATCCGGAGACCGGCCAGCCGGCAGCGCCGCCTCCAGCGGCAGGTGATACTGCGTGGTATTCGGGGCACGCGTAACGATAGCTGTCCTGGCGGATGCCGGCGTCGGCCCGTCCTCCCACTGAATCGCAGGCTGTTTGCGCGTGCGACGCAACTCAGGGCCTGTCAGCGCTATGCGCGTAGTGCCTGCTTAGGGCCTGCGCGTCGGGCTTGAAAAAACGCTTCAGAACGGCCGGCCGGCCGCCGCGGCTTTTGAGGATCGACAGATCCGTACCTTCTGCGCCGGCTTCGAGCGCAATGCGCAAGGCCGCCGCGGACGGCTCATGCCGCGCCCGCAGCGGACGGAACGCCACGGCCCAGCTCCGCGCCTTTTCCGCGGCAAGCTGTAAACGGCGGCCGGACTGATCGTCCAATTGCGCCGACCACAGTAGTACTGCCCCACAGGTGCCGGACGACAAAGCCTGTTCGGCCGACCAGAGTACTTCGTCCGCATTACGCGGATGCACGATCAACAAACGCGACAGATCGATGCGCCATTGTTCGAGTGCCGGTGGATACGGTTGAAACGGCGGTGCTATCCAGGCAATCCAGCCCGGCTGCTCGTGATTTACCGCGTTATTGCTTTCCGCACCGGTCTGCGAGGCGGCGGCAACGCCTGCAAGGCTTGCCAAAGCCGGCATAAGCAGCTCGAGTTCGCCTATACCGTAATTTTCGAGCAGGATTTCGCTCAGACTATGCACCGGCCAGCCGCCGCCGGGAAGACACCGGTCCAGCGCCGGATAGCCGCTGGATAAGCCGGCGGTCGCGCGCGCCTGATTATGGCCGCGCCAGACGCGCGGATTCTCGAGCAGTGCGTCCAGCGCAGATGGATCTCCCGACATTAGAGTTAATTCGCACCAGGAACGGCGGCAGGGCCTGCTAAGCCTAGTGCAGCAGCATGCCGTCGCGGATAACTCCCACCACGACGCCCTCTATCACCAGCGCCTGCTCCGCAAGATCCACCTCAATGGGCTCGAACTCGTCGTTTTCAGGCAGCAGCCAGACCATGCGGCCATCCTGCCGGTAACGCTTCACCGTCACCTCGTCGTCGAGCCGCGCAACGATGATCTGCCGGCTGCGGACTTCCGGCGTGCGGTGCACCGCCACGAGATCGCCGTCGAGAATACCGGCATCGCGCATACTCATGCCGTGTACCCGCAAGAGGTAATGCGGTTTCGGATCGAACAGGGCGGGATCGAGGCGATAGTGAGCCTCGATGTTTTCCTGGGCGAGGATGGGATTACCGGCCGCGACCCGGCCAACGAGCGGCAAACCGATTTGCTCACGCAGGGAATCCTTGAGCCGGATACCGCGCGACGCGCCGGGCACAAGCTCCAGCACCCCTTTTCGTTTCAATGCGCGCAAATGCTCCTCAGCCGCGTTGGCCGATTTGAAACCCAGCTCCCTGGCGATTTCCGCACGCGTGGGCGGCATGCCGGTTTCTGCAATAAAGTCCTGAATTAATTCGAGAATTTGCGTTTGTCTGGGGGTCAGTTCTTGCATTTGAGCAGGTCCTGTATAGATGCACAGTATCTGGGATTATATACAGTAAACCGCAGAGCGCAAGCGGCCGGCCGAAAGGCTCGGGACAATGCAAACGGCCCTGGACGTTTCGGTATCTGCCGGAATCGTTCGACGGCAGGGTGGCAGGACTGCCACGGCTTCGGTCAGCCGGGCCTCTTTATGACGGCACCCGGCGGATGCCGGGCAGACGCCCGCAGGCAACGGCGCCCGGGAAAATACACTACGCCAAATAAATGTCGTAATATTCGCAACGGCTTCGAACCCGTTGCCGCAGGATAGTCAACCACTACAAACAACGGCAGCCGGGCACCGCTCCAACTGGCGGGAGCATCGGGATTCCCGCACACTACGGCGCGGCCGTCTCTCAACAAGCACAACAAACCGGGACACCATGCAGACTCAATCTGCCAACAAGACACTGCGTATCCTGCTGCTCGGATCTTTCCTCGCCGCCGCCTGGCTGCTGTGGTCCGGACTCTACAAACCGCTGCTGCTCGGGCTCGGCGCCTTGTCGCTAGTCCTGTGCCTGTGGCTCGCGCAGCGTATCGGCGCGTTCGAGGAAACCTCCCCCTTGAGCACGGTCCTGCGCCTGCCGCGTTTCTGGGGCTGGCTGCTCGTCGAAATCGCCAAATCGAGTTTTGCCGTCGCGCGCATCGTGCTCGACCCGAAACTGCCGATCAGCCCAACCGTCGTGGACTTCAAGACGATCTGTAAAGGGCCGATAGGCCAGGTAATACTGGGCAATGCCATTACCCTGTCACCGGGCACCGTCACGCTCGACGTCTACCAGGGCGGCCTCAAGGTGCACTGCTTAACCAAAGAGGCCGCAGACGACATTCTGCAGGGCGAAGCAGACCGCCGCGCCGCCGCCATTACGGATCACTAGATATGTACTTAGCTGTCTCGGTCGCCATTCTCGTCACGATGGGCCTTGCCCTGGTTCGTGCCATCCTCGGGCCCAGCGTGTACGACCGTGTCCTGGCCGCCAACGTTTTCGGCACCAAAACGGTGCTGCTCCTGTCGGTCATTGCGTTTCTCTATGGCCGCCCCGACTTTCTCGATCTTGCGCTCACCTATGCATTGATCAACTTCGTCGGCGTCCTTGCGGTACTGGAGTTTTTCCAAAGCCGCTCGCGAACGGACGCACAGACCGGGGGAGACTCTTAAGGTGGAAACCGCGCTCGACATTTTGAGCTGGATCCTCATGACCAGCGGCGGGTTGTTCGTGCTGATCGGCGGCATTGGCGCACTGCGCCTGCCGAACATCTACACGCGCATGCATGCGGCAAGCCTTACGGATACGATGGCGTCGATTCTCGTCCTGAGCGGCATCATGCTGCAGGCCGGCCTGTCGCTCGCCACGATCAAGCTTCTGGCAATCCTGGTGTTCCTGCTGCTGACCGGCCCCACCGCGTCGTACGCGATCGCCAACGCCGCCCTGCTCTCCGGCATGCGCCCGGACGCAAAGGAAGCCAAGGCGGACAACACAAAAACGGAATCACAAGCATGATCGTCGTTGTTTTTGGCGTCTTTCTGCTCACGATGCTGGTCGTCACGGCGGTTGCGGTCGTACGCACCGAAAACCTGTTTGTCGCCGTCATGCTCATGTCCATCTTCAGCCTGCTCATGGCGGCAAACTTTTTTATCCTCGACGCCGCCGACGTTGCGCTCACCGAAGCGGCCATTGGCGCCGGCATTACCACCGTAATTTTTCTCGGCGCCCTGGCGCTGACGGCGCAGAGCGAGCAAGCGGCGGTCTCTCCGAAGGGCCGTTTCGCGGCGCTGGCCGTCGTCACCGTGCTGGCTATGGTCATGATCTGGGCTACCTTCGACAAACCCCGCCTGGGCGACCCGGACGCGCCGGTACATCAGCACGTAGCCCCGTGGTATCTCGAACAAACCCCCGAGCTCATTGGTATTCCAAACGTCGTCACCGCCGTGCTCGGCACATTCCGCGGCTACGACACGCTCGGCGAGGTTTTTGTCGTGTTCGCAGCCTGCATAGGCGTGCTGTTCGTACTGAGCGCCGGCGGCATTCGCGACCGCAGCAAAGAGGCCGACGCCGAATCCATTGGCCTCAAGCACCACTTGATTCCCAAGGTCGTTGGCCGACTGCTCGTGCCGTTTATCGTGCTATTCGGGCTGTACGTTCAGTTCCACGGCGAGTACGGGCCCGGCGGCGGCTTTCAGGCCGGCGCCATCATTGCGACGGGCGTGATCCTCTACGCGCTGCTCGAAGGCGAAACCAACGCGCTGCGCGCGTTGCCGAGACGGGTGTTGCTCGGCATGGTGGTTGGCGGTGCGCTGCTGTACACGCTGGTCGGTGTCGCGGGCATTCTGCTCGGCGGCAACTTCCTCGACTACTCGGTACTCGCCAGTAATCCCGTAGTCGGCCAGCAGATTGGCATCATCCTGATCGAAGCCGGCGTGGGCATTACGGTCTGCGGCTCGCTGCTGTCGATCTTTCACGCCTTCGCGGCCCGCGAGGCGAGCTGATGGAACTCTTAGGCTATTTCAACTACTGGGTGTTCGCCGTCGTGCTCGTCATCGGCTTTTATGCCGTGATCGCCAAAGGCAACCTGATCAAGAAACTGCTCGGGCTTGCGATCTTCCAGTCGGCGGTTTTCCTGATGTACATCACGATGGACAAGATCGAAGGCGGAACGGCGCCGATTATCAAGGAAGGTGTCGAGGGACAGCTCTACTCGAATCCGCTGCCGCAGGTCCTGATACTGACGGCCATCGTCGTGGGCGTCTCGATGACGGCAATGGGACTTGCACTGGTCGTGCGTATAAAGGAGGCCTACGGCAGCATCGAAGAGTCCGTGATCCTTGAGGAGGATCACAGCTCGTGAATCTCGTTCTCGACCATCTTCCGGCACTGCTCGTGGTAGTGCCGCTACTCACCGCGCCGCTCGTTGTCCTGCTGAAGCCGCGCGGCACTGCATGGGCTGCGACCACGGCGGCGAGCGCCATGTCCTTTGCGATTGCCCTCAGCATGGCCGCCAGCGTAATGGATGGCCGGACCTTCACCTACGCGATGGGCTCCTGGTCCGCGCCGTATGGCATAGCACTCGGTATCGATGCGTTCGGTGCAGTCATCCTGCTGCTGGTCACCGGTGCCTCTACGCTCGTGTTGCTGGGCAGCCGCAAGAGCGTCGACGCCGATATAGAAACCGAACGCCAGCCGCTGTTCTACGCCGCCTGGCTCCTGTCCCTTGCCGGACTGTCGGGTATTGCCGCGTCGGCCGACGCGTTCAACATCTTCGTCTTCATGGAAATTTCCTCGCTGGCCGGCTACATCATCATTGCGGGCGGCCCTGATCGCCGCGCGCTGCCATCGGTTTTCAAGTACCTGATCATGGGCACGATCGGCGCCACGTTCTACCTGATCGGTGTCGGCCTGATCTACATGATGACGGGCACGCTGAATCTCGCCGACATGGAAGCGCGGCTCGCCAACGTCACGGACCTGGACCCCATTCTCGTTGCCGCGGGTTTCATAACCGTCGGCCTCGCTCTCAAGGCCGCAGTATTCCCGCTGCACGTCTGGCTGCCCAACGCTTATACCTACGCGCCGCACGCCGTGACGGCGTTTCTCGCAGCTTGCGGCACCAAGGTGGCGCTGTACGTGCTGTTGCGCTTCGACTTCTTTGTGTTCCAGGGCAACCTTGCCGAACACAATGTACAGTTTTCCATGTTCATGCTGCCGCTCGCGTTGCTCGCCATACTCGTCGCCTCCGGCGTTGCGATGTTCGAGGGGCATCTGAAGCGCCTGCTGGCCTTCTCGTCGGTTGCGCAAGTCGGTTATATCATGCTCGGTGCAAGCCTCGTGACCATCGCTGGACTCAGCGCGGGCATACTCCACATGTTCAACCACGCGCTCGCGAAGTGCGGTCTGTTTCTTGCGGTTGCCGCGATTGCCGCCGCGGGCCGCAGCATCGAGCTCAAGCAACTCGGGGGACTCGCACGCGCCATGCCCTGGACCTTCGGCGCACTCGTCGTTTGCGGCCTCAGCCTGATCGGTATCCCGGGTACGGCCGGCTTCGTCAGTAAGTGGTATCTGATCACGGCGGTGCTGGATCACGGCACGCTGGGTATCGTTTCTCTACTGGTCATCGTCGCGGGCTCGCTAATGGCCGTCGTGTACGTCTGGAAGATAGTCGAAGCGGCCAGCTTCGGCGAAGCCGAACAGGCCGAAGGCGGCGCGGGGCAGGCGCCGCCCTTGCTGATCGCCGTGCTCTGGACCGTCGCCGTCATGAATATCTACTTCGGCATTCGCCCGGAAGCTCCGGTTGAACTTGCCACCCGGGCCGCCGACATTCTTCTGGCGCACGTATTATGAGCGACAGCACCCTCATTGCCCTGGCGCTGCTCCTGCCGCTGGCGGGCGCGCTGTGTATCGTGCTCGCCGGCCGCATCAACGACAATCTGCGCGAAGCCGTCACGCTGCTGACCGCAAGCCTGCTGGCGATCACGGTCTGGAGCCTGATGCCCCCGGTTCTCGACGGCGCGCGCCCTGGCTTCGTCTTCGGCACGGTAGTGCCGGGCATCGATATTGCGTTTAGCGTCGAGCCGCTGGGCATGCTGTTCGCCGCGCTGGCATCGTCGCTGTGGATCGTCAACTCGATCTATTCGATCGGCTACATGCGCGGCAACAACGAAAAGAATCAGACGCGGTTTTACGCCTTCTTTGCCATTGCCCTGTTCGCGGCACTTGGTATCGCGTTTGCCGACAACCTGTTCACGCTGTTCCTGTTCTACGAAGTCCTGACGCTGTCCACATACCCGCTGGTCGCGCACAAAGGCGATCGCGACACGATACGCTCGGCACGCGTGTATCTGGGCGTGCTGCTGACGACGTCGATCGGTTTGCTGCTGCCCGCCATCATCTGGACCTACGTAGCGGCCGGCACCGGTCAGTTTACGGTCGGCGGCATCATAGAAGGCAAGCTTGCGGGTCCGGCCGTCGGGCTGCTGCTGTTCCTGTACCTGTTCGGCGTCGGCAAGGCCGCCGTCATGCCGGTGCACCGCTGGCTGCCGGCCGCCATGGTTGCACCCACGCCGGTCAGCGCATTGCTGCACGCCGTCGCGGTCGTCAAGGCCGGCGTGTTTACGATAACGAAGGTGGTTGTGTACATCTTCGGCGTCGACTTCCTGTTCGCCGAGCCGTCGAGCGGCTTCATGCTGTATGCGGCGGCGTTTACGATCATCGCGGCCAGCGTCGTCGCACTCCGGCAGACCAACATCAAACGCATGCTGGCCTACTCCACGATCGCCCAGCTTTCTTACGTCGTCATGGCCGCGGCCATCCTGAAACCGCTCGCCGAGATCGGCGCGGCCATTCATATCGTCGCCCACGCATTCGGCAAAATCACGCTGTTCTTCGCCGCCGGCGCAATCTACGTCGCCGCGCAAAAGACCGAGTTGTCGCAGCTCAAGGGCATAGGCCGGCGCATGCCCTGGACCATGGCGGCATTCACCATCGGCGCGCTCAGCATGATCGGCGTGCCGCCGACCGGCGGCTTCGTTTCGAAGTGGTACATACTGGCCGGCGCTTTCGAAGCCGACAACTACGTGGCCCTGGCAACGATCATTCTGTCCACGGCGCTCAACGCCGCCTATTTCCTGCCGGTCGTCTACATGGCCTGGTTCATGGAAGAGGACACGCCGCCGGCCAAAGAGCACGGCGAAGCGCCGTTCGCGGCCGTACTTGCACTCACTATTACCGCAGCGTTGACGCTGCTGTTCTTCTTCTTTAACGCACCCGCCCTGGAACTGGAGCGGCAGCTTACGAGCGGCATGCAATGAACAAGGCCCCCGATTCCGACCACTGGCTCGTGCGGCCCGCCACGATAAGGCGGCTGTGGCAGATTTCCGCCGCCGTGCTTGCGCTCACGGTACTGCTGCAGCTCTCGATCAAGGTCAAAGGCTACTTCGGCGTAGACGCCTGGCTCGGCTTCGGTGCGGCTTACGGCTTCCTTGCCTGCGTTGCGATGGTGCTGTTGGCCAAGGTGCTCGGCCCCTTGCTGAAACGCGGCGAAGACTACTATCGGCGGGGCCGGCACGATGACTGAGCTGTTTCCTCCCGCGCTGATCCTGGTTGCCGCCGCTCTCCTGATCGGCCCTCTGAAGGGCGGACTTCGCACGGCCGTCATTTTCGCGGCACCGCTGCTGACCCTGTGGCTCGTATGGCAGGTTCCGGACGGCGTATCCGCGACGCTGCCGTTCCTCGACTACCGCCTCGAGATCGTGGAAGGCAGCGCGCTCAGGAGACTGTTCGCGACGGTCTTCGCGCTCATGGCGTTTGCCGGCGGGCTGTATGCCTACCGGACCGCCAAGTGGTGGGAACTCGCCGCCGCCTACGCCTACGCCGCTGGCGCCATTGGCGTCTGTTTCGCGGGCGACCTGATAACGCTGTTCCTGTTCTGGGAACTCATGGCGCTGTTCTCGACGGTAGTCGTCTGGTGCGGCGGCACCGAGAATGCACGGCGTGCCGGTATTCGCTACGTCATCATGCACCTGCTTGGCGGCGTGATTCTCAAGGTGGGCATCGAGGGTGTCGTAGTACACACGGGCTCGATCGACATTCAGCCCATGCTGGCCACCAATTTCGATACCTGGATGATCCTGATCGGCATTCTGATCAACGCGGCAGCGCCGCCCGTCTCTGCCTGGCTCGCCGATTCGTATCCGGAGTCGAGCCCGACCGGGTCGGTGTTTCTTTCGGCTTTCACTACCAAGACCGCCGTGCTGGCGCTCATCATGCTGTTCCCGGGCGAGCCAGTGCTGATCGGCATTGGCCTGTACATGGTCATGTACGGGATCATCTACGCCCTGCTCGAAAACGACATTCGCCGCATCCTCGCGTATTCGGTCGTCAATCAGGTCGGCTTCATGGTCACCGCGGTCGGCATCGGCACGGAGATGGCGCTAAACGGCGCCGCGGCGCATGCGTTTGCACACATCATTTACAAAGCGCTGCTGTTCATGAGCGCGGGTGTCGTGGTCTACCGCACCGGGATGAACAAGTGCACCGAAGTCGGCGGCCTGTTCAGAACCATGCCGCTGACCGCTGTCTGCGGCATCATTGGCGCGCTGGCGATTTCCGGTTTTCCGCTCACGTCCGGCTTTACCACCAAAACGATGATTTCTCAGGCGGCCGCAAACGACGGACTGGCCTGGGTGTACATGCTGTTGGCCGCCGCCTCCGCGGGTGTTTTCCTGCACGCCGGCATCAAGTTTCCGTGGTTCGTGTTTTTCCAGAAAGACTCCGGGCTGCGCCCCAAGGACGCGCCCTGGAACATGGGCGCCGCAATGGTGCTGTTCTCGGCTCTGTGCCTGCTGATCGGTATTTTTCCGAACGTATTTTACGAGTTCCTGCCGTACCCGGTCGACTACCAGGCCTACACGCCCGGCAAAGTCCTGTTCTATCTGCAGCTGCTGCTGTTCAGCGGTCTCGCGTTTTTCCTCTTGCTGCCGCTCATGCGGCGCACCGAAACGATCAGCCTCGATACCGACTGGGTATGGCGGGTCGGTCTTTCGCGCGCCATGGCGCTGCTTGGACGAGGGCTCGCGGATACCGGCGCGGGCATACGTGAGATGCTCGAATCGCTGCGCCGCGAACTGGACAAGCTCGCCCGCAATCTGCTCGGCGCAGACCGGCGAACCACGGACGGTGAACGGGGCTATTTCGCGCGCTCCTGGACTATCGGGCTAACGGCCCTGTGGATTGCCGTTCTGCTGTCCGCCTACGTGCTGGCATACTATTACTTCAGCTAGTGGGCCTGCTGCGGCCGTTTCACCAACAGTTTCAGCCGTGACTTGAGGCCGGTTGCACCACGATAGCCCCGGAAATAGCCGATCTGTCGCGAAAGCCCGACAAATTACAATAAAAACAGGCGTTTTCGTTGCAGGTACCGGGCATTTGGGAAATAATGCGCCTGCCGTTAATTCCTAACAGAGGAACTTCTGAAAATGAAAAGAACCGCTTTGAAAGTCAGCGCTTTGCTGCTTACTCTTGGCCTGGCTTCAGGCTGTGCTACGACCGGACTCGACGAAGTCCGCGCCACCGCAGAAGCAGCCGCCGCGGACGCCGCTGCTGCAGCATCTGCTGCTGAAGCTGCTCGCGCCGCCGCTGACCGTGCCGCTCAAGCCGCTTCCAGTGCACAAAGCACCGCGGATCGCGCTCTGTCGGCTGCCAGCGAAGCGCAGGCATGCTGCGATGCCAACAAAGAAGCCATGGAGCGTATGTTCCAGAAGTCTATGTCCAAGTAAGGCATCGAAGCGCGTAACAACGCTACGATTACGCTTTAAGAACGCCGCGCTTGTCGCGGCGTTTTTTTTGCATTTTTTTGTACTGTTTTTTTAACTGAGGAAACGCAGCGCGACTACAAGTCCGCATGCGCCTCTGTCGAGACCGGCAGCGGTGACGATGCAGGCAGCGAGGTCTGTGCGTCGCCGGTGCTGGAACCGACAGCCATCGGTACGCCGTTTGCCGCGACGACTAGCGTTTCTACACGAGCCCAGTCGAGCAGCGCCTGGCGCGAACGGGTTGCATCCACAAACCGCTCGGTAACGTAGGTCAACGCGCTCTTCGGCGACGTTTGCGCGTCGTCGCTCTGCTCCGTATCGGCTACGGTCGTTTCGACGTGTGCCTCGCCGCCGGGTTCGTCGCGCGTCACATCCGGTTCGTTTTCGAGCACCGGGTGCGCTTCCATGACCAGCGCTTCGCCGTCCCAGCCGATCTTTACCGGCTCGTTGACGATGCGGACCGGCGTCTTGAGCGCGACGTGTCCGAACAGAAACTCTATGTCCTCGGGAAACATGCGAATGCAGCCATGCGTTACGCGCATGCCCACGCCTGCAGGCCGGTTGGTGCCGTGAATGAGATAGCCGGGCAGACCCAAACGCATTGCGCGCGTGCCCAGGGGATTGTCGGGTCCGGGCGGCACAACCCGCGGCAGCGGCTCACGGCCTTCGTCGATGCGCTCCTGATGCACCGAAGCCGGTGGATACCAGGCCGGATCGACGGCCTTGGCGACGACCGAAGTCATGCCCAGAGGTGTTTCCCAATCCATCCGGCCAATGCTCATTGGATATGTCATCACGTAGGCGGTTTCGCCCGGCTTTGGCTCCGGGTAATAGTACATGCGGTACTCGGCCAGGTTTAGCACCAGGCCCTTGCGCGGTCCCGACGGCAGGACAAATTGCGTGGGCAGCACGACACGCGTGCCCTCCCCCGGCAACCAGACGTTCACGTCGGGGTTCGCCCGCACGATATCGTGATAGCCGAGCCCGTGTCGGCGCGCAATATCTATCAGGGTGTCGTCGTAACCGACTTCGACGGTCGCAACGCTGCCTACGACGTCGACGCCTTCGGGCGGCAGTTCGTAAATTTCCGCACGCACGGACAGCGGCAGCAGGACAAGCAGCAACAAACGATAATTCACTGACCCAGCTCCTCGCGTACGATGACTTCGGATTCGCACTCCGCCGCCGCGAGCCACTCCTGCATGGCGCGGCTCTTGAGCAGACGCTTTGGATAATGGGAAGCGGACTGCGGCAGATTAATACCATAGGTCCTGAATCGCAGGACCACCGGTGCGTACATGGCATCGGCTATCGAGAAAGTTCCAAACAGCCAGTCGCCGCCGTATTGCTGATAACAGTCGGACCATATCGCGATGACCCGGTCGATATCGGCGGCGAGGGGATCGGTCAGCTCGACCTTACGGCCCATGGCGCGACAGTTCATCGGCATCTGCCCGCGCAGCGCATCGAAACCCGCGTGCATTTCCGCGCTGACGGAACGGGCGTGTGCACGCGCTTTCCGGTCGGCGGGCCATAAGCCCTGATCCGGCCAGCGATCGTTCACGGCTTCCGCGATAGCCAGCGAATCCCAGATGGTTTGTCCGTCGAGCGTAAGCACCGGCACTCGCGAGGCCGCTCCCAGAGACTGAAGTTCGCTCTGAGTATCGGCTACGTCCAGCACGATACGCCGTTCGGTGAACTCGATACCGGCTTCGCGCAGCACCAGCCATGCGCGCAGCGACCAGGACGAGTAGTTCTTGTTGCCGATGACGAGTACAGGTTGCATGTATTTCACCCAAGTTAAGCAGCGGATTCTACCGCATTCAATGAGCTATCTCTCGAAATTGACGCTGCATTGCGGCCTAGGTAGTGTGTCCTCACCCTGGGGAGCGGCAAGATGTTATGGGACTGAAACTCGCATTCGAACTCACTGACAAGGATCTCAGCTATTTTCGCAGCGCCCTGAGACAGGCGCGCGAAGCCGTGCGGGACGCTGAGGAAGCCGAAATCATCGAGGCGATACGCGACGTAATGACGGAGATCCGCAGGAACGAACCTTTACCGGACTTCGTTGCCCAGCGACTGCCGCAGATCGACATGATGATCAGTATGCTGCAGGACGACGAATGGCAGCTGCCGCTCGCAGACCGGGAGCATCTGCTCGCCACGTTCGTGTATTTCGGCGACCCGGAGGATCTGCTGGCCGACGATATTCCCGTCATAGGTTACCTCGACGACGTGATCATCCTGGAACTCGTCAAACGCGAACTGCTGCACGTCCGCGAGGCTTACGAAGATTACTGCCGCTTTCGTGACGATTTCGATCGCGACGACGGCAAGGCGGTGGATCCGGCGATCCGCAGAGACCGACTCGACCGGCGGCGCCAGCAGCTACACCAGCGCATGAAGCGACGCACGCGCCGTGAGCAGAAAAAGTCGCTGTGGTAGTTCGTGCGCGATCGCTTCTGCAGCGTTCCGCACTCGTGTTTGCCGTTGCCTTCGTCGCCACGGGCTGCGCGGGCCTGACCGGGGAGCAGGACACGATGAGCCACAGCGGTAATCCGGTCGGCTATTTCGAAATTCCCGTATCCGACATGACGCGGGCGATTGCTTTTTACGAAAGCGTGTTCGCACTGACGCTCGAACGCCAGCAAATCGACGGTTACGACATGGCCTTGTTTCCGGCGGGCGACGGCCTGCCCGGCGCTTCGGGCGCCCTGGCGAAAGGCGACGTTTACGTGCCCGGAAAGGCGGGAGCCGTGCTGTATTTCTCGGTCGACAGTATCGACGCCGTGCTCGCGCGGGCGGAGAATGCCGGCGCGGAACTACTGTATGCCAAAAAGTCGCTGGGGGAACTCGGCTTCGTTGCGGAAATCGGGGACAGCGAAGGCAATCGCATTGCGCTACACGAAAGCGCGGGCGGTCCATGAGCAGCGGCTTCGAAGCCGCCGCCGGGCGCTTAGTAGCGCATTAACGCGGAGCCCCAGGTAAAGCCGCCGCCGAAGGCCTCCATCAGCACCAGCTGACCGCGCTGAATACGTCCGTCGCGTACGCCGACATCGAGCGCCATGGGTACCGAGGCCGCGGACGTGTTGCCGTGATCCTGAACCGTCTGTATGACCTTTTCCATCGGCAGGCCAAGCCGCTTTGCCGTGGCCTGCATAATGCGTATGTTGGCCTGATGCGGTACCAGCCAGTCGAGTTCGGACTGGTCGATATCGTTTGCCTCGAGTGCTTCGCTCGCGACGTTGCCCAGGGTCTTGACCGCAACCTTGAACACCTCGTTACCGGTCATCATGATCGCTGCCTCCGGCGTGCCGATCTTGTCCAGATCCTTGGACGGTCCGGCGGGATAGTACAAGAGGTCGCGATACTGGCCGTCTGCGCCAAGGTGCGTCGAAATAATTCCGGCTTCGTCCGAGGCCTCGAGAATCACCGCGCCCGCACCGTCACCGAACAACACGCAGGTATTGCGGTCGGTCCAGTCGACCAGACGTGACAGACACTCCGCTCCGACGACCAGTGCACAGCGGGATTCGCCGGCGCGAATGAACTTGTCGGCCGTCGACAACGCGTAAATGAAGCCCGTGCAGGCCGCCTCCATCCCGAGCGCGGGACACGCGGGAATGCCGAGGCGGTGTTGAATGAGGGTCGCAACATTGGGAAAAAAGGTGTCGGGCGTCGTAGTGCCGACAACGACCATGTCGATGCTGCTTACGTCCACGCCGGCGCTCTCGATCGCACGCTTCGACGCTTCGACGCAAAGATCCGATACGGCCTGATCGTCCGCGGCGATATGCCGCCGCTCGACGCCGGTGCGCGTCCGTATCCACTCGTCGCTCGTGTCGACCATCTTCTCGAGGTCGAAATTGGTCAACATCTTCTCGGGCAGGTAACGCCCCGTTCCTGCAACGCGTGAGTAGATCATGCGGCTTCCTTCCGAAGCAGTTTGCCGATCTGCACCGGCAACTGGTTTTCGACTTCGACAACCGCAGTATCGATAGCGTGTTGAAACGCAATCTCGTCGGCGCTGCCGTGACTCTTTATTACGATACCATTAAGCCCTGCGAGTGTCGCTCCGTTGTAGCGCCGCGAATCGGTATCGCTTGCAAGTTGTTTCAGGACCGGCGCTGCAAGTACTGCCTGCAGTTTCGCCAGCCAGCTGCGGGTAAACGCACGCTTGAGGTAGAAGCGCGTCATCGCCGCCATACCTTCCATCGACTTGAGCGCGACGTTGCCGGTAAAGCCGTCCGTTACGACAACTTCGGCGCGCCCGCGAAAAAGCTCGTTGCCTTCGATAAAACCCGTGTAGTTCAGAGAACTCGTCTCGAGGATAGCCGCAGCCTCTTTCACCATATCGTTACCCTTGGTGTCTTCGGCGCCTATGTTCAGCAAAGCCACGCGCGGGTTCGCAACGCCGCTCAGATCGGATGCGACGATGGAGCCCATAACGGCAAACTGAAACAGGTGATCGGCCGTACACACGGTGTTGGCGCCGAGATCGAGCATGTAGAGCGAGCCTTCGATAGAAGGCAGTTCGGCGAGAATCGCCGGCCGGTCGATACCCGGCAGCATCTTGAGGACAAACTTCGACGTCGCCATGAGCGCGCCGGTATTGCCGGCGCTAACGCATGCCGCGGCGTCGCCCGCCTTGACGAGATCGATAGCGACACGCATCGAAGAATCTTTCTTGCGCCGCAGCGCGTCGGTCGGAGCTTCCGACATGGCGACGACTTCGCTCGCCGCAACCATACGCAAGCGCTGGCTGCCGCCCGCATGTGCTTCGAGCAAGGGCTCGAGTTCGTCGGGCCGGCCTACCAGCAGCAGTTCGAGATCGCCGTGTTTGGCCAGCGAAGCAACAGCCGCGCGAACGACCACCTCGGGACCGAGGTCGCCGCTCATGGCATCCAGCGCTATTACGGAACGGTCGCCCATTCTGCGTGACCCGCCTTAGGCCCTGCTAACTCCAGGGACGGGCGCTCGAGAAGGGTCTATTCGTCGTCGTCGTCGAAATCGGGCTGAGCAATGACCTGCTCGCCGCGGTAGAAACCGTCGGGCGTGACGCGATGGCGCAAATGCGTCTCGCCGCTGGTCGGATCGACCGAAACGGCCGGCTTTTTCAGTTTATCGTGGCCACGACGCATACCGCGCGTCGACGGTGTTCTGCGACTCTTTTGAACAGCCATGTTTATTCTCCAAATACGGACAGCGGCCACTACCGCTGTCGCTATGTTTCATTGCCGATATCAAACTTCCGGGCCGGCATCGCTCGTGCGGGCCTTTACGATCTTCCCGGTCAGTCATTGTCGACCAATTCTGCGCAGAACCGTTTACTCTTTCCGGTCCGCATCTTCCCCGCCCGGCATTTTTCAGGGCGAATCCTTCTTTGCCGCCATCTGCGCCTTGAGGTCCGCAAACGGCCGCACCGTATCCGATCGGGCGGGCGTTGTCTCCACCCTCGCAGCGCACTCCGCGAGATCTGCATGTCTCGCCGCAAACGGCATTGCCATCACCAGCGTTTCGTCGACCAGGTCCAGCGGCTTCACACTGTCCCGATCCAGCTCCCAGGTCTCGTAGCCTTCCCGAACCGCCGAGGCATCTTCGGTCAGCAATAACGACTGATCGGCCGCAAGCGGCAGCTCGAACACCTCGAGGCAACGCTGACAAACCGCCGGAACTGTGGCCGAAACGGACAGTTGGGCGCCAATCTCACCGCCCCACTCTCCCGCGTAAGCGAATTTGAGTTCGCCGCTAACCGTCGATTCCAGCCAGGATTCGCACCGCTTTTCCGTCGCCACTGCCCGCAGCTCGCGCTCCAGCGCTTCGCTCAAGCGAGGGAAGCTTCGAACTTCATGAGAAATTTCAAAGACTTGCTCTGCATTTGCGAGTTCGTCGGGCGCGTGCGCGTCAGTGAAGAGCCTCACCATGGCGGGCGCATGATAGTGACCTCGGCCGGCGAAGTCAAAGCCCCGCAAACTATTGAGTCCAGTGAAAAATCGGCCCGTGAAGCGCAATTCCCGGTACACTGCGGCAAGTTTGCCAGACCCCGTTTTGTGCACGTCATGCAAAATCCCTCCAGCGGCCATATTTGCCTCGCCTCGTCGTCGCCCTATCGCCGCGATCTTCTGGACCGCTTCCTGGACGATTACGAAGCGATATCGCCCGGCGTCGATGAGACGAATCCCGACGGCCTGCCGCCCGCCGAACTCGCTACCCAGCTCGCCCGCAGGAAGGCCGAGGCGGTGTCCGCATCGGCTCGCGACTCGCTGATTATCGGTGCGGATCAGCTCGCCGTGGTAGACGATACGGTACTCGGCAAACCGGGCGATCATCAAAAGGCCGTCGAGCAGTTGCTACGGGCCTCGGGCAAGACAGTCCGGTTTCTGACCGCGGTCTGTATTCTCGACCCCCGCGAGCGAGCGCGCTACGAGCATACGGATACGACGACCGTCCGCTTCAGAAGCTTCGACCGGCGGCTTGCCGACGCGTATTTGCGCCACGACAAGCCCTACGACTGCGCCGGCAGTTTTCGCATAGAAGGCGCCGGCTTCATCCTGTTCGAATCCGTCCAGACCGACGACCCCACCGCACTCATTGGCTTGCCGATGATCTGGGTCGCGGACCGTCTTCTCAAGCTCGGTTACCTGCTGCCGTAAAGGGGCTCCACCGACCGGGGTAGCAGCCTAACGGCGTTTCTTCTCGCGCACGAGATGCGGCACGCCGCTTTTGAGAAAACGCTCCAGATCGTCCGCCAGCGGCGCCGTAAAGTGCAGCTCGTTGCCGCTGCCGTCGGGAAACGCAATGGACTGCGCATGCAGAAAGAGGCGTTTCAGCCCGGCCCGTTTAGCGCGCTGGTTCACGGCCTCGTCGCCATAGCGCTCGTCACCCAGAATGGGATGCCCCGCGTGCTGCAGGTGCACGCGAATCTGATGCGTCCTGCCGGTCTCGGGCGCACACTGCAACAGACTGGCAACGCCGTAGGTTCGCGACAGACGAACCTGCGTGGCCGCGGCCTTGCCGTCGCTGCTGACGACTACGTGACGCTCGCCGCTCTTGCGGTTTCTGACCTTGAGCGGCGCGTCGATGCGCTGCTCGCCGAACTGCCAGTCGCCGGCGGCCAGCGCCAGATAGTTCTTTTCGACGACGCCCTCTCTGAAACGGGCATGCAGCTCCCGCAGCGCGCTGCGGCGTTTCGCCAGCACGAGACAACCCGAAGTCTCCCGATCCAGACGGTGTACCAGACCGAGCTCCGCGAGATCGTCGCGCGCGTGCCGCAGCAGCTCGACGACGCCATGACTAATCCCGCTGCCGCCGTGCACGGCCAGGCCGCCCGGCTTGTTGATGACCAGCAGGCGCTTGTCCTCGAAAATGACCGTATCGAGCAGGCGGGCCACGCGCGCAGCGTCGGGACTGCCCTGCTCCGGCCGCTGCCGGACCGGGGGAATACGCACCTCGTCGCCGTCGGCGAGCTTGTACTCGGCACGAATCCGGCCGCCGTTGACGCGGACCTCTCCGCGGCGCAGAAGCCGGTAAATCCGCCCGCGAGGGACGCCCGGCAGCATTCGGCGAAGATAGTTGTCGATGCGCTGACCGGCCGTATCGCCGTCGATACGCTCCTTTCGGACCGGAGTCGTGACGCCGGTCTCATCCTGGGACTGTTCTGACTTTTGCCGCATGATCAATGACTTGATGAAGGTCCACTCTGTGCTATATTACCCAGCCATGACGTCCCCCATCCTCTCTGGCGGTTGTCATACGGGCGTTCCAGCCTCTCCCATCCGGGCTTGAGGCTTAAGGTTACGCAATCATAAAGTTTTTGGTCTCGCAGCGCGCGCGACCTGATTTCGATGGCAGCAAGTACCCTTTTGGATTCGGGTGCGCCGCCTCGCGGAACGACCGCAGGGAAATCGACAATGGTTTTTGTTTTGAACCTGATCGGCTTCGATCTCGTTCTCAGATTACTCGCACACACGAGCGACGCCGCCCCTTTGGGCCGGCTGCAGTCCACTGTGCACCCCTGCCCTCGCGAATTCGGCCCCTGGCCTTCCTTGCTGCCCTCCTACTATCAAGCAGGGCACCATGAAAAGAATGCTAATCAATGCAACTCAGCAAGAAGAGTTGCGCATGGCGATGGTCGATGGCCAGCGTCTTTACGACCTCAATATTGAAGGACCCGCGAGCGAACGCAAAAAAGCCAACATATATAAGGGCAAAATAACCCGCGTCGAGCCCAGTCTCGAAGCGGCGTTCGTTGACTACGGCGCGGAGCGGCACGGCTTCCTGCCGCTGAAAGAAATCTCCAGCGAATACTTCGTCAGGCAGCCCAGTGGCGGCGGCAAGCCGAATATCCGCGAGGTTCTGAAAGAAGGTCAGGACATCGTCGTCCAGATCGACAAGGAAGAGCGCGGCAACAAAGGCGCGGCGCTCACCACGTATGTCAGCCTCGCCGGCCGCTTCATCGTTCTGAAGCCGAACAAGTCCAGCTCGGGCGGCGTCTCGCGGCGCATCGTCGGCCAGGATCGCGACCTCGCGCGGAAGTCACTCAACGACATCGAGATTCCGGACGGCATGAGCGTGATCCTGCGTACCGCGGGTATCGAGCGCAGCCCCGAAGAACTGCAGTGGGATCTCGAGAATCTCATGTCCGTATGGCAGGCCTTCTTCCACAGCAAGGTCATCGACCGGCCCTCGCCGTTTCTGATCTACCGGGAAGGCAACGCCGTCGTTCGCGCGCTGCGCGACTATCTCACCAACGAGATCGGCGAGATCCTGATCGACGACAAGGCGATCTACACGGAAGGGCTCGAGTTCGTCGAGCAGGTCATGCCGCACAACGCCAAGAAGCTCAAGCACTACGAAGATCCGGTGCCGCTGTTTACGCGCTTCCAGATCGAAACCCAGATCGAATCGGCCTTCTCGCACTCCGTCAATCTGCCCTCGGGCGGCAGCGTGGTCATCGATCACACGGAAGCGCTCGTATCGATCGACATCAACTCGGCACGCGCCACCAAAGGCAGCGATATCGAGGCCACTGCGCTCAACACGAATCTCGAGGCTGCCGACGAAATCGCGCGCCAGCTGCGCATTCGCGACCTTGGCGGCCTCGTCGTGATCGACTTCATCGACATGGGACCGCAGAAAGCTCAGCGCGAAGTCGAAAACCGGCTGCGCGACGCCGTCCGTCAGGACCGGGCCCGTGTACAGATCGGCAAGATCAGCCGCTTCGGCCTGCTCGAGATGTCGCGCCAGCGGCTCAGGCCGTCGCTGGGTGAGTCGAGTTATCTCGTCTGCCCGCGCTGCTCGGGAATCGGCACGATACGCAGCGTCGAGTCTCTCGCGCTTGCGATTCTGCGCATCATTGGCGAAGAGGCGCGCAAGGAGCGCACGGCCAAAGTCATTGCGCAGCTGCCGGTCGAGGTCGCGACCTACCTGCTGAACGAAAAGCGCGACTGGGTGCAGAATCTCGAAAGCGACAACCAGATGCAGGTCGTGCTGGTCGCAAATCCGGCGCTCGAAACGCCGCATTACGACATCCGGCGCGTCCGCGACGATCAGGCGGAGCTGCCTGAAAATGCGGGCGCAAGCTACAAGCTCACCGACACGGAAGTCGAGCAGATCATTCCGCAGTCGATCCAGGAGCGGGCGCCGGCCGAAACGGCCGCCGTTGCGACGCTCAAGCCCTCGACGCCCGCACCGGCGCGGCAGGCGCCCGCCGCGAAACAGGAACAGGCGGAGGCTGCCTCCGGCGGGCTCCTGGCCTGGCTTGCGGGACTCTTTGCCGGCGGCAGCGAGGAAGCCAAAGAAGAGCGCAAGAGCACGGGGCGGAGATCGTCGGGCAAGAGCGGCGAACGGGGCCAGAGCAGCAGCCGCTCACGCGGCGGCCAGCGATCGCGCGGCGGCCGTGGACGCGGCGACGGTCAGCGCGCCGACGGCCGGGGCCGGGGCGGCGAGAAGAAAGCCAGCAAGAAAACCGCGAAGAAGACCAAAAAGAAAACCCAGAAGCGCGATGCGCGGCCGAAGCAGGATAACCAACAGGACGCCAACAAGGCCGCGCAGGAAACGCCCGCCAACACCGCGAAAGCAGGCGACGAGCAAGGCAGCAAGAAAACCCGCAGCCGCCGCAGCCGCGGCGGCCGGCGGCGGCGGCGCTCTCAGGACCGCGCGGAAGGCACAACGCCCGAGCAAAATCAGCAGCAACAGTCACAGGCCGGCGGCGAGAACGCAGCAAAAGGCCGCGGTGACGACAAGCGGAAGCCCGCAGAGCGCAAGAGCAAGGACACGGCACAGGCTGAGCAGCAAAAGCCGGAAGCTCGTGCGGACAAAAAACCGGAGGACGCGGCAGCCAACAAACCCGCTGAAGGCACGCGCAAGCAGGCGGAAGCCACTGCGGAGCGCAGCGACAAGAGCGAACCGCGCCGTGACGCCAAACCGGAACGCCGCGACGGGCCGCCGCGCGCGCGTACCGATTCGGAGCGAAAGGCCGACGCCGAACAGCGCGATCGCAAGAAGACAGTGGATGAAAACGCAGCAACGCAGCCCGTCCCGATTCTGAAAGAGCCTTCCAAGGAATCAGCCGGAGACAAAGCCGGAGACAAAGCCGGAGATAAAGCCGGAGATAAACCGGCAGCCAAACCCGAGAGTAAGCCTCAGGAAGCCAGGACACGAGAATCGAAGCCCAGGGAAACCAAAGCCAGCGAAACCAAGGCCCGGGAACCGAAAGTCCGGGAGCCCAAGGCTGAAGAAGCCAAAGGTAACGGCGAATCGAAACCGGCGAAAGTCACTCCGCCACGCGGCGCGGGCGGCCTGCTGCCCTGGGAACCGGCTGCAGCCGGCGGCACGACGGAGAAGAAAGCTCCAGCCACCAACGCGCCAACCAAGGACGCAAGCCGGGACGAGAAACCCGCGAAGCCGGCGGCGGCAAAGCCTGAAACCTCCGACAATCCGCCTGCCGAACAGTAAGCGGCTTCGATAGGGAACCAAAAAGGCCGGGCTTTGCCCGGCCTTTTTGTTAGCGCATCGGGTTCGGAACGCTAGCGGCTCAAGTCCTTCAACAACTCACGTGCAGCGTCCTCCACGAGATCGAGGACGTGCTCGAAGCCCGTCTCGCCGCCGTAGTAAGGATCGGGCACTTCCGATTCTGGCCCCGTCGAGTAGTCGAGAAACAGGCGTATCTTGTGATGATGTTCGGTATCGCTTGCCGCCTTCAGCGTTTCGACGTTGAGCTTATCCATCGCAAGGATGAGATCGAAGCTTTCAAAGTCTTCCCGGCTGACACGGCGGGCACGTATGGAGCTAAGCGAATAACCGCGGCGTTCGGCCGCCGCCTGCGAACGGTGGTCCGGCGCATGACCGACGTGATAAGCGTGCGTACCGGCTGAATCGATGTCGAGCTTTTCCGCGGCGTTCGCGGCAACGGCAACGTGACGAAATACGCCCTCCGCCGTTGGCGAACGGCATATGTTGCCCATGCACACGAACAACACGCTTGTTCTATCTCTTTTTTCCGTCATCCAGATGCCACATGAGTGCCTAAGATATCCGGCTTGGCGCCGGCTGGTTACGCATTTTACTCGCTTACGCCGAATTATTGTGGGCAATGACTGTGGGGGCGCTTTTGCGCTTAGCGGATGCCCAGGTCGTTGGCAAAAGAGGCCGTTTTCCTCATCGCTCTTGCGAACCTCTTCCGACGCGTTACTTCCCTAGTATCGGCGGAAGCCTCACACAACGGTCTTCGCTGCCTGCTATTGTCCGCCGCGCCAGCTCATACGCTTACTCGAGTTCGTGCTCACTCAGCGCGGCATAGTGATGCTCTCGGATGCGTTTCAGCGCCCACCGAAGCTCTGCGAGCCTGTCGGCATCCGAGTAGTGCCTCGCCGATGCGATGAACATCGCGATTGAGTACCATAGTTTGGTATCGACACCGCTCTGCCGCAAATTCCATGGCTCTGCACGGAATTTCCTCTTTGTCGATCGCCAAAGGGTATGTCCGGCCGCCGAAGTCCGTAAGCCACACAGCAGCCGCTGCCGCTGGACACTAACCGGACACTGGACAAGCAATGGAGGAGTCGGTCATGAAGCGCGGTACCTTTCGTCTGAGGGAATGGGTTTGTCTACTGATTTGGTTTTCCTTGTCCGGCTGTACTACTTTCAAAATGGTTACCGCCGGCTCGCCGGAAATCGAAGTCGGAGATCATGTTCGCATAGAGAAGGTTGACGGCTCGGTCGTGGAGTTCGAGATTGAATCCGTATCCTCCGAGCGGATAACCGGAGATGGCTTGTCGGTGCTCTACGCTGAAATCGAGACGGTGCAGATAAGGAAGCCGGCGCCCCTGAAGACCGCGGGTGCCGCAACCGCCACTCTGCTGGTGATTGCGGCAGCGGCTAGCATCTACCTGCTTGTCGATACGCTCGAATCCATAGCGGACTGACGTATTGGCGGGGTTCTCGAGAGGCCCGCCGCCGGCTCTCACTAACGATCGCTCAGCCCGCTCAGATCAGATTATGGAGCAGAACCACACCAACCCCGATAGGCGCTACGTATCGTAACAAGGCACGCCAAGTGTGAAATACGACTGGACGACGGATCGCCGATTCCTCCAGCACAGACGCCGATGACAGGACCCAGCCCGCGTATACGGCGATCAAAAGACCCCCCTGATGGCAGCAAGAGATTGGACGTCGCATAGTCGAGTAAGTCGAACAGGTTCTTGCCGAATACCGTAACCCCGGCAGTAACGTTGAACGATAGCGCTGCGCCGATGCCAAGCATCCAGATGGAGATTCCCGCAGCAACCGTTGTTCGACGTCGCGACCAACCGCGTCGCTCGGTCATGTAGTCGACGACTGGCTCAAGAATGGAGATAGTCGAGGACAAGGCCGCAATCGCCAGAAACAGGAAGAACAACGTCGCGACGACGCCGCCCCCGGGTATCTCGGAGGGCGTAACTGGGGTCGAACCGCGATTTCATCGTCGCACTTTCTGGCGCAATCCAGAAAAAGCGCGTACTGGCCAAGAAGCGAGGCAAGCTGTCCGATCGCGGGAATAAAATCGCGGTTCGACCCCTAATTCCGCGCTAGTCTTTACTCATCGCATCGCGCATCCTGCGATAGCCTTTCGAGAGCTCGGACCCGAGTTGCCTGAGCGCTTTGTCGACCCCCTCGCCGGTTTCGTCGAGCCGGGCACGGCGCGTGAAATCCTGCATCTTGGTCTCGAGCTCTTCCCATTCGTCGCGCGCCTCGCGCGATGCGAGATTCATCTGCACCCGCAGCTCATCGCGCTTTTGCTTCAGGTCTTCCAGCAGATCCTCTATTCGATCGTCGATATCCGTCATTACTTTCAAAGCCTCCTCGCGTAACTGGTATTCCCGCCGACGGCGCGCATCGACCGAGCGCTACGCCGTTCACGCAATCGAACGACTTGCCGATCGCTACTTCACCGGCGCCGCTGCAAGCATCTGCCCGCAGTAGATATCGTGCAATAAGTGAATGACACGATGAGCCGGGCCGTCGGCCAGCGAGTAGTAGATCGTTTGCGATTCGCGGCGCGTATTCACCAGACCCTGTTTGCGCAGCCTTGCGAGGTGTTGCGAGAGTGCTGACTGGCTCAGGTCCACGTTGGCGTTGAGATCGCCAACCGAGAGTTCACCTTCCGATAGCAAGCACAGAATCAACAGCCGGCTCTCGTTGCCCAAGGCACTCATTAGGCCCGCCGCGTCCGCAGCGTGCCGCCGCATCGTGGTTGCAGGCGCTTCGGCATGCGGTATCTGTCGCTTCTTGCTCACGTAACTCCTTGATTTTTTGGCTTACCCACAAGCATCCCCAATAGTTTGAGGCAATAAGATAGCGCACTATTAATTAGATTTCTATAATTTAGTATTTACTAATTTATAAAATAGTAATATATTGCCGGTCGGCACTGGTATCCACCCGAGGGGAAAGCGAAATGGCAACGGTCGCAGTGATGGGAGCAGGCATTGGCGGTATTTCACAGGTTTACGAGTTAAAAAAGGAATTCGGCGACCTGCACCGCATTGTATTGGTGGGGGAATCGGATCGTTTTGAGTTTACGCCCTCCAATCCCTGGGTCGCCGTAGGCTGGCGAAAACCAAAGCAGATCGTCATCGACCTGCCGGACCTGATGGCGAAATACGGCATCGAGTTTCACACCCAGGGCGTCAAACGCCTCTCGCCCGGCGACAACCGCCTGATCCTGAACGACGACACGAGTATCGAATACGACTATCTCGTCATTGCCACCGGGCCAAAGCTGGCCTTCGACGAGGTCGAGGGGCTGGGGCCGCACGGCGGCTTCACACAATCCATCTGCAAGACCGAGCACGCCGAGGCTTCTCATCTGGACTTCGAAAAACTGGCGGAGAACCCCGGCCCGGTGGTCATCGGCGCCGCGCCGGCAGCCTCGTGTTTCGGCCCGGCCTACGAGTACGCATTCATCCTCGACACCGAGCTCAAGAAGCGCAGGATCCGCGACAAGGTAGCCATGCACTTCGTGACGCCGGAACCCTATGTCGGCCACCTTGGCCTCGACGGCGTCGGCGACACCAAGGGCCTCATGGAGTCCGAGCTACGCGACCGGCACATACACTGGACCTGTAACGCCAAAATCACCAGGGTCGAAGACGGCAGGCTGCACTTCGTGGAGGTCGACGACGAAGGCCAGGACCGCAAATCGCACGAACTCGAGTTCCGCCACAGCATGATCCTGCCGGCGTTCAAGGGAGTGGACGCGGTAATGGGCATCGACAAGCTGACCAATCCGCGCGGTTTCATCGTCATCGACGAGTATCAGCGCAACCCGGCCTACGAGAATATCTACGCCGTGGGCGTCTGCGTCGCGATCCCGCCCGTGGCGGTCACGCCGGTTCCGACCGGCGCACCCAAGACCGGCTACATGATCGAGTCGATGGTGTCGGCGACAACAAAAAACATCCGCAGCGCCATTGCCGGCGAGCCCGCTGCGGAACGCGGCACGTGGAATGCGGTTTGCCTCGCGGATTTCGGCGACAGCGGAGTTGCGTTTGTGGCGATACCACAAATACCGCCAAGGAATACCAACTGGGCATCGCGCGGCAAGTGGGTACATCTGGCCAAGATCGCGTATGAGAAGTACTTCCTGCACAAAGTACGCGCAGCGAAAACAGAGCCCTACTACGAGAAGGCCGTGCTGAAGATGGTCGGCGCCGTCCGCCTCAAAGAGGCGAAACGATGAAACAGGCCGTCATCCGCCTGGCGACGGGGCGGCCTCGCCTCGTGTACAGCGCAATCCTCGCGGCAACTCTCGTTACCGCTGCGCTGATGCTGCGCATCGACATCGATACGGACCCCGAGAACATGCTGTCCGCCGACCAGCCGGACCGTGTGTTCCACAATCACGTCGAAGAGCAGTTCACGCTGCACGATGCACTCGTCGTGGGCGTCGTCAACAGCTCGCACCCCGAGGGCATATACAACATGCGTTCGCTGGCTGCGATTCATTCCCTGAGTAGCGCAATCCTGCAACTCGACGGCGTGATCGGCCCCGACCTGATGTCGCTGGCAGTCAGCGACAACATCACGCAGGAAGGCCCGGGGACGATACGCTTCGAGTGGCTAATGCGCGACGCACCGGCGAACGAATCGCAGGCTCTGGAAATCCAGGCCGCGGTTGAGCGGCTGCCCTTGTTGCTCGACACGCTCGTATCCGGTGACGGCAAAGCGGCCGCTATCTACGTACCGATCGCCAGCAAGGATCTAAGCTATCCCCTGTCGCTCGAGATCCGGGCTCTGGCCGACGCACTCGACGCCGAAGACGACTTTCATATAACCGGCCTGCCGGTCGCCGAAGACACGTTTGGGCACGATATGTTCGTGCAAATGGGCATCTCCGCGCCGCTTGCCGGCCTGATGATATTTATCCTGATGCTGTATTTCTTTCGCAGCGTGCCGCTGGTGGTCGCCCCCATGCTCGTCGCAATGGCCACGGTCATTATTAGTATGGGACTGCTGATCGGGCTCGGCTTCACGGTCCACATCATGAGCTCGATGATTCCGATTTTCCTGATGCCCATTGCCGTGGTCGACTCCGTACACATCATGTCTGAGTTTGCCGACCGCTACCGGCCAAAGGACGACGCCAAAGCCGTGCTTGCGGAAGTCGTCGAGCATCTGTTCACGCCAATGTTGTTCACCTCGCTGACCTCGGCCGTAGGTTTTCTGTCACTCCTGCTGACGCCGATCCCGCCGGTGCAGATATTCGGAGTGTTCGTGGCGCTGGGCATTCTGCTGGCCTTCGGTTTGACGATCGTCCTGATACCGGCGTATGTCGTTCGCATGCGTCCTGCATCGTTACAAAAACTCGCCGCGCGCACGGACACACCGCGCCCCGAAACACCGCTGGCGCGGGCACTGCGGCAAGTCGGATCGTTCGCCATTCATCGAGGCAAGCTCGTCGCCTCGCTGGCCGTGCTGGTCGTGGCGGTGAGCGTTGCCGGCATTTACCAGATTCAGATCAACGACAATCCGATGCGCTGGTTCAAAGCCAACCACCCAATCCGGGTTGCCGACGCAGTGTTGAACGAACACTTCGCCGGCACCTACGACGCCTTTGTCGTCTTGACGCACCAGGACAGCACCGCCCTGCCGGAGTTTCGTCAGGCCTCAACGGCAATGCTGGACGATATTGCGGAACCGCATAGAACAACCGTCGCGCAATTCATCGATGCGGACGCAACGGAGATCGGAAGTTACTACGGCAATCTGATTGCGGCCGTCGACGATGCAATGTTCGATGCTGCCGATACGGCAACCCAGGACGCGCTGGCCAGCCTGCTGGAACTCGCCGAAGCCAGCCAGCTCGCCGCAAAATACTTCCAGCGTCCCGAGGTACTGCGGGAGATCGAGAACCTGCAGCAGGTGCTCGTCGAATCAGGCGAGGTCGGCAAGACCAACGCACTCCCGGACGTCGTCAAAGTCGTGAACCGCGAGCTGCGTGGAGGCGCCGACAGCGAATACAGGATTCCGAATACCGAACTCGCCGTTGCGCAAACGCTGCTGCAGTATCAGTCGTCGCACAGACCGCAGGACCTGTGGCACATGGTAACGCCGGACTACACGGCAACGGCGATCTGGCTACAGCTCAGAAGCGGCGACAATCAGGACATGACGCGGGTCATCGAAGCGCTCGACAGGCATCTGGCCGCGCAGCCCTTGCCCGCCGGCCTGCAGTTGCAGTGGGCCGGCAAAACCTACATCAACGTCGTCTGGCAGGACGCCATGGTCAACGGCATGCTCATGAGTCTGCTGGGCGCCTTCGCCGCGGTTTTCCTCATGATGACGGCCCTGTTCCGCAGCCTGCGGCTGGGACTGCTGGCGATGGTGCCGCTGTCGATTACGATACTCGGCGTCTACGGCATCATTGGCTGGATCGGCAAGGACTACGACATGCCGATCGCCGTCCTGTCCTCGCTCACCCTGGGCCTCTCGGTGGACTTTGCGATTCACTTCATCGAGCGCACCCGCGCACTGCTGCGTGGGACAGGTTCTTTCGAGAGCGCACTGACGCAGGTTTTCGAAGAGCCCGCGCGCGCTATAGCACGCAACGCCATCGTAATAGCGATCGGCTTCACGCCGCTGTTTTTTGCGCCGCTCATCCCCTACATCACGGTGGGCGCGTTCATGGCCGCAATCATGGCCCTGTCCGGCGTGACGACGCTGATCCTGCTGCCCGCGCTAATGGCGCTGGCAGGACCCTGGCTGTTCCCCGACTTGCGCAAACGCGGCGTGTTCGACGCGCCGCCAGCAGCGGCGCCTGCCACCGGACTAAAGGAGATATCGACATGAGAGCCGTACTGACGCTGTGTGCACTGCTGGTACTTGTCGCTGACGGCGCAAACGCAGAGCCTCTGACCGACGCCGACGAGATTGTCGCCCGGGCGAACCTCGCATCGTATTACGCCGGCGCTGACGGACGCTCCGAAGTCCGCATGATCATTAGCGATGCCCAGGGCAGGCAGCAGCGGCGGCAGTTCACGGTCCTGCGGCGTAACGTCGAGGCCGGCGGGGATCAGCAGTTTCTGGTGGTCTTCAGCCAGCCCTCGGACGTGCGCAACACGACGTTTCTCGTGCACAAGCACGTCGACGGCGACGACGACCGCTGGCTGTACCTGCCCGGTCTCGATCTGGTCAAACGTATATCCGCGGGCGACAAACGCACGAGTTTTGTCGGTGCACACTACTTCTACGAGGACGTCTCCGGAAGGCGCCCCGCCGATGACAGCCACGAACTGCTAGAGACGACCGATGAACACTACGTCCTGAGACACATCCCTCTGGACCGGCAAACCGTCGAGTTCTCGAGCTACGTCACCTGGATCGACCGCGAGACCCTGCTGCCGATGAAAATCGAATACACGAACCCGGCCGGCAAGCTGTACCGGCGCGTGGAAGTACTCGAGGTAGCCGACTTCGACGGTCATCCGACCGTTACGATCAGCCGGGTTTCGGATCTCCTGGGCGGCGGTCAAACCGACATGCAGTTCCGCTACATCAAGTACGACACTGGCCTTCCCGAGCAGGTCTTCACTGAACGCTCGCTCCGGAATCCACCCCGCGACTGGCTGCAGCGGCCCCGCAGTGGCACCTAGCGCAACACACTGGGTGCTGAAGACCGCCGCGCTGCTCGTCCTGCTGCCGGCGCCGCTGCTCGCTCAGGACGACGACCCCTGGAGCAATGAACAGTGGGACGACGAAGGCTGGGGTCAGGAGGAAGAGGCCCTCCCCTTCAACGGTTTCGTCGAGGCAGCCGCGGGCACGCGCTTTACGCGCGATCCCCTGCTGAGCAAGCGCGAGACTCTCGAGGAACTTCGCTGGCGTCTGGAGACCGAGTGGAATACGGCTGCCCTGTCGCTCAGATTCAAGTCGGACCTTGCTTATGACGGCATCGAGAAGGGCTGGGATGCCGAGTTTCGCGATCTCACGGTAGGCTTCAGGATCGGTGAATCGATCGACGCGCGAATCGGCCAGCAGGTACTGACCTGGGGCACGGGCGATCTCGTATTTCTCAACGACCTGTTCCCCAAGGACTTCGTATCCTTTTTCGCCGGGCGGGACGACGACTACCTGAAGGCGCCGAGCGCTACGCTCCGCTTCACCCGCTTCTCGGACACGATCAACATCGATGTCGCCTGGACGCCGCTGTTCGAACCCGACGTCTATCTGAACGGCGAACGCTTCTCGTTTTTTTCGCCGCTGGCCGGCAGCAATGTCAGTCCGGACCCGCCGCTGGCCGCGGTCGAGCCTTCCGATTCGTTGTCGAACGGCGAACTCGCCGTCCGCCTGTTCAAAACGGTCGAAGGCCGCGAGTACGCGCTGTATGCATACGACGGCTTTTTCAAACAGCCGACCGCGCTGACGGCCGCTTTCGAGCCAACGTTTGCAGCGCTCACGGCCATAGGTGCAAGCCTCCGGCAACCTGCCGGGCCGGGACTCGTCAATTTCGAGACGGCCTATTACTGGTCCCGCGACGACAAAGACGGCACCGACCCGCTGCTGCCGAACGATCAGCTCCGGCTGCTTGCCGGCTACGAATGGGAGCCGAAAGCGAACTTCACGGTTGGCTTGCAGTACTACCTCGAGTGGACCCGCGACCACGACGCTTTGATCCGGAATTCTCCGGCCGCAGAATTCGAACCGGACGAACTGCGGCACGTGCTGACCACGCGGCTGAGCTTTCGGGCCGGTCTCGATCGCCACGTCTTCTCGCTGTTCGCTTTCATCTCTCCGAGCGACCGGGACTTCTACCTGCGGCCGAGCTACCAGTTCCGCTATAGCGACGAATGGTCGTGGGTGCTGGGCGGCAACCTGTTCGGCGGCGACGCGCAGCACACCTTTTTCAGTCAGTTGCAGGACGCCAGCAACGCCTACCTGCGAATTCGCTATCACTACTAAAGGAGTCTCATCATGAAGAGAAGCATTTCACTCGAGCATGCCGTCGAAGCCTTCGCCGGCCTTATGGTGCTGCTGTCAGTCGCACTTAGTGTTTTCGTTCACCCGGGTTTCGTCTGGCTAACGGTATTCGTCGGCGCCAATCTGTTGCAACAGTCGTTTACAGGCTTTTGTCCCGCCGCGATCGTGTTGCGCCGCGCGTTCAAACTCAAAACCGAGGCGGAACTGGCTGCGGCCGGCTAAGACATTGCGTCCTGCGGACGCGTAACGCAGGAGAGAGCTGCCGGCTCAATCGCGGACGGCGGTCTGGAGTTCGCGTTGCGTGAACTTCAGTAAGTACAAATACGGCTATGGATCGGCGGTCCGTTCGTTACGATTCATGGTCTCCACCCAAAACTCGGCGAGCGGAACATGACAGCGAGGCCGACAGTAAGCAGGCGCAGGTCTATGTGCGTGATGGTGGCGAACGAGTCCGATGGAATTCTGTACCTTCGGCAAGACAGGCGATCTCCCCTTGTCGAATACGTAACACTCAGGAACGAAGCTGCCGACAAGTCACCAGGCAACCTGACGTCGGACAAGCCCGGGCGCTCGTTCGACAGTCACGGGCAAGGCCGGCATCACATGCAAGGCCCGCGATCCGCGAAGCAACAGGCTGCACTGCGCTTCGCGGCGCGGCTCGTATCGGAACTGGAGGATGGCAAGCGTCGCGGCGACATCGGCGACTATGCGCTCATCGCCGCCCCTGGAATGCTCGGCCTGCTCAGGAAAGAAATCAGCCGCTCGTTCGTCGGGGAGCCCGTATTTGCCGCGGACAAGGATATAGCCCACCAGTCAAAGACCGCGGCCGAGCGGCTGCTGCTCGAGGCTTGGTGAGCGAAGCACGAACGTGCCCATCGACGGACGGAGTACTGACATGATCAAATTTGAAGCCCCATGCATGCTGGCCTGCACGCTGCTGGTGTTGAGCGCTTGCACTCAGAGTCCTGAATCGGGAAGCGGCTTTCGTCTGCCCGACGGAAATCCGCAAGCGGGACGCGCGACCTTCGTTTACATGCAATGCCATCAATGCCATACGGTGGCCGGCGAGGAGTTTCCGCCGCTGCCGCTGGTCGATCCACCTTACGTCGAGCTGGGCGGTCCGGTCACCCGCGTCAAGACCCACGGGCAGCTCGTGACGGCGATCATCAACCCTTCGCACAAGCTTGCCTCCGGCTACGCCGAGGAGCTCGTCTCCGAAAACGGCGAGTCGAACATGTATGTCTACAACCAGACCATGACGGTGGAGGAATTGACGGACCTCGTCATGTTCCTGCAGCCGCACTACAAGATCATTCCGCCAGCTTACGATTACCGGGTTTATCCATGAACCTGCGGATGACCCGTTAGGGAGCTGCGAGTGACCAGACTAGGCGACGTACTTGCAGTCGTAGACCTGGACAACCACCCTGAACAGACGCTCGACAGGGCAGTGTGGATAGCCCGCCTGCTCGGTCGCGGTCTGGAGATCCTTCTCTGCGCGCACGAAGGCCACACGATGCTCGACGGGTACGCGTATTCGAGCGAGTCGGAAGTCCTGCGACGGGGGATCCTCGACGTGCAGGACAAGATACTCCAGGGCTACTCGACGCGCGCCGAAGAAGCAGGCCTGAGCGTAGCGGCTTCCCTGCTGGAGCAACGACCGATCAGCGACGGCGTCATGGCGCGCGCACTCGAATCGGATCCCTGTGTCATCGTAAAGAGCACGCGTTTTCACAGCGCCGCCGAACGCGGAATTCTGCTCGACACGGACTGGCAGCTAATACGCAGCAGCCCGTATCCGCTATGGCTGGTCAAATCCGAGTCCATGAGCGAGAAACCCGTGGTGCTGGCCGCAGTAGATCCAACCCACGCGCACGACAAGCCGGCCGCTCTCGACCGGCGAATCGTCGAGGCCGCGCGGCTGATCGCCGAATCGGCCGCCGGCGAATTCCACCTGCTGCATACTTATCAGCGACTGTCTGCAATAGGCTCGGCCGCCAACCGCGCCTTGACCGCCGCAAAACTGTCGATCGACGAAATCGACGAGCAATCCAGGACGCACCACGCTCAGGCGCTGCGGCGATTTGCAGCGGAGCACGCCGTCGGCGAGGATCACACTCATCAACTCCCTGGACGAACTCATGAGATCCTGCCGGTTTTCGCCCGCAACAAGAAGGCCGATCTGGTGATCATGGGCGCCCTGGCGCGCTGGGGTCTGAAGCGCATGGCGGTCGGCAGCGCGGCGGAGCGCGTTCTGGATCACCTGCCCTGTGACGTGCTTGTCGTGCGGGCTAACGAATACCGCATCGGCGGCTGAGCTGCGCTGTTCACGGCGCTCAAACATCGGTCGGGAAGTTCGGGAAACTACGTATTTCGGAAGCGCAACCTTGCGAGCATTATTGTCGGCCCTGAAGGCTTGACATAATACTTACCGGCCTTTTTTCGCACCCAAGGGTAAAGCTCGCTCGAACGAAACGCGGCGCCCTGACAACAACAATAACTCCAAGCTGGACAGCAATGCCTTTCATTCGAATGCGCGTTCGTCACAGGGTGCGCGTACTCCAAAGGAAACGACTATGTCCAAACCAGCAGTCCAGACAGTGGCAGCACCAGAAGATCGTTCGTTACCCGTATTCGCCGAATTCGACGAGATCGTGGAGCGTATTCGCCAGCGTGCCTTCGAGCTGTTTTCATCGCGCGGATACCAAGGCGGCCAGAAGCTCGACGACTGGCTCACTGCCGAGCGGGAAATCTGCTGGCCGGCCGCTGAGCTCAAGGAAGGCAAAAAGTCTTACAAAGTGAAGGTTGCGCTCGCCGGTTTTGACGGTGACGACATCACGGTAACCGCAGGCCCGAGCGAACTGATCGTCAAGGCCTCGCAGGAATCCAGCACGGAGGACGAGCGAGAATCCGGCGACGAAAATGTCCAGTGGTCCGAGTTCCACTCCAAAGAGGTGTTCCGCCGTATCGATATGCCCGGCGAGATCGACTTGAGTTCCGTTACAGCCGATTTCAAGCATGGCATGCTCAGGATTACGGCCCGGAAAGCCATCGCGCCCGAACAGGATCAGCCGCAGAAGGTCTCCGTCAAGTCGGCGGCATAGCTCGAGGCACACAGGGTGAGGCGCGCGGCGGACACCGGCGTGTGCCTCATCCTGCCCCATGACCCGGATTGCACGGCGCGGCAAAAAACGCAAGAATCGACGGGGAATCCCGCAGTCCGGGTCAATTGACGCGAAATCCCGTTGAGCCGAAGAAACAAGAACCTCGCACTGTGCGCCGCCAACGCACTGCTGTTCGTCATCCTGCTCTGGAAAACGCGGGCGTACCCGGACAGCGTCCGCGGAGCGCTGCTCGTCTGGATGTTCGTCGCACCTTTTATCCTCGCCGCCGCAGCCTTCGACAAACGCTTGTCCGGTCGTTCGGGCGTTTTGGACATGCTCTTGTTTCTTACGACCGGTACAGCGATCGGCCTGACCCTGGGCGGCGCCTTAAGTCGATTCGACGCCACCTCCGCGGCTGAAATCGCCTGGCTCCCGTTCGGTTTGTCAGCCGCTATTCTGCATTACTGGCCGAGCAGGCAAGACGAGTACCGGCAGGGCCGTTAAGCCCCGAGAACCTGCGAAAACGGTCGTTCCCGAGGCCCGCGGCGGAAACGCGGCGGCGTGTGCCCCGCCCGACCGAAGAGCGTTTACCTGGTTCAACCCGCCAACACCAGCGCATATCTCGTGATGCGGGTCACAAACTGTCAGGAAACCGGGCACTTACGCTTGAAATGCCATACCCGGCTAACGATACTTGCGCTACGAGCGACCTCGTGTGAAACAGGAAACAGCCCATGGCCGAGCAAAACCCGTACGCTACACCCGACGCAGATGTCGCCGTGGACGATATTACCGGAGACGAACTTGCGGGGCGTTTCACGCGGTTTCTTGCCGCCATCGTCGACAGCATTATCCTCGGCATCCTGTTTGCGCCGATCATGTTCTTCGTCGGCTATTTCGAACGCGTGGCCTCCGGGCAGAATATCCTGCTGGAAGCCCTCGGCTGGACGTTCGGCGGCATCTTCCTGTGGATCGCGGTGAACGGCTACACGCTGGCGAAGCAGGGCCAGACCCTGGGCAAAATGCTTCTCGGGGTGCGCATAGTCTCGGCGGAAAACGGCCGCATCATCCCGCTATGGAAGGTGGCCGGCGTTCGCTATCTGCCCTTCATGCTGATTTCCCAGGTTCCGCTGCTCGGTTTCTTCGCCATGCTGGCGAACTGGCTTTTCATATTCCGCGCCGACCGACGCTGCATCCACGATCTCGTGGCCGGAACCCGGGTCGTAAAGGCGTAAGCCCACCGGGACCCGCCGTCGGCGAGAGCCTCATCGCCCGATAAACACAGGCGCCCGAGCGGGTGCTATTGGCGAACTTGCGGGCTTTTCCGGCGTCTCACCCCTGACAGTTCCGGGCAAAACTTTGCCCGGAATAGCGCAAATCCGTAATATTGCGGCCTTCAAAACAGCGCGGCGCTTGGATCGAGCTAAAGGCAGCCGCCTTTCAGATCGGGAATTCTTATGCAAAACAAGATGATAAATGCAGGCCTCCTGGTACTGCTTGGGCTGAGCGTCACAGCATGCGGCGGTCGGGACGATGCCGCGGAACCGGCTGCCGATACCAGCGAAAGCACCCAGGATATTAGCGTGACCGAGGCGGAACTCGCGGGTAACCCGTTTCTCGAAGAATGGGACACGCCCTTCGGCGTACCGCCTTTCGATCGCCTTGCCGACGATCACTACATGCCGGCCTTCAAACAAGGCGTGCTGGAGCTGCGCCAGGACATCGACGCCATCATTGGCAATCCCGAGCCGCCGAGCTTCGAGAATACGATCCTCGCCATGGAAAAATCGGGCCCTCTGATCAACAAGGTCCTGTACACCTTCTCGTCGCTCACCGGCACTGAGCTCAACGACAACCTGCGCACGCTGCAGACGCAGATCTGGCCAATGTATTCGCGGGAGACGGATGCGATTACGCTGAATGACGATCTGTGGCAGCGCGTCAAGACCGTCTACGAGCAGCGCGATACGCTGGGGCTCGGTGAACAGGAAGCCCGCCTGCTCGAACTGACCCACCGCAACTTCGTACGCGACGGAGCCGCGCTGTCCGAGGAAGTCAAGGCGCAGGTAACCGACATCAACGCCGAGCTGTCCGAACTGACCACCAAGTTTGCGCAGAACCTGCTGGCGGAAACCAAAGGATTCTCGATCGAACTCAATGACGAAGCCGACACGGCCGGCCTCTCGGACAGCTTCAAAGCCAATATTTGGGACGAAGACAAAGAGGCGTGGGTGCTGGGCCTCGACCGCTCCGTGTACGAAACCTTCATGACGCAGTCGGAGAATCGGGAACTGCGCAAGCAGATGTTCGACGGTTACCGTCTGCGCGCCACGTCGGGCGAACACGACAACGGCCCGCTGCTCATTCGTATCGCGGAACTCCGCGCCAAACGCGCCGAGCTCATGGGTTATGAATCGCATGCTCACTACCAGCTCGAGACCCGCATGGCCAAGACGCCGCAGGGTGCCGAGGACTTTTTGCTCCGTGTCTGGCAGCCGGGCCTCGAACAGGCGAAGCAAGAACGTGCCGACATGCAAAACATGATTGGCGACGAGTTCGAATTCGAAGGCCACGACTGGTGGCACTATTCGGAGAAGATTCGCAAGGCGCGTTTCGATCTCGACGAGAACCAGCTAAAACCTTACTTCGACCTCAAGGCCGTACGTGCCGGCGCCTTCGAAATGGCCAACCGTCTGTTCGGGCTGACCTTCGAGCAGGTCGACGTTCCCACCTGGAACGACGTGGTCTTTTCCTACAACGTTCGTGACGACGACGGCTCGCACCTTGGGATCTTCATGTTCGACATGTACGCCCGCGATTCGAAGCGCGGCGGCGCCTGGATGAACAGCTACCGTCCCGCATCGAACATTGACGGTAACGACATTCGGCCTATCGTCACCAATAACCTGAATCTCGCCACCCCGCCCGAAGGCGAACCGACGCTCATGCGTTTTTCGGAGGTGGAAACCTTCTTCCACGAATTCGGCCACGGTCTGCACGGCATCATGACCCGGATCGACTACCCGACGTTTTCGGGCGTAGACGGTCCACGCGACTACACGGAGTTCCCCGCGCAGATCCTCGAACACTGGACCTCTCAGCCGGAGATGCTCGAGATCTATGCGAAACATTACGATACGGGAGAGGTAATCCCCGAAGAGCTCGTCGAGCGTCTGCTCGCCGCCGCGAACCACAATCAGGGCTTCGCGACGACCGAATACATTGCCGCTTCGCTACTCGACCTTCGCTGGCACATGCTGAGCTCGGAGGAAGCCGCAGAGATCACCGACGCGCGCGAATTCGAAAAGGCGGCACTCGAGGACTACGGCCTGATCGACGAAATCGAGCCGCGCTACCGCTCGCAGTACTTCAGCCACACCTTCGCGGGCGGCTACTCGGCCGGTTACTACGCCTATCTCTGGTCCGAGATTCTGGATGCTGACGGCTTCAACGCGTTTACCGAAGCGGAAGACATCTTCGACCCTGAAGTCGCGGCGCGTCTCAAAAAGTGGGTCTATCAGGCAGGCGGACTCAAGGAAGCCGACGAACTCTACCGCAACTTCCGCGGCGCGGACCCGAGCATCGAGCCGCTGCTGCGCGGCCGGGGCTTTGCGGTCGAACAGACGATTATCGACTAGTCGAACCCGAACCGGGCGGCGGCGTTCACATGAGCGCCGCCGTTGTCCGGTCGATCGCCCAGACCAGGCCGGTCAGGGCGATCAGCAGGGACGCAGGCAGCACAACGCCCTTGCGATACCAGCCGTCCATCTGCCGAAGCGCAAGGCGCTGTCGCAGGAGCAGCGCAACAAGGAAAGCGACTGCGACCACGCTGAGCTGACCTATCTCCACACCGACGTTAAACCCCAGCAGTCCGCTCCAGAACTGATCCGGCGGCAGTCCCAGCTCGCCGAAGAACCCCGCAAAACCCATCCCGTGCACGAGACCAAACGCAAACACGATAGCGGGCCGCCAGCGCGGCATGTCCTTCAGGAACAGGTTCTCGACCGCAACGAATGCAATGCTTGCGGCAATCAGCGGCTCGACGACCGACGCGGGCGGTGAGATCACGCCGGCCGCCGTCAAACCCAGCGTCGCCGTGTGCGCCACCGTAAACGTGCTGATCTGGATGACCAGAGCCCTAATACGTGTCGATGACAGAAACAGCGCAAGCACAAACAGGATGTGGTCGAGACCGGCGGGCAGAATATGCCCAACGCCGATCGTGACGTACAGGCCAAAGGTCGACCAGAAACCGCGCGGTTTGCCGGCCGCATCCAGGATCGTGCCGCTGGCGACGCGTTCGGCATTGTCGAGTTCGGACAACGCCTGGCATAGCGCGGGGTCGAGCCCGTCCTCGCCCGGCACACAAAACTCGTCTTCGGGATGCGCTGCGGCCAGCGGTGGGGCCAACAGCAGCAACAGGCACAAGCCGGTACGCGCGACAGCACCCGCGAGCCTCATGAGGTCGGCGTATCCTCGCCGGCTGTCCCCGCAAGCTGCTGCGCGGCGAGCGTCAGATCGTCTTCCGTGTCGACGCCGGCGCCCGGGCGCTCGGCCGGGCGGCCGACGCGTATCGTCATGCCGAGCGACAGCGCTCGAAGCTGCTCGAGCTGCTCCAGCATTTCGATCGCCGCCCGATCCGCCGCAACCAGCCGACGCAGGACGCCGCAGCGGTAACCGTATATGCCGTGGTGATGCAGGGCCGCGGTTAGTGCAAGATCCTCGAGCGCCTTGTTGCGCACGTGAGGGATCGGTGAGCGGGAAAAGTACAGCGCGTTGTCATGCTGATCCACGACGACCTTGACGATGTTCGGATTACGATAATCGTCCAGCGCCATTAGCGGCGACGCCAGCGTGGCGATGTCAGCGTCCGAATCAGCAAGTAACCCGGCACACTGATCGATCAACGATGCGGGCATCGTGGGTTCGTCGCCCTGCAGGTTGACGACAATCGTGCTGTCGTCCCAGTCCATGATCTCCGCAACCTCCGCAATACGCTCCGTGCCGGAACGATGCTGGTTACCGGTCATGCACACGGTCACGCCGTAGGACTCGCAGGCATCCGCAATACGCTCATCGTCAGTGGCCACGATGACCTCGAGCGCAGACGATTCCCGGGCACGATCGCAAACGTGAAAGATCATCGGCTTGCCGAGAATCTCGAGTAGCGGCTTGCCGGGCAGCCGCTCCGATGCATAGCGTGCCGGAATCACGACGACAAATTTGCTCACGCACTACTCTCCTGTTTTCGCTCGCAGGACGCCACAACCTCGCGAATCAGCGCAGCGGCCGTTGACGGCTCCATCACCAGGTCGACGGGAACCGCCCACAGGCGCTCGCTGCTTGCATCTCCCAGCCTGACCGCATCCTTTTCCGTCATGAAGATGTCATGTTCCCCGGCGGAGTCCGTGGCTGTCCGCGTCATTCTCTCGAGTTCGAACTCGTCTATCCGGGCATGGTCGGCCAGCGGATGTTCGACACACCTGACGCCAAACGACCGCAGCAGGCGGAAGAACCGTTCCGGGTTGCCGATGCCGGCAATCGCGTGCACCGTACGCCCGGCGAATTCGGTCAGCGGCCGCCTTGCGGAACCGTCGAGCCGCTCGGCGTTTTCCGCCGTCAGGCTGAAGCGTATACCGCGCTGCCGGAGCCGGGCCAGCGACGCGTGATCGCGGTCATTGTCTTTGCCGGCCGCGCCGTTGAGCAGGATGCTGTCCACCGTCAGCAGGCGGGACAGCGGCTCGCGCAGCGGCCCCGCGGGCAGCAGGCAGCCGTTACCGAAACCGCGCTCCGCGTCCACGACACACAGCTCGAAATCCCGCGCCAGGCGGTAGTGCTGCAAGCCGTCGTCGGCGAGTATGACGTCTACGCCCCGCTGCAACAGACGGCGGGCCGCCGTTACGCGATCGCGCCCCACGACAACGGGGCAGCCGCTGCGGCGGGCAAGCAACAAGGGCTCGTCGCCGACTTCGTCGGCAGCATCGCCTGCGGCAACCTCGACCAGCAGCGTGTCGTCCTCGCGGCCGTAACCCCGGCTGACGATGCCGGGTTTCAGCCCTTTTTCCTTGAGAGCCTGCGCGAGAAACAGCGTAACCGGCGTCTTGCCGGCACCACCCGCAACCAGATTGCCGATCACTATCACCGGAGCCGGCAGGACCCGCTGGCGAAAAATGCCCAGCCGGTAGCAGCCGCGCCGGACTGCGACTGCGAGCCGGTAAAGCCAGGACAGCGGCAGCAGAAGCTGAAAACCCGGCGCGCGCTCATACCAGGCCCGCTGCACCCAGGCGTACCAACGACTGCGGTTCATTGTCTGTCGTGGGGCCTGTCGTGAGGCGCGTCGCGAGCCTCCGTGCTGAACTGCATCCGATGCAGCGTCGCATAGTGCCCGTCTTCGGCCAGCAGTTCCGCGTGCGTGCCGGATTCCACGATCCGTCCCGCGTCGAGTACGATGATCCGGTCGGCGTTTTCGACGGTGGACAAGCGGTGTGCAATCACGAGAGTAGTACGGTTTTTCATCAGCGCGCCCAGTGCATCCTGAATGCGGCGCTCCGAGCGCGTGTCCAGTGACGACGTCGCCTCGTCCAGGATAAGTATGGGCGCGTCTTTTAGTATCGCCCGGCCAATCGCAATACGCTGGCGCTGACCGCCCGACAGCAGGACACCGCGGTCTCCCACCATCGTGTCGAGGCCCTTCGGCATTTCCCGGGTAAACTCCAGTACGTGGGCCGCTTCCGCGGCCGCCTCCAGGTCTGCGTCCGAGTGCTTTGCCAGCCTGCCGTATGCCAGGTTGTTTGCGATCGTATCGTTGAACAGCACGACATCCTGACTGACGAGGCTAATCTGTTCGCGCAGATTGTCGAGCGCAAACTCTGTCGTCGGCACGCCGTCGATCGCCACCGTGCCGCTCGTCGCATCGTAGAAACGCGGCAGCAAGCTGATCAGCGTCGACTTTCCGCTACCGGAGTGCCCCACGACGGCCAGGGTCTTCCCGGCCTCGAGTTCGAACGACACGCCGTCGAGGACCTTTTCCGGCCGATCGCCAGCGGTGGCAGTCCCGAGGTCGGCGCTGTCGTATGCGAAACTCACGTTCGAGTATTCCACCGTACCCGTCACACGTTCGGCGCGATGCGTCCCGGCATCGACTTCGTCCGGCTCGTCGATCACGGCGAACAAACTGTCCGCACCGGCAACACCGCGCTGCAACGTCGCGTTGATGTTGGTGATCCGTCGAATCGGCTGCAGCATCAGCATCATTGCACTGAAGAACGAGATGAACTGTCCGGCACTGAGGTGGCCGCGCAGCGACTCCTGCGCCGCGAAAAAAATGACCAGCGCGACGCCCACGCCGAACACGACCTGAGTTACCGCAACCCCGAGCGCCCGTACGCGGATCATTTTCAGGTTTTGCCCGCGATTCCTGTCGTCTACGGCGTCAAGGCGGTCGCGCTCGTAGTCGTACCCGCCAAACGCCTTCACGACCCAGTTACCGCGCACGATCTCCTCGGTCACCTGGGTAACTTCGCCGACCGAGTCCTGAATTCGGCCGCTGTAGCGGCGGAACGCGACACCTAGAGCACGCACGATCATCGCGACAATCGGGAACAGCACAATAACGTAGATCGTAAGCTTGGGGCTTTGAATCAACATCACGCCAAACGCCGCGATAACCGTCAGCACGTCGCGTATCGCTATCGTGACGACGCTCGTAACGGACTCCGCCACCATCTCGACGTTGTAGGTCATGCGCGACAGCAACGGACCTGTCGAATGCTGATCGAAAAACCGCGTCGGCAGGGTCAGGAACTTACGGAACACCTCGCGCCGCAGGGCACTGATTACGTTGCGCCCTATCCAGCCGAGTGAGGCCTCTGTTGCAAAACCCGATAAGCCGCGCGCGATAAAAATGAGTACGAAGGCAACCGGCAGCCAGCGCGTGCTTTCCAGGTTCTTGGCAACGAGTGTCTGATCCATCAGCGGCTCGAGCAGATATACGAGGCTCGCCTCGATCAGCGCTGTGGCCGTCATCCCCACAACCGCAATCGCGCCCACCAGTTTGTAGGGCGTAACGTAGCGCCACAGACGGCGATAGATCGTCGCCGTGTTCGAACCGCGCGGTTCAGGCAGGTCGGCGCTGGTCTGCATGCTCGTTCCAGGGCCTGTCGGACACTAGGGCGCCTCGCCGGCAGCGGGGTCGTCGACTGTCGCGATATTGATCGTCACGAACCCGAGTCGTCCCGCAACGTCCATCGCCGTAACGACGTATTGGTGCCGCGCGTTGGCATCCGCACTGATCGTCAGCGGCAGCTCGTTGTCGCCGTCCGAGATTTTCTGCAGCGCGTTGCGTATGGTCTCGGCCCGGTTGTTGATCAGTTCGCGGCCGTTGACGAGAAAGGTGCCGCTTTCGGTAATCAGTATGTCGATGCGTTCGGGAATCTCCTCGACCGCCGCCGACGATTCCGCCTCGGGCAGGCGTATCGCTATACGCGACTGCTTGACGAAGCTGGTGGAAACCATAAAGAAAATCAGCAGCAGCAACACGACGTCGATCAGCGACGTCAGATTGACCTCGGGCTGGGTGCGCGGCCTGACCGAAAGCTTCACGCGCGGCCCTTGTTCTGCCGCCTGTGAAGCGCCTCAACCAGCTTGATCGCCTCCTTTTCCATATCGATGACGAGCGTATCGACCCGGTTACGATAGTAGCGATAGCCAATCAGCGCAGGTATGGCCACGGTCAGGCCCGCCGCCGTCGTAATCAGCGCTTCGGCGATACCGCCGGCCAGCACGGTCGGGTTGCCCACGCCGTGTGTCGTGATCGCGGTAAACACCTTTACCATGCCGATGACCGTGCCGAGCAATCCCAAGAGCGGCGACACGGCAGCGACGGTACCGAGCGTCTCGAGATACCGCTCGAGTTCGTGCACGACGTGGCGACCCGTGTCCTCGATACTGTCCTTCATGACGGAACGCTCGCGGTCGCGATTGATCAGGCCGGCAGCCAGAATCTGACCCAGCGCCGACCCTTGATGCAGAGACTGGATCTGCTTCTGATCGAGCTGGTCCTTCTTCACCCAGCCCCATACCTTGCTCGTCAGATCCTCCGGAATGACGCGCTTCGGCTGCAGTGTCCAGAAGCGTTCCAGAATAATTCCCATGGCGATGATTGCGCACAGGAGAATCGGCGCCATCAGCCAGCCGCCGGATTTAACGATCTCTACCATAAAACGTTGTGCCCCAACGAAAACCGGAATATACAGCGCGGCAGCCGCCGACGCACGCCGCCTAGTGCGAGTGCCAGACCCGGCGGTGCCGCTCGCGATAGCCGGATGGGACCGGTGGGGCGCCGTGGGCGCACAGACTAAACCCGACCGCTCCCACATCGCCCGTCGACAATACCCGCGTGCCGGCAGCCTGCCAACGCCTGACGACGTCCGGCTTGGGAAACCCCCAGCGATTGCCGTGCCCGGCGGAGGCTATCGCCGTCCCGGCCGCAACGCTCGCAACGAAAGCGGTACTCGACGACGTCCGGCTGCCGTGGTGCGGAATACTGACGACGGCAGCCTGCCGCAGCACGCCGGCCGCGACCAGTTCGGTTTCGACAGCTCGCTCTATGTCGCCGGCCAGCAACAAACGCCGCTTGCCGGCCGCTATTTCAAGCACGCAGGACGCGTTGTTGCCCTCTCTAAGGGCTGCAGTTGCGACAAACGCGAAATTCACGCCGTCGCGCCGCCAGGGCCGTACGGCGTGGCACAGTTCGGCCCGCCGGATACCCTGTTGCAGCGGCTCGCCGCTCAGCAGCCGTCCGGCAGGCAGCGCCGCGAGCAGCGCCGGCAATCCGCCCGAGTGATCGATATCGGCGTGTGAGATGACGGTGACGTCGAGCGCGGCAATGCCGCGATAGCGCAGATAGGGCAAGACGACATTCTGCATGGCGCTGCCGCCGCCCGGATACGCAGGCCCCGTGTCGTACAGCAGGGTCGTGTGCCGGGTTTCGACCACGACGGACTGACCTTGCCCAACGTCCAGCACGGCCACCCTCGCGCAGCCCGCGGGCGGACGCTCGGGTTGCCACAGGACCAGCGCCGCCAAAGCAGGCCAGCTCAGCGCTCGCCCGGGACAACCGCGAGGCAACCATGCCCAGACGCTCGCGAGCAGCAGGCAGAGCGTGCCGGTCAGCCCCAGTTCGGCGGACAATTCACCGACCGGCCAGACACTCCGGGCAAGCAGCCATTCGACCGCGCGGACACAGGCGCTGGCCAGCCGCAGCAGGAGATCTCCGGCGGGAGCAAGAGCCCCGTCCAGGAGGAGACCCAGCAGGGAGGACGGCACGATCAGGAGCGAAAATACGGGTACGATCAGCAGGTTGACCAGCGGCGCGGCCGGCGCGTAGCGCTCGAACAGGAGTGCGGTCGCGGGCAGCAGGCCAAACAAGAGCACCCACTGCATGCGCACGAGGAAACCGAACGCCGCCGCCCAGCGCGCCCGGGCGGTCCCGCCGGCCGCGTAGCGCCGGGACTGGCGGGCGAGCCAAAGGAGCAGCAATACCGCGCTGAAGGACAGCACGAAGCCGGCGTCGCCGCTTGCAATCGGCTGCACGGCCATCAGCAGTACGGCGGCTATCGCGAGCCCGCTGAACGGACTGAGCGGGCGCAGCGTAAGCGATGCGAAGCTCGCCACGAACAACATTACAAATGCTCTGACTGCGGGAATCCCGGCGCCCGACACCAACACGTACGCGCCCGCCACAAGCAGCGAGCCGCACAACGCCAGGCGGTGATTGCCGCGCCGGATGCGAAACGCGGCTAACAGCAGCAGCACGGCGCCGTAGGCGGCGACAGCGGCCAATCCGATATGCAGGCCCGATATCGCCATGAGGTGACTCGCGCCCGTGCGCGCGTAACGCTCCCACTGCGCCTCGCTGAGGCCGTCGCGAGCGCCCACGGTAATCGCGGTCAGCACGGCGGCCGTTGCGGGATCCTTCGCGACCCGCGCGAGGCGCGCCGCCAGCCGTTGCCGCAAGGCGAGCAATCCGCCGCCCTGGCCGGACCCGAGCAGGCGGTTGCGCGGATGCGCCGCAACGTGGCCGGTCGCGCCCACGCCCTCGCGAAACAGCCAGGCCTCGACATCGAAGCCCCCTGGATTGGCCGCCCCGCGGGGCACCCGGGGACGTATCACGAGCTCCCAGACATCGCCTCCGCGAACGGCAACGGGCGGGGCCTGCCAGCGTAACCAAAGCTTGCCGGGAAGACGCGGATCGGTTTCGACGACGGCGAAAAAGCGCGCAACGCCGTCGCGCGTCACGGGGAAACCGAGTACGCGAACCTGAGTCACAATGGCATCGTTGGCGTATTCGGGATCCAGGCGAGCATCGATCAGCACGAACGCGTGGATAAGGTACAGAGATACTCCCAGGCCGAAGCAAACCGCCGTCCGCCGCCCCAGCAGGAGGCGGACGGCAAGGCTGCCCAGAAAAAGTCGATCAAGTGGATATGCCGACGCGGCAAAACTGGTAAGCTGCGCCGCGATCGCACCAGCCAGGAACGCAAGCGAGCAGCTCCGCATCAGAGGCAGCATTCGCACCGGCTATAGCATCACATCGGAATTTCGTTTTCATGCCAAGGCGCTTTTTTCGTAAATTTTCCCTGAAAAGACAGGAGGTCGGCGAGCGGTGGTATCTCTCACCGTTTCAGCACCTGCTGCACGACCGGCGCCTGTGGGGAATTCGGCGGCAAACCGTCGCGCCCGCCTTTGCGCTGGGCCTGTTCATGTCGTTCATGCCGTTTCCGGGGCATCCGCTATTCGCGACGCTGCTCGCGCTGCTGTTTCGAATCAACGTGCCGGTAGCCTTCGCGACGACCTTCGTCAGCAATCCGCTGACCATGGGCCCGGTGTTCTATGTCGCCTACCAGCTGGGCAGCCGGCTGCTCGGCATGGAGCCGCAGCCGTTCGAGTTCGAAATGTCGCTCGAGTGGATGATGACGAGCTTCGCGCAGTACTGGGCGCCGATATCGCTGGGCTGTCTGCTGCTGGGACTGACGGCCGGAGCGATAGGCTATGTCGTTGTCGACCTCCTCTGGCGGAGTTCCATCTGGAATTACAAGGCGGACAAGCGGCGGCGACGGCGCGACAGCGAACGCAACGGCGGCACGCACCATCGTGATGACTACTGATCACTGGCCTTAGGAGGATTGCGTACACTTCCGCCATGTTTTTCGGCCGCCGTTTCTACATACCGCTCATAGTTCTGACGCTCGCCGTCAGAGCCATCGTGCCGCTCGGCTACATGCCGGGCAAACTCCTGGCCGGCGAATTCATGGTGCTGTGCCCTGCCGGCAGCGCGCCGAGTTTTGCGCTGCTCGAAGCGCTGGTGCAACGCGCGGCCCGGGCATCGGACGCTGTCCATACGGGGCAGCACAGCACTCACGGCACGCAGCATGCGCACCACGCGCATGCCCACGCCGGGCACGGAGAGGCCGCCGGGCATGCTCATCACGGCGACGCCGGCTCCGGCATGGACGACCGCTGCCCGATTGGCTCGGCGCTAAGCCTTCTCGTTGTGCCGAACGCGGAAACGCCTCTCGGTACCGTTCGTCCGGCACCGTATCTGCAAAGCTCGCCCGCGGTTGTTCTGATCGCGGCAGTTCGCCATCGCGGCCAGCCGGTGCGCGGCCCGCCGCATCGAGGGTTGTCGTACTCAATCTAGGAGCGGCCGCAGGACAGTTCGCGGCCGCGTCGCACGCTCCTCAGGAGCGTAGCAATCGACACCAAAGGATTTCCGAAATGAACAGATTTCATTTTGGCGGCGCCCTGTTGTGCGCCGCCGCGCTGCTGCCCGCAGCAGTCAGCGCCGACCAGCGCGCTGACCATCGCGCTGACGATCACGCGCCCGTCGGCGTCATGGGCGACCACTTCCACGCCAAGGGCGAATGGATGTTCTCGTACCGCTTCATGCGCATGGGCATGCAGGACAATGGGACAGGCACGTCCGACGTTTCGCCGGATACGATCGTCACGACGGTGCCCAACGCTTTCTTCGGCATGCCCGGGCAGCCGCCGACGCTGCGCATCGTGCCAACCGAAATGACGATGGACATGCACATGCTCGGCTTCATGTACGCGCCCAGCGACCGCCTGACGCTCATGGCCATGGCCGCGTATCTCGAGAACGACATGGATCACGTTACGTATCAGGGAGGCGCGGGTACGACCGTACTCGGCAATTTCACGACGCAAACGAGCGGCTGGGGCGACACCCGCCTGACCGCGCTGTACGCGCTGATCGACGAGCCTCGCTTCCGGCTGCACGCCATAGCCGGACTGTCGCTGCCCACCGGCAGCACCGACGAGACCGCAGAGATACTGACGCCGATGAACATGCGGCCAACCGTACGCACGCCCTACCCCATGCAACTCGGCAGCGGCTCCTGGGACCCGATCGTAGGCTTGAGCTTCGCCAGCCGCCACTCACGTCTCGGCTGGGGCGCGCAGTGGAACAGCGTGTTTCGCCTCAGCGACAACGATGACGACTACCGGCTCGGCCATCAGCACGAGATCAGCGGCTGGGTAAGCTGGCTGTTCAGCGAACCCGCGAGCGTTTCGCTGCGTCTCACGCACAGGGATCGCGGCAACATTCGGGGCCGCGACCCGGTCATCATGGGCCCGGTGCAGACGGCAGATCCCAATCGACAGGCATTCGAGCGGACGGAGATTGGTCTGGGCCTGAACCTGGCGGGTCAGGACAGCCTCGCCGGATGGCGGCTGGGTATCGAGTGGCAGACGCCCATTCGGGAAAAGCTCGACGGACCGCAGCTTACCGTCGACTCGAGCGTTACCGTAGGTTTGCAAAGAACCTTCTACTAACGGCTACGACCTGTCCTGAAAACGTGAGCCCTGCGGCAAGCCGCAGGGCTCCCTCAAGCTTGCGCCTTCTCTGCCAACCGGCCGTCTTCCAGCACGAGCACGCGATCCATTTGCTCGGCGATACCGTGATCGTGCGTGACGATCACGACACTGGTCGCAAGCTCCCGGTTGAGTTCGAGCATTAGCCCCAGGACATGCTGGCCGTTGCCTGCATCCAGATTGCCCGTGGGCTCGTCGGCCAGCACGAGTTTAGGCCGGGTGATGAGCGCCCGCGCCACGGCGGCGCGCTGCCGCTCGCCGCCCGATAACTCCCCGGGTTTGTGCGTGAGCCTCTCGCCGAGTCCGACTTTGCTCAGCAATTCTCCAGCGGCAATCAGCGCACTGGAGCGCTTCTCGCCGCGAATCATCAGCGGCATCGCAACGTTTTCCTCCGCCGTAAACTCGGGCAGCAGGTGATGAAACTGATAGACGAACCCAATGTAGCGATTGCGGAGTTCACCCTTGGCCCGCTCGCTCTGCCCCTGCATGAGTTCGCCGCCCACCGTTACGCTGCCCTCATCGGGGTCGTCCAGGCCCCCCAGTATTTGCAGCAACGTCGTCTTGCCGGAACCGGAGGCGCCTATGATCGCAACGCGCTCCGCCGGTTCGATGCACAAGTCCACGCCCGACAGCACTTCGAGCTGCGACGCAGCCTCGTTAAAGCGCCGCACCACCGCGCGGCATTCCAGTACTGGTACTCTGTCCAGGTGATTTTGCCGCATTCAGTTGGCCTGTCGGCGTTTCTGGCAAGGCGCGGCTCGCCGCGAATGGCCCGGCCCTTTGCAAGAGCCGCAACGCCGCCAGGAACGCCGACAGGCCAACCCGAAGGGCGCGCCTGAGCGCTCCCGCCGCCGCGTTGCGCCGCTTGACAAGGGCCCGCCATTGCCGGCGCGGCGCGCCTCGCGGCGAAACCGCTCAGACGCGCTGAATGCGGCAAAATCACCTGGACAGAGTACTGGGTTTTCGCTCATCGATCGTCGCCATAGTAGTGCTGCATTAGTTTACTGCCTCTCAATCAGTCATAGCGCAAGGCTTCCGCCGGCGCCGTGCGGGCTGCCATCCAGGCCGGATACACGGTCGACACGAGCGACAACAGCAGCGCTATCCCGCCGATCTTCAGTACGTCTTCGAGCTTGAGCTCCGATGGCAAGTCGCTAATGAAGTAGACATCGGCGGCAAGAAACTTGATGCCGAACGTCGCCTCGAAAAAACCGACGACGCTCTCGAGGTTGAGCGCCAGCAGAACGCCGGCGAGGACACCGAGACTCGTACCGATAACGCCAATGATACTGCCTTGGGTAACAAAAATTTTCAGTATGCTCGCGGGGCTCGCGCCGGCCGTGCGCAGGATCGCTATGTCCGCCTGTTTGTCCTTGACGACCATGACCAGCGTCGACACGATATTGAACGCTGCAACCGCAATGACCATTAGCAGGATGACAAACAGGATGGACTTGGTTATCTGAATGGAACGAAAAAAGTTGACGTTGCGGCGGGTCCAGTCGCTAACCAGTACGAGCTGACCGCTGGCCAGCGCCACTTCGCGCACGATCACGGGCGCCGCAAATACGTCCGAAACCTTGAGCCGGATGCCGGATGCGGATTCGCGCTGCCGGTAGAGACGCTGCGCGTCCTCGAGATGGACGAAGGCCAGACGCCGATCGAATTCGTACATGCCGACCCGATAAATGCCCGCGACCGTGAAGCGCTTGGTTCTCGGGATCACCCCTGCCGGCGTCACTGTGCCCTCTGCAAGCGTGATCGTCACCTTGTCGCCCAGCGTAACGCCCAGGGCATCCGCCAGTTCGCTGCCCAGCGCAATCCGAAACCTGCCGCTCTCGAGCGCGCTCAAGCTGCCCTCGACAAACACGTCCCCGACACCGGACACGGCCGACTCCAGCAGAGGATCGACGCCGCGGAGCTCGACGCCGCTCAAGTCTTCTCCGGCGACCATGAGCGCCTGGCCGTCGAGAAACGGCGCAGCCGCCACGACCCGGGGATTCGCCGGCGCTTCATCGAGCAGCCGCCGCCACTCCGGAAGCTCGCTGTCCGGGCCCTCGATGCTCGCATGCGCCGTCATCGCGAGTAGCCGGTCCTTGAGCTCCCGCTCGAAACCGTTGACGACGGAAAGCACGACGATCAGCACGCAGACGGCAATCGCGATGCCCAGCATCGAGATCGTCGAGATCAGCGACACAAAGCTGTTGCGGCTCCGGGAACGCACATACCGGCGGCCCACCCAAAGCTCGTAGCCGCCGCTCATATTGCGGCCGCCGCTGGTCGCGACGGACATCGCCGTGGACGTCGCCACGGACGTCGCCACGGGTTTCGGTCGTTATTCATAGCGCAGCGCCACGGCGGGATTGATGTGCGCGGCCCGGCGCGCCGGATACAAGGTCGCCAGCGAGGTCAATACGAACGCGGCAGTCGCGATGATCGCGACGTGCTGCCAGTCGAGTATCGACGGTATCCGCGTCACGTAGTAGACGTCGCCCGGCATGATCTGGAAACCCAGCACGCGCTCGAGCACCGGCGCGATCACGGGTACGTAGATAGCCAGCAGCACGCCGAGCACCGTCCCGAACAGGACTCCGGCCCAGCCGATCATTGCGCCCTGAACGAAGAACACACGGACGACGCCGCGCGGGCTCATGCCCAGTGTCCGCAGCACCGCAATATCGTTGGTCTTGTCGGTAACGACCATAACCAGGCTCGCGACGATATTGAACGCCGCAACGCCGATGATGAGAGAAAGGATCAGCGACATCATCATCTTTTCGAGCCTGATCGCGCGAAAGTAGCTTGCATTCTCGACGGTCCAGTCGCTGGTCTCCACGTTGTCCAGTCTGTCGCCCAGCCGCGCAGCTATTGCCGGCGCCTGCATGACGTCCGACGCGCGAAACCGCACGGCGTTTACGCCGTCGCCCAACCCGAGAATCTCTGCGGCATCCGAATAGTGCATGAGCGCCAGGCGTGCATCGTGATCCTGGATGCCCGCATCGAACAGGCCGCGCACCGTAAACCGCTCCAGCACGGGCTCCATCGTGCCGTCCCCGACCGGACGCGGGATCAGCAGGGTGACGCTCTCGCCCACGGCGGCGCCAGTGTCGAAGGCCAGCAGACGACCGAGTATCAAGGACCGCTCGCCGGCCACCAGCTCGTCCAGTGAGCCCTCGATGACGTTTAGCATGCCGTCGGCCAGCCGGCGCTCCCGCTCAGGGTCGATCCCGTTCACCACGACTGCCTGCAAACCGCGGTCCGCCTGCAGCATACCCTCGAGCCGAACGAGCGGAGCGGCCGCGACAATCCCGGACTCCGCTTCGATTGCCGCGGCCAGGGTCGTCCAATCGCGGGTCGGCTGTCCTTCCTCCGCCACGCTGCCGTGGGCCGACATGCTTAGAAGCCGCTCACGCAGCTCACCCTCGAAGCCGTTCATGACGGACAGGATGACGATCAGGGCGGTCACGCCGAGAGCAATACCCAGCAACGAAATCAGCGTGATGAACGAGACGAACCGGGTGCGCCGCTTGGCGCGCAGATAGCGCAGGCCTACAAAGAGTTCGACGGGGGTTATCATCCGGGCGCATTAAACCACAACGCGTGGAGCGAAACCGACCGCTGTCGGGCCCCGCGGGCTTGCCCGCGGCGTGAACTGCATCACAGACAGCCCGGGCGCTTCCGGCCGATCATCCGTGTTCCGTAGGTAAAGGCGCGAAATCTGACGGTTTTATTGCATTTCTTTATGGCATTTCCGATTTGCTATAGTCGCCGTCAGTCGACAGGAGTTATCCGCATGAAGCTGCATCTGGTATTCGCCACGCTATTAGTGTTCGCCCTGGCCGGCAGCGCCAGCGCCCAGTCACTCTCCACCGACGCCGCCGGCGCCGTCACCGACAGCCGCCCCGCTCGCGGCATGACCGAGGCGCGCGTAGAAGCCAAGTTCGGCAGCCCGGTGTCCAAGGTGGCCGCGGTTGGCGAGCCGCCTATTTCGCGCTGGGAATATCCCGGTTTCATCGTGTACTTCGAGTACGACCGCGTCATACACGCCGTCTCGAAGCGCTAGACAGCGCCGTCCCCGCAATACCGTAAGCGCCCGGCTTGAGCCCGGGCGTTTTCGTTTTCAGGGTCCCTCCGCCTAGAGGCGGGATTCCTCAGCTCGGGTTTCGATGCCATAATTCGCGCCCTTTTCGACCGCCCGCCGTTAACCCGTGAACCCATCCCGAGTCCTGTACTCCCCTACCCAGGCATCGTCCCGAGCCGACAACACGGACTTCGGTCAGCTTATCGGCGCCAGCCTGCCCCTGTTCGCAGCGGAGCTTGCCGCGAGCCTCTCAGCACCGCTCGTGGTCATCGCCAACGATCCGCGCCAGGCCGACCGGCTCGAGGCGGAAATACGCTTCTTTGCGGCGGACGATCTGCCGGTGCTGCACTTTGTCGAGTGGGAGACGCTGCCATGGGACGGCTTCTCGCCGCACCAGGACATCATTTCGGAACGGCTGCGAGTGCTCGCCCTGCTGCCGGACTGCTCCCGGGGCGTGCTGATCGTCTCGGGACCGGCGCTGTTGCAGCGGCTCCCGCCGCGGCAGTATGTCCTGACCCGCTCTCTCAAGATCTTAAGCGGACAAACCATTGCCCGCACCGCGCTCATCGAGCGGCTTACGGAGTCCGGTTACGCCCGCGTGCCGCAGGTGACCGAGCACGGCGAAATTGCGGTCCGCGGCTCTCTGATCGACGTTTTCCCGATGGGCACCGATGCCCCTTTGCGCATCGATTTTTTCGACGACGACGTGGAGTCCATCCGGCGCTTTTCTCCGGACACGCAGATCTCCGGTGAACCGCTCGATGCGATCGACGTTCTGCCGGCGCGCGAAGTACCGCTGGACGCAGCCGCCGTAAAGGCCTTCCGCGGCCGTTATCGAGCCCGGTTCGAGGGCCAGCCCGGGAAGTCGCGCGTCTACCGCGACGTATCCGACGGGATCGCCCACGGCGGGATCGAATACTATCTGCCGCTGTTCTTCGAGGAGACGGCAAACCTTCTCGACTACCTCCCGGCCGACAGCACGGTGCTCATGCCCGCGGAGCTCGACGCGACGCTCGACGATGCCGAGGCCGAAATCGCCGAGCGATACACACTCGCGAGCCTGGACCCGGAACGGCCGGTACTTAGTCCCGCGGAGACTTTCCACTCAATGGCGGACGTGTTTGCCGGGCTGAACGGGCGTCGCAGCGCCCGCTATGCCAACCGCTCCCTGCCGGACGCGCGGGCTACGGTCAATCTGCCAACCCGGCTGCCTCCGGCTCTGCGGATCGAAGCGCGCTATGACGATGCCGCCGCCGCCCTGCTCGGCTTTCTCGAGACCTTCGACGGCCGCGTGCTGTTCACGACCGACTCCGCGGGCCGCCGCGAACAGCTGTTCGAGCTGCTCGCCGGACGTCACCTCGATCTCGCCCGTTACGACACCTGGGGCGAATTTGTCGGGGGCTCCACGCGCATAGGCGTTGCCGTAGCCCCGATCGACAACGGCGTAATACTGCCGGACGCGCCGCTGGCGATCATTAGCGAACAGCAGCTCTTCGGGGAACGCACCCGGGCGAAGAAGCGCCGCCGCTACAACGACCGCGACCCCGAGACCATCATTCGCCAGCTCAGCGATCTCGAGGCTGGCTCACCGGTCGTGCATGCCGAATACGGCGTCGGCCGCTATCTCGGACTCACGACGCTCGAGACGGGCGGCATTACGGCGGAGTTCCTGCATCTCGAATACGCGGACGGCGACAAGCTGTACGTGCCGGTGCACGCGCTCGAGCTTATCTCGCGCTACACGGGCGCCTCCCCGGAGTCCGCGCCGTTGCACAGGCTCGGCAGCGACCAGTGGGCAAAGGCCCGGCAACGGGCGATCAAGAAGATCCGCGACGTGGCCGCCGAACTGCTTGACGTGTACGCGCGCCGGGCCGCCCGCCCGGGCCACCGCTTTCGCTGGAGCGAGGCGGAATACCGGGCCTTCGAAGAGGGCTTTCCTTTCGAACTGACGGAGGACCAGGCCCGAACCATAGACGATGTGCTCAACGACCTTCGTTCCGATCAGCCGATGGACCGCGTGGTCTGCGGCGACGTCGGCTTCGGCAAGACCGAAGTAGCGCTGCGCGCGAGCTTCGCCGCGGTGCACGGCAACAAGCAGGTCGCCATCCTCGTGCCGACCACGCTCCTCGCCCAGCAGCACGGACAAAACTTCCGCGACCGCTTCGCCGACTGGCCCGTGCGCGTGGAAGTGCTGTCGCGCTTCCAGTCCGCGCGCGAGGTGAAGACTACGGTCGACGGCATGCGCAGCGGGCAGGTGGATATCGTCATAGGCACTCATCGCCTGCTGCAGCACACCAAAGATTTCAAGAACGTAGGCCTCGTGATTGTCGACGAGGAACACCGCTTCGGCGTCCGCCATAAGGAAGCCATCCGCTCGCTTCGCAGTCAGATCGACATACTTACGTTGACGGCGACGCCAATACCCAGAACGCTGAACATGGCGCTGGGCGGCCTTCGAGAGATGTCGCTGATTACGACGCCCCCCGCCGAGCGGCTTGCGGTCAAGACTTTCGTCAGCGAATGGAACGACGTCATCCTGCGGGAAGCCTGTCTGCGCGAAATCAAGCGCGGCGGCCAGGTGTATTTCATCCACAATCGCGTTGAAGACATTGCGAGAACCGGACAGCAGCTCGAGACCCTGGTACCGGAAGCGAACATAAGGATTGCACACGGACAAATGCCGGAACGGGAACTCGAGCAGGTCATGGCGGACTTTTATCACCGCCGCTTCAACCTCCTGCTGTGCACCACGATCGTTGAGTCGGGCATTGACGTGCCGACCGCCAACACGATAATTATCAATCGCGCCGACCGCTTCGGCCTCGCTCAGCTGCATCAGCTCCGCGGGCGCGTCGGCCGCTCGCACCATCGCGCCTATGCTTATCTGGTAGCGCCGCCGAGGGCGGCCATGACTGCGGACGCGGTCAAACGTCTCGAGGCTATCGATTCACTCGAGGACCTGGGCGCCGGCTTTACGCTTGCGACGCACGATCTGGAGATTCGCGGCGCAGGCGAACTGCTCGGCGACGAGCAGAGCGGTCAAATACAGGAAATCGGCTTTTCGCTGTACACCGAACTGCTCGGCCGCGCCGTGGATTCGCTGCGGGCCGGCGAAGAACCGAATCTGGATACGCCGCTGAACTCGGGCGTGGATATCAACCTGCATGTGCCGGCGCTGCTGCCCGACGATTACGTGCCGGACGTTCACCTGCGGCTCATACTCTACAAACGGCTCTCCGCTACCGGGACGCCCGCGGAACTCCGGGAACTGCAGGTCGAGCTGATCGACCGCTTCGGCCTGCTGCCGGAAGGCGCGCGGAACCTGATACGCATTGCCGGCATCAAACAACGTGCCGCAACGCTGGGAATCGAAAAAATCGATGCCGCGGACCAGGGCGGGTATTTGCTGTTTGCCGAAAACTCGGCAATTGACCCTGTGTCGCTGATCCAATTGGTGCAAAATGACAGTCAGGTCTATCGCCTCAAGGGCTCGCACCGATTGAATTTCAGCAGCGATCTGGTCGATCCCGCGGAGCGTTTCCGATTTGTTGAACAACTCGTCGAAGAACTGGCACCGGATAATGAGCACGCTTAAGCAACGTCTTTCCGCCCTGTTTGCGGGACTGGCACTCGCCGCGACCGCATCGGGCCAGGATGGCCTCACGCCGCCGGACGGCGACGAGGACGTCCGTGAGTATCAGGTCGAAGTCATTTTCTTTCGCTATGCGGAGAACGTATCGGCGGGCACGGAAGTCTTTCCGCCCGACCCACCGCCGGAACTCGGGACCGATACGCTCGGTGAATCGATGAACGCCGACCAGGACGTACCGGAGTTCTCCGACACCGCACGCGAGCCCGAGGCGGCCGGCCAATCGATGCCGCAAGGTGACGAACTCGAACCGGAGCCGATCGCCGACTACACCATTGTGGCTGACGAGGCGCTCACGCTCGGCGGCACCTGGGACCGTCTCGAGCGCCTCGATGCCTATCAGCCCCTCCTGCATTTCGGCTGGCGGCAGCGGCTAACGCCGTATGCGGAACCCGTGCCGATTTCGCTGCGCGAATTCGGCGCATCGGCACCGGGACTAAGCGGCGACCTCAAGCTGTACCTGAGTCGCTTCCTGCACCTGGGCGTGGACCTCCAGCAGGCTGTCGATGCCGCCGCGGGCGGCGCCAACCGGAACCCGGGCAACCCGCTATACGCCTACGGCGACGAGCGCAACCGGCGGCTCGAGACCGGCGAAGTGTTTTATCGCATTCAGGAGGATCGCATCCTCAAGAACGGCGAACTCCGCTACTTCGATCACCCGAAGATGGGGCTGCTCGCGCGCGTCGAGCGGGTTGCCGCCGAACCGGCGCCGGACGAACCGACCAGCCCGTTGCCGCCCGACGGTACGACGCCCGCATTGGGCGAGGAAAGTTCAGGCCAATAAACCGCCCACTAGTCCTCCGGCAGGACGTCGCGATCGAGCACCTCGGCGATCGAGCTCTGGCCGCTACCCGCGGTTCGCACTTCCACCTCGAACCCTATCGTGACAAACCGGTCCCGGCTGGAGCGCGGGTGGTGTAATCCCAGCTCGCGCACGGCCGCCGCGATTCGCTCCGCGAAACCGCGCACGCCCTCCTCGTCAGCCGCATGCGACAGCACCGCAAAGCTGTTGTCGTCGAGACGCGCGACGACGTCGCTTGCCCGCCGCAAACAGCGGCGTACGGTCTGACCTACCCGGCGCAGGCACGAATCGCTGGCATGCCGGCCGAACACGTCCAGATACGCGTCGAAGTCACACAGCTCGAAGCGCACCAATGCAAGAGAGCTGCGCTCCCGAGCCGCGACAGCCCAATCGTGTTCCACAACCTCACGAAACGCGCGTTCGTTCAGCAGACCCGTAACCGGATCGTCGCGATCGAGATCGCGAATTCGCCGCTTGGCCTTGAGCAGCGCCTGCGACAGCTCGGAATCGTCCTGATTTCGCAACCCGCCCGACAGATCGCGCACGTATACGGCCGCGTAGCGCGCTTCGTCTTTGCCGCGTAACGGCTTGATGTTCAGGACGCACTCATACCCCCCGAGTTCGACGGGCAACCGGGTTTCTTCGCCGCTGCGTATGGCCTCGCCGATTTCGAGCGCGGACTCGCGCCCGCACAAGGTCTCGCAAAGCTCCGCGAACGGCCCACTGACGTCAGCGCCGGCCGCAAGCTTCGCGAACGCGGGATTGGCCAACTCGATGGGCCAATCCGTGCTGTCCGTCCGCAGCAGTACCACGGGGTCTATCGACGATTCGATCGCGGCCGTCAGCACCTGCACCGTTAGCGAACTCATGACGCTGAGGAAAAGAAACGATCGAGGACACTTTCCGCGTTCTGCCGGGCCCGACGCGAATAACGCAGTACTTCGTCGTGCAACGGCCGATCCGTACGTCCGGCCGCCGGATTGACCGCCAGCGCAATACACGCGTAGCGCATGCCGAGTTCAGCGGCGAGCGCGGCTTCCGGCATGGCGGTCATTCCCACCATGTCAGCGCCGTCACGTTCGAGGCGGTCGACCTCGGCGGCGGTCTCCAGACGCGGCCCCTGCACAACGGCGTAAACCCCTCCGTCGACGCAGGGCACATCGGCCTGGCCGGCTGCGGCCAGCAGGGCGTCGCGGAGTGGAGCGGCGAACGGCTCGGCAAACTCTATGTGCACGACCTCGTCGCCGGCCCCCTCTTCGAAGCTCTGTTCGCGCCCCCATGTGTAGTCGATCAGCTGTACAGGCAGCGCGATGTCTCCGGGCGAAACCGCCGTCGTAATTACGCCTACGGTGTTCAGTCCAATAACGTCGCTGACGCCGAGCTCGTGCAGAGCAAAGAGATTGGCCCGGTAGTTGATGCCGTGCGGCGGGATGGAATGCCGGTCACCGTGCCGCGGTAACCAGAACAGCTCATGCCGGCCCCGCCGAACCTGCCGAATCGGCGCGGACGGCTGACCGTAAGGCGTCTCCGGCAGGAAGCCGTCTTCCGAGCTTTGCCTGAAACCGCTGCCTTCGATTAGCGCGTACGAGTTACTCACGTATGATTCACCTTAAGACGCCTGTCGCCACTATGCATTCAGCTCAAAATCGGGCCGCTCTGCCAGGCGCTGCAGCATCTCGCTCGCCGACTGCCATTCCGCACTTGCCAGGAGCGTTTCGCGAAGCTTGCCGTCGCCGCCGTGCAGGCGCGCAAGCCGGACCAGCGACAACGGGTTGGAATAATCGTTGAGTGCGCGAACGGCCTGCTGCGCCGCCGGCCGATCGTTACAGATCGGTATCATGTCGCAACCGGCTTCGAGTGAGCGGCGAGCGCGCTTCCTGATGCCGCCGAAATCGCGCGTGGCCTGCATCGAAAGATCGTCCGAGAACACCGCGCCATCGAAACCCATGCGCTCCCTGAGTTCGCGCTGCAGCCAGTACGCGGAGAATCCGGCCGGCGCCGCGTCCATTTCGCTATAGACGATATGCGATGCCATGACGCCCGTTAGCAGGCGATTGCCGATGAGACGCTCGTAGGGCTGCATGTCGTCCAGTAACTGGCCATAAGGACGGCGGTCGACCGGCAGTTCCAGATGAGAGTCGGGTACGACGGCGCCGTGCCCTGGCCAGTGCTTACCCACGGTGGCCATACCGGCACTGCGCAGGCCGCGGCAGAAAGCTCCGGCAAGTACGGCAACAGCCTCCGGCTGGCGATGAAACGCGCGATTGCCAATGATCTCGCTAACCCCCCAGTCGAGATCCAGGCACGGCGCGAAACACAAATCTATGCCGACACTGCGAAGCTCGGCGCCAATGAGCCAGCCCGCGAGCTGCGCAAGCTGCTCCCCCTCGTTTTCGTCGGAATCGTAAATACGACCGATCCGCCGCATCGGAGGTATGGCGCTAAAACCCTCGCGGAAACGCTGCACACGGCCGCCCTCGTGGTCTACAGCGACGATCAGCGCGGGCGAGCGCAGCGCACGGATATCCGCCACCAGGTCCGCGATCTGCACCGGGGACGCATAGTTACGCGAAAACAGAATGACGCCGCCAACCGCGGGTTCGACCAGCAAAGAGCGGTCGGCGGGGCTAAGCGCGTGACCGTCGATATCCAGCATTATCGGACCGAGTGACATTGTCTCCCCCGGATGTTGAGCCTGCACCCGCGAACCGCGTCGCGGATGGTTTCAGGTGCTCCGAGCCGTAAGATAAGACCGTTTTTTGAAAACTACAATAACTTACTAATTTTGTTTACTAAAAACGGTGATGGACTCCACATGTGCAGTATGCGGGAACATATCGATAATGCCCGCGGCCAGCAGCCTGTAACCCTGCTCGTGCACGAGAATCCCGGCGTCCCGCGCCAGCGTCCCGGGGTGACATGAGACATACACCAGCCTTTCCGGGTCCAGCAGCCCGATTTGCCGCACGACTGCCTCGGCGCCGCTCCGCGCCGGGTCCAGCAGGAGCCGGTCGCAGCCTGCCTCGAGCCAGCTTTCGGTACCGTCGATAGCCGCAAGATCGGCACACCTGAAGTCGGCGTTCGCAAGCCCGTTGCGTCGCGCGTTATGGCGGGCCCTTTCGACCAGGCTCGTTTCGCCCTCGATCCCCAGTACGCTCGCCGCCCGCCGGGCCAGCGGCAGCGAGAAGTTGCCGATCCCGCAGAACAGATCGAGCACGCGATGCTCGGGCTCGACCTCGAGCAGGGTCAGCGCGAGACTGATCATCCGCTCGTTGATCTCCGAGTTTATCTGAACAAAATCAACGGGTTCAAATACTATATTAATGTCGAACTCAGGCAAGTCGTAGGTCAGTTCGCCGGCCCCCTCCGGAACCAGCCGCACAATTGAATCGAGGCCGCCCGGCTGCAGGTAAACCCAGACTTCATGCCGCCCGGCGAACTCTCGGAGGCGCCGCTCGTCGTCCTCGCTGAGCGGGTCGAGAATGCGCAGCACAAGCGCCAGTGCGTTGTCGGCAACCGCCACCTCTATCTGCGGCAAACGCGCACGGATCGACAAAGAACCGATCAATTCGCTCAGCGGCTCTATTAGCGAATCGACCGGTCGTCTCAGGACTTCACAGCGGCGCATGTCAGTGATAAACGGCGCGTGACGCTCGCGAAAACCGACCAGAGTACGGCCTTTGGCCGCGACGTCTTTTACGGCCAGACGCGCACGGCGGCGATAGTGCCATTCGCTGCCGATCAGCGGCGGCAACCACTCATCCGGCGCCGTCCGACCGATTCTCTCCAGACTGTCGCGAAGGCTCTGCTCCTTGATGTTCCGCTGACTCTCGATCGAGACGTGCTGCAGCGAACAGCCGCCACAGCGGCCGTAAACGTCGCAGCGGGCGGTGACGCGTTCAGGAGACGCCTCCAGCACCTCGAGCAGCTCGGCTTCGTCGAAATTCCGGCGCCGCTTGCGACGCTGAAAACGCACGGTCTCGCCGGGTAGCGCGCCCGCGACAAACACTTTCTTGCCGTCGACCGCCGCTATGCCGCGGCCGTCGTGCGTCGCCGCCGAAATCCCGGCGACTTCGGGCTCCCTTCGCTTCCGCGCCAAAACTTAAGCCCGGCTCACGGGCCAGGCGGCGAGAAACTCGTCGATATGCGCCTCGTCCATAGCCTCGAGCGTGTCGCGCACCAGCGTGAATTCCCGCTCGAGCGCAGGACCGTCGAGACTGCCGCGCATGTACTCGAAGCGCAGGTAAACCAGCCAGGTATTCAGCACGTCGGTTTCACAGTAGTTGCGGATTTCGCGCAAGCCGCCGTCGAGATAGGTATCCCAGACCTTCGCGCCGCTCATGCCGAGTTTGCCCGGAAAGCCGAGCAATACGGCCATCTGATCCAGACTGGCGCGCCCGCGGTTTTGAAACCCGGCTAACACATCCATGAGATCGACGTGCCGCCAGTGAAAGCGGTTGAGGTAGTTATTCCATTTGAAGTCGCGGTCGTTGTCGCCCATCTCCCAGTAGCGCGGCGCCTGAACCCCGTGCCGCAACGCCCGGTAGTGCAGCACGGGAAGATCGAAGCCGCTGCCGTTCCAGGATACGAGATCCGGCGAATACCGTTCGATGCCGTCGAAGAAGCGCCGGATCAACTCGGCCTCGTCAGCGTCTTCGTCGCCGAGCGACCACACGCGGAAGCTGTCGCCGGTGCGCAGCGCGACGGAGATCGCAACGACCCTGTGCTGGTGCAGCGGCAGAAACTCGCTGCCCGTTTCCTGCTGACGCTTGAAAGTCATCGCGGTCGCGACCTTGTCGTCGTCGAGGTCGCCCAGTTCGAAGTAGTTTCGCCCGAATTCGACGTCGGGCACCGTTTCGATATCGAAAGAAAAACAATGCATGCTGTTATCTGCCTATCCGCCTCGCGCTTCACACACGGCAAACGCCATTACCAGACCGGCATCGTCGGTCAGGCTGACATGGCCTTCGCCGATACCCAATCGCTCGCACACGCGCAAACCGCGCTCGGACCAGATGATTAACGGCCTTCCCCAGCGATTGTTTGTGATACCGACATCCCGCAACCAAATGCCGTTCGCAAAACCCGTGCCCATCGCTTTGACGGCGGCTTCCTTGCCCGCAAAGCGCATGGCCAGAAAACGCACCGGCTGCTTGCTCTTTCGAAACAGCGCGATCTCCTCGTCCATGAGAATGCGCCTGACGAAGTGCTCGCCGAAGCGCTCGTAGGTTGCCTGGACTCGCGACAGTTCGACGATATCCGTACCGACGCCGAAAATCACGCGGGCTTGCCCTGCCGGGCCTCTGTCATTAGCCGCTTCATTTCGGCCACTGCGGTCCCGAGACCGTCGAAAACGGCGCGCGCAACGATTGCATGGCCAATGTTCAGCTCGGCGATTTCGGGTATCTGCGCAACCGGCTGCACGTTGTCGTAGTTGAGACCGTGGCCCGCATTGACCACCAGGCCCTCAGCCGCTGCATAACGGGCAGCACTGACTATCCGATCGAGCTCCTGCGGGCGCGCATCTTCGTCCGCCTCCGCAAAAGCGCCGGTATGCAGCTCGACGACGGGCGCGCCCGCTTCGAGTGCGGCGTCCAGCTGGGCCGTGTCGGGATCGATAAACAGCGATGCGCGAATGCCCGAGGATCCGAGCCGCTGGCAGGCATTGGCCACCCGACCGATCTGGCTTATTACGTCCAGCCCGCCCTCCGTGGTCAGTTCTTCGCGGCGCTCCGGCACGAGGCAGACATCGCTGGGTTTCTGCCGCAGGCCTATCTCGAGCATTTCGTCCGTTACGGCCATCTCCAGGTTCATGTGCGTTTGCAGCACCGAGGCAATCGCCTCGAGATCGGCATCCTGGATGTGCCGGCGGTCCTCTCGCAGGTGTACGGTAATGCTATCGGCGCCCGCCGCCTCCGCCAGGCGCACTGCAACCGCCGGGTCCGGGTACACAGTGCCGCGCGCCTGCCGCAGCGTTGCGACGTGATCGATATTCACGCCAAGACGAATGGTGTCTGTCACGGTGTTGTCCTGAATACTGGATACTAACTGTCGTCCCGGGCGGTGCCGTCTTCCGGCCGCGTTGCGGCGGCTTGCCCGGATGCCGCGGCGGGACGGCGCATTCTATCGCGGTACAGCTCGATCAGCACCTTGCGGCTCTTTAGCTCTTTGCCGCCGAGATGATAGCCGATAACCCGGCGCAGCAGACGGCCGGCCGCCTTGAGCGTTTCCGGGTCGTCGAACGCCTCCGCGGCAATTGACTTCAGCAGGCTGCCGTTCAGCAGAATGCCGCCGGAACCGGCGTGCCCTCGGACCGCCCCTTGCTCCACGCGATACTCGTAGGACACGGCATCCTCCAGCGGCTCGCCGCTGGCGGCGTCATGCTCGAGGTCCAGCGCGTATCCGAGAAGGCGCAGCAGCGCGAGCTCGAAGTGGCGCAGCGCAGCCGCCGGGTCGCGCGATGCGGACAGGCGCCTGAGCACGTCTTCGTACAGGGTGAATATTTCGGGTTGCGGATCGAAACGGTGCAGGAAATGCAGTAGCAGCTCATTGAGATAGTAGGCCGAAAACAGTACGTCGCCCGCGAGCGGCAAAGGCTCCCCAGCCAGCTCGCCGCCGGTCAGAGTGCCGAGCTCGGTACGCAGGGCCCAACTTAGCCGCAGACGCTGAAACGGCCGCAAAATGCCCTTGAGCTTTGACTTGCCCGCGCGGCTGCCACGGGCTACGAGCGACAGCTTGCCATGCTCTCGGCTGAATACATCGATGATCTGACTACTGTCGCGAAACGGCCTGTGATGCAAGATGTAGGCGGGCTCGAGTTCGACACGGCGATCGCTCAATGGCGGGCTCCCCGGTATCCGTGGCGACGGCTACGGCGCTTCATAGCCGAGGCTAAGCAGATCCTGCTCGTTGTCCGCCCAGTTCTCCTTCACTTTGACCCACAGCTCGAGATGAACGGGCGCTCCGAGCCGCTCGCAAAGATCGAGGCGCGCCGCTGTGCCCACCTTTTTGAGCATGCTGCCGCCCTTGCCGACGACAATGCCTTTCTGGCTGTCACGCTCGACCCAGACGACGGCGTTGACGGCATAGCCGGCCTTCTCCCGTTCGAAATTCTCTATCTGCACCGTGAGGCCGTACGGCAGCTCGTCGCGCAGCAGGATCGTCAGCTTCTCGCGAACCGTTTCCGCGGCATGAAACTCGAGACTCCTGTCCGTACGCGCGTCTTTAGGGAATAGCGGCGGCGACTCGGGGAGAAAGGTCGGTATCAGTTCGAGCAGCGGTTTCACGTTGCTCCCGCGTTTGGCGGACAACGGTATGATCTCGGCAAATTCGCGACGCGCACTCGTGGCCGACAGCAATTCCAGCAGACGCTCCTTGGGGTGCACCTGATCCACCTTGTTGAGCACGGCGATCACTGGACACTGCACGTCTTCGAGGCGTTTAAGGACATCGCCGTCTTCGTCAGTGAACCTGAAAGCCTCGCTGACAAACAGCACGAGATCGGCATCGGCGAGAGCCGATACGGCCGTGCGATTCATGAGCCGGTTCATCGCCTTGCCGGCTTTCCGGTGCAAGCCCGGCGTGTCGACGAAAATCATCTGACAGTCGGCCGTCGAGCGGACCGCCAGGATACGATGTCGCGTGGTTTGCGGCTTCGGAGTGACGATACTCACCTTGCCGCCGACCAGCGCATTGATGAGCGTCGACTTGCCCACATTCGGCCGGCCGACGACGGCTATGAAACCCGCCTTGAAAGCTCCGCTCATGACGCCGCCTTCTGCAGCGCATCGAATAGCCGGCGCGCGGCCTGCTGCTCCGCGCCGCGCCGCGAACTTCCGGAGCCGCTCGCATTCAGGTCGCTATCGGCCAGCGAGCAGCGAACCTCGAAGGTTTGCCGATGCGCCTGCCCGCTTATGCGTTCGAGCTCGTAGCTCGGCAGGCTCATTCCGCGACCCTGCAACCATTCCTGCAACCTGGTTTTTGGATCGCGCAAGTCTTCGGCGTTTGGCAGCGCCGCAAGCCGCTCTTCGAAACAGGCCAGGATCAGCATGCGGCCGGCGTCGAAACCCCGGTCGAGAAACACGGCGCCAAAAATGGCCTCCAGCGCGTCCGCAAGAATCGACTCGCGACGGTGCCCGCCGCTTTTCTTCTCACCGCTGCCAAGTAACAGATGCTCACCCAGCTCGAGTTCGAGCGCGAGTTCGGCGAGCGACGCATCGCTTACGAGGTGCGCGCGCAGCCTGCTCAAGTCACCTTCGCTGGCCCTGGGCCGCGCCAGATAGATGGCCTCGGAGATCACAAAATCGAGGATTGCATCGCCCAGAAATTCGAGACGCTCGTTGCTGTTTCCCGGCGCACTTCGATGCGTAAGCGCCTGACGGAACAGGTCGGCATCGGTGAATTCGTAATTGAGTGATTGCTTGAGCCAGCGCTCCGCAGTCTGCATAGTCCGCCCGGTCGCCCCCATACGGGAGCCGTCGTATCACTGCCGGCCGGCGAAGCCGGCCGCGGTTCTAGCGCCGAACCGTCGCCCGCTTGTCGAAATCGACGACAAACGACACGTTAGCAATAAACGGCACTTTGTGACTGTACTGTGCACTGACCTCGAAGCCGCCGTCAACCGCCTGCACCTTGACGTCGCGTACCTTGAGCTGCGACACGCTTTCGATCGTGAAACGCCGCGCGACATACTGCCTGATGGCACCGGCCGTTGCGCCTTTGCCGTCAAACTCCTCGCGCGCGCCTTCGACGACGCCCGAGACCTTGAAATAATTCAGATAAACCGGCGTCAGGCGGATGAAGCCGAATGCGAACAGGCCGAGGAACGAGACCAGAATGATCAGGCCGAGCGTAGTCATGCCTTGCTGCCGCTGGCGGACTGCCGGCCGCCTGCTCAGTGCTGACTGCGAATTGATGCGAGACCCTTTGTTGCGAGACCCAATGTTGCGAGACCCAGTGTTGCGAGACCCAGTGTTGCGCGCCATGGCGTACTCCGTAATTTCCGGCCGGTAGCTGTCTTTACCATAATTTGCGCTAAACACGATCGGATTTCAGTGACTTACTTCAAAAAAAGGCGCATAGCCGCGCCTGCGCGGCCGATTTCAGCGACTATTCGATCGGTTCGCCTATCCGGTCCCAGCGCGGCCAGTTCCAGCCGTCGACATGCAGCCAGATCCGCACGGCCTTGCCGACCAGATGGGTTTCCGGAATAGCGCGGATAAAGCGGCTGTCGCGGCTGTTGTCGCGGTTGTCGCCGAGCACAAAATAGTGCCCCTCCGGAACCCGATAGGTGCCGTCTTTCTCCGTGTTACGCGGATTGACGATGAGAATGTCATGCCGCTTGTCCCCGAGCAGTTCGGAGTAACGCGCCTCGAGCGGGTCGCCGCTATCCGACAACGGCACCAGCTCACCGTTGATCGTCAGTCGATGCTGCTCGTAGACGACTGTATCGCCGGGCAGGCCGACCACACGTTTGATGAAGTTTACCGAGGGGTCCGACGGCAGGCGAAAGACCACGACGTCGCCGCGCTCGGGCGAGCCGGTTTCGATGAACTTTGTTTCGAGCACGGGCAGACGCAGCCCGTAAGCAAACTTCTGCACGAAGATGAAATCGCCTTTCAGCAGCGTCGGCATCATCGAACCCGAAGGAATCCGGAAAGGCTCGAACAGGAACGAGCGTACGACCAGCACAAACAGCAGCACCGGAAAAAACGAGCGCGAATACTCGACCAGCGTCTGCCGCCCGCTCGGTTTTCCGTGGATCTCGCGCGGCTCCTTCCAGAACCAGCGATTCAAAGCGAGCACCGCACCGCTTACCGCGGTGAGCAGCGTCAGTATGAGGGCAAGATTCAGACTCAAGGGCGGTCCTCCCAACGCCTATTTATCGACTCGCAGCACGGCGAGAAACGCTTCCTGAGGAATCTCCACCGAACCGACCTGCTTCATTCGCCGTTTTCCGGCTTTCTGTTTTTCGAGCAGCTTGCGTTTGCGCGACACATCGCCGCCGTAGCACTTTGCGGTCACGTTCTTACGCAAAGCCTTCACCGTGCTGCGCGCGATGACCTGGCTGCCGATTGCAGCCTGAATAGCGACGTCGAACATTTGCCGCGGGATCAGCTCCCGCATCTTGTCGACCAGCTCGCGGCCGCGGTGCTTGACGCTGGCCCGATGTACGATTACCGACAGGGCATCGACGCGCTCCTTGTTGATGAGCACGTCGAGCCGCACGAGCTGCGCGGGTTCGAAACGCTCGAAATGATAGTCGAACGAGGCGAAACCGCGGCTTACGGACTTCAGGCGGTCGAAAAAGTCGAGGACGACTTCGGCAAGCGGCATCTCGTATTCGATCGCCACCTGAGATCCGAGATAGCGGATCTGTTTTTGTACGCCGCGTTTTTCCACACAAAGCTTAATGACCGAACCCACGTGATTCTCGGGCACGAGAATGTTGGCGGTAATAATAGGCTCCCTGAGTTCGGCGATCTCATTGGCCGGAGGAAGCTTGGATGGATTATCGACGTGTACGGTTTTGCCCGCGGTGTCGACGATCTCGAATATCACGGTGGGCGCCGTCGTAATCAGCTCGAGGTTGTACTCCCGCTCCAGACGCTCCTGAACGATTTCCATGTGCAGCATCCCGAGAAAGCCGCAGCGGAAACCGAAACCGAGAGCTGCAGAACTCTCGGGTTCGAAGTGCAGCGCCGCATCGTTCAGACGCAGCTTTTGCAGCGCCTCGCGAAACGCTTCGTAGTCGTCGGACGAAATCGGAAACAGTCCGGCAAACACGCGCGGCTGCACCTGTTTGAACCCGGGTAAGGGTTCCGCGCACGGCGCACGCGTAAGGGTTAGCGTATCGCCGACCGGCGCACCGTAAATATCCTTGATGCCGGCAATTACGAAGCCGACCTCACCGGTCTTGAGTTCTCCGCGGTCCTGCATCTTCGGCGTGAAGCTGCCCACCCGGTCGGCGGTATAAGACTGGCCGGTGGACATGACGGTTATCTTGCTGCCTTTGGCGAGGCTCCCGTTCATGACGCGCACGAGCGACACGACACCCACATAGTTGTCGAACCAGGAGTCGATGATGAGTGCCTGCAAGGGCGACTCGGAATCGCCTTCCGGGGCTGGAATGAGCTCGACAAGCTGCTCGAGCAGTTCGTCGACGCCCTCACCCGTCTTGGCGCTGACGCGTACGGCACTTTGAGCGTCGATACCAATGACGTCTTCGATTTCCGCCATGACGCGGTCGGGATCGGCAGCCGGCAAATCGATCTTGTTGAGCACGGGCAACACTTCGAGACCCTGGTCGATTGCGGTCGTACAGTTGGCCACACTCTGTGCCTCGACGCCCTGCGCGGCATCGACGACCAGCAAGGCGCCCTCGCAGGCCGCCAGCGAGCGCGAGACCTCGTAGCTGAAGTCTACGTGCCCTGGGGTATCGATGAAGTTGAGCTGATAGGTGTTACCGTCTTTTGCCGGGTACTCGAGCGACACGCTTTGCGCCTTGATCGTAATGCCGCGTTCGCGCTCGAGGTCCATCGAATCCAGGACCTGCTCCGCCATCTCCCGATCGGAAAGCCCGCCGCACGACTGAATGAAGCGGTCGGCAAGCGTCGACTTACCGTGATCGATGTGTGCAATGATCGAAAAGTTGCGGATGTATTGCATGCTGGGGAATTCGGGCCTAAGGATTTCAGGTCGTCAGTACTCGCCCGGGACGGCGCGCGAAGCCGCGAAGTATACCGGACCTTGACGGCGGACGGGCCTCCTTTCAGGCTGCCGGCCCGGCGAGGAGGCTCCTGACGGCATCGCGGTCCAGCGGATAGTCCGACACCCAGCGGCCGTCATGCTCGAGGACCGGCACGCGAGTATCGAAGCGCGCACGCCACTCCGGATTGCCGTCGATATCGCGAACCTCCATGTCGCGAATCCCCGCAGGGTCGCGGCGAGCCAGTTCCTCCTGCAACTGTTCGATCAGGACTTCGCACAGGTGGCAGCCGCGCCGCGAGTACACCACAAAAGCCATTGTCCAGCCTCAAGCCTCGCGATCGTTTGGTCTGAGGCTCAGGTCTGTGCGCAAATCCACCGTGCGCTGCTGCCGGCGACTAAGGACGAGACCGAGCGACAGCCCCGCCAGGGCCAGCAGCGCCGCCAGACCGTCGCCACCCGGATTGCCAACCCCGGTCAGGGCAGCCGCGAGCGCAGCGCCGCTCATTAGACCCGCCAACGGCCAGCCGTAGGCCATCAACGCGGCGTCGAGCAACGAGCGCGCCGGCATTTCGAGTGCAACTCTGTCCCCTTCGGCGAAGCGGCCGGAATCCGGCACGGGGAGCCGCAGCCGGCGCTTTTCGGCTGGTCTGCCGAAGATTCCGGCACCGCAGCCGCGGCCTTCGGCGCAGCGCGGGCATGCGGATACAGGATCCAGTTCGATTTCAGCCTCGCGGTAATCGTCTCCGCCGGACGTTTGCGGCCCGAGCGTCAGAATCCGGCCGGAAGCCCTTTCAACCGACACCTCAGCGGCGACGCAGAGACCGGCCAATACGTTCGACCGTCACGGCAGGCACTTCGCCAACTACGGTAATCCGCGCTCCGTCCCTGGCCGTCGTAAAAGAATGGGTCGCGCCCATTCGCTTGCGAGTGCTCTCGGCCGGCTTCGCCTCGTCTGAGGCCACGATAAAAGCCGATACGTTAGCGAGGCCGTCGCTGTACATGATGTGCGTAAGCAGGCGGTCGCCGTGCTCGGCATGCCCGGCTTCCTGCACGTCGTTCGCGCCCAGCATCTCTTCCTCGGCCGAAACCCGGAAAAACCCGACGGGCAGTTCGTCGGCAACCCAGTCGCTCTCGACCTCACGCCGCGGCGGCCGGCCGGGCTCCGTAAACCACGTGAAGCCGTCAATCTGATGGCTCGTGCTCAGCGCCTGGGCGGCAAGCTCGGTGTCCAGATTAATCTCGACGAAACGTACCTGTTCGAGCGGCTGCCCGTCATCGCCGATGAGCTGCGTTTCCAGCGGAAAGCCGGTTTCCGTATCGAGCCACAGACGATGCCCGTAGCGATAGTTGTCGTGCGGCTGGATGGCGATCTCCAGCGCCATACGACCGGCTACGCGAGCCTTGCGCTTGATGACCAGGTCGTACTCGTTGCCGAATCGCAGATCGCTGCTGGGCAGGGTCGAAAACAGGGTGCTCTGGTCATTCCACTGTTCGACCAGAACGGTTCTCTTGTCTGGCAGGATGCAGTAAACCTCGTTTCCATTACGCACGATCTCGAGGCCGCTGCCTTCCTGGGCGACCACCCGTTCATGGACGACGCCGTCCACGATCGTGTGGGCCACGCGCAGCGATTCGGTTTTGCCTTCGCGCTGCCGGATCACGGTGCCTTCGTAGCTCGTGGCCTGAACCGCGCCCGCCATGCGATCCAGCCATTCATGAGGTGTTTCGGCTGCCTGGCAGAGACCGCCCGTTGCAGCCAGAAGAGCAGCGCAAGCTAGTACCCTGTCAAGGTGATTTTGCCGCATTCAGTTGGCCTGCTGCATGAGGGCTACTCGCGCTCTTCGCCGATGGCCGGTTGCACAGTTAGATCCGGAGTGAGCTCCGGCCGCAGGCTCTCCGGAAGCGCCTCGTCGTCAACGCCGCTGCCCTGCTCTGCGTCGTCCCGAAGTTCGAAACTCGCAAGGCGCGCATTGATGCCGTTTGCGCCCTGAGCGGTGCTGGACTCGCCGTGCATGCGCAAATACTGGCGCAGCTCGGAGTCGTCCGGGGGCACAACGTACTCGACCGGGGGCGCGGGTTCTTCGCTGTCCGCCACCGCTGCGCCGGCGTCAGGCTCGTCCGTTGCAATTTGCTGCAGACCCAGTATTGCCGCCACGGCCACCGTAGCTGCGACCGCAACGCCGCCGAGCGGCTTCCAGCGGCCGGCGGCCGGCTTCTGTTCGATCGTTTGCTCGTCCACTTCGACATTGCTATCGAGCTGCGCCGCAACCCGCTGCCGAAGCCCGTGAATACCGCTGGCCGACCGTTCGCCGCGCATGATGCGCCCCAGTTCCAGATACTCTGCAACTTCGCCGCGCAGGGCTGCGTCCTGGCTCAAGCGGCGAATCAGAAGTTCGGACTCGCTGTCGGGCAGCTCTCCGTCGACATATGCGGACAACTGCATCCTGATTGTTTCGTTCATTGTGCTCCCACCAAGCCTCTAAGCGCTCTGCGCCTGCTCGCTGCCGGCCCCGCCCGTGAGCGAGAGCCAACGATCTTACACTGTCACCGGCCCTGATCGCGACCGGGATAGACCCTATTTGATCAGCGTTCCTACTCGCTTGCTGATCGCATCGCGTGCCCGGAATATTCTTGATCGCACAGTACCGACCGGGCACTCCATGGTCTGTGCGATTTCCTCATAACTCATGCCGTCCAGTTCGCGTAGAACAATGGCCGTGCGCAGGTCGTCGGGTAACGCCTGGATAGCCTTTTCCACCGTACTCTTGAGCTCCTCGGAGATCGTGACGCCCTCAGGCGTGTCGGTCTCCTTGAGCTTTGCGTGCAACCCGTATTGTTCGGGATCCTGCAAATCGAGCTCAATATCGAGCGGCCGTCTCCGCTGCGCGGCCAGATGGTTTTTCGCCGTGTTGACCGCTATCCGGTACAACCAGGTATAAAAAGCGCTATCGCCGCGGAATCGGGGCAGCGCACGGTAAGCTTTGATGAAAGCTTCCTGGGTAATGTCCTGGGCCTGCTCCTGATCCCGGACATAGCGCATCACCAGATTCACTATCTTGTGCTGGTACTTGAGCACCAGCAGATCGAAAGCGCCTTTGTCCCCCTTCTGGACTCGCCTGACGAGTTTTGTGTCAGTCGATTCATTCGACATCCAGTTGCGTCCTGCAGAATCTTGCTGACAGCTTCTCGACACCCGGATAGACCGGAGGGTGGTCGGAAAGTTCTGTCAAACGATTACGGTTCATAGGTTTTTTGTGACGTGGTCGGCGGTCGCGCAGCCATGCTGTGCACGATACCCGAGGCCGGCCGCCAACAATTCCGCAGTCTAGCAGGTAAGCTACTGCTATCGTTAGCGTTTCCGCGCCGGTTCCGCCTGCCGCAGGATGACCTGGAAACGCCGCCAGTTCGCGCTTCGCCGCCGGTCGCCCAGCAGCAATTCCGCCGCTGCCCGGCCCCGCCCGTCGCGGTACCGGAGCCAGATCAGGTTGCCGAGCGCTACGCTCCCGTCGAGAATCCTGGCCGCGGACAAGCGCCCGTCGGGTGACCGGACCTCGAGCGCCAGTTCGGCGCTTAATCGGTAACCGCCGACGCGGCCGAACTGGCGGACCCGCCGCAACAGATCCAGACCGCAGCAAACCAGCCACGCGGCGGCCAGAGCGTGGCGGACGCTCGCATCCAGACCGAGCTTCGCGAGCGGCAGCAGCCCCAAAGCCGCACACGAAACGCCTGCCGCCAATACCGCCGCCCGACCGCCGGCGCTAACCTCAATGTACGCGGAGTATGCACTCGACGCTTCTCGCAATGGCCTCGTCTTCCGGTGTCTGCCGGCCCAAAAAATAGCCGGCCAGCTCAGGGTCGGGCAAGCTCAGTAAACGCTCGAAATCGGCTTTTTCGGCTTCGTCCGCACATGGATAGCGGCTCTCGAGATAGCGGGTGAGGAGTTGATCGAGTTCGCGCATGCCGCGCCGGCACTGCCAGCGAAGCCTTGCGATCTCACTATCGGAGTGACTCACGTCAATATCTCCAGGCCGCACGGTCCGTCGTCGCTCCGGACCTCGAGCAATAAGTCCACACAACCGGCAGATTCCAGCACGTCACCGCACCGCCCTGGCGCTCGTTCAATGCGATCGCGACGCCAGCATCTTCTTGGTTTCGGCAATCGCTTTGGCCGGGTTGAGGCCTTTGGGGCAGGTTTGCGTGCAGTTCATGATCGTATGGCAGCGATACAGCTTGAAAGGGTCTTCCAGGTAATCCAGCCGCTCGCCGGTCGCCTCATCGCGGCTGTCCACCAACCACCGGTAAGCCGCCAGCAGCGCGGCCGGGCCGAGGTAGCGGTCGCTGTTCCACCAGTAGCTCGGGCAGGCTGTCGAACAGCAGGCGCAAAGAATGCAGGCCGACGGTTCGTCGATTAGTTCCTGATCCTCTTTGCTCTGCAGGCGCTCCCGGTCCGGCGGCGGCGGCGTGCGGGTCTGCAGCCAGGGCTTGATGGAAGCATACTGCGCGTAGAAGTTGGTCAGGTCGGGGACCAGATCCTTGACGACCGGCATGTGCGGCAAGGGGTAGATCTTGACGGCCCCGCCGACGTCCTCGATCGCCTTCGTGCAGGCGAGCGTGTTACCGCCGTCGATGTTCATGGCACAGCTGCCGCAGATGCCTTCGCGGCATGAGCGCCGGAACGTCAGTGTCGGGTCGACGTCGTTCTTTATTTTTATCAGCGCGTCCAGAACCATGGGACCGCAGCTATCGAGATCGACGTCGTAGGTGTCGACGCGCGGCGTCGCGCCGCTGTCGGGATCGTAACGATAGACGGCAAACTGCTTCACGTTGCCGCCGCTCGAGTCCGCCTCGAAATGCCTGCCTTTGGTGATCCGGGAATTCCTTGGTAGCCTGAACTCTGCCACGCGTAGCTCCTAATAAACTCTGGCTTTCGGCGGCACGGCCGCCACTTCGTCTGTCAGCGTATCCTGATGCACGGGCCGGTAGTCGAAACGGACCTTGCGGTCTTCGTCGACCCAGGACAGGGTGTGTTTCATCCACTCGCCGTCGTTGCGGTCCGGATAATCCTCGCGCGCGTGCGCGCCCCGGCTTTCGAGGCGGTTCGCCGCCGACTCGATGGTCGCAGACGCGTTGAGCAGCAGATTCTCGAGTTCCATCGTCTCGATCAGATCGGTATTCCAGATCATTGAGCGATCCGCCACTTTTACATCCTCGAACGACGCAAAGGTATCCCGCAGCAGCCGGACGCCTTCATCGAGCGTCTCGCCCGTGCGAAATACGGCCGCATGATTCTGCATGGTCTTCTGCATCTCCAGGCGTATCTCGGACGTTGCGCGACTGCCCCGGGCGTTGCGCAGCCGGTCGATGCGTTCGACGCTGTTCTGCCCGGCGTCGCCGGCCAGCGGCTTGTGACGCTGATCCGGCACCAGGGTTTCCCTCAGGTGATGCGCCGCGGCACGCCCGAACACGACCAGATCCAATAATGAATTCGAGCCCAGCCGGTTCGCACCGTGTACCGATACGCAGGCGGCTTCGCCAACGGCCATGAGACCCGGAACCACCGACTCCGGATCGCCGTCTTTTGAAGTTACGACCTCGCCTTTGTAGTTGGCCGGTATGCCGCCCATGTTGTAGTGCACCGTAGGCAGCACGGGTATGGGCGCCTTGGTGACGTCTACACCGGCAAAAATCCGCGCGGTTTCCGCTATGCCGGGCAGCCGCTCGTCGATCACTTCGGGACCCAGATGCTCGAGATGCAGATGGATATGGTCGTTTTCGCCGCCGACGCCGCGGCCCTCGCGAATTTCGATCGTCATCGAACGGCTGACGACGTCGCGCGAGGCCAGGTCTTTGGCATTCGGCGCGTAGCGTTCCATGAAACGCTCGCCCTCGGAGTTGGTGAGATACCCGCCCTCGCCGCGAACGCCTTCGGTGATCAGGCAGCCCGCGCCGTAGATACCGGTCGGGTGAAACTGCACGAACTCCATGTCCTGCATCGGCAGTCCCGCGCGCAGCACCATGCCGTTGCCGTCCCCGGTACAGGTGTGCGCCGACGTGCAGGAGAAGTAGGCCCGGCCGTAGCCGCCCGTTGCCAGGACGACCTGATGCGCGCGGAAGCGGTGCAGCCGGCCGGTCGCCATGTCAATCGCTACGACACCGCGGCAGGCACCGTTTTCCATGATGAGATCGACGGCGAAGTATTCTATGAAGAACTCGGCGTCGTGTTTCAGCGACTGCTGATACAGCGAATGCAGCATTGCATGCCCGGTTCGATCCGCCGCCGCACAGGTACGCTGCGCCGTGCCCTCGCCATAGTGTGTGGTCATGCCGCCGAACGGCCGCTGATAAATGCGCCCGTCTTCGGTCCTGGAAAAGGGCACGCCGTAGTGTTCCAGCTCTATGACGGCATCCGGCGCTTCCTTGCACATGTACTCGATCGCGTCCTGGTCGCCGAGCCAGTCGGAGCCCTTGATCGTGTCGTACATATGCCAGCGCCAGTCATCGTCGCCCATATTGCCGAGCGCAGCGCTAATGCCCCCTTGCGCCGCGACGGTGTGGCTGCGGGTCGGGAAGACCTTGGTAACCGCCGCAGTCTTGAAGCCCGCCTCGGCCAGCCCGAAGGTTGCGCGCAAACCGGCGCCGCCCGCGCCAATGACCACGACATCGTAGCTGTGGTCGATGAATTCGTAGTCGCTCATGCCGTTATTCCAATCCGCAGAATCGCGTAAACAGACACAACCGCAACGAGCACGTGGGCAAAGCGCGACAGCATCAATATCAGGACCCTCGTGCCGTGGCTGTGCACGTAGTCTTCGATGACAACCTGCACGCCGAGATACGAGTGGTACGCCAGCGTGGCCGCCAGCAGGATGAGCAGGACCGTGTGCAGCGGCATCGCGACGAACGCGACGACGTCGGCGTAATCCGCCACATGCAGATGCGCCAGCGCCACGGCGAACCAGAGGCCGAGCAGCAGCAGCGCCACGGCGGAGACACGCTGGCCCCACCAGTGCTCGGTTCCTCCCTTCGCGGAACCCAGACCGAGGACGCGGCTGAGCGGTGATCGAAGACTCATAGCGCCACTCCCCAGAACACGGCCGTGAGCAGCAGCGCAACCACGATAGCCACCCAGGCCGAAGCGTTGGCCTGGTGCTTCTCGAAACCTCGGCCGCTGTCCCAGACGAGGTGCCGCACGCCGTTGCAGAGATGGTAGAAGAACGAAAAGCTGAAGCCCGCGAGGACCAGCAATCCCGGGACGCTGCCCATCAAGCGCACGAAGCCTGCGTAAGCTTCGGGGCCCGATGCCGCTTGCGTAAGCCACGCTGCCAGCACAATGAGCCCGACAGCGTTCGCCAGGCCCGTTGCCCGGTGCAGGATCGACAAGGCCATGGTAATAGGCCAACGGTAGACGGACAGGTGCGGCGACAGCGGCCGGTCGGGTTGTTTCATGGGTGTGAGCTTCGTATGCGGTTGTTTGGAAACGAGGTCCATACCTCGCCGCGTATTATCCCGAATACGCACAAGCGCACAAGACGCCTTAAGTCGAACGTGACGACTGAGCATCCGGCAGGCTTGGACGGAAACGGGTTTGAAAGACTAAAAATCGATGCAGCGACCGTTCTTTTCCCAGTCCCCATAGCGGGTCGGCTCCGGACCTTTACGGCCGCCGATTTCGCGCGGCTTGGCGGGCGCGCCCTCCGCCGCCGAACTGTCAGCGCCCGGCTCGTCGGCCAACGGCTCGTCAGGCGCCTGAGCGTCCGCCGAGCCCGGCCTGTAGTCACGCGGACCAGGGCTTTTCGGGGTGGTTTCGGTCATCCGCGGAGTATGCCAGACTCCCACGGCGCTTTCAGGTCTCCACAAAGCGCGGGCATGGCAACCCATTCACTATTCTGCGGCCATCACTCTACGGCGGCATTGGTTTACGGCGGACCTCGAGTTTATGTTCAACAACACAACTCTGATTATCAGCGGCCCGGACACGTTCGAATTTCTCCAGGCCCAGCTCACCAGCGATCTGAACAACATCGAAGCGGATCGGCCGCCGCAACTATCGGCATGGTGCAACCCTAAGGGCCGCGTCATTACCCTGTTCAGAATCCGCCGCGCCAAGGACTGCTGGCATCTCGCGCTGCCCGGCGCCCTGGCAGATACCGTCAGCGAGCGGCTCACCATGTACCGGTTTCGCTCCAAGGTCGACATCGAGCGCGGCGCTGCAACCGCGGACGACCTCGGCGTGGCCGAGCCGCTCGCAGAAACTGACTGGCGCCGCCAGCTCGTCACTGCCGGCGTTCCCTACATCGACGCCGCTCAGTCCGGGCTGTTTACACCGCATATGCTAAATCTCGATCGGCTGGGCGCCGTGCACTTCGATAAAGGCTGTTACCCCGGCCAGGAAATCGTCGCCAGAATACACTTTCGGGGTGCAAGCAAGCGCCGGCTGCGGCGTTTTTCTTCGGCAACGCCGCATGCGGACGGCGACAAGCTGCAGATAGCCGGCCGCGACGTGGGCGAGGTGGTCAATGCCGTCGGCAATGAGCTCCTGGCCGTGGTTCCGGTCGACGGCAGTGATTTCGCGATTGCGGGCGAGTCTCTCACGGCAGAGCCGCTGCCCTACGACACGGCAGGCGCCGCCTGAGAATGCGAACCGGCCTGCCCCTTGGCTAAGCCGGGTCGAACACTTCCGGCCGCAAGTGCGGGAACAGCAGAACGTCGCGAATCGAGGCGGCGTCGGTCAGCAACATCACCAGGCGGTCGATGCCAATGCCGATACCGGCGGTCGGCGGCATCCCGTATTCGAGCGCGCGAATGTAATCGTGATCGAAAGCCATCGCCTCGTCGTCGCCCTCTTCCCGATTTGCCGCCTGGGAGCGGAAACGTTCCGCCTGATCCTCGGGATCGTTGAGCTCCGAAAAACCGTTCGCGATCTCGCGTCCCGCGACGAAGAACTCGAATCGGTCCGTGACGAAAGGATCGTCGTCGTTCCGCCGTGAGAGCGGCGATACTTCGGTGGGATATTGGGTAACGAAGCTGGGCTCGCGCAGCTTGTGCTCGCCCGTCTTTTCGAAGATCTCGATCTGCAGCTTGCCCGCACCGTAGCCGTCCTTGACCGGGATGCCCAGCTTTCCGGCCGCCTCGACCAGGTAGTCGCGATCGCGCAGGCGGCTCGCATCGAGACCAGGGTTGAACTTGAGGATGACCTCTTCGACGGTCATGCGCGGGAAGGTCCCGCCGAAATCGAAAGTCTCGCCCTGATACTCGATATTCGTAGTGCCGAGAATGGCCTCGGCCATGCCGTGCAGCAGCGCCTCGGTCATGTCCATGAGGTCCGTGTATTCGGCGTAGGCACGATACAATTCCAGCATCGTGAACTCGGGATTGTGCTGGGTGGAAACGCCCTCGTTGCGGAAATTGCGATTGATCTCGTATACGCGCTCGAAGCCGCCGACGATCAGCCGCTTGAGATTCAGCTCGGGTGCAATGCGCAGATACAGCTCCATATCGAGCGCGTTGTGATGTGTCGTGAACGGGCGCGCGATCGCGCCCCCCGGCGTCGTCTGCATCATTGGCGTTTCGACTTCGAGAAAGTCCTGCGCGTCGAGAAAAGCGCGGATATAGGCGACGATCGCGGACCGGGTACGGAAGATCCTCCGGCTGTCCTCGTTCATGATCAGGTCGACATAGCGCTGCCGGTAGCGGGTTTCCATGTCGGCGAGACCGTGAAACTTTTCCGGCAGCGGCCGCAGGGACTTGCTCAGCAGCCGGCACTCATCCGCCATGACCGTCAGTTCGCCCGTCTGCGTTTTGAACAGGCGGCCGCGTGCCGCGACGATATCGCCGACGTCCCATTTTTTGAAGCGCTGATAGACACCCTCGGGCAGGCGGTCGCGCTCGAGACGGATCTGGATCTGGCCCGAACGATCGGCGAGCTTGATGAAGCTCGCTTTGCCCATGACGCGTTTGACCATCATGCGACCGGCAACCGCGACTTCTATCGCCTCGGTTTCGAGGTGTTCGCCGTCGTGCTGACCGTAGGTCTGCAAAAGTTCGTCAGCCAGCGCATTCCGCCGGAAGTCATTGGGGAAAGCGTTTCCCGTCTCCCGTATCAGCGCCAGTTTGGCGCGGCGCTCGGCGATGAGTTTGTTGTCGTCTTTATGCTCGTCTTTCTTGGTCACTTGCTGCTTGCCGTTCTCGGTTTTCGTTACGATTTGCTACAGCCCCTGCTTCAGGCTGGCCTCGATAAAACTGTCCAGACCGCCGTCCAGCACGGCCTGAGTGTTACCGGTTTCCACGCCGGTGCGCAAATCCTTGATGCGGCTCTGGTCGAGCACGTAAGAACGGATCTGACTGCCCCAGCCGACATCCGCCTTACTGTCCTCGAGTACCGAGGCATCCGCGCGGCGCTTTTGCATCTCGAGTTCGTACAACTTGGCCTTGAGCTGATTCATGGCCTGGGCTTTGTTCTTGTGCTGCGAGCGGTCGTTCTGACACTGCACGACCGTATTGGTCGGAAGATGCGTAATACGCACGGCCGATTCGGTGCGGTTGACGTGCTGCCCGCCCGCGCCGCTGGCGCGATAAACGTCAATCCGCAAATCGGATGGATCGATCTCTATATCGATGTCGTCGTCGACCTCGGGCGATACGAAAACCGATGCAAACGACGTATGCCGGCGATTACCCGAATCGAACGGCGACTTGCGCACGAGGCGATGTACCCCGGTTTCGGTACGCAGCCAGCCATAAGCGTATTCGCCGCTCACGTGAACCGTCGCGCTCTTGATTCCCGCCACCTCGCCGGCGGACGCCTCGATCACCTCGGTCTTGAAATCGTGGGCTTCCGCCCAGCGGAGATACATGCGCAACAGCATCTCGGCCCAGTCTTGCGCCTCGGTGCCCCCCGCCCCGGATTGAATATCGAGATACGCGCTGTTGCCGTCCATATCGCCGGCAAACATGCGGCGAAACTCCAGCGCCGCGACGCGCGCTTCGAAAGCGTCGATATCTGTCACGAGCTCCTCGACGGTTGCCGGGTCGTCCTCCTCGATGGCGAGTTCCAGCAGGCCCTCGGCATCGTCAAGGCCCGTGCGGAGTTCTTCGAGGTTAAGCACAATCGATTCGAGCTTCGCGCGCTCCTGTCCGAGCGCCTGCGCCCGATCGGGTTCGTTCCAGATGTCGGGCTGTTCGAGTTCGCGCTGTACTTCGGTCAGACGCTCGTGTTTTTGTTCGTAGTCAAAGATACCCCCTCAACGCAGTCGTGCGTTGCTTGAGGTCGGCGATGGCCTGGTTGATCTGGCTGGTTTCCATGGGCGGTCCGGAGTCCTGGCGACGCGCGATATTATCACTACTCGCTTGAATCCACAGCGTTTGCACCATCCGCGCTTATCTGCTCGACGACCAGCTGCGCTGAACTGTTGCCGCGATACTCGTTCACGTCGAGCCGATAGGCGAGCTGTACCGGACCGCGCCATACGGGGCCGGCCTGGTTGAATGCAATGGCATCGAGTACGGCCCGCCCGTCTCTCGATTGCACCTTCAGTTTGAGATGCCGCTCGCCGACGGTTCGCTGCTCGACAATATCGAAAAAACCGTGCCAGACCGGCTCGGGAAAACCGCAGCCCCAGGGACCGCCCTGCCTTAGCGTTCTGGCAAAACGCAGCGTCAGAGCCTCGTCCGGCAGCTCGCCGTCGGTTACGATCGCGCCGGAGAAGTCGGCTTCCGGGTAACGCTTGACGAGCGTGCTGCTCAGCAGCGCGCGAAAACGATCGAAATTGGCTTCCTTGAGACTTAGACCCGCCGCCATTGCATGGCCGCCGAACTTCTCGATCAGCCCTGGTTCCGCAGTGTCCACGGCCTCGAGCAAATCGCGCGCATGTACGCCCGGCACGGACCTTGCGGACCCTTTCAGAACGCCGTCGCGCTCACGTGCGAACGCAACGGCCGGGCGATGACAGCGCTCCCGCACGCGGGCCGCGATCAGGCCGACGACTCCCTGGTGCCAGGCCCCGTCAAAGAGACAGACGCAGGACGGCAAGCCGTGTCGATTCATGCGCTCGACGTAGTCGAACGCCTGCTCGCGCATCTCCGCTTCGATGTCGCGCCGCTCGCGATTAATGGCGTCGAGCGTAGCCGCAAGCTCCCTGGCCGGCGCCGGGTCGTCGCTCAGCAGACACTCGATGCCGACGGAGATATCCTCGAGGCGGCCGGAGGCGTTGATGCGCGGACCGGCCACGAAGCCGAGGTCCGTGCTCACGGTATCGTCGAGCCGCCGTCCGGAGAGTTCGAGCAGCGCACGTAAACCGGGCACGAGCCGGCCCGCTCGAATACGCTTCAGGCCCTGTTCGACAAGAATCCGGTTATTGCGATCGAGCGGCACGACATCCGCGACCGTGCCGAGCGCAACGAGATCGAGGTACTTCGCGGGTACCCGCGCGGCGTCGGCATTGCCCTCGCGGGCGAGCGACCGGCCGAGCGCCGCAAGCACATAGAATGCAACGCCCACGCCGGCGAGATTACGGCTGCCGAAACGACTGCCCGGCAGATTCGGATTGACGATCACATTGGCGTCCGGCAACGCGGGGCCGGGCAAATGATGATCCGTGACCAGGACATCGATACCGGCGTCACGCGCCGCGCGGACGCCGTCGATGCTGGAGATGCCGTTGTCCACCGTAATCAGCAACGCGGGTTGACGTTGCGCAGCAACCGCCACGATTTCGGGGCTTAGGCCGTAGCCGAAATCAAAGCGGTTCGGCACGAGGTAGCTGACTTCGGCAAAGCCGAAAGCCCCGAGACAGCGCAGCATCAAAGCAGCGCTGGTAGCCCCGTCGGCGTCGAAGTCGCCGACGACGACTATGCGGCTCTCCCGGTGAGTCAGCAGCAGGTCGACCGCCTCGCCGGTGTTCTCGAGGGAGCCAATGGGCAACAGACCGGCCAGATCCGTGTTCGCATCCTTCGCCGACGCAAGGCCCCGGCTCGCATACAGGCGCTCGAGGATTTTGCCAGGGTCCGCCGCGCTCACTGGAGGCACTGCGCCCGGGCACGAGCGCTCAACTATCGGCCGCATGCAAGCCTCCCGCTTCCGCCCACGCGCTGCGCTCCACGCGCCGCCACCAGCGCCAGCGGTGCCCGCGACGCAGGCTTAGCTCGGCGCCCGTGGCAAAGAACAGACGTACTTCGTCGAGTTCGCGCTCCCCGAGCGCACGCCGTAACGTAACGAGCGCCGGCTGGAGTTCGTCAACGTGTTCCACCGCAAACGGAATCTGCGCGGCAAAACTGCCGGCGGCCGCTTCGAGACACCCGTCAATCGAGCCGGGCCAGCCCGCGACGCGCGAATCGTTGAGCCGCCAGAAGCCGAGCAACAGGGGATCGTTGCAGAACAGGGGCGGCAGCGGTTCCGGATGCAGCTCGGGCAGCGTGCCGCCGCCCCATAACCACAGTGAATTGACCGGGAACCGGCCGCTCTGCATGCGCTCCGCATTGACGGGATGTTCGTGCAGCGCCATTTCGATTTCCGACAGCTGCCGGCGGTAAGCCGCGGCCGACTCGCCCCGCGGCATCCAGTCGTTGGGCACTCGTTGATCGACCGCGCTAGCGGACAGGCCCGCCGTGTCGAACGGCTCGTCCGACCGCAGATAGCCCATGCCCCCGACGCGCGCGTAGTCGGCATCGCTGCCGCTCGCAAGCGTGGCGTGCAAATGATCGAACAGCGCCCGCAGCGAAGGCGCGTCGAATTCGCGCGCTGACAGGCTGTGCAGAAACAGGTGATCGAGCCTTGGCTCCAGATACACAGGGTCGGCCGCCGCCATCCAGACCCGCGGCTTGTCGCCCGTTTGTCCGTAAAACCTCAGCGCTGCCCGTCCCGAAGCCGGCGCGCGGCGGCCGAGCAGGCGCAACAGCGAGTCGAGCGGTTCTTCGGGCAGATCCCGCTGCACGAAGTCGCCGCGGCACAGCCAGCGCAGAAGGCTGCCGCCGCCAGCCCACGAATCCGCGGCCGGAAACGGCAGCCAGATCGAGGCAATGCGCGATTTTTCGGGGACTGTCATTGGCAACTACCGGAACCTGTATCGGAATAGGTTCGGGCGGCACCTGTTGCCCTTCCGGGCGGCGCGGTAAGATCGGCGTCCATGCAGTGTAATGGTAGCGGAATCTTCGCTTGCGTGATTTGTGAAATTCAATCGTGAAATGCTCGCCGCAACAACGATCCGGCAGGTCTCGGCCGACGGTATCCGAATCGCCGACCGCGTGTACACGGGAACGCTGGCCGTAACGACCGACTCGGTTGTCGAGGACTGGACCCACAAGACCATCCCCGAACTCCTGACGCAGGACTTCGCCGGCCTGCTCGAACAGCAGCCGGAGGTTGTGCTGCTCGGCACGGGCGCGACACCCTGCTTCGCGCCGCGCGAACTCATGTTCGGGTTCGCGCGGCTCGGCATCGGCTTCGAAACGATGGACACGAAAGCCGCCGCCCGCACGTTTAACGTTCTGGCCGGCGAAGACCGCCGGGTCGTGGCGGTCCTGTTTCCGGACACGCGGAACAACAACTCCTGACCGACGGGCCGGGCTCAGCGACCGGGCAACAGACCGCGCGGGTCGACGGGCTCGCCGTTCCGCCTGATCTCAAAATGCAGCCGCGACTTTCGCTCCGGCCCCTCACCCATCGTCGCGATGCGCTGACCCCGCTTTATCGACTGCCCTTCCTTGACGAGCAGCGAGCGGTTATAGCCGTAGGCACTCAGGTAGGTATCGTTGTGCTTGACGATAATCAGCTGACCGTAGCCGATCAGACCGCTGCCCGCATACACGACGCGCCCTCCCGCCGCGGCCAGTACCGGCTGCCCCTGACGCCCGTTGATCAGCACGCCGGTCCCTGGCCCGGGCTTGCCGCCAAACTCGACGTTGACCTTGCCGGCCGTGGGCCACGCCCAGGCAGGCGCCGGCTGCTCCGGAATCTTCGGCAGCGACCGCGGCGGCGAAGCCGGGGAACGCCGGGCCGAGGGCGTTGCGCCGGGCTTGCTTGGCGCGCCCCGCGGGGTCAGCACCAGAACCTGTCCAGGGTAAATCAGCGAACCGTCGCCGAGCCGGTTCCAACGCGCGACATCCTCTGCGTCCATGCCGTAACGAAAGGCGATCGAATACAAGGTCTCGCCTTTGCGGACGACATGAGTTTCGCCCGCCGAAGCTCCGTCCCAGCGCATAGCCGAGCCGCAAGCCGCGAGCACCGACAAGAGGCTCAGCAGCGCCGCCAGCCGCAGGCGCTTCCTCAGGTCCGCAACGTCAGCCATCCAATGATTACCGTCAGCAGCGCTACCGCAGCCCAACCGAGACGCTCGACGTTTTGCCTCAAGCCAGCCTCGAAACGTTCGCCACCGGCGCGTATGAGCCCGGCGACGAGGAAGAACCGTGCCCCGCGGCCAACAATCGACGCGAGCACAAATACGAGCGGATTGAGCACGGCGACCCCCGCCGCGATCGTAAACACTTTGTAGGGCACCGGGCTGAAGCCGGCCAGCAGTACGACCCACACGCCGTATTGATCGAACCAGACGCGGCTGGTTTCGTAAGCTGCCCAGTAGTGCGACGCCGCAAGCCAGGGCTCTATGGCTTCGAACAGCAGCAAGCCGATGGCATAGCCCGCGATTCCGCCAAGCACCGAGGCAACCGTCGTCACGAGCGCGTAGCGCCATGCGCGCGCCCGGTCCGCCAGGCACATGGGCGCCAGCATGACGTCGGGAGGAATCGGGAAAAACGACGACTCGGCAAAGCTCATCGCCGCCAGATAGCGTTCCGCGTGACGATGCCGCGACCAGCCGAGCACCCGCACGTACAGCGGCTCGAACAGTTTCACAGGGATGGGGCCATAGAGTCGTAACTCACTTCAATTAAGCTTCGTATGATATTGGTTTTTTTGGTATTAGTCAGGCGCCTTGCACCAGTGGCACAAAGCTGACCGCACCAAGGGACTGCTGCTCGAAATGATCGTTGTGCCGGGTCACGAGCGTCAGTTCCTGACGTCCGGCCGGACCCACGGGCATCACCAGGCGACCGCCGGGCGCCAGCTGATCGAGCAGTTTCTCGGGCAGCCTCGCGGCCGCAGCCGCAACGATGATCCCGTCATAGGGTGCGTACTTCGGCCAGCCCTGCCAGCCGTCGCCAGGTTTGAACTGGACGTTGTAGATGTTCAGATCGCGCAGCCGCTGACGCGTCTTCCGCAGCAGGTCGGAGATCCGCTCTACCGAATAGATCCGTTTGACCAGCGGCGCCAGCACAGCCGTCTGATAACCGCAGCCCGTGCCGATCTCCAGCACCGTGTCCCCCGTAAAGCCGTCCAGCAGCGCTTCGGTCATGCGCGCCACGACAAACGGCTGCGAGATGGTCTGGCCGTGGCCAATCGGCAGAGCCGTGTCCTCGTAGGCGCGGCTCGCCAGCGCCTCGTCCACGAACAGGTGCCGCGGTACGCTGCGAATCTGCTCCAGTACCGACTCCGAGCGTATCCCCTGCTCGATCAGACGCAGCACCAGACGGTCGCGCGTACGCGCCGACGTCATGCCGATGCCGCGGAGATTCCGGCTGCCGGCCGTCACCGCAGGATTATCCGGGACGCCTGCATTGGCGCTAGCGCTCCGCCCCGTTGCCCAGCCAATCGGCCAGGTCCGGAACCGCCTCATGGCGTGTGAGATCGACTTTCAGGGGTGTCACGGCCGCCGCGTTGTTCGCGACAGCGTGGAAGTCGGTCCCTGGGCCCGCGTCCTGACCGCGGCCGGCCGGACCTACCCAGTAGATCGTGCGGCCGTAGGGATCTTTCTCTCGGATGATCGACTCCGACTTGTGGCGAAAGCCCAGCCTGGCGGCGCGCACGCCGATCAGTTCCTCGAAGGGAATATCGGGAACGTTGACGTTTAGCGTCAGATCTTTCGGCAACGGCTCCGCTGCGAGCTTTTGCACCATCTCGGTAACCACCCGCGCCGCCGTAGAAAAATGCGTGAGCTTGCCGTCGCCGGCCAGCGAAACCGCGATCGACGGCAGGCCGAGAAACCGGCCCTCGGTCGCGGCGGCAACGGTGCCGGAATAGATGACATCGTCCCCCAGGTTCGCCCCGTGATTGATCCCCGAAACCACCAGGTCCGGCTCCATGTCCAGGAAACCGGTGAGCGCGAGATGCACGCAGTCGGACGGCGTGCCGTCAACGCGATAACGCCGCGGCGCCACCTCGGTGACGCGCAGAGGCATTTGCACGGTGAGGGAATTGCTGGCCGCCGAGCGGTTGCGGTCGGGCGCGACGACAACCACGTCGGCCACGGCCTCGAGTGCTTCGGTGAGGACCTGGATGCCGGTAGCGAGATACCCGTCGTCGTTGCTTACGAGGATTTTCATTATTCTTCGGGGAACTTGAGTTTGTAACGAGTGTTTTTCCGGCGCCAGAGATTGGCGGTCCGGAAACCGCTCACTATACTGAATGTTTGCGTCTTTAAGTAGAACCGGTTCCAAACAAGGCTGCGCAATGACCGACGACGATATCGAGCTATTCCGCAAACTGGTCGGCGATGCCACCCCGCTCGCCGCCGAGGAGCGGGCACCGCTTGCGCAGGCGCGCCCGCAGCCCCGTGCGCGGTTCACGCGCGAAGACGAGGCACGCGCGCTGGCGGAGAGCCTGGACGCCGATATCGAGGCTATCGAAGCCGACAACGGCGATGCGCTGCGCTTTCACCGCCCGGGCGTCGGGCGACGCACGATGCGCAAGCTGGCGCGGGGACGTTTTGCGGTACAGGCCGAAATCGATCTGCACGGCATGACCGTGGCCGAAGCCCGCCCCCGCCTCAAGGATTTTGTCGAATACAGCAGCATGAGAGGCCACACCTGCATCCGCGTGGTGCACGGCAAGGGACGGGGTTCGGGGGACCGGGGTCCGGTGCTCAAGATGGCGGTAAACCGCTGGCTCAGGCGCTGGGAGCCAATACTTGCATTCGTATCGGCGCGGCAGGCTGACGGCGGCACGGGCGCGATCTACGTGCTTCTCGACCGGAGTTAGCCGGTCATCCGCCTCAGGCTGAAATCGCCGCGTCTTCCACCTCTGCCAACTCGGCCAGCAGCGCCGTCGCAAATGCGCCTTTCGGCAGGGAAAATGCAAGGCAAAGCTGCCGTTCACCGTTCAGCCGGGCGCGAAGACCGGCCGGCCTCACCCTGAGCGGTCTGGCCGCCGCGGCGACGCCGCCGGCGAGTAAACCGTCGGCAAATTCGCGAAAATCCTCCGCGACCGCACTCTCCAGCGCGGCGACCTCTGCCGTGGCTGCGCTCGGCGACGGCACGCCCCAGAGCGTACCCGTAGGATGTATGTCCAGCGCTCGCGCGCGCGCCGCGAGCGTTGTATCGACGGCCTCCACCTTGAAGACACTCCCGGAGCCGTCAAGATTCGCGAGTTCCCCGGGGAGTATCCGGTCCCAGCTTCCTGCAGCGACCCGGCGGCCCAGGATGGCGTTAAAAATTTGTGCGCGAGCCGCGGAAATCGCAAAACCGCGCTTGTCGCGGCGCAGCTTTTTGCCCGCGAACAGGCTCGCCGCCAGCGCCAGGTTGGCGCCGTTGCGGCCGAACCTTTGCGGACCGAAATAGTTGGGCACACCGCAAGCGCCCACGGCGTCGATGCGCGCCACGAGTTCCGCCGTCGACGGCACGCGGGAAAGTCCGTCCAGCACGATGCTGAAGTGATTGCGGCGGTGTGAACCGCGGCGGAGTTTGCGCTGATGCCGGCCGATGTCGAGAACCCGCACGCCCTCCAGTTCGAGCGCCGACCAGTCAGGGCTGTGCCGGCCCGTGTGAACGCTGAACCACTGCCGAGTAACCGCGTGCCGGTCCTTCAGGCCGGAATAGCCGACATCGCGGCTGGCGACACCGGCAAAACGCGCAAGCTGACGCGCCAGCCACTCGGTATTGGTGTTGGTTTTCTCGAGCAGCAGGAAATCGTGCTCGCCGTCGGCACTGGGTTCGAAACCCAGCTCTTCGACAACGACGAAGTGTTCCGGCCGCGTCCGGATACGCGCGCTAAACAGCGGGCCGCCGTGCGCCCGGGCGTCGTCCGCCTGCAGAGTACTCAGTTGGCCGCTCAGTAGGCCGTCGTGTCGACGACCTGATAGAAGGTCTCGTTCTCGCCGATCAATCCGAGATCGTTGCGCGCCCGCTCTTCGGCTGCCTCGACGCCCTCCTTGAGATTGACGACCTCGGCATCGAGGGCCTGGTTGCGCACTTTGAGCTCCGTATTCAACTGCCGCTGTTCAGTCACAGCCTCCCGCAAACCGAGCGTCTTACGATAACCGTCCTGCGAGAACCATAGCTCTCCCTGCAACAGCAGAGCGAGCAGCAGGAGTGCTGCGGTCAGCCATCGAAGGTTCACTGTGCGCGGTTCCTCATCTGCTCTGCGTGCCGCCCCAGGCTACAAATCCACGGACAATGCAGCCCGGCCCGCGTAGCTTGCCGAAGCTCCCAACTCTTCCTCGATGCGCAGCAACTGGTTGTACTTGGCAATGCGATCGGAGCGGGACAAAGACCCGGTCTTGATCTGGGTCGCAGACGTGCCGACCGCAATGTCCGCAATCGTGGCGTCCGAGGTCTCACCCGAGCGGTGGGAGATAACGGCGGCGAAGTCTGCGTCTACTGCCATAGTAATTGCATCAAGTGTTTCGGTTAAGGTACCGATTTGGTTGGGTTTTATCAAGATCGCATTACCGATGCCTTCCGCGATCCCGCGCTTCAGGATAGCCGTATTGGTGACAAACAGATCGTCCCCGACCAACTGCACGCGGTCCCCCAGGGCACGGCTCAGGGTTTGCCAGCCGTCCCAGTCGCTCTCGTCCATGCCGTCTTCTATCGTGACGATGGGATAGGCATCGACCAGACCCGCGAGGTAATCGCTGAATCCGGCCGCGTCGAACTCCCGGTTTTCCGATGCGAGCCGGTATACGCCGCCCTCGTAGAACTCGGAACTCGCCACGTCCAGGCCAAGCACGATGTCTTTGCCCGCGCGAAAACCCGCTTTCTCGATGGCGGTCATGATGACCTCGAGCGCCGCCTGATTCGACGGCAAGTCCGGCGCAAAGCCGCCCTCGTCGCCGACCGCCGTGTTTAGCCCGTCCGCCTTCAGCACGGCCTTGAGCGCGTGAAAAACCTCGGTGCCATGGCGCAGCGCCTCGGAAAACCGTTCAGCGGCAACCGGCAGGATCATGAACTCCTGTATGTCCACGCTGTTGTCCGCGTGCGCACCGCCGTTGATGATGTTCATCATGGGCACGGGCATCGTACTGCTGTCGCCGAGATGACGAAACAACGGTACACCGGCCTGCGAAGCTTCGGCCTTGGCCGCAGCCAGCGATATCGCCAGCAGCGCGTTCGCGCCGAGGCGCGCCTTGTTGTCCGTGCCGTCGAGTTCGATCATGCGTTCGTCCAGCTCACGCTGGGTAGCAAACTCGCTGCCGACGAGCGTATCTCGCAGCTCGCCGTTTACGTTTGCAACCGCCTTCAGCACGCCTTTCCCGAGGTATCGTTCCGCGTCGCCATCGCGCAGCTCGACAGCCTCGCGTGTGCCCGTCGACGCGCCGGACGGCACGGCCGCCCTCGCCGTGACACCGCCATCGAGCGTAACGTCTGCTTCCACCGTCGGGTTACCGCGGGAATCGAGGATCTCCCGACCGCGCACATCAGCAATCTTTAACATCGTGACTCCAGAATCTGGCGCGGTTACCCGCGCCGCAAAAAAGTCTTAAGACAAATGGATCGAAAGCGCCTTACGACCCGAGCCCCAGCGCCGTCTCCAGCCACGGCCCGGCCTTCACCGCCGAGTCGATATCCTTGAGCGTCCGCAAAAGCGACGCCATGTGTTCGAGCGGCATTGCGTTGGGCCCGTCGCTTAGCGCTTTCGCGGGCTCCGGATGGGTCTCCATGAACAGTCCGGCGACGCCGGCCGCGGTTGCGGCGCGCGCCAGCACCGGAATGAACTCGCGCTGACCGCCCGATGCCGAACCCTTGCCGCCCGGCAACTGCACGGAATGGGTCGCGTCGAAAACGACCGGACAACCCGTTTCACGCATGACCGCGAGGCTGCGCATGTCGGACACGAGGTTGTTGTAGCCGAAACTGAAGCCGCGCTCACAGACCATAATCTGTTCATTACCCGTCGACCGCGCCTTGTCCACGACGTTCTGCATTTCCCACGGCGAGAGGAACTGCCCCTTCTTGATGTTGACGGGCTTGCCGGCCCCGGCGACGCGCAGGATGAAGTTGGTTTGCCTGCAAAGGAACGCCGGTGTCTGCAGGACATCGGCGACATCCGCGACTTCGTCCATGGGTGTATCTTCGTGCACGTCGGTCAACACGGGCAGATCGAGCTGCCGCCGCACCTCGCTCAGGATTCGCAGGCCCTCCTGCATGCCGGGACCGCGAAAACTCTTACTTGAGCTTCTGTTGGCCTTGTCGAAAGACGACTTGTAAACCAGCGGAATCGCAAGCTCTTCGCAAATCGATTTGAGTGCGCCCGCCGTGTCGATCGCCATCGTCTCGCTCTCGATGACGCAGGTGCCGGCGATCAGAAAGATCGGCTGATCGTTGCCTACCTGGTAGCGGTCGAGTTGCATCGTCATGTCCTGGTGTCCTGTCCGGTCAGGCTTCTACAGCCATGGGCGCCACGTCTTCGCGATGCCGCCGGGCCGCCCGAATGAAACCCTTGAACAGCGGGTGGCCGTCGCGCGGGTTCGAGGTGAACTCGGGGTGAAACTGACTAGCAAGGAACCAGGGATGATCGGGGACTTCGACCATCTCGACGAGATCGTCCACCGACAGTCCTGAAACGCGCAGGCCCGATTGTTCCAGTGCGTCGCGATAGTGATTGTTGACTTCGTAGCGATGCCGATGGCGCTCGACGATCGAACTGCGCTCGTAGACGCTCTCTGCGAGCGAGCCCTCCGCCAGACGAATCTCCTGGCCGCCGAGGCGCATCGTGCCGCCCATGTCCGACTGCTCGTCGCGCTGCTCGAACTCACCGCTTGGCGTTTTCCATTCGGTAATCAGACCAACCACCGGGTGCGGCGCCTGGCGGTTGAATTCGGTGCTCATGGCGCCCTCGAGACCTGCAAGATTCCTTGCCGCTTCGATAACGGCCACCTGCATGCCGAGGCAGATACCGAGATACGGTATGCCGTTTTCCCGGGCATAGCGCACGGTCTCGATCTTGCCTTCGATACCGCGGTCGCCGAATCCGCCGGGAACGACTATTCCATCCATTCCGGCAAGGCGCTCGACGCCCTGGCGCTCGATATCCTGAGCCTCTATGTAGTGGATGTTGACGCGCGTCCGCGTATGAATACCGCCATGCAGCAACGCTTCAGACAGTGATATGTAGGCGTCGCGAAGATCGACGTATTTGCCGACCATCGCGACATTGACCTCACCCTCGGGATGTTTTTTGGCGTCGACTATCGCCTGCCATTCGCTGAGATCGGCGGCGGGCAGGTCGAGTCTGAGCTGGTTTGCCACGATCCCGTCGAGGCCCTGCTCGTGCATCATGGCCGGAATCTTGTACAGATCGTCAGCGTCGTAAGCCGATATGACGGCGGCCTCCTGCACGTTGGTGAACAGCGCAATCTTCTTCCGCTGTTCGTTGGGTAGCGGCTCTTCCGAACGACAAACCAAAACATCGGGCTGGATACCGATCGAGCGCAGCTCCTTGACGGAATGCTGCGTCGGTTTGGTCTTGATTTCCGACGACGTTGCAATGTACGGAACGAGCGTCAGATGCACGTACACGACTTTGTCATGCCCGAGTTCGACGCCCATCTGACGTATCGCTTCCAGAAACGGCAGCGACTCGATGTCACCAACCGTACCGCCAATCTCGACCAGGCAAATATCGGCGTCGCCGGCGCCGCGGCGAACGCTCTGTTTGATTTCGTCGGTGATATGCGGAATAACCTGCACGGTTGCACCGAGATAGTCGCCGCGCCGTTCTTTCGCAATGACGCTCTCGTAAATCCGGCCGGTCGTGAAGTTCGAGTTGCGTCCCGTCTCGGTGCGCACGAAACGTTCGTAGTGGCCAAGGTCCAGATCCGTTTCCGTACCGTCGTGGGTAACGAAGACCTCGCCGTGCTGAAACGGGCTCATAGTTCCCGGATCGACGTTGATGTAGGGATCGAGCTTGATCATGCTGATCTTCAGCCCGCGCGCTTCGAGTATCGCGCCAAGGCAGGCTGCGGTAATTCCCTTACCCAGCGAAGACACCACGCCCCCCGTGATGAATACATACGATGTCATAAGACTGCCGTCCTGGAACTGTTTAGGCTTAAGGCGTGAAACAACAAAGGGCTGGATGAAAAGCACGGTCGTGCGAGTGCTTTTTCTCCAACCCTTGAGGACGCGCCGTCGTTGGACAATGACGGTATTGCACGGTATCAGAACGCCCCGTGCGACACAATCCGGCGACGCAGATCAGACGGCGGGGACGACGGCCGCAAGAGGCGTTGGGGTGGAAAAACCGCAGTCCCCGCGGCAACGACACCTAGCTGAGCGGCGGATGTCCGGACCACTCGACGCGTAGCACGGGCTTACCGTCCGCCGTCTGCGCGGCGAAGCGGTCAGCCACGGCGACGAGCTCTCCGTGCCGGTACAGAAGCGGCATCCGGTTGCGCATCCAGGGCACGATGCCGGCATCCTGCAGCAGCTTCTTGAGCTTGCGGCTCGGACCCGCGGGATGCAGGCGGATGCTCTCCCCGCCGTGACGCCAGCCGACGCTCAGCCCCTCGACGCCGCGCTCCCCGGCGTCAATCGCCAGCGTGCCGAGGCCGGCCGGCAGAGTAACGCAAGCGCCCTGGACCGGCAGGGTTCCCGACGGCGGCTCCGCCAGCGGAGGCATCAGGAAAAGGCGGGCGCGATACCGCCGAACCTCCGCGCCCGGCCAGGCCGCGTGCGGCGATCTGTCGTCCGCGGCATCGATCACGTCGGCTTCTATCGACCGCATTACGCTAAGCGGCGGCAGCGGCAGCCCGAGCTCCCTTAGCGCCTGGCGAACGAGGTTACGCCGTCGCGCCGCTGACAGCTTGCGTAACTCGAGCACGTCGAGATGCGCCGGCCCGCCAAGCCTTGCAAGGTCGGCGGCGCCCAGCTCCCGCAACAATCCACTGGCCTCTTGCGCACGATCGATACTGCCGAGGAGACGCACTTCGAGGTCGGGCCAGCGCGCTTTCAAAACCGGGATGACTTCGCGCCGCAAATAGTTGCGATCGAAGCGCGGCTCGGCATTGCCGGGATCCTCGAGCCAGCGCAGGCCCAGCGACCGCCCCCTGGCCTCGATAGTCGAACGCGTCAGGCCGAGCAGCGGCCGCAGCAGCCAGCCTGCTCCCAGCCGTCGCGCCGCCGGCATCGCCGCAAGTCCGTCGGGCCCGCTGCCGCGCAGCAGGTTGAGCAGCAGCGTTTCAATCTGGTCGTCGAGATGGTGCGCGGTAAACAGCCAGTCGCCGGTATCGAGCAGAGCACCGAGCGCCGCGTAACGCGCATGCCGCGCCGCGGCTTCCACACTGTCTCCCGAGGCCGTATCGACCTCGACGTCGAGGCGCTTGAAGTCCACGCCGGACTCGCCGGCTACCGCGCGGCACTGCTCGGCCCACTCCGCCGAATCGGGATGCAAGCCGTGATTGACGTGTACGGCGGTGAGCCGCCGGCGCCAGTCCGCGTGACCGGCCAGAACGCTCAGCAGGAGCGTCGAGTCCAGACCGCCGCTGAATCCCAAGTAAACGCGCTCCGGGGCACCGAGCCGCGCTTCGTGTTGCTGCAGGCACTCGACAATGGCGCCCGGGCTGGAGATTAGTGTCCGGTCCGGTTGCGCCACTTCATTCCCGGAAGGCGCCGAACCCGTCCAGGCGCTGCTGCCGCTCCTCGAGCAACTGCTCGCGCGGCACGCTCTCGAGCTGATCCAGATGTTTCACGATCGCGTTGCGGATCACTTCGGCCATCTCGGCGGAATTCCTGTGCGCGCCGCCCAGCGGCTCCTCCAAAACCTCGTCGACGAGGCCGAACGACTGCAGGCTCGCGGCCGTAATACGCATCGCCTCCGCCGCCTCTTCGGCTTTTTCCGCGCTCTTCCAGAGTATCGATGCGCAGCCTTCAGGCGAAATTACCGAGTAAATACTGTACTCGAGCATCAACAGGCGATCGCTCACCCCGATGGCCAGCGCTCCGCCTGAACCACCCTCGCCAATGACGATGCTCAGGATCGGCGTGCGAAGCTGCGACATTTGATACAGGCTTTGCGCAATGGCCTCGCTTTGTCCGCGCTCTTCCGCACCGACGCCCGGATACGCGCCCGGCGTATCGATCAGCGTAACCACGGGCAAACCGAACTTTTCCGCCATGCGCATGAGGCGCTGCGCCTTGCGATACCCCTCGGGCTTCGGCATGCCGTAGTTTCTGCGCACCCGCTCTTTCGTATCACGACCCTTCTGATGTCCGATCAACATGATCGCCCGGCCGTCGATGCGGCCGGGACCGCCTATGATTGCCGAGTCGTCCGCGTACATCCTGTCGCCGTGCAGCTCCTGAAAGTCCGGCAATATCCGGTCGATGTAGTCAGCCGTATACGGCCGCATGGGATGGCGGGCGACCTGCGCGATCTGCCACGCGGACAGCTTGGAGAAGATGCTCCGGGTCAGCGAGTCGCTCTTGCCCTTGAGCCGTAAGACCTCGTCGTTGATATTGACCTCGGAGTCGTCCCCGACGTAGCGCAGCTCGTCGATCTTGGCTTCGAGTTCCGCGATCGGCTGTTCAAAGTCCAGAAACTTGAGATCCATAAGCTTGAGGCCTGAAGCCTGTTGAGGCTATTCGAGTGATGTCTGCAGGGCCTTGCCGCACGTGAGCTGCGCCGGCCCCCTACCGACAAAGCCGGAACATTACATGATTTCACGCCCGGGTGCGTATGCCAGTTTAACGTTGCCGTGGCCCAGCAACTCGTCGAGTTTGTCCCTGAGTTCGCGGCTAGGCCGCACGCTCCACTCCGCACCCAGCGACAAGCGGGCGGACGCGTCGCTGCCGCGGTACTGCACGGCAACGTCGCAGCTGCCGTTGCGGTAAGGCAGCAACAGTTCGTGCAGTTCGCTAAGCAGCGCGGTGCCCTGGCCGTTGGGCGAGAGTCTGAGCAACATATGCCTTGCGCGAGCCTCTATGACACGATCGATCGGCTGTACCGACTTGGCGTTGAGTGTCCAGCCGCCGATAAAATCGTCGTAACGCAGTCCGCCGCTGACGACGACTATCTCCTCTTTTACCAGCAGGTCGCGAAACTCTTCGTACGCCTCGGAGAACAGCGCAATCTCCATCCGCCCGGTGTCGTCGTCAATGACGACGCTGACCCGGTTGCCGCGCTTCTTGAACTCCACGATCAGACCCGCCACCGTGGCCTCGCGGCGCGCCTTGCCGTAGTCGCGCTCACCGCTTGCAGTCTGCGCCGGCTGCTCCTCGGCGAAGTCACCGAGCTTACGGTCTACCAGAAAGCCGGCATCTTGCCGCACTTCGTCGAAGGGATGGCCGGTCAGATACAGACCCAGCGCCTCCTTTTCGTTGCGCAGCAGCAGCAGCTTCGGCCATTCGCTCATGCGGGCTGCAGGAGTTTCGACGGGCGCGGGCGCAGGTTCCTCGAGCCCGAACATGTCGTTCTGCCCCGCCGCCGCCGCGCGCGCCGCCTGATCCGCGCCCTTGAGCGCCGTGCTGACCTGCTGCATGAGCCCGCGGCGGGTTTCACCGAATCCGTCGAGGGAACCGGACTTGATCATGGCCTCGAGCGTACGCCGGTTGAGCTTGTCGGCGTCCATGCGCCGGCAGAATTCCACGAGTCCCGTGTAAGGACCGCCGCGGTCCCGCTCCGCGATCAGCGCTTCGACAGCGGCCCGGCCGACGCCCTTGATGGCTCCCAGTCCGTAGAGAATCGTCGACTCGTCGGCAACGCTGAAATGATAGGCCGAGCGGTTCAGATCGGGAGGGTCCAACTTGAGCTTGAGCTGTCGGCAGTCCGCCTTCAGCGTCACCAGGCGATCGGTATTATCGAGATCCGCACTCATTACCGCGGCCATGAACGCCGCCGGGTAATGCGCCTTGAGGTACGCCGTCTGATAGGACAGTACGGCATAGGCTGCCGAATGCGACTTGTTGAAGCCATAGCCGGCGAACTTTTCCATCAAGTCGAAAATCCGCGTGGCGTTGGCCTCCGCCACGCCGCGTTCCACGGCCCCGGTCACGAAGATCTCGCGCTGTTTCGCCATTTCCTCGGGCTTCTTCTTGCCCATCGCACGGCGCAACAAGTCCGCGCCGCCCAGCGTATAGCCCGCCAGCACCTGCGCGATTTGCATCACCTGCTCCTGGTAGAGGATGACCCCGTAGGTCGCCTCCAGAACGGGTTTGAGATCCGGATGCAGGTAGTCGATTTCACCCGTGTCGGGCGCGTGCTTGCGCTGAATGAAGTCGTCCACCATCCCCGACTGCAGAGGGCCGGGCCGGAACAGGGCAACCAGTGCGACGAGATCGTCGAACTGATCGGGCCTGAGACGCTTGATGAGATCGCGCATGCCGTTCGATTCGAGCTGGAAAACGGCGGCGGTCTGCGCGCTTTGCAGCAGGCGGAAGGTATCCGCATCGCGCGGGGGGATGCGGCCGACATCGAAGTCTTCGCGGTCCTGCTGCTGGTTAATGATGCGCTCGGACCAGTCGATGATGGTTAGGGTCTTGAGCCCGAGAAAGTCGAACTTGACGAGGCCCGCCGCCTCGACATCGTCCTTGTCGAGCTGCGTTACGACGTTGACGCCGCCCTCTTCGCAGTACAGCGGCGTAAAGTCGGTCAGTTTGTCCGGGGCAATCACCACGCCCCCGGCGTGTTTGCCCGCGTTGCGCACCAGCCCCTCCAGGGAGCGGGCCAGATCGATGATGGAGGCAACCTCCTCGTCGCTGCGATACATCTCGCTGAGCTCGTCGGACTGCTCGAGCGCCTTGTCCAGCGTCATGCCGATTTCGAACGGCACCTGTTTCGCTATCCTGTCGACAAACCCGTAGGGCTGGCCGAGCACTCTGCCGCTGTCGCGGATAACCGCTTTTGCCGCCATCGTGCCGAAGGTAATGATCTGCGCCACACGCTCCCGGCCGTAGCGTTCCGCAACGTAGTCGATAACCCGATCCCGGCCTTCCATGCAGAAATCGACGTCGAAATCCGGCATGGACACGCGCTCGGGATTAAGGAAGCGCTCGAACAGCAAGTCGTGCTCGATGGGGTCCAGATCGGTAATCCCGAGTACCCACGCAACCAGCGAACCGGCTCCCGACCCGCGCCCCGGGCCAACCGGAACGCCGTTCTCACGCGCCCAGCGGATGAAGTCGGCAACGATCAGGAAGTAGCCGGGAAAACCCATGCCCTTGATGACATCGAGTTCGGTTGCGAGGCGCTCGGCGTATTCCGCTTGCAGATCCGGCGATTCGGGCTCACGGGACGTATCGCCGCTTTGCGAGACCAGCGCTGCAAGGCGCTCTTCGAGTCCCGCTTCCGCCGTCCGGGTCAGGTACTCGGCTTCGTCCTGTCCCTCCGGCACCGGAAACGCGGGCAGCACGCTCTTGCCCAGTTCGAGGTCCAGATTGAGGCGCCGGGCAATCTCCAGCGAGTTCTCTATGGCTTCCGGAACGTCGGCGAACAGCGCGCACATCTCGGCGTTGGTCTTGAGGTACTGCTCCGGGCTGTAGTGCCTCGGACGGTCCGGATCTGCAAGGCCGCGCCCCTGGTTAATGCAGACCCGCGCCTCATGAGCGTTGAAGTCTTCCTTCCTGACGAAGCGCACGTCGTTGCTGGCCACCACCGGCGTGCCGCTGGTGCTTGCAAGCAGTAGCGATGCCTGGACGCAGTCCTCTTCCCGCGGCCGGCCCGTTCGCGTCAACTCGAGGTAAAAGCGCTCGGCGAACAATTCCCGCCAACGGTCGAGGCGCTCACGCGCGACGCTTTCGTGCCCCAACGCCAGCGCCTGGCCCACGTCGCCCTGCAAGCCACCCGACAACGCCAGCAAGCCTTTGACACTGTCTCGGGTGAGCCATTCACGGCGCGCCAGGGCCTCGCCGCGCACCTGGCCCTCGATGTACGCCCGCGTCAACAGCTCCGACAGACGGCGGTAACCCGCGGTGTCCTGGCAGTACAGCATCAGCCGGTGCGGGCGGGACGGATCGTCCTCGTTGGCGATGCGCAAATCCGCGCCGACCAGAGGCTTGATACCGGCCGCGACGGCTTTGGTATAGAACTTGACCATCGCGAACAGATTGTTTTGATCGGTAAGCGCAACGGCCGGCATCCTGTCTTCGCGCAGCGCCTGCATGAGCGCAGGAATACGCACCGTGGAATCCACGAGCGAATACTCCGTATGCACGCTCAAATGAACGAAGCGCTGTTCTTTCATCGGCGCACTGCTAGTCTGACCGGAGCGAAACTCAGGCGGTGTTCCGTGCACGGGCCGTGCGCCTCGAGACGCTCGCGATGCAGACGCGTACCGTAGCCCTTGTGCTGACCAAACGCGTACGCCGGATACAAGCGATCGCGGCTGCGCATGATGTCGTCGCGCGTCGTCTTCGCCAGTATCGAGGCTGCGCTTATGGCCGCTATGCAATCATCGCCGCCGACAATTGCGGAACCTTCGATGCTGCGGCCGTAAAAATCGAGACCGGGCAGACGGTTGCCGTCGACCACAATGCGCCGGGGCAGCCTGTTGAGGCCCAACACCGCGCGCCGCATCGACAACATCGTTGCGCCGAGAATGTTCAGCGCGTCGATTTCGGCACGGTCGGCCCACGCCACCGACCAGGCAAGCGCGGAACGGCGGATCGCCGCAGCAAGCTCCACTCGCCGCGGCTCGCTCAGTTTCTTCGAATCACGCAGTCCGTCAGGGACCGTCGCCGCATCCAGCATGACGGCCGCAGCAACGACCGGACCCGCCAGCGGCCCGCGTCCGGCTTCGTCTACACCGGCAACGCCGTGACTATCGAAATACCCGGGTGCGTTCTGCATGAATCCTCTTTATTGCCGTCTGGCAGCCGCATCAAACCCGCCGTACGAGCTCGAGCACCGCGGCTGCGGCACGCTCGTCGGCATCGAGCGCAAGCCGTTCCCTGAGTTTAGCAAAACTGTCGCGGATACCGGCCCGCCGTTCGGAGTCGTCGAGCAGGCTGGCAACGGACGCAGCCAGGTTTTCGGGCGACGCGGCTTCCTGAATGAACTCCGGCACCAGCGGCTCCTCGGTGAGCAGATTGGGCAACGTGAAGTGCTGCACCTTGATAAGCCCAAACGTCCGGATCAGGCGCGCCGTGAACGGTGCGACCCGGTAGGCCGCCACGACCGGCTTACCCAACAGCGCTGCCTCCAGAACCGCCGTCCCGGACGCAAGCAGCACCACGTCAGCCGCGCGCATCGCATCGAGCGAGCCGCCGTCGAGAAGCCGCGTTTCGGCCTCGATACCGGCCTGCGCAAGCGCCCGGACGATCGTCGGCCGCAGCTTCGGGGTTGCGACCGGCAGCACGAACCGGCACTCGTTCGAATCCCGGTGCAGAAGCTCTGCGGCTTTCGCGAAAACATCCGCGAGACGCTCGACCTCGCTACCCCGGCTGCCGGGCAGGAGGGCAACCAGCGGTCCATCGCGCCGCATGCCGTGCTCGGCCCGTATTGCGGCCTGATCGAAGTCGGGGGTGAGCTCGGTGGCCTTCGGGTGCCCGACAAACACGGCGTCTACCCCGTGCTCATCGTAGAAGCGCTTTTCGAACGGCAGCAGACACAGCACCCGGTCGCAGGCCCGGCGGATAGTCTTGATGCGCCCGGAGCGCCAGGCCCAGACAGACGGGCTCACGTAGTGTGCGGTCGGAATCCCCGCTCGCCGCAGGCGCAGCTCGACGCCGAGATTGAAGTCCGGTGCGTCGATGCCGACGAACACGTCGGGACGGTTGCTCCGCCAGTGCCGGAGAAGTCGGCGACGTAAGCGCAGCAAACGCGGTATTTCCTTCAGCGGTTCGATAAGCCCCATGACGGCCAGCTCTTCGGCATCTGCCAGCGCCTCGCAGCCCTCCGCGAGCATGGCAGGCCCGGCAACGCCTTCGCAGTGCGCATCGGGAAAACGCGCCTTTATGCGCCGGATCAGTCCGGCGCCCAGCAGATCGCCGGATGCTTCGCCGGCAATAATGCCTATCCGCATGGATTCAGCGGGCAATGCCGCGATCGGAATGCCGGAGCGACTCCAGAAACAGTTTGAGTTCGGGCTGCGACTCGACGAGCTCGTTGAGTTCCTCGACGGCTTCGGCGAGTTTCTTGCGCTGCCGAAACACGATGCGGTAGGCATTCTTGATGTTGCGGATCTGCTGCTCGTCGAAACCCCGCCGCCGCAGGCCTTCGCTATTGATTCCGCGCGGCCTCGCCGGCACGCCCGAACAGGTAACGTAGGCAGCGATGTCCTGACTCGCACCGGCGTACATGCCCATGAAAGCATGCGCGCCGACTTTGCAGAACTGGTGAGCGCCGGAGAAGCCCGCGAAAATCGCCCAATCGCCGACGTGCACATGGCCGGCCAGGGTAGCGTTGTTGGCCATGATCGTGTTGTTGCCAATCATGCAATCGTGCGCAATGTGCACGTAGGCCATGATCCAGTTGTCGTTGCCCAGACGGGTTACGCCGGCATCGTCAACCGTGCCGCGGCTGATCGTGCAGTACTCGCGTACGGTATTGCCGTCGCCCATTTCCAGCCGCGTCGGCTCACCCCGGTACTTCCGGTCCTGCGGATCGTCGCCGATAGAGGCGAACTGATAGATGTGATTGTTCTCGCCCAGCACGGTGGGGCCGTTGACGACAACGTGACTGTCGATCCGCGTGCCCCGGCCAAGCTTTACGTCGTCGCCAATGACCGCGTACGGCCCAATGTGTACGTCGTCGGCAATCTCGGCTTTATCCGAAACGAGCGCTGTCTTGTGAATCAATTCCTGGTCTCCGCTCGTGCGCTAGCCCGGCGCACTCATGATTGTTGCCGTGGCGGCAAGACTGCCGTCCACTTTCGCCTCGCAACGATACCACCACATTCCGCGCCGGGTTTTCTCGACCTGAATGTCGAGAATTAGCTGATCGCCGGGCCCGACCGGCCGTTTGAAGCGCGCGTTGTCGACACCGGCCAGATAATACAGGGGCCGCTCGTCATCGCCCTCATGGCTGAGCTGCGACAGGAGGCAGCCGGCCTGCGCCAGCGCCTCGATAATCAGCACGCCCGGCATGACCGGGCGCCCGGGAAAGTGCCCCTGGAAGAACGGCTCGTTGGCCGTTACGTTCTTGATCGCCAGCAGGCTTGTCGCAGCCGTGTACTCCAGAACGCGGTCGACCAACAGAAACGGGTAGCGGTGCGGAATGAGACCGCGAATATCAGGCTTAGACGCGCTCACGAGTCACCCCGCTCCAGCTTGCGGACTCGATCGGTCAGTGCGCCCAGACGTTTGAAACGCGCTACCCGGCGCATCCAGTCGCGGGCGTTCTCCGCCGTAAAACTGCCCGCGTAGGTGCCAGGCTCGGTAATGTCCTTCGAGACGACGGCCTGGCCGCTGACGATGACATCGTCGCAAATCGATATATGGCCCACGACGCCGGCCTGCCCCGCGAACATACAGCGCTGTCCGACAACGGTGCTGCCGGCGATCCCCACCATGGCCGCGATCGCCGTATGCGCCCCGATCCGAACGTTGTGCGCCAGCATACAGAGATTGTCGATCCGCACGCCGTCTTCGATGACCGTGTCATCCACGGCGCCGCAGTCGATTGTGGTGTTGGCGCCGATCTCCACGTCGCAGCCGATCCGAACGCCACCTACCTGCGGGACTTTGAGCCAGCCCGAGTCGGTCATGGCGTTGCCGAAACCGTCGGCTCCGATAACAGCGCCCGAATGCACGATGGTCCGCGCTCCGAGCCGCACGGCACGAACGAGAGAAACGTTGGCATGGATGAGCACGTCGGAAGCAATATCGCATTCGGGCCCGACAAATGCGCCCGCCCCGATAATCGCCCGCGATGCAATCCGCGCCCGTTCGGCAACTACCGCTTTGGGGCCGATGCTGGCACCTTCGGCAATCTCGGCCGTGTCGGCCACAACGGCCGACGGGTGAATACCGGCCGGCGCAGACGGCGGCGGGTACAGCACGGCTGCCATTCGCGCATAGCTGGCATAGGGGTTTGCAGAGATCAGCGCCGCGCCGGGCGCAAGTGCAAGGTCGGCCGGCCTCAAGACGACAGCCGCGGCCCGCGTCGTGGCGAGCTGCGGCCGGTATGCCTCGCTGGCAAAGAAGCTGAGCGCGTCGTCGCCCGCGTTATGCAGGCTCGCGACGCGGCTAACCACGGTGTCGGGATCGCCTTTGAGTTCGCAGCCGAAACGGCTCGCGAGAGCACCAAGACTTTCCGGCATAGCGGCTAGGGCCTACCTCGAGCTCGTAGCCTGATAGCTTGCTTCGATGGCGCGCAGCACTTCTTCGGTTATGTTGGCAGCGTTAGACGCGTACAACACGCCGTCGCCAACCACGATGTCGTAGCCCTCGCCTTGCGCATAAGCCTGCACTTCTGTCAGCAACGAACGCTGCAGCTTGCCGAGTTCTTCGTTTTGCCGAAGATTCAGATCTTCACGAAACTCGGTGTCGAGCCGCGTTACCTCGCGTTGCAGATCACGAACGCTTCTTTCGAGAGCGCCGCGCTCGGTCTCGCTCATCACATCGCCGTCCTTTTGCGCTTTCTCGACGAGTTCCCGAAGCTCGGTCTGCTTGGCGAGTATTTCGCGCTGACGCGGTGCGAACTCTTCCTGGAGCGCATCCATCGCGGATTTGGTCTGCGGCGCACGATCCATCAGCAAGGGTACGTTAACAACGCCGATCCTGAGTTCCTGGGCGCTTGCCGGAAGCGCGAACGCACACAGCACGACTGTGGCAACCGCGACCTTACCCAACTGAAGTTTTGCGAAATTCATAAACTTTCCAATCCTTAAAACGCTTGTCCAATCGAGAACTGAAACCGCTCCAGTTCGTCTCCGAAAAACCGGTCGTTGCCGCTGAACTCGTTCAGCGGGAACGCATAGCTAAACCGGAACAGTCCGAGGGGAGCGAGCCACTGCACGCCGATACCCACCGACGTCCGCAGCGCATCGAAGTCTGGCTTGTACTCGACCGGGCTGCCGAGCCTGTCGAAAAACTCCACCTCGCCGGTGTTGAATACGTTGCCCGCGTCGTAAAACAGGCTTGCCCTGGCCTGACTGGCCCATTTATCCGGGAGCGGGAGTATAAGCTCTAACTGGCTCGCAACCAACACATTGCCGCCATAGGGGTTGCCGAAGGTGTCGCGCGGCCCGAGAAACGACTCGCGATAACCGCGGATTGACTGCGGCCCTCCGCCGAAATACTGCTTGTAGGGCGGCAATGCCGTGCTTTCGCCAAGCGCCTCGCCATAACCCAGTTCCACGTTCCAGCGCAGCGCAAAGCGACCGAACAAGCGCAGATATTTGGTCAAATTGTAACGAGCCGTGAAAAACTCGACTTCGCTGACTTCCGGGATCGTAGCCCCCAGAAACACCTGCTGACGTGTTCCCCGGGTCGCAAACAGCGCCCGGTTGCGGCTGTCGTAGATCCAGCCGGCCAGCAGTTCCATAGTCTCGAACTCCGTGCCGAAGAAGTCCGTGCTGGTGCTGCCGACGTCGACATTGAACTGATTGCCGTTGTTCAACACCCATTCCTGAGCCTGCTGGGTACTCCGATTCGAGGACAGCAGTTCCGCACTCTGGTAGCTGACGCCGAACGTCAGGGTCTGGTTTTCGCCGATCGGGTAACCGTAATCGATCGTCGCGCCAATGGTCTCCGTCGAAAAATCCGACGTAACGTTGGCGAACTGAGTGATGTCCCGGTAAGTGAGCGCAACGGTGCGCCGCACGCCGTCCATAGTGCGATACGGATCGGTGTGCGACAGGCTGTAGAGCTTCGAGAAACGACCCGAATTGAGTTCCAGCGCAACGCGATTACCGGTGCCCAGGAAGTTGGTGTGCACGATACTGCCGTTCAGTATCAGCTTCTGTGCTTCGGAGTAGCCCACGCCGCCGGAAAACTGACCCGGCATTCGGTACTCGAGGTCGACGTTGACGTCGACCAGATCGGGACTGCCGGGAACCGGCGTGTCCGAGATGTCGACGTTTTCGATATACGGCAAACGCTGCAGCCTGATGCGCGAACGATCGACCAGTATGTTCGACAGGTACGAACCTTCGAGCTGACGCATCTCACGGCGCAATACTTCGTCGTCTATCTCGTCCACCCCGTTGAAATTCACGCGGCGCACATAAACGCGGTTGGAGGGATTGACGAAGAAGGTAACCTCAGCCTCCAAGGTGTCCCGGTCCAGTTCCCAGACCGGCTCGATTTCCGCGTTGGCATAGCCTTCTTCACCGAGCCGCAGCGACATGAGCTCCGACGTCTGCGTCAGCATGGCCTGATTGAAGGTCGAACCGGGCCGGGCCAGGATGAGCGATTTGAGGAACACTTCGGGTATGACCATCTCGCCGACCAGCTTGACGTCGGAGACCGTGTAGCGGTCGCCCTCACGGATCGTAATCGTGACGTAAATGTCCTTCTTGTCCGGCGAGATCGCGACTTGCGTCGACGCAATATCGAAATCGGCGTAGCCACGGTTCATATAGAAGGATCGCAGCGTTTCGAGGTCACCCTCTAGGCCCTGTTTCTCGTAACGATCGTCCTGGCGAATCCAGGACAGCCAGTTGGCCGTATCGAGGTTGAAATCCTCGCGAATGTCTTTGTCGCTGTACTGTGTGTTGCCGACGATATTGACCTGGCGGATCTTCGCGCGCTTGCCTTCGTTTACGTCGATCTTGATCTGCACGGTATTGTTCGGCCGATCGATCACCTCGGTACTGATCTGAACGCCGTACTTGCCACGGTCGTAGTATTGCTCACGCAGGAACATCGTGACGTTATCGAGTACCGAGCGATCGAAAGTCCGGCCTTTCGCCAGCCCGACGCCGCGCAGCGACTCGGTGAGATCTTCGGTCTTGATATCTTTGTTACCGTCGATCTCGAAGCTTTCGATCGACGGGCGCTCGCGTACTGCGATGATCAGCGCGTCGCCGTCGCGGCGCATTTCGATGTTGTCGAACAATCCCTGGGAATACAGCGATTTGATCGATTCCCGAATGCGGATCTTATCGACGTCGTCGCCAATGTTGATCGGCAGATAGTTGAAGACCGTACCTTCCGAAATACGCTGCAGGCCCTCAACCCGCATGTCGCGCACCGTAAAACCGAACTCATCGTCGGCCGCCAGCGCGGTGTTGACGCCGACAAGCATCAGCAAGCCCGCGAACAGCATCGTATAGCGTAGAAATCGAGAACCGTTTGGCCGTATGAAGCGCGTCATCTTGGTGCTTTCCCCCGCGGGCCCGTCAGCCCAGTATTCTCGCAATGTCGTTGTAGAAAGCGAAGCTCATGAGCATGATCAGAGCGAGAATACCGGCCTGCTGGCCAATGATCTGCGCTCGCTCGGAGAGCGGACTGCCTTTCAGGAGTTCAATGGTCTGATAAACGATTTGTCCGCCGTCGAGCACGGGCACCGGCAGCAGATTAAGGACGCCGAGACTAATGCTCACGATGGCCAGAAAACCCAGGAAGTAATCGACGCCGCGCTCGGCACTCTGGCCGGCGAATTGCGCAATGTTGATCGGGCCGCTGATGTTCTTTATCGACACGTCGCCAGTGAGCATGCGGCCGAGCATCTTCAGCGTAAACACACTCGAAGCCCAGGTCCGGTCTATCGCCTTGCCTACCGACTCCAGGGGACCGAACTTGCGCAGGTAGACGAAATCGCCCGCAGCCTCGGAACTGCCGATCCCCAGCATGCCGATCGTCTGCCCGTCGCGTTCCACGCTATCGATCGTCAGCGAGCGGCTCTCCTCGCGCCCGGTATCGGCACGAATGAATCCGAGCTCGACCGTCGCGCCCGGCCGTGGCGCGATCAGCGCAATGAGATCGCTGAAGTTCCGCACGGGCTCGCCGTCGACGGACACGATGCGATCGCCTACCTCGACGCCCGCACGGTTGGCAGTACCGTCGTCGCTCACGCTGCCCACCACCGCGGGGAACTGCCAGGCCTGAAAACCCAGGCCGTCAAACAGCATGCCGGGCTCCGTCAGGCGCGCGCGATCTTCGCCGACCGACAGAGTAGTGCGCCTCGTTGCGCCGTCATCGTCCTCGAGGGTCATGTCGACACGCCCCTCGGCGACCAGCTGATCGAGCATGCCGAGCAGCGTGGACTCCCAATCCGGTGTGGTTTGTCCGTTGATCGAGACGATCCGATCGCCGTACTCGAGGCCCGCTTCGTCAGCGTACGACCCGGGCTCGATATCGCCAACGGCGGGAACCACCGTCGGAATGCCGTAAACGAAAAGCGCCCAATAGGCGAGAATCGCAAACAGAAAGTTGAACAGCGGCCCCGCGAACAGCACCGCTATACGTTGCGGCACTGGCCGCTGATCGAACGCCCGGCCAACGTCAGCGGGCAGCACATCCGCCTCGCGGCTGTCGAGAAAGCGCACGTAACCACCCAGCGGGATTGCCGAAATACAATATTCCGTTCGATCGGGTCCCGCCACGCGGGTCCAAATGGGTTTGCCGAAGCCAATGGAAAAGCGCAACACCTTCATGCCGCAGAGCCGCCCGACGATGTAGTGGCCGTACTCGTGCACGGCAACCAGAATGCTGATTGCTACGATGAACGCAACTGCGCTGCCGAGTACGGTCCCCATTGTGCTGATTAACGTCCTTTACGTTTGCGCCGCCGCGGCGCCACATCATTCATATTATCCGGTATTGGAGCGGCGCGAGACCCGGCAGTTCCAAGAGAATTCAGGCTTTCACAGCCTGTCTGAACGGCGGCTGAACAGGACATCAGCCCAGACCGGTCCAGGCCAGGCCCAGCGCAAACAGGGGCGCGGCCGCCGAAACGCTGTCAATACGATCCAGAATCCCGCCGTGCCCCGGAAACAGCGTGCCGCTGTCCTTCACACCGGCGGAGCGCTTGAACATGCTGACGGTCAGGTCACCGACGATCGACAGAGCCGCCGCCGCCATACAGAACGGCACGAGGACGGCGTACGACAGATCGCGGTACGCGGCGAAGGCAATGGCCACAAGCGATACCACGATAAGGCCGCCCAGCACACCTTCCCAGGTCTTGCCGGGGCTGATCTGAGCGGCCAGTTTCACCCGCCCGAAGCGCTTACCCGTAAAGTAGGCGCCGACGTCAGCCGCCCAAACGACAATGAGCGCAAACAGCAGCGTGACCGGATCGGCGCTGTAGAGCAGTGCCAGGGCAACAAAAACGGGCAGCAGAACAAACAGTCCGCCCAGCCAGCGCAGGGCCACCGGCACCGGCGTTGGAAAGCGAAATGCCCAGATCAACGCGAGCAACCACCAAACGAGTGACGCGAGCAGGATAATCTCCGCCACTTGCGGCAACAGCAGTCCGCTCAGCAATACGAGCGCGGCGACGAGCAGCACGAAGAAGACCCGCACCGATGCCTTGCTGCTACCGAGAAACACCGACCATTCCCAGGCGCCGCCCAGAACCAGCAGCCCGATAAACGCCCGCGCGGCGTTTTCCGGCAGCACGAACATGACCAGCAGCAACACGCCCAGCGCAATTAGCGCCGTAACAATACGTTGTCTCAACACGGCTGCGCCTCGATCTGCTCGCCGGTCCGGCCATAGCGCCTTTGGCGGGCCTGAAAGAAGCGAATCGCCTCCGCCGCGTTCGCCGGCGAAAACTCGGGCCACAGGATATCCGAGAAAAACAGCTCGGCGTACGCAAGGTTCCACAGCAGAAAATTGCTGATCCGCTTTTCGCCGCCCGTGCGAATCAGTAAATCGACCTCGGGACAGTCACCAAGCTCGAGCGCCTCGCCGAATATTCGCTCGTCGATCTGCTCCGGCGGCAGCGAGCCGGCGGCAACCTTCTCGGCGACTTTTCGCGCAGCCTCGACAATATCCCAGCGGCCGCCATAGGCCATTGCGATATTCAACTTGAGGCCCGTGTTGTCTCGCGTCCTCTGCTCGGCGACTGCAATGCGTTTGCCCAGGCGCGGGCCGAGGCTCGGGCGGTCGCCAATGAACCTGAGGCGCACGTTGTTCTTGTGAAGATTGTCGGATTCGCGTCTGAGTACTTCGATAAACAGTGTCATGAGAGCGCCCACTTCATCTCTCGGACGGTCCCAGTTCTCACTGGAAAACGCAAACAGGGTCAGGCATTCGACGTTCTGCTCGGCAAGGTATTCGACGAGCTGCCGTGCCGACTTGACGCCGGCGCGATGGCCTGCCTGCCTGGGCAAGGCCCGCTGGTTCGCCCAGCGCCCGTTGCCATCCATAATTACGGCGACGTGGCGCGGAAGCGGCGAAGACGACGGGATACTTGGAATCGGTGCGCTCATGCGGAATCAGGCGGGACGTGTGCAAATCGTCAGACGGCAGGGACCGCTCAGATTTCCATCAGCTCCGCTTCCTTGTCGGCGAGGACCTGATCGACCTCGGCGACGTACTTGTCGGTAATGCCCTGAATTTCGTCTTCAGCGCGATGTTCTTCGTCTTCCCCGATCATTTTTTCCTTGAGCAAATCCTTGACATCTCCGATCGCGTCGCGCCGGATGTTGCGAATGGCCACGCGGCCGCCCTCCGCTTCGTTCCTCACGACCCGGATCATGTCCTTACGGCGTTCCTCGGTCAAAGCCGGCAGCGGCACCCGGATGACCGTACCCGCCGAGGCCGGATTCAGCCCCAGATCCGAATTCATGATTGCCTTCTCGATAGGCTGCACCATGTCCTTCTCCCAAGGCGTCACGGTCAACGTGCGGGAATCTTCGACGCCCACGTTGGATACCTGATTGAGCGGCACCTGACTGCCGTAATATTCGACCGTAATGTGATCGAGCAGGCTCGTGTGGGCACGACCCGTGCGAATCTTGGTCAGCTCCTGCCTGAGCGATGCAACGCTCTTGGCCATTCGTTCCCCGGCGTCCTTCTTGATTTCGTCCAGCACGTTTCGGTCTCTCGCTAGTTTTCGTTAGGTCTCGATTGAGTCTTCAAGTACAGGCCAATCGGAACGAACGGTGACACCCTAAGACTACGCCGTCACCAGCGTACCGACTTCCGCCCCCGCAATCGCCTGCACCAGCGCGTTTGGCCGGGTCAGGTCGAAAACCCGCAGCGGCAGGCTGTTGTCGCGGCACATGACTATGGCGGTCGCATCCATCACCGACAACTTGTCGCGAAGCACCTGGTCGAAGCTGACCGTGTCGTAGCGTTTCGCTTCCGGGTGGGTTACGGGATCCGCATCGTAGACGCCGTCGACCTTGGTTGCCTTCAGCAGAACGTCGGCGCCGATTTCGATGGCGCGCAGGCTGGCCGCCGTGTCGGTCGTAAAGAAGGGGTTCCCGGTGCCCGCAGCCAGAATGACGACGCGGTTCTTTTCGAGGTGCCGCACGGCACGGCGACGGATGTAGTCTTCGCAGACTTCGTTGATTTGCAGAGCGGACATCACGCGCGCGTAGACGTCTAGCGACTCGAGCGCGTCCTGAATCGCGAGTGCGTTCATGACCGTCGCCAGCATCCCCATGTGATCGCCGGTCACGCGGTCCATGCCCGCCCGGGCCAGGCCCGCGCCGCGGAAGATGTTGCCGCCGCCGATCACGATGGCGATCTCGGTCCCCTGGGAACGAGCCTCGGCCACCTCGGCGGCGATGCGTTTGATGACCGCGGGCTCGATACCGTAATCGAGATCGCCCATGAGCGCTTCCCCGCTGAGCTTGAGGAGTACACGCTTGTATGGGCCGTTGCGGTCAGACATATTGCAAATCTTCCTTCAATATCTTCTGGCTAAACAAGTTCGACGCCGACCCCAAAACGCGGCGCATCCGAGCTACCGCCACTACCCGCCGTTCAGGCCTAAAAGGCTTACGCGTCAGGAGTTTACCACTATTTCGATGGCTTACTCAGTGTGTCCGCGCCTCTGCACAGACTGTCCGGCAACGTCGCCGCACGCAGCCGCGTTCCGCCCGCTCAGCCGGCGCCCTTGACCTGCGCCATGACTTCCTCGACGAAGTTATCCGCTTTTTTCTCAATGCCCTCGCCCACTTCGTAGCGAATGAAGGCCGTGGCGGTAGCGTCGCGGCCGGAGAGCAGCTTGCCGACGGTCACGTCCGGGTCCTTGACGAAAGGCTGACCGACGAGCGTAATCTCCTTCAGAAATTTTGCGATACGTCCGCCGATCATTTTCTCGATGATCTCGGCGGGTTTACCCGACTCCGCTGCCTGCTCCGTCAGAATGCGCCGCTCTTTTTCGAGCACGTCGGCCGGCACGCCGGACTCGTCGATACAGGTCGGATTGGTCGCCGCAACGTGCATGGCGACATCGCGCGCCAACTCCTCGTCGCCGCCGGACAGCGCAACCACAGCGCCTATCCGGGCGCCGTGCGTGTAGTACCCGATCGGTCCGTCGTGTTCGATCACGGCCAGCCGCCGTACGCTGATGTTCTCGCCTACCTTTGTGACGAGTTCGGTGCGGGCGGCTTCGATTCCGCGGCCGTCAGCCAGCGCAACGTCGGCCAGATCCTCGACCGAACTCGCACCGGCGCTCGCCGCAGCGGCTGCAACGGCCTCCGCAAACGCGACGAAGTTGTCGTCGTTGGCGACAAAATCGGTCTCGGAATTGACCTCGAGAATGACGGCGCGCTTGCCTTCGCGAACGACCACGACCCGGCCGTCCGCAGCTACCCGGCCGGCCTTCTTGTCGGCTTTCGCCTGGCCGGACTTGCGAAGTAGCTCAGCGGCGGCTTCGAGATCGCCGTCCGTTTCCACCAGCGCCTTCTTGCATTCCATCATGCCGGCACCGGTGCGCTCGCGCAGTTCTTTAACGAGGGATGCAGTAACTGCCATCGCTTTGATCCTCTTGAATAAACGTCTTGTACATACCCGGATCGCAGCTTGCGATCCGGCGATTCGAAACAGCTTGGCCTCTAGACTTTAGAGTCCTTAATCTTTGGAGCTGTCTTCGGCAGCCACGCCGTCCGGCGATGCCTCTGCAGCCGATGCATCGGCCTTCGCTGCTTCGTCGGCCGCAGCCGCCTGTTCCGGCGCAGGCTCTTTGGCTGCGTCAGCGGGCTCTTTGGCTGCGTCAGCGAGCTCTTTGGCCACGTCATCGGCCACCGGCTTGTCGGCGGGTTTGTCCGCCGGCTTGTCAGCCGGCTTCTTGGCAGCCGCTTTACGCGGCGTCTTGCGTGCCGGTTTCTTCGCCGCCTTCTTCCGTGCCGGCGATTTCTTCACGTTACCTTCGCTGTCCAGCTCGACAAACTCGTCTTCGCCGAGCGCCACTTCCGGCAGCGATCCGCGCCCGTCGATTACGGCATCGGCGACCATCGCCGCGTACAGATGAATGGCGCGCATCGCGTCGTCATTACCCGGGATAACGTAGTCCACGCCTTCGGGTGAGCAATTCGTATCAACTACCGCAACAACCGGAATGCCGAGCTTCTGGGCTTCGCGAATGGCAATGTCCTCGTGATCGACATCGACGACGAACATGACGTCGGGTAGCGATTTCATTGCCTTGATGCCGCCGAGACTCTTTTCAAGCTTGTCCCGCTCCCGGGTCAGGCCAAGGACCTCTTTCTTGGTCAGGCCGTCGAAACCGCCCTCCTCGGCCATTTCCTCGAGCGCCATCAGGCGCTTGACCGACTGACGGATGGTCTTGTAGTTGGTCAGCATGCCACCGAGCCAGCGCTGGCTCACGAAAGGCATCTCCGCCCGGGTCGCTTCGTTGCGAACGGCCTCGCGTGCGGCGCGTTTGGTGCCGACGAACAGCACCGTGCCGCCATCGGCCACGGTCGCTTTGATGAACGCACAGGCCTCGCGGGCGAGCGGAACGCTCTTTTCGAGGTTGATGATGTGGATTTTGTTACGTTCGCCGAAGATGTACGGTGCCATCTTCGGATTCCAGTAACGGGTCTGATGCCCAAAATGCACGCCAGCCTCTAGCATCTGGCGCATGGATACGTCTGCCATTGATAATCTCCGGGTTAAGCCTCCGCATACCCCGGCGCACAACCCCTTTTCGGACGGGGCACCCAGTGCGCAGTGTCGGTACACGTGTGTAGTCGTTGCCTCTAGGGCGCGCGCTTTATACCATAGCCGGCTGCGGCCAACAACGTGAAAACGCTCGGGCTTTGTCCGAGTTTCCGCTCGCCGCTCCGAACCCCGACAATGGATCCCGAATGACCGTAACGATCAAAACTCCCGAAGAGCAGGAAAAGATGCGCGTGGCCGGGCGGCTTGCGTCAGAAGTGCTTGATATGATTGAAGAATATGTCAAGCCGGGCGTAAGCACGGAAGAACTGAACGAGATTGCCCACCGGCATATCACGGAGCAGCAGGATGCGATCCCGGCGCCGCTCAATTACCGCGGCTTTCCCAAGTCGATCTGCACCTCGGTCAATCACGTCGTTTGCCACGGCATCCCCGGGGAAAAAAAGCTCAAATCCGGCGACGCGGTCAACATCGACATTACCGTAATAAAAGACGGCTTCCACGGCGATACCAGCCGCATGTTCTTCGTCGGCAAAGCGGGCATTCAGGCCGAGCGCCTGGCCTCGATAGCCAGGGAGAGCATGTGGCTCGGCATTCAGGAATTGGCGCCCGGCAAGCAGCTCGGCGACGTGGGTGCCGCGATCCAGAGGCACGTCGAGAAAAATCGCTTCTCCGTCGTTCGCGAGTACTGCGGGCACGGTATCGGCCGTGTCTTCCATGAAGATCCACAGGTACTGCACTACGGCACGCGCGGAACCGGCATGGAACTCAAGGCCGGAATGACGCTCACGGTAGAGCCCATGGTCAACGCCGGCAGGCCGGACGTTAAGCTGTTACGCGACGGCTGGACTGTCGTCACCAAAGACCACAGCCTGTCCGCGCAGTGGGAACACACGGTACTCATCACGGAAGACGGCTACGAAGTACTGACGCTCGGCGCGTCGGACCGTAGCGCTTGAAGACGGATTCCGCACTCGCAGCCGCCACGGCGCCCGATCCGACGCTCGCCTCGTTCCTGAGCTGCCTCGAATCGGACAACTGCCGGGACGCTCTCGCGGCCGCTGCCGAGGCGCTCAAACAGCGGTTCCTCGACGGTGAGTCGGTGGTCGACCTCGTCCGCCTGCGGGCGGAACTGGTCGACAACGCGTTGCTGCGTCTCTGGCAGAGCAATCTTCGCGGCCTGGCTGCGGACTCGGCGCTGGTCGCGGTCGGCGGTTACGGGCGCGGTGAACTTCACCCGCACTCGGACGTGGACGTACTGGTACTCGTGTCCCGCCAGCCCGACGAGGACAGCGCCAACGCACTCGGCCGCTTTTTCACCTCGCTGTGGGACGCGGGTCTCGAGGTGGGACACAGCGTACGCAGCGTCGCCGAATGCGTGGCCGAAGCAGGCTCCGATCTGACCGTTGCGACGACGCTCATGGAAGCGCGGCTTCTGACCGGACCCGAGAGCCTGTTCGGCGAGATGCAGGCGGCTATCGCACCCACAAACATCTGGCCGTCGGATCAGTTTTTCGAGGCCAAGCGCAAGGAACAAATCGCACGCCATCACCGTTACGACGATACCGCCTATAAGCTCGAACCCAACGTTAAAGGGAGCCCCGGGGGCTTACGCGACATCCAGATGATCGGCTGGGTCGCGAAACGGCATTTTGACGTGCAAACCCTCGAAGAACTGGTCGATCATCGTTTTCTGACGCCCGGCCAGCTGCTGCGGCTCAGCGAGGGCCGGGCTTTTCTGTGGCGGGTACGTTATGCCCTGCACATTCTGACCGGCCGCCGCGAAGACCGTCTGCTGTTCGATCATCAGATCAATCTCGCGGAGATGCTCGGCTACGAGGACGCCACCTATACGCTCGCCGTAGAACAGCTCATGCAGCGCTACTACCGGACGGTCATGGACCTGTCGCGTCTGAACGAAATGCTGCTGCAGCTCTTCGAAGAGGCCATCCTGATGGACCCCGCGGCGGAACCCGAAGAACTCAACAAGCGCTTTCAGGTCAAGAACGGCTTCCTGCAAACCGCGTCCGATCGCGTGTTCGCGGACGACCCGTCGGCTTTGCTGGAACTGTTCCTGCTGCTGCAGCAACAGCCGCAGATCCGCGGCGTCAGCGCCTACACGGTGGGACTGATCAAACGCAATCTGCATCTGATCGATGAGGAATTCAGACAAAATCCGCGCAACCATCGTCTGTTTCTAGCGATCCTGCGCGCGCCCGAAGGGGTTACCCACGAGCTGCGGCGCATGAACCTGTACGGAGTGCTGGGTCTGTACATACCGGCATTCGGCCGCATCGTCGGCCGCATGCAATACGATCTGTTTCACGCCTACACCGTGGACGAGCACACGTTGTTTGTCGTCAGTAACCTGAGGCGTTTCGCATTGCCGCGTTTCGACGATGAATTCCCGCTGTGCAGCCGCATCATGCAGTCTTTGGAAAAACCGGAAATAGCCTACCTCTCCGGACTGTTCCACGACATCGCCAAGGGCCGCGGCGGCGATCACTCGGAACTCGGCGCCGTCGACGCCGAAGCCTTCTGCCTGGAACACGGCCTGAGCCGCTACGACGCCCGCACGGTGGCGTGGCTCGTGCAGCATCACCTGACCCTGTCGACGACCGCGCAGAAAAAAGACATAGGCGATCCGGATGTCGTGAACGAGTTCGCCCGGGTAGTCGGCGATCAGCGTCATCTGAACTACCTCTACATCCTGACGGTCGCGGACGTTCGGGGCACCAATCCGAAACTCTGGAATTCCTGGAAGGCCACGCTGTTCGGCGATTTATACGAGCTAACCTCGCGGGCGCTTCGCCGCGGGCTCGAAAACCCGATAGACCGCGAACAGCTCATTGCCGAGACGCAGGAAGAAGCGCGCTCGATCCTGCTCGGCAACGGCCGCGATGAAAGCGAAATCGAGAAAGTCTGGAGTCTCTTCAACGAAGACTATTATTTGCGCCACAAGAGCGACGAAATCGCCTGGCACTCGGAATGGCTTGCCGCCGCCGACGCGGCCGCCGGCAGCGGCCTGGTCGACATTCGGCGTCAGCAGGAAGGCGTTGCCGCCGTACTCTATACGCCACGTTCGCACCGGACCTTTGCTCACGCGACAGCGGTGCTGGATGAGCTCGGCCTCAATATCGTCGATGCCCGCATCACGCCGCTCGATAACGAATACAGTCTCGATACCTACGTGCTCATGGAACGCGACAAACGCATGCAAACCGACGATCTGCGCCTCGAAAAGATTCTCGTTTCGTTGCAGGAGGTTCTGACGCTCGCGGACGACAAGATCCTCAACGTCACGCGAAAAGCGCCGCGTCAGGTTCGCATGTTCTCCACCAAGACGAGCGTGGACTTCAGCCCGGACACCGTCCGCGACAAGACCGTCATGGAACTCGTCGCGGCCGACCGTCCCGGACTGCTAAGCAAGATCGGGCAGGCGTTCATCGCCTGCGGCATCGACATCGACACGGCCAAGATCATGACGATCGGCGAACGCGCCGAGGACGTCTTTTACATTAGCGACGAGTCGGATCGAAGCCTCGACGACGAGGCAAAGCAGCGGCTCCGCGAGGCCATCGTCGAACGCCTCGACGACTGAGCGGCCGCAAAAGCTCAACAACAAGGACTATGACCATGCAGGACAGGATCGACATCATCAACCGCGGATTCGAGCATGGCGGCCGGCTGGGTGAGCCCGGGCTCGACGACAGCCTCAGAACCGCTGTGGGCGAGGCGCTGGCCATGCTCGACAGCGGAGAGGCCCGGGTCGCCGAAAAAGTCGACGGAACATGGCGCGTCAATCAATGGTTGAAGAAAGCCGTACTACTGAGCTTCAGACTGAATGACAACAAGCTTGTCGAAGGCGGCTACAGCCGGTTTTTCGACAAGGTTCCGCTCAAATACGCCGACTACACCGAAGAGCAATTCCGCGCCGACGGCGTGCGCGTGGTTCCCGACGCCGTTGTCAGAAGCGGCGCATACGTCGCGCCCGATGTCGTGCTGATGCCGAGCTACGTCAATATCGGCGCCCACATCGATAGCGGCACCATGGTCGATACCTGGGCCACGGTCGGGAGCTGCGCTCAGATCGGCCGTAACGTGCATTTGTCGGGTGGCGTCGGTATCGGCGGCGTGCTCGAACCTCTGCAGGCGGGCCCGACGATCATCGAAGACGATTGTTTCATCGGCGCACGCTCGGAAGTCGTCGAGGGCGTCGTCGTCGAGCAGGGCTCGGTCATTTCGATGGGCGTGTATCTCGGCCAGAGCACCCGTATCTACGACCGTGAAAGCGGCGAGGTAAGTTACGGCCGAATACCGGCGGGCTCAGTGGTCGTATCGGGCAACCTGCCGTCCAAGGATGGACTCTACTCGCTGTATTGCGCGGTTATCGTCAAGCGCGTCGATGCGAAGACGCGGGCAAAGACAGGCCTGAACGAACTGCTGCGCAACCTGCAGTAGTCAGGGGAATCCATCATGCTGACCATCTACGGGATCAAGAGTTGCGACACCTGCCGTAAGGCGAAGAAGTACCTGACAGAGCGCGACATTGCGTATCGCTTTCACGACGTGCGTGAGGACGGGCTCAACATACAGATGCTGGAGCGCTGGTCCGAGCGTGTCGACTGGGAAAAACTGGTAAACCGCAAAAGCCTGACATGGCGCAAGATCCCGGAAGTCGATCGTGCCAATATGACTCGCAACAAGGCGTTTGCCACGATGATCGAGCAGCCCACTCTAATGAAGCGTCCCGTCTTCGAAGACACGGCCTATTTTGCTGTCGGCTTTTCCGAAAAACGCTTCGGCGACTTCCTCGCCAGCTCCGGCTAAACACGCTGCTAGCCGATACGGCCCGTAATGTAATCTTCCGTAAGCTTGTGCCGCGGATTGGTGAATATCCGATTTGTCTCCCCGATTTCGATGAGCTCGCCCTGATTCAGATAGGCAACCCGATTCGACACCCGCGCCGCCTGCTGCATCGAGTGAGTAACGATAACGATAACGTAGTCTTCGGCCAGCTCGTCGATGAGATCCTCGATTCGCGCCGTCGCGATCGGATCCAGCGCGGAACACGGTTCGTCCATGAGAATCACTTCGGGATCGACCGCGATCGTGCGCGCGATGCACAGCCGCTGCTGCTGGCCGCCCGACAGGTCGGTGCCCGGCTCGTCCAGACGGTCGCGCACTTCCTTCAGCAGGCCCACGCGTTCGAGGCTCACGTGCACGATGTCGTCCAGTTCCGCACGATCCGCCGCAAGTCCGTGAATGCGCGGGCCGTAGGCCACGTTGTCGTAGATGCTCTTGGGAAACGGATTCGGCTTCTGGAACACCATGCCCACCCGCGCGCGTAGCGCAACCGGGTCTACCGTCCGGGCATAGACTTCCTGTCCTTCGAGTCTGACGCTGCCGGCTACCCGCGCGCCCTCGACCTCGTCGTTCAGCCGGTTCAGACACCGCAGCAACGTCGTCTTGCCGCAGCCCGACGGACCGATCAGCGCGATGACCTCGCCGTAGCCGATATCCAGCGAGATCTGGCGGATCGCATGAATGTCGCCATACCACGCGTCGAGATCGCGAATGACAATACAGGGGTCCTGTGCACGTTCGCCGCTGGAGGTTTCGGCGGTCGCGTCGTTCGGCTCGGCTGCGAGGCCGTCGGTATCTGAATGCATAAGTGTCAACAGGCCCTAATACTTCTTCTCTACGCTGCGGCGAATCAGCACCGCGAGTAGATTCATTACCAGCAAGAAACCCAGCAGAACGAGTATCGCCGCCGAGGTCCGCTCGGCAAACGCACGCTCCGGACTGTCGGACCAAAGGTAAATCTGTACGGGCAGCGCAGTCGCGGGATCGCCCAACCCTGCCGGCACGTCGACAATAAACGCCACCATGCCGATCATCAACAGCGGAGCGGTTTCTCCGAGTGCGCGGCTCATGCCGATAATCGTTCCGGTCAGCACACCCGGCAAAGCGAGCGGCAATACATGATCCATCACGACCTGCATGCGCGACGCACCCAGCCCCAGCGACGCCTCGCGAATAGACCCGGGTACACCCCGGATCGCGGCTCGCGACGAGATGATGACGACGGGCAGCGTGAGCAGCGCGAGTACGCACCCTCCGACCAGCGGAGCGGAACGCGGAAACCCGAACCAGTCGATGAACACGGCCAGTCCCAACAACCCGAATACGATCGAAGGCACGGCCGCCAGATTGTTGATGCTGATCTCGACGATGTCGGCCCAGCGATTGCGCGGCGCAAACTCTTCAAGGTAAACCGCCGTCGCCACGCCGATCGGGAATGCGAGCGTCAGCGTAACGAGCAGCATGTAGAAGGAACCCATGACCGCGCTGCGGATGCCGGCGAGCTCCGGCTCCCGCGAATCGCCGTTGCTGAACAGCGCCGTATTGAACTGCCGCTTCAGCGCCCCCGATTCGACCAGCGTGTCGACCCAGGCGATCTGCTGGTCGCTCAAGGGCCGCCTCGAAGCGGGCATGGACCGGTCGATTTGTCCTTTCACGAGCATGTCCACGTTCGCGGACGCCGGCACCGTGACCAGCTCGCGGCTGCCGGGCTCAGGCTGCCCGGCGAAGCGCTCGCGGACGATAAATGCGGCGTCGATACTCAAGAGCCGTCGCAGCTCACGCCGCTGGGCGCGATCCGGCTCCACGTTCAACAATTCGGCCAGCGCGCCGAGTACCAGCGCCTCGTAATCCGTATCCGCCGCAGACATCGCCGACTCGTAGACAACGGGCAGCGCAAGCTTGCTTTGCGTGAACGCCGATGCGCCCTCCCTGAACAGATTCAGGAGGATGAGAGCGAGAAACAGCAGCGCGGCGCCGACCGCTGCGATCCCGGCGATCCGGAAACGCCATTCGCGGCGATGCCTCCTGCCGAGATGCAGTGCAATACGCCGACGGCGTTCCACCCTGCCCGCGGACTGCTCCGGGCGCCTATTCATAACGTTCCCGGTAGCGGCGCACGAAGGTCAGGCCTAGCACATTGAGCAGCATGGTCATCACAAACAACACCAGACCAAGCGCAAACGCCGCCAGCGTCCGCGCCGAGTCGAACTCCTGATCGCCCACGAGCAGCGTTACGATCTGCACGGTTACCGTGGTTACGGCTTCGAGCGGATTTACCGTCAAATTGGCTGCAAGCCCTGCGGCCATGACGACGATCATCGTTTCGCCCACGGCTCGCGACACGGCGAGCAGAATGCCGCCGGCGATGCCGGGCATGGCGGCAGGCAGAAGTATTCCGACAATGGTCTCGGAGCGCGTCGCGCCAAGAGCGGTTGCACCCTCGCGGATACTGGCCGGTACCGCGCGTATCGCATCGTCGGACAGAGAAGAAATAAGCGGGATGATCATTACCCCCATAACCAGCCCGGCGGCCAGAGCGCTTTCGGAAGCCACTTCCAGACCGAGCGATTCGCCGATGCGGCGCACCCACGGCGCAACGCTCAGCACGGCGAAAAAGCCGTAAACCACGGTGGGAATCCCCGCAAGCACCTCGAGCAATGGCTTGACGATCGCACGCGTGCGCAAGGTCGAGTACTCCGCCATGTAGACCGCGCTCATCAGGCCGATCGGGATGGCGACGAGCATGGCGATCGACATGATGAGCAGAGTACCCGTCAACAGCGGGACGATTCCGAAACTGCCGGAAGATCCGATCTGATCGTCACGAATCGCCGTCTGCGGGCTCCATGAAGTACCGAAAAGAAATTCGCTCAGCGAAACCTGGCCGAAGAACCGCAGCGCTTCGAAGAAAACCGAGAGTACAATGCCGATCGTCGTCAGTATCGCAATGCTCGATGCGGCAACGAGAAACCAGGCGATCACGCCTTCGACGCGGTTGCGTGCCCGAAAGGCGGGGTGAATCAAGCGCAACGCCAGGAAGGTTCCGAGCACCGCAAGGCCGCAGACCGTCAGCGCAACGCTCCATTGGCTCAGATTCAAGAGCGTCAGATAGTGCTCGATGGCTGACGCGACGACAGGATCGGCCCGCACCGTTGCCGGACGACCGGCCGACGTCAGTACGGTGTTGAGAAACAGGTCAAGCTGTCCGGCCGGAAGCTCGCGTACCGCCTGCGGCAGCCTGGAGGCGACGATCAGGATCAGAAAACGTTCCTGCAGGAGCAGCCAGGTGAACAGCAGCGCAAAAGACGGCAGGGTTGCCCATATGGCGGTGAAATAGCCGTAGTAGCCTGGCAGCGAGTGCAGATTCCGCGCCGCGCCGACGCCCCCTCCCAGGCGTTCCGCGCGCGAGCGGCCTGCATAATAGGCCGCGACGCCGATTCCGAGCAGCAGCAAAACGACTGTAGTCATGTTCATGAAGCGCGAATCTTGCCGCCTGCGGCGCAGTTCCGCCAGTTTTCAGCGGCGCGATACGCTCGAGCGACGCGTCTGCCGCGAACCGGCTAGTCGCGGGCGACCGACAGACTGGTCAATTCCGTCGCGTCGGCGGCCGCAAGCTCTCGTTCGGTCAACGGCATGGGAATCAGGCCGCGATCGACAAGGTAGCCGTCGTCGCCCAGCGTTCTCTCGCTGGTCAGCTCGGCGAGGAACGCCTTGAGTCCAGGAATGGTCGCAACGTGATCTTTCTTGACGTAGAAGTACAGCGGCCGCGACACCGGATAGCGGCCGTCCGCAATGACCTCGAAACCCGGCCGGACACCGTCTATGCCGGCACCCTTGACCTTGTCGGTGTTCTGGTCGAGAAAGCTGAAGCCGAAAATACCGAAAGCACGCGGGTTCGCCTCGAGTTTCTGCACGATGAGGTTGTCGTTTTCACCCGTTTCGACGAACGCGCCATCCTCGCGGATGGTGTGGCAGATTGCGCGGAACCGGGCCGGCTCGGTGGTTTCGAGCGCCGCAATCCACGGCACCTGACGACAACCGTCGCCCATCGCCATTTCCACGAACTCGTCGCGCGTGCCCGAGGTCGGCGGCGGCCCCAGTACTTCGATACGCATGTCCGGCAGCTCGCCGCGAATATCGGACCAGCGGTGGTTTGGATTCGGTACTAGCGTGCCGGGCTCCGGGCCGGGCACTCGCTTCGCCAGGGCCTGATACACGTCGGCAGACTTGAACATCACGTCCGGGGCGCTCAGCGCATTCGCGAATACGATGCCGTCGTAGCCGATCTTGAGTTCAATGATATCGACAACGCCGTTGCTCCGGCAGGCCGCAAGTTCGGTCGCCTTGATCGCGCGTGACGAATTGCTGATGTCGGGATAGTCGACGCCGATACCGTCGCAGAACAGCTTGAAACCGCCGCCGGAGCCGGTCGATTCGACCTTGGGCGTGCGATACGGGTGCCCTCGTCCGAAACGCTCGGCGACGACGGTTGCAAAAGGATAAACGGTAGACGAACCGACGATGTACACGTAATCGCGCCCGCTCTGGGCACTCGCAAATGGCGGCAGCAGTGCCAGCGCTAGCATGGCGGGCAGTAGGATCAGGCGGGTCGGCACGTCGTGTCCGTTTAGCGTGAATACCGGAAGCCTGCGGAGACTAGCAGCGGATTGTGATCGAATTGTTGCAGATAAGCGGAAAAAAATTCGGGATAATGCCGGGATAACAGCGCCGCCAGACGCGAAAAGGCGCCGCGTGTAGGGGCGATTATTTATGACGGGATGCACTAACATGGACATACTATGACGCAGGCCACAGGCCAGGCCAAGCCTGGCTCCGATATCGATTTGCTAAAAGAACTCGTGCGGAGGCCTTCCGTAACGCCCGACGATCGGGAATGCCAGACCCTGATTGCCGATCGGCTCGCCGCTTGCGGCTTCGAAATCGAGCGCCTCCCGTTCGGCGAAGTAAGCAATCTCTGGGCCCGCCGCGGGTCGGACGGCCCGGTGTTGTGTTTCGCCGGGCACACCGACGTCGTGCCCGCGGGCGATCTCGCGTCCTGGAGCAGCGACCCGTTCGAACCCGTCGTGCGCGACGAGCTGCTTTTTGGCCGGGGCGCCGCCGATATGAAAGCGAGCCTCGCGGCTATGCTGGTCGCAATCGAGCAGTTCCTCGCTGCAAACCCCGGGCACAACGGTTCCATCGCCATGCTTCTGACCAGTGACGAGGAAGGCCCTGCCCGGGACGGTACGCTGAAGGTCATGGATACGCTCACTGCACGCGGCGAGACGATCGACTGGTGTGTGATCGGCGAGCCTTCGAGCCTCAATACGCTGGGCGACACCGTTCGCATCGGGCGGCGCGGTTCGCTGAGCGGGATGCTGACGGTGAAAGGCATTCAGGGACATGTGGCCTACCCGCAGCTTGCCGACAATCCGATCAGGCGGTTTGCGCCGGTGCTGGCCGAACTGCACGGCGTCGAATGGGATACCGGCAACGGGCACTTCCCGCCGACCAGCTTCCAGGTCGTGCAGCTCGAGGCCGGCGCGGGTGCGCCTAACGTTACGCCCGCCGAACTCTATGCGCGCTTCAACTTCCGCTATTCCACCGAGTGGACTCACGAAGCACTGCAGCGCAGGGTGGCCGACCTGCTCGACAAACACGAGCTGAGCTACGAGCTGCGCTGGCATCTCTCCGGCAAGCCGTTTCTCACCCAGCCCGGGCGGCTTACGGAGGCCACGGCGACGGCGATCCGCGAATGCGCGGGCATCGAAACGGAACTGTCGACCGGCGGCGGAACCTCCGACGGCCGTTTCATCTCGCCGGCCGGCGTGGACGTGGTGGAGCTGGGCCCAGTGAACGCCTCGATACATCAGGTTGACGAACATGTACGGCTCGAAGACGTGCCGCGCCTGACCGCCATGTATCGCAGAATCCTGGAGCTGATGCTGTCCGAATAGGGCCTGTTAACCCTGACAGGGCCTGTTAGCTCTGACGGCGAAGGTTGTTGCCGACGCCGAACAGGCCCAGCCCCAGCATTGCAATCAGCACCCAGGCCGGCATGGACAAACCGAGCAGCTGCCAGTCTACGTCGGCGCATTCGCCCGAGCCGCCGAACACCATTCGCAGGGCGTCGCCCAAAGCGTTGTTTTGCATGATGTAGCTCAGGCCCGGGCCGCACGCCGGCACTTCGTCGGGCGGCAGGTTCTGCAAGCGGATGTGCCAGCCGGCGATACCGGCTCCAACCAGCGTTACCAGAGCGACAAGGGCCGCGTAGACGCGCCTGCCGCCGATCCCGCGCGGATTGTGCACGGTCGCAACGGCAAACACGACGCCGAGAACGATCACCGCGATGCGCTGAAACGAGCACAGCGGGCAGGGATCGAGGAACAACATATGCTGCGCGTACAGCGCATAACCCATTAGCCCGGCGCAGGCAAGCAGGCCGGCAAGATTCAGTAAACGCGTGTTGGGCAAGCTCATCAAAGCTTAGTCCGCGGAAGGCTCGAAGTGTTCCGTCGTTTCGGTATGCCGAATGTCCCGGCCCTGCACCATATAGATGACGTATTCGCTAATGTTCTTCGCATGATCCCCAATGCGCTCCAGCGAGCGGGCCGCCCAGGTCACGTTCATGAAGCGGCGAATACTGCGCGGATCCTCCATCATGAAGGTAATGCACTGCCGCGTGATCGCGTCGTATTCCTCGTCCACCCGGTCATCTTCCTTTACCACCTCCAGCGAGGCCTCGACATCGAGGCGCGCAAACGCGTTCATTGCCGCCCGCAGCATTTCGGAAACGTGATTGCCCAAATACTTGAGTTCGCGGTACGAATCCGACGGCCGGTCCATCGCCGCAAGCTGGCTTGCGAGAAAGCCGATCTTCTCGGCCTCGTCGCCGATACGCTCGAGATCGGTAATCGTCTTGATAATCGCTACCAGCAGGCGCAGGTCGCTTGCCGCCGGAGAACGCGTCGCCAGAATACGGCTGCACTCCTCGTCGATGCTGACCTCGAGTTTGTTCACCTTGTAATCGTCGTTTGCGACCTTGAGGCCGAGTTCGGAGTCCCCGCTCACGATCGCCGCAATGGCGCGTAACAACTGATCCTCGACCAGCCCGCCCATCGTCATGACGCTGTTCCGCAGATCTTCGATATCCTTGTTATAGCGGCGCGAAATATGACCGGTTAGATGCGAAGCTTCCATTCAAGACTCACTGGTGTTCGTGTGTGCCGGGCGATTGTTTTATGCCGGTGCAGTTTAACATGTCAGGTCCCGGTGGATTCGAGACCGTCGCGCTCGGCATCGTCTGCCACGACGCGTTCCTTCGGGAACTCGCATTTGAATACACTGCCGGCGCCGGGCGTACTCTCGATCGTCAGACTGCCGTCATGACGGCTCAGGATGTGTTTGACGATGGCGAGCCCAAGACCCACACCTCCGTCATCGCGACTGCGGCCGCGGTCGACGCGAAAGAAACGCTCGGTAAGACGCGGTATGTATTCGGCCGCGATGCCCTCGCCCGTGTCTTCGACGCTGAGCAGTGCCGCTTTACCGGAAGTCCGCCAACGGACGGTAATGGAGCCTTCGACCGGCGTATGCCGCACGGCATTCGATACCAGGTTGGTAATGACCGATTCGATTTGCGTGTCGTTGCCGCGCAGCCTTAGACCCGGGTCGACGACCATATGAATTTCCGGCGTGCTGCCGCGTGACTGTATCCCCTTGCAGCTCGACGCGATCAAACCCGCCACGTCGACGGCGTTGAGGGTGCCCGCGCGCCCGGCGCTCTCGAGCCGCGACAACTCCATGAGTTCCGCAATGATCTGCTGCATGCGCCGCGCCTGCGACTGCATCTGCGCGATCGGCATCGCCCATTCCTCGAGCCCCTCTTCGTCCGCAATACTGTCGAGGTACCCGGAAATCACCGTCAGCGGCGAACGCAGCTCGTGCGATGCATTGGCGACGAAGTCACGGCGCATCTTGGCAAGTCGCAACCGGTCGGTGACGTCCCGCAGCAATAACATCTTCTGGTCCGCTCCATACGGCACTACACGGCAGTTGAGCCAGTCACCGACGCGTATCGGGGAGGCAATCTCGATGGACGTGTCCGAGTCACCGGACTGCAGCAGTGTCGTCAGACCGGGATCGCGAAGTATGTTGTCCACCCGCTGGCCGCGGTCTTTCTTGGGCCGCAGGCCGGCAAGCAGCTTGGCGGCGCGGTTGCACATGACGATTTCGTTGTTGTTGTCGATCACGACCGCGCCGTCGGGCATCGCATCGGTGGACTTGCGAATTTCGCGCAGCAGTTGCCGATAACGCCGTTTGTGTCGCAGGCTGCGTTCGCTATGAAAGACGAAGCGCGCAAAGATCTGTTCCCAGATCCCGTCACCGTAACGAAATGCCTCGAAATTGTGTGTGCGCAGGGCTCGGTCGAAAGCCAGGAGCTGACGCACCTGCCATAACAGCGCGACCAGCGCAGCCACGAGCAGGCCCGTTTCGGGGCGGTCGTAGAGCCAGCCGATCGCGGCACCGGCCGCCAGAAACACGGCCAGGCCGATCAGTAGTTTGCGCCAGGACTCAGGCACGGCGAAGGGAAGCCTCAGCGCAAGACCGAAGCGCGCGGCTACGATCTGTTTTGAGATAGGTTCTAGTTACCGCGTGTGGAAAAACGATAACCCGCACCTCGAACGGTTTGTATGTATTCGGCAGCTCCGGCATCCGTCAACGCCTTACGCAAGCGCCGCACGTGGACGTCGACCGTCCTCTCCTCGACATAGACGTTAGCGCCCCACACGCGATCCAGAAGCTGGGTGCGGCTATAGACTCGATCAGGATGTGTCATGAGGAACCGCAGCAGGCGGTACTCGGTAGGACCGAGGCGCACTTCGACGTCGTTTGCCGTGACCCGGTGGCCGGCCGCATCGAGTTCCAGCACACCTGCGCGAACCGTTTCGCCTTCGACCGATTTTGCGCGTCGCAGGACCGCCTGTATGCGCGCGACGAGCTCACGCGGCGAGAAGGGCTTGGTGATGTAGTCGTCCGCGCCACCCTCGAGTCCCGCAACCTTGTCGTATTCATCCGCGCGCGCCGTGAGCATGATCACGGCAAGGTCCTCGTTGTCATCGTCACGCTTCAGCATCCGCGTCAGCTCGAGGCCGCTCATGTCCGGCAGCATCCAGTCCACCAGCGCGAGATCCGGCCGTTCGTCAGCCAGGAGCTGCCGCGCGCTTCGGCAATCGCTCGCCTCTACGGTTTCGTAGCCTGCCCGAACGAGATGAAAGGCGATCATCTCACGTATCGGAGCTTCGTCTTCGACGATCAAAATCTTGCTGGAAGCCATGCTGTTTCCTGCTCATGAACAAGCGAACGCGGCCGCGAACGGACCGAACCGGCCGAATTAGATCAGTGCCATATTACAGCACGGTTACGAGTTTTTCCGCGCGGGGACCGAAGCCACCTTCTGCCTCAGGTACGCGGGTTCCACATCGAGAGCGCTCACCACCTTGCCGCCGGCAAATGCCAGCGCACCGAGCGCCAGCAGATCCCGCGCATTCGGATGCCGCGGGCTGGTCTCTTCGAAGACGACGGCCTCGTTGGCCGCAAGCAGCTCGGGGTACATTGCCCAACCCTCGCCTGCCGCGACGCAGCGTTCGAGCGAGGCAAGCTCTTCGACCCTCCCCGGCACCGCGATCCGCTCCGGCGCGACAGCGCTCACGAGTTCGGCGTCCGAACGCCGGTACAAACCGAAGTAGACCTCCTGCATGTGCGCGTCCTGGGTCACGGCAACGTATTCGGCATCGCCGGCCGCAAACACCGCCGCCGCCAGCGCGGCCATGGAAGACACAGGCGCCAACGGCGTCCGCGCCGCAAACGCTATGCCCTGCGCCACCGACGCGGCAATCCGCATGCCGATAAAAGAACCCGGGCCGTTGCCGAGCACAACCGCATCGAGCTCCGTGAGCGCAAGCCCGGCCTCCTCGCTCACCGCATGAATCATCGGCACCAGCAGACTCGTGTGCTGCCGCGCCCCGGTCTCATGCCTTGCCAGGACCCGGTCGCCGGCCGACAACGCTACCGAGCACGCCACCGATGAGGTGTCGAGCGCCAGCAGGTTCATGCCGCCGCCTTTTTCCGCGCCGCAAGGAAAGCCGCAACCTCGTCTCGCTCGCGGCTCTGCTGCATGGGCTTGAGGCTGTCCAGAAACAGCGATCCGTAGCGTTTGCTCATCACGCGCGGGTCTCCGAGCACGACGACGCCGTAATCCGTTTCACTGCGCAGCAGCCGCCCCGCACCCTGCTTGAGCGCGAGTACGGCCTGCGGCACCTGATGATCCATAAAGCCGTTGCCGCCTTCGCGGCGGATGAACTCGAGCCGCGCCATGGTCAGCGGGTCCGCCGGCGAGGCGAACGGCAGCTTGTCGATGGCGACCAGCGTCAACGCCTCCCCGCGCACGTCGATACCTTCCCAGAAGCTGCCCGTCCCCAGCAACACGGCGTTGCCGGCATCGCGAAAGCGTCTGGTCAAATCGTCGCGCGGCGCGGAACCCTGCACCAGTAGCGGACGCCCGCCAAGCGAGGCCGCACCGTGCTGACGGAACCAATAGCGGGCATTGTTCAGCGCGCGATGGCTCGTAAACAGGCAAAAGACCCCGCCTCCCGTTGCAGGGAACAGCGCGACCACGGCTTCGAGAAATGCGGCTGTATGCTCGCGATCGGACGGCGCCGGCAAGCCCTGTGGCACATAGACCAAACCGTTGCCGGCCAGATCGAACGGGCTGGGGAAACTCAAGCCCCGTACGTTGTCGAGACCGAGCCGGCTCGTGAAATGGGAAAAGTCCTCACCGACCGCGAGCGTCGCCGAGGTAAAGACCCATGCCTGCCGCCCTCCGGTGATGAGCGGGCCCAGCTTGGCCGCAACGTCGAGCGGCGTCAGATTCAGCCGCACGCTGCGCGCGCCCACCTCGAGCCAACGCAGTCCGTCCCACGCCGACTCTTCCATGAGCATCGACAGCCGTTCGCCCGCGGACATTAGCTGCTCGGCGAGCTTGTCTATCACGTCGGAGGCATCGCCAACCTCGCTCAGCGACTCGAGCAGATCGGCGGTCGCCGCCATGAGACGGCCAAGCGTGCCGCGCAGCGTTGGCATCAGGTCGTCGAGTTCGTGCCGGCCCTCCTGCCGCGGCGCATCCGCCTTGAGCAGGCGCACGGCCGTCTCGAACGCATCGATGCGCCGGTTCAGCTCGTTCTGCGCAACGGCCAGGACCGCCGCACGGACCTCCTCCAGCAACCGCTCCAGTTCGCGGGAACCGAGCGTGATGCCGAAGAACTGCACGGCAAGCTCGGGGATCTGATGAGCCTCATCGAGAATGATCGCATCGGCGCCCGGCAGAAACTCGACAAAACCGCTCTCCTTCATCGCCAGATCCGCAAGCAGCAGGTAATGATTGACGACCACCAGATCCGCCTCCTGCGCCTTACGCCGCGCCTTGACGACGTAACAATCGTTGTAGAACGGGCATTCCTGGCCCAGACAGTTCTCGGCGGTCGACGTAACGAGCGGCCAGATCGCCGAATCCTCGGCGACCTCGCTAAGCGTCGCCTTGTCACCGCTGCGCGTCCGGTGGCGCCACTCCTCTACGGTGTTGAAATCGGCGAGCAGCGCGGATGCGGGCTCGGTAAGCTGCTCGAGCCGCTGCAGACAAAGATAGTTCGCGCGACCCTTGAGCAACGCGGTCGTAACCGGCCGGCCGGCCGCTTTGCCCACCAGCGGCAAATCACGATGATAGAGCTGGTCCTGCAGCGCTTTGGTGCCGGTCGAAATGATGGTCTTGCGTCCACTCAGCAGCGCGGGCAGCAGATAGGCAAAGGTTTTTCCAGTGCCGGTACCGGCTTCGACGACCAGCTGCTCGGCGTTCTCTATGGCTTCCGCCACAACTTCCGCCATGAGCGCCTGTCCCTTGCGCGGGGTAAAACCGGGCAGCAGCTTGTCCAGGGGACTTGCTGCGGAAAAAAAATCGTTCAGGCTGGCCACGGACGAAAGACTACACATTTGCCGCCGGCGTTGCTGCGCTCAAATTGACGGGTATTGCACACATCGCGGCGTGGCCGCATCAACCCGCCCCGTCTACTGACAGACGACTTCGCCCGCATCGCCGCGCGTGCAGGCATCGGCCCAACCGAACCTGTCCCAGTAGGTAACCAGGCCAACGCCTTCCAGCCAGTCGGCAAACCCTGGATGCCTGCGCACATCGGCCATGACCGGCATCCACAGCGACCATGCGTCGGGCGTCCGCTTGAGCGCCCGCAGCGCAAGCTCCGGATCACCGTGATAGGCCGCCCATATCGTTATCCAGTAGTCGGGGGCACCGCGGTCGACGAACGCCGCGGTCAGCCACTCGCGCGCGCGCTCCGGCTGATCAAGATAATCGGACATCCGGGCCAGAATGTTGCGATTGCCCGGCACGGTCTGCTCCCACTCGACCGCGCGGGCTAGCCATTTTTCGAGCAGCAGCCGATCGCCGGTCGTCATTGCCACGACAACGCCGTCGTTGCTGAGCAGGCTCTGCTTACCGTCAAGCTCATAACCGCGATCGAGTTCGGCTAGCGCCTCCTGCGTACGCCCCTGACTCGCATACAAGTGGCCGTAGAACTTGGCCACAAAACCCCACAGAGGCTCGCGGCGGCGAACGCTGTCGACCGTTGACAGCGCCTGTTCGATACGGCCGGTCTTCACCAGCAGATCGATACGAGCGAGTTCGACGTGCGGCGGGGCAATGCCCTCGGCAGAGGCGGCTGTATCGATCGCGTGCTCTGCATCCGTCCAGCTGCCCAGGTCCGCAAACAGCACCGCGGCCTCGGCCGCAATAGTTGCTGAATCCGGCGCCAGGCTGCGGGCACGCCGCATGGCCGCCAGGGCGGGATCCTGCCATGCCAGCAGATCGGAAAAATAGAACCGCCCGTGACGATAGACCGAGGCCAGCGCCGACCAGGCCAGCGCGTATTCCGGGTCGATCTCGGTCGGCGCGCGATACAGTGCAAGCACTTCGTAGTAGTTGTCGGCGTCGAGTTCGTGCCCGGCCGCTTTCGCGCGCATGAACGCTTCGTAGGCCTCGACGTTCTGCGTGCCTCCCGGCAGGCTGCCGAATCCATTGACGCCGAGACGCACGCTCAACGCCGTCGCCACGGCGTCCGCTATGTCTTCCTGCACGCTGAAGATGTCCTCGAGAGGACGATCGAAACTCTCGGCCCACAGCTGAACCCCGCTAGCCGCCGCAACGAGCCTCGCGCTAATGCGAAAGCCGGAATCGGACAGGCGTACGCTGCCCTCGACGACGTGATCGACGTCCAGCGACTCGCCGACAGCGCGCAGATCCTCGCTGCTGTCGCGAAAACGAAACGAAGAGCCGCGGCCGATGACCAGCAGACCGTCCAGCTCGGCCAGACGCGTGATGATTTCGTCAGCGAGACCGTCGGCAAAGTAGCCTTGATCGCCGCCCGGACTCAGGTCGTCGAACGGCATGACCGCAACGGAGGGTTCGCGCGGTGCGGCCTCCTCCGCGGAATCCGGCCACAGCGAGCTGGCGAGCAGCAGCGAGATCGCGAGCAGCAAGATCGCGGGCATTAGCCAGCCGCGTTTCGCGCGCTCGCCGTTTGAAGACGCCGCCGAAAGCCCCTGATCTACGGCCGCAACCGGAGCCACGATGCGGAAACCGCGCTTGGTAATGGTCTCAATATATTTGGGTTCCCGCGCCGCATCGCCGAGCGCCTTGCGTAATTCGACGATACACTGCGTAAGCGCATCGTCCGTAACGACGCCGCCCGCCCATACGGAGGCGTGCAGCTCCTCCCGCGAGACCACCTGCCCGTCGGCCGCGACCAGACGCTCCAGCACAGCCATGCTCTTCGGCGTGACGCTGACGCTCTGCCCGTCACGTTTCAGCAAATGGCGCTGCGGCAGCACGGTCCATGCGCCCAGCAAATACTCGGAATTACCCATATCAGCGAGTTCTGACCCGTCGACCAAGCGGGAATTCTATTCGATGCCGGGCACAGGGCAAGATTTTTTGGCCGCGAGTCGGGCCAGGGCCGCTCCGTCAGCGGCCCGCAATCGCCTTCAGCGTCCGCTGGTCCGCCTTCAGGGAAAACCGCAGGAAAGGACCGGCCGCCGTATACCGCGCTTCGACGAAATCCTGATCGTAAAAGCCCGAGAAGTTGTAGCCGAGTGTCACCCAGATGTTGGTCGCAACGTTGTAGCCGATGTCGAGACCCAGACCGTAGTCGGAGACGCTGGACTGGTACGAGTTGTACACGCTGGCGTTGACGCCCACGTCGAAGCGGCCGCGAATACCGCGCCGGTAGTCGACGCCGAGCAGGTCGCTGTAACCGCTGATCTCGAGCCCCGAGAAGTTGCTGCGAACGTACTTGAAGGCGTACTGCAGGGACAGCTCGCTGGCAGCACCGAAGCGGCGGTTGGCCACGAGGTTGTTGACCACCCGCCAGCTGTCCTCCGCCGTGCCGTTTTGCAGCCTGTCTTCGAAGATGAGATCCACGCGATTCAGCAGTGCCCAGCGGCGATCAGCGGGGCGATAGGCCCAGCCGAACTTGAGATCCGCCGCCGTAATCTCGTTGCCCATCGCCAGTTCGCTGCGATAAACGAGCAGGCCGGCCGACAATCCAATACCCCGCAGCGGCTCGCGGTACCAGCCGAACGACAGCGACGTGCGCTCCTCGCTGTCGGAGTCGCGAACCTCGACGCGTGTGTTGGCGCTCCATAACTCCGCGTTGTACAGGGCACCGGCAAACACCGAGAGAAAGTCCTCGTTCTGCGAACCGCTCACCAGCTCGCGGTCGGTATCGAAAATGCGCTCGTTCGCATCGCGCAGGGTTCGGGTCTGGTCGACACCCACATCGAGCGTCCAGCGCTCGGACAGCCTGAAGCCCTGTACGAGACCGAGATTCGCGAACAGCCGGGGGCCGAACTCGCTGACCTCGTTGTTCAGAAAGCTGTTGATCTGCGTGCGCGCGAACGGCGTGGCGCGGATGCCCAGCCTGCCCATCGTTGCGTCGATGTCGCGCCCGCTGGCGTCTTCGTACTCGGCGACCAGATCGACACCGGGCCGAATACGATAATCCGTGCCGACGACAAAACGGGTCGGGAAGTCGACGCTTTCGGCCTCGTCCCCCAGCGCGGTCGACGCGCTCGCGCGGAGCGTGACGCGCTCGCCGAACAGCCGCTGCGAAACCGCCAGTTCGGCAAGATCGCTGCTGCGGGTCTCACCGTCGTCGAACTTGTCCTCTGCATGCGAAAGACCGAGCGACGAGGTGAAACCCTGCCGTTCGTAGCGCAGCCGTGCGTTCGCCAGATTGCGGATATCCTCGGTCTCGAGGTTCTGCTGCCAGCCGGCCTCTCCTTCGAGGAAAAAGCGTTCGCTCAGTTTCGCGCGCAGATCCACCCCGAGCCGCCGAAATCCCGAATCGGCCGCAGCCTGATAACCAACCCCGAAGTCGTTCTCGACCTCGCGTACGAATGCGCGCAGATCCACAGTCTCGCCGTTATGCTGAATACTTACGCTGTGTGCGTTGCCTTCGACTTGCGCGCCGCTGATATCCGTGCTGGTCGTGCGCGCATACTCGGCGCGCACCTCGGTTTGCGAGTTGACCTGCCAGCGCAGATCCACGCCGCTTAGGTCCGCCTCCGCACCTTCCGTCTGGTCGTCGACAAAGCTTACGCCCACTTCGACCGCATCGTCAGCGAGATGTACCGCGGCACGGCCGCCGGCTATGAGGTCTTCCTCGGCGCTCGACGCGGTCTCGTACTCGACCACGATGTAGACCGGGTTGAACTCGAGATCCCGGCTCGGCACGGGCTGTTTGAAAAACAGCGTGCCGTTTAGCGTATCGAGGTTGTAGTCGAGGAACCGCGTCAGATTGCGGCTGCTGAGCACAACGCCGCTGTCGAAGCGATCGCGGGTTTCGATCCGCACGAGCTCGCTGTTCGCGATCACGGGCGCCCGGCTAAGGCGGTACAGGCCCGAAGTGCCGTCGCCGCGCAGTTCGTCGCGATTGAACGCCTGATTGGTCTCCGCGGCAAATACGTTGTAACTGACGGTCTCACCGCGATATTCGCTCTTCAGGCCGTTGAAACGGCGATCGTAGCGCGCGAGCTCGGCCACCGTCAGACCGGCGGCATAGTCGCCGAACAGCGCGTAAAACTGGCTGCGCTCGAGTTTGACGTACAGCTTGCGCTGACTCGCCGCCTCGAAGCGCTGCTCGGTCGTATCCGCATACAGCGGATAATACGCAGTCGGATCGACCTCGGTTTCGAAGCGGTTCTGCGTGTCGCTGCGCTCCCGGTCCGAGTCATAGGAGAGGGTGAGCAGATAATCGCCGCGTATGCGTCCTTTCGCGAAGAACGCGGTCCGGCCGTCGTCGTAGTAACCGTCCTCGAAGCCTGCGTCCTCTGCCGCTACGAGGTTATCCTGCAGCGTGTTGTAGCCGGCCGTGCCCTCGGCGAAACCGACCAGTATCCAATCGCGCGCCGCGGGTTCGAGCCAGGCGCGCAGCGGCTGGTCGCGGTAGTTCTCGAAAGCGAGGCTGACGGTCACTTCGCCGGTGCGCGTCGTCGGCTCGAGCTCGATCAGCGCAATGCCGTCAGCGCCCACCTTGTAGGTCGGCCGCCGATCGCCCACCTGTACGAGCTGGTTCTGGCGATCGTTGTCGACTTCCCACTGCGACCGGAACGGCGATTCGACACTGAACTCACCGACGACGCCGGGTCGCGACGGCCGGCCGGCGCGATCGTAAAGACGAATCGCCAACACCGGCCGCGTCTTGCCGTCCGCAATCAGTGTCGACCCCGCCGCCACGAGTTCTCCGCGAACCGGCGCACCGCCATAGTAGACGCTGCGGATCAGCGTCTTCGCCGCGCGGCCGTCGGCAGCCATGACAACGACCTTCAGCTCGTTCTCGCCGTCATCGAGATTCACGCCGCGCCAGCGCGACACGGCGATGCGGCCGTCTGCCGACGTCTCGCTCGAATCGAACGTCAGCGGGTTCACGGGCAAGCCGTTCAACCACACTTCAACGCTTTGCGACGGCGCATGCTGAACCGAAATCGGCAACGACGGTACGGCCGGCTCGAAGCGCTCGGTGGGCAGCAGCAGAGCGACGCCCGGGGCCAGACTGCTGAACGGCGGTTCCTCCTGTGCTTCGGTCGCCGTCACGGCAGGCTCTTGCGACTGGGCAAGCTCGGTTCCGGGGATCGCGCCACGCGTCGCGATAGCCTGTGAACCGCTCGACGCCTTCTTGACTTCGAGGAACGACGGCGCCGTTGGCCGGATGCCGCTCATGATCAGTTCTACACGCCGGTTTTTCTGCCTTCCCGCGGCGCTGCCGTTGTCGGCAACCGGATCGTCCGGTCCGCGGCCGGCCACTTCTATGTTGTCGAGCGCAACGTCGAGCGCATCCGCGAGGTAGGCCGCAGCCGACGCAGCGCGCGCCCGGGACAGCGCGTAGTTGTCCGCAAACACGCTCTGGTTGCGTGCGGAAATTCGCTGACTGTCACTATGACCCACAGCGGAAATCCGAACGTCCCTGACGCCCCGCCAGTTCTGCACGAGTGCGTCGAGCAGCTTGAGGTCGGACTCCGAAAGGCGATCGGACAGCACACCGAACTTGAGATCGAGTACGTAGCCCGCGTTTTCGACCCGGCCGGGCTCGCGCCGCATTAGTGTTTCACCGACCGGCGTTTTTTGCCGGGCCTCGATTGGCGTATCGAATGTCGCGACTGCCCGGGTCGTAAGCTCGCCGGCGACCTTGTCGTCGATGCTGCCGGTAAATTCGAGTTTGCCCGTCCAGTTGCCGTGCTTGTCCGGCAGGGCCAGCGACAACGCTTCGCCCGACACGCGGGGGTCGCCCAGATTGGCGCCGTCCACGCGCATACTGCCGCGCCGATATGCTACCCCGCCGGGCAGCATGACCGTCACGTCGATGTTCCGGATCGCCACGTTGCCCACTCCGTTGAGCGTCAGCGTGTAGCGCACTTCGTCGGCGTTGCCGGTTCCCGAGTTGGCCAGTTCCAGTTCGAGGCGGCCTTCCGGCGCCTCCTTGCGCCGCAGATAGAAGTCCGCTCGCTGCAGCGTGCCACGGCCCAGCTTCACGAACTGGGAGTCGCCACGTCCCGCAAAATCCGGATCGTCGCCGCAGCCGGCGACGTCGAACCAGTCAGGCAACGAAAATGTATCCAGCTGCGCTACGTGCGTACCCGGCGCAAGGCCCTCGAAGTGGAATCGCCCGCCTTCATCGGATACCGCATAGCGGCCGTCTTCGAGATAGATCCGCACGCCGGCGACACCCTGGTCTTCGCCGAACGTCTGCTGGCTGCAATCGCCTTCGAGTACCCGGCCGATCAGCGTAGACGTAGAGCGGAACAAATCTTCGGTAAGCTGGATGCTTGCCGTCGCCTCGTTCGAAATCAGGCCGGCGGCCGCAAACGCGGTCGCACGATTGACCAGCTCGCTGTTCGCTTTGCCGCCGACCACTTCGACGACATAGAAAATACTCAGACGCTCGGCGATGCCCAGCGACGGAAAACGGAATTCGAGCGTCGTGCGGTCCGCATTGAAGGCAGGGTCCGGAGCAGACGAGTCGTTGACCGTCACGCTGCCCGGCACGAAGCGAACGCCGGGCGGCAGCTGATCGAGCACCCGAATGTCGTTTGCACCTGCGCTTGCCGACGCGTTTTCGAGCGTCAGCTCGTAACGCACGAAATCGCCGGGCGCCGCCGTGGTAGTCAGCGTGCGCTTCTGCATGAATAGCGCTGTCGACTGCGGATCGACGGGAATATCGAAGGCGACGGACAGCCCGCCCGCCTTGCTGAATTCGATCGCAAAAGAACCGGGGCCAATGGCAAACGGCGCACCGGGAAGGTCTTGCAGCTCGGTCTCCGCAACTTGCGACGGTGCCGCATATGCCGCGGGCGGCGTCACCAGCAGGCGATAGTCGCCGTCGGGCACTACCGGGAAACGATACTCACCCGGCGCAAAGACGTACAGCGTGCCGCCGCTATCGGTAACCGTGCCGCCGCTCGTGATCGCGGAAGGAAACTCACTGACCCCGTCGTTGCCGAGTACGGTTGCCGGCAGGCCGGTAGCCGCATCGACCAGTTCGATCGTTGCACCGCTGACCAGCGTCCCCGTGCGCGTCTCGAACACGCGTTGCGTCGGGTCGAACACGCTGCTTGCCGTGGCGCTGTCGGTGTTGTCCAGCGGGTCCTCATAGCGCACGGTCACATTCGACTTCGGCGCTACCTGCAGAACGCAGTCGGCGGGCTGCGTCTGGGCACCGCTGGTCGGGATGAAGCCGGCGAACACGCCCGTATTCAGGCCGGTCTCGCTAAGACGAAGCTGCTCCGAATCGCCAGTGGTCGCGTTCTCGACCGCGACGGTCACATAGTCGACAGCCTGAAAATCGACGTTCTGATCGGCATCTGCCAAACGGATGAAGACCGGTTCGCCCTGGTTGTAACTCGCCGCCTGTGCAACCTGCTGCGGCAGAGTCGGATCGATCGGCGTACCGCCCAGCAGCGTGGGGTTCGCGAGGTCCACGAAGCTCCCGCCCTGCAGACAGGCCGACGGACCGACGGTTTCCTGAAATTCACCGCCGCTCGCCAGCACCCGAGTCAGCGCGACGCTGGCCGGAGACCGCGTTACGGCGACGGTCAGCTCGACGACGTTGCTCGCAAGCGTCTGCGAAACGCCCGGCGTGCTCTCGTAGGCCAAAACGGCCTGGTTGGAGACTACTGCACCGGGATTCGCAGCGATTGCCTGCGGCGCCGCAAGCAGCAGCGCGGACGCGGCAAGACCGCGGACAAAAGTGACGAGTAAACCAGTGCCTGCCGCTTCCCCGCTCGCCGCGCGCGGCCGGAGCTCTGCAAGCTCCGGACAGGCGAAAGCCCCGGAGCCACTCATGTGAGTGGCCCGGGGCTCAAAACGGCTAAAGAAGCGTTTCAACACTCTTGCTTACTATCCTGCAGCTCGCCCGCTTACTGGACGACTACCTGGAAACTCACGGTCGCCGCACCGCCGGCCGCAATATCCGGAGTGGCAATCGCGATCGCGCCGGTACCGGCATCGTAAGTACATCCGTCGGTCGCATCGGCATCGGCGTTACAGAAGTTGCCGCCACCAAGGTCGACGTTCGAAGCGCCGCCGTTGTAGGCACCGTCGCGCAGCGCAACCAGCGTCAGATCGAGCGTATCGGCAACGCTTACACCGGTAGCCGCTTCGCCGCCGTTGTTGGTAACCGTGATCGAGTACTGTACGAACGCGCCTGGAATCGGCTTCGGATCGGTAGCGCCGTTGATCGGGTCTTCCACCGTCACGCTCAGCTTCGCCGCGCTAATGTCGGCCGCCGTCACGGAAAAACCATCGGTCTGCGATTCGGTGGCGTTGCCGCCGCCGTCCGCGCCGTTGACGAACACGTTATCGACTTCGTCGAGGCGATCAGCGCCGGCCGTTTCGGTCAGCGGCGCGCCGCCAAGTGCCGCCGTTGCGTTGAGCTGAATACCCGCAATGTCGGCGTTGACCAGCGTAAGCGGCGTATCCGCGTACACGCGGATGCGAATCGTATCGCCAGGGGCCAGCGCCGTAACGGCGGTCCGCCCTGCTCCCAGTACGGGATCCGGGTCACCACCGCTCGCAGGGAACTCGGCTACTTCGATCGTTACCGCATCCATTGCCGCGCCGGTTGCCGTAGCTCCGCGAACGGGGTCGCCATTGGCGAGCGTTAGCTGGGCAAGATCGAAGTCGAGCGCCGAGTTCGAATCGTTTTGCAGCACGAATTCGACGAAGACGTCGTCCAGGCCCGGCGTAACCGGCGTCAACGCCGTACCAACCTGGTTAAGTACAAAGTCGACGCGACGGTCAACGACAAAACTGGCTTCGTTCGAGTCCACAGCGGTTTGCGGTATCCCGCCCACCGAGAACGACACGCTGGCCGTGTTGTTGACCGGCGTGCCGGCCGCGGTTTGCGCCAGCGCCTGCTGCCCTGAGAACAGCAGGGAAGCCATTAAACCGAGCTTTGCAAGAAAGCTCAGTCGTCTGTTTACAGTTTTCATTTCGGTACTCCTTTAGCCAAAAACTGTGTTTGCAGGTAAACCCAAGCACTGTCGTTGCACCTGCGAACAACGAACAATAAAAAGTCAGTCGACAACCGCCGAGAATCTGGCGACTCCGGTCGTGCCCGCCTCGAGAACTCCCGGCAGCGTCCAGCGCACGTGGGTGTAGTCCTCCGCCTCGGCGCTGCGTTCGCCGCCATTGCCGTCGGCGACCCGCAGAGCCTCCGGCGCGGCAAAGCTCTGTCCGCCATCCGCCGAAAATTCGACGCGCATGCCGGCACCAAATGCCGATCCCTGCAGGTAGGTCAGCGATGCATCGATCGGGTTTGTCACCATCACGTTGTCAGCCGGCTCCGAACCGACGTTGGTAAACGTGATCGTGTAGACCACTCTCTCGCCCGGCAGAACGCGATCCGCCGCGACGAGTCGGGTCGTGGTTTCGCCTTCGTCGCCGACAACGATCTCTTCCTTCTGCACGACGGTGCGAACGTCCAGATAGTTTTGCCGGTCCGCGGACTCCTGCGCGAACACGCTGCCGCTCACAAGCAAGAGAACGATCAGCGCTCCGCCGGAGAGTGCTCTTAAGTGAATTACGCTCATGTGTTGGCTCCATGGTTTATGCATGACAATCGTCAGTCTGGGGTAATCCGGGATCAATCGATTGTCACGCTGAATTGAATGACTTGCGGACCGTCCGCCTGGGCCAGATCGCCAAGACGGACGACGACGGCAGCCGGCGCAGCGGATTCGAATTCGCCCGCGTCGGCATCGGCATCGTCGCTCAACGGACTGCCGTTCAGACTGAGAGAGCCGGCAAGGTAAGTCGTGTACTGAGGGACCGGGTCCCGAACGAAAGCCGCCGCCGCCGTGCCCGGGCCCTGCACCGCAACCGTAATCGTGTAGGTCACGGTTGCGCCGGCCACGGGTTCCTGACCGCCATCGGGATCGCTTACCTGCTGCGCTTTGCCAAAGCTCAACTGGACGTCGTTGACGACATACTCACCGATTGCCGCGGCGCTGCCACCGGAGACGCCCAGCACAGCTTCCGAACCGCCGTCGCCAAGCCCTGGAAAGCCCGTGCCGGGCGTGCCGCTGCCTGTCTGCGAAGTCGCGGTGAGTTCGGTCAGACCCAGTTCGCCGTTACCGGCCTGCGCCGGAATATCGTTCACTACGAGAATGTCGACGCTGCTGTCCGCGGCGAGCTCGGGTTCGTTTACGCCGGGCTGATAGGGCACGTCTCCGGCACTCAGGTCGCCGCTGCCGTCACTATCGAAGTAGATTGCCGGAACCGACGGCAAGGGGTTGAAGTCGCTGCCGGCCAAATTGTTGTCGACCGTCAGGTCGAAGGTCTCGCGGCCGTTGCCCGTACTCGTCACGCGAAACAGGATGGCGCGGGCGGTGTCCCCGCTCCGGACGTCCAGCCGCGGGCTTTGCCGCGTGACGACCACTTCTATGCGCTCGGCAACCGTCAGCGTTGCCGTATTGGTGTCGAGAGTGACCTGGTTGCCCGCGAGGCTGTAGCTGACCGTCGCGGTGTTTTCGACTACCGTGCCGGCGGGCACGCCGAGGGCATACGCGCCCGGCGCCGCCAACAGCAGCGATATCGCATAACCGGTTGCAAGCAGCCGGGCGAGTGCGGCTGCAGGAAGCGTTATCGCCTTCCCCAAGGTTCATTCCTTACAAGATTTTGCACCGGGTCCCGGTGCGCGTCCGAATCATTTCGGACATGGCTACAGACTGTCCTTTATTTTATGTCAGTCTGCACTTAAAACAGTCGCTTAAGGAACGATCTGTGAGGGGATTCACACTCCTTGCGTGACTACTATCACAGGCACAGACCCAAGCTCGGGCCGCCCGGCCTTGTTGCCTGCTGCGGCTTCCCCCGCCGTGCCATCAACTACGGTAACTGGACTAAAGTCGCGTTCTGCCTCGTGACACCCGGATCGTCGCTAGGTGGCTTGTTCTATGGTGGCCTCGAGATCGACAGTTTCTTCATTTTAGAGCGCAACGTGCTCGGCGGCACGCCCAATTTCGCGGCTGCGCCCGCCCCGCCGGAAATTTTCCAACCGGTATCTTCCAATACCTTCAGAATATGTTCCCGTTCGACCGATTTGAGCTCCGGGCTTGCGCTCAACAACAACTCTGGTTCCGGCGAGATAGGGTCGGCGAGATCGAGTACTGGACCGGTGCTGGCAATCAGCGCGCGCTGAATGACGCCTTCCAGTTCGCGTATGTTTCCCGGCCAGTCGTAACTTCTCAGTTCGCGCATCATGCGGGCCGAAATCGCGGAGACGTCCCGCTCGAGCCGCTGCGAGTGAATCCGGACAAAGTGCTCGGCAAGCAGCTGGACGTCGTCGCCACGCTCGCGCAGCGGCGGCAGCTCGATCGGAAACGTGTTGATGCGGTAATAGAGATCGGAGCGAAATTCTCCCTCGGCCACCCGTCTGCCCAGATCGCGATTGGTTGCCGCGATCAGCCGCACATCCACCTTGATGGTTCGGGTTCCGCCCAGACGTTCGAATTCGCCTTCCTGCAGCACGCGCAGCAGCTTGGGTTGCAGTTCGACCGGTATCTCCCCGATTTCGTCGAGAAACAAGGTGCTGCCGTCGGCCAGGTCGAATCGGCCCCGCTTCGCCGAATCGGCGCCCGTAAACGCGCCTTTCTCGTAGCCGAAAAGCTCGGACTCAATGAGGTTCGCCGGCAGCGCAGCGCAATTCACTTTGACCAGCGGGCGTCCGCTGCGCGCGCTTCGTTCGTGCAGGGCGCGAGCGACCAGTTCCTTGCCCGTGCCCGTTTCGCCAAGTACCAGTACGGGCGTTTCCGTGCCGGCGACTTTTTCGACGAGATGCAGACAACGCCGGATCGCCTCGCTGTTGCCGACGATCTCGTCGAAACCGTGGCTCAGCTCCACTTCTTTTCGCAGGTAGACGTTTTCCGCTTCGAGCCGCTCCGTGGCCCGGCGCAGCCCGTTCATTGCCTCATCGAGTTCCTGTCGCGAACGAATACGCAGCACATAGTTGGCGAACAGCTCCGCGAAAAAGCGCAGATCGGCAATAACTTCGTCATCCTGCCAGAAGGCCGTTGACGTCGCGTCGCCGAAGGTCACGGCGCCAACCACTTCGTTTGCGACGACCAGCGGCACGGAAACGAATGAACGTACGCCCAGGGACTTGAGTCCCTCGTAGTCTTTTCTGGCGCCATCGGGAGGATCGTCAATGTCCTTGACCACGACGATCCGGTTGCCGATCAGATGCTTCGCGATATACGGATACTCGCGAAGAGAAACCTCGGACTGCAGCTCGATGTCCGTCGTCGTAAACGCGTAGTCGATTCTCGCCAGCCTCTCGCCCCAATCGATCCAGGCAAGGACCGCGCGATCGGCGCCGATGAAGTCGCAAACGTCCTTGAGAGAACCGGTAACGAGACTGTCCGCCTCCTCCATTGGCGTGGTGACGAGTTTCGACGACACGCGGGCCAGGAGTTCCTGACAGGCACGCCGCCTCAGCAGCGCGGACTGCGTCCGGCGCCAGGCGAGAATATTGGTTTCCGCGCCCCAGACGCGAACCAGACGGCCGTTGCTCACAATCCCCGTCAGCGTTACCCGCAGTGCACGCTCCTCGCCACCTTGCGTATGGAATACGAGATCGTAATCCGTCAGCGAGTAGTCGTTTTTTATAAAAGCCTCGATAAAGCGCGCGAAACTCTCGATGTCTTCCGTGGAATTGTGTTCCGCGAAACTGGTCCCGAGCACTTCGGACGGACTGACGAATCCGAGATCTTCCGCAAACATCCGGTTACATTCCGTCAGGACGCCGTCGTACATTGCGCGAAGCTGCTCGTCGACGGGCATATTGATCGGCACCGGCGGCTCATAGGTGTAGCAAAACACGGCGTCGCTCGTAGAGTCGACGAGACGCCGGAAGCGTGCCTCGCTCTGGATAAGGCGGTCTTGCGCCGCCTGAGCGATCAAATCCGATTCTTCGACGTACTGGGCGAGCTTGCGGCGCTGCAGAATCGCAAGAAACGCGCCGACGCTCATTAGGCTCAAGCCCAGCCTGGACAGGAACCAGTGCAACCACTCCGGCAGCGCGGACGCGGCGAAGTGCGGCTCGTACGAGTCCACCGCAGTCGATTCGAAAAACTCATAGGACACGTCTGCGAGCTGTCCCGTTACGGTTATCGCAAGCCCGAGGAGAAGCAGGTTGCGGCCCGTGTTCGGAAACCTCGAGGACTTCAGAAAGCCGCGCACCACGCTGTACAGGAGCAACGCGATCGTCCCGCCGATAATGGCCAGATCGATTAGCTGCATCAGGAGTTTCGGGTCAGGCATTCGCGCGGAGCCCCCATCTCGGCCCGGTCGAACGGCGGACGGTGAGCTTGGAGGCGGGACTCATGCGTGTGACGACCATCAGGGTAACGAGTTTTTTTCTTTACTGATCAGCAGCTTCTGACCTTTTATCATCGGCCGCACGCATAAGTCACGATATTTCGCGACTTTGTCGGTATTTCGCGACCGAGCTGAGAAGGTCACTCTGACCGTTACACTGGCAACGAAACTTAAGCTATTGAACTTAATACGGAAACTACAGTTTTCGCGCATACGGACAGTTTTGGCACGAGAACTGCATTTACTGGTATGGGGAGCGCAAAAGTGACGTCCTGCGCGATACAGAAGTCGCGTATTGGCCGTTGCTGCGGTGCTCGAAGCACGGAGAAATGCTTGTGGGAAGAAAACCGCCGGTCGATCGACTGCAAATCACGCTCGTGTCAGATGCCAGCTGCCGCGTTGCCTGCCTTAAAACCCGACTTAGACATGCCGGCGTAAACGCCGAGCTCAGGTTGCAAAAACCAAACCATCAGACCGTTGCGTCGTTACGCCGCCTGGAGATATCGGCAGAGCGGCCGGAGCTCGTATTCATAGACTTCACCGTCGATTCGCTACTCTCGAGACGCATGCTGAAGACCATTGCGCTCTGCGAGAAGCGCTCACCCGCAATAGTCGTGGCTCTGACGCGGCCGGCTACCGAGGCGCTCCTCGACGCGGGTGAACTCGACATCGGCGACACGACAATATTCTCCGCAACGCCGCTTACGGCAATCCTTAAAAAACTCGGCGGCGAGCGGCAGAAGCGGGTCCTGCACTCCCTGGACGTCCTCAATCAGTACGGGCCGGTCCTTGCACGCGCGCCCGACGACTTTGTCGCGGCAGGAGCAACGCAGGAATCCGCATAGCCCGAAACCCCGCGATCACGCAGACCTCAGGTCCTCGCAAGCGGCGTCGCCCGAGCCCGGCGAGACGCCGCTCGTACGGCCATGAACGAGACACGGATCACAGATCGAACACACCGCGTTTGTAGCGCCCACCTGCAACGTATTATCGTTAGCGGGTTGTCAACGCATGTCCGACCGCCGGGCACTTATTTCGGAGCCCCGGGCGTGTCCGCTGAAGAACATACGCAATTCCTTACCCAACTCGCACACGATCTCAACTCCCGCAGCATCAAGCTGCCGTCGTTTCCAGACGTCGTCGTCAACATCCGCAGCGCTCTCGAAGACCCTGGCTGTACGTCGGAACAACTGGCGGGCGTAGTTCGCACCGAAGCCGTGCTTTCGGCAAGGCTCCTGATGGCCGCTAACTCGGCCTACCACAACCGCGCCGGCGTCGAGATTCTGGATCTCGATCTCGCGATCAGCCGGCTCGGTTTCGAGGTGGTTCGCAATACGGCGATTACGCTGGCCGTCGAGCAGATCTTCAACGCCGGAAAGCATGACGACGTGCGTGACGGCATCAAGGCAATCTGGGAAGAAAGCCTGGCATTGAGCTCAATGTGTTTCGTCATTGCGAAAGCCCGCGGCGGCCTGAACGCCGACAATGCCTTCCTCTGCGGCTTGTTCAACGGCATCGGCAAGCTCTATTTACTCAGCAAGGCGCGCGACTTCCCGGGTCTGCTGGGCGATACGGCGTCCTTCGGCAGCGTTGTCGAGCAATGGAATGCAAGCGTCGGCAGCTCGATCGTAAACGCCTGGGGATTCTCGGACGACATTAGCGACTCGTTCGATCTGGAAGAGAACCTGAGCCACGACCCCAGGGCGCCCGCAACGCTCGTCGATATCGTCTATACGGCAAAATTGATCGTCGACGACAGCAAAGCAGAGTCCCGGCTGGCGGAAACGACCGAGCCGGCACCGGCCAAACTCGATGTTACAGCGGAGACGCTGCCTCAGGTGCGCGAGGCGTGGTCATTGCACGTACGCTCAATGCGCGAATCCGCCGGAGCCTGAGCGTCCCGCATTCAAGAAACTGAAGGCGCGTTAAGAATCGCTACGCAAAAAAAAGCCCTGCCGTGAAGGCAGGGCTGACGCCGTCATTCATGGAGATTGCGCAAGCTGCGGCGGAACCCTCCGTTCCGCCGTCGAGAACTATTCGGCTCTATTGACGATAGGCAAGATCGTAACGGCCGTCTATGTTGTAAGCCGTTGCCGAGGCACTGGCCTGAATGCTTCCGCTGTTCGGCACGTTGTCGTCGCCGCGGGCCTCGAGGATTAACGCAATGTCACCCGGAATTTCGCCGAACACGATATTGTGTCCGCCAAGGTTGTAAAGATCGAGATCGATACCCGTTAGCCCGCCGAAAGAGTTACTGGGCTGCTGGTAGGACGCGGCCGTGTTGTCCACGGGTCCTGCAATGAGTCCGGCGCCACGCAGATGTTTCCAGATCTTGCGCGACTCGGCCGCGTTGTTCCGCGAACTCCAGCCGCCGCTGATGTTGCCGTTACCGTTGCCGTTGTCGGAAGACTGCCAGGTTCCGGGGAAGCGCGTGGCGGCCGCAGGATCGTCGCCGGGCAGCACGCCGTAGCGGTCCTGGTAGGCGTACAGCGCTGCGGAAATGCCGGCGAAATCGTTTTCGATGCGCTTGATCTTCGCGTTGGTGATCATTTCACGGCCTTTGAGGACGCCGCCGATCAGCAGACCCACGATAACTAACACGATTGCAATTTCGACCAGCGTGAAGCCCTTCTGCCGGCGCTTTTGTAAGCGTTCAATATTCACAATTACTCCTCGTATAGGGTAAATCGGGAGGCGTAAATCTCTCTCCGTAGCAAAGCTATCGGCACGCCGGCGCAGGACTTTAGTAGCGGTGTCAAACCCAACCTATTAAAAAACAAATAGTTATGGGGCATGACCTGCATCAAGCAAGCCCTTGTAGAGCTTTAGTGCCGGTATCCACGTGAGCAGATCGTCGTATTCGTTACCCGCCTGCGCAGTTTGATTGCGCGCGACAAAAACCGCGTTGGCAGGCACGCGGTAGCTCGTTCCGCTGGGCCCGCCGCCGACGGTTGCGCCGGCATTTTCGACCTGGTCCGCAGAAGAGAACCCGGCCCAGTCCTTGCCCAACGAATAGATCAGTAGCGGAACCGCACTCGCTACCGTGTCGCCCGGGCTCCCGCAGCCGGCGGCGCTGGCACCCGCTGCGCTGCGGCATACGACGAGTTCGGGCGTAAGTGCCGCGATGCCGACCGCGCCGATCTCCGCGACGCTCAGGAAATCCCACGAGCCGTTGCCGTTGCTGTCGCTTGCCGACACGCTGTAACGCAAGGGCGAGCCCCAGGGATCGAGCAGCAGGTTGTCGTCGTTGCGGTTGCCGGGCAAAGCAAGCGTCGTTGCCGGGACAAACCCGTGCTGCCGGGTGCAGCCGCCCGCGGCCGGAGACGAAAGCCCGCCGCTGCCCGGCGTCGCGGGACACGGCAACGAACCATTGACGAGCCAGTACGCTTCGAAGGCGAGCTGTACATCGTCGAGCTGTTGCTCCGCGGCGCTGAAGCGTGCGTTGTCGCGCTGCTGCGATAGCGGCAAGGCAATACCGCCTAGCAACAGACCCATGACGAGTATCACGATAGACAGTTCGACCAGCGAAAAGCCCGATTGCGTGTTCCCCGGTACTGCTGGATGCTGCATGGCGGACACTCCGGCAAACCCGTTAACAGATGGTGGCCGTCAGGCCGGCGTCGACACAAAACAGCAGATCGTTGAAACCCGCGCTTGGCAGAGCGCTCTGCAAGTCAAGAACGCCCGAGGCGTGGGGAAACGCCAAGACGTTTCGCCCCTCGAGATAATTACTCACTTGCTGCTTGCTGTCGGGGTCGAGAGGCGGAGCCGTGCGCCGCTGTGACGGCAGCGCTGAACCCGCGAACACGACTACGGCCGCGTAGTTGCCCGCACCGTTCACGGTTAGACAGTTCGGGCATGTGGAAGGTATGGCGGCACCGGGCGCGAAAGACTCCGCCACGACGTAGAAAAAATGGTCTTTCCACTGCTGCCATTGATTCCGCATCGCCGAGTTCCAGGCCGGGACGGCGCCGGCATCGCAGGCGCTAAGGATTTCGTCTATCGCATTGCCGCTTGCCGCCGCGCTGTCGTCGACGCGATCGGGCAGCCGGCCCGCAAGGCCCGCTCCCGCGACGTCGTCGTAATTCGCAGTGCTGCGATAGTCGGCCAGACTCAAGGGGGCCGGCCAGGGCAGGCGCCGGTCGCCGGGGCCGGCCGCGTTGTGTTTGCCGTATTCGGCGAGGCAGCTCGTCACCGCCAGACCCAAGGCCTCGCGAACAGCCTTGTAGTCGTGACGATTGTTGACGATATCGGCGATATCGGACTGCTTTATCACGAGCACGCGGTCGCTCAAATCGGAGCGCACACTGAGAGCCGTCGCAAAGTCCTGCAGCGTATCGGGAACACCGCTCAGCGAGGCGTTATCGATACCGTAAGCCGCTACGGCGTCAAGAAACTCGCTGGCGTCGTATGTGCTGCCGCAACTCTCGGTCCCGCTGGTCACGCGCTGCTGCCCGGGCAACGCGGCGCCGGGAGCGAACACCAGCGCCACGGGACGGTTCTCGGCCAGGTCACCCGCCAGCAAGGCACCGTTCTCGGAGTTATAGAGGCGGAACTGGCCCGCCGTGTCGGGATTCAAAAGCGCGGCACTTTGCGCACCAGCGGCCTTGAAATCGCCCGACACCGCGTACCACAAACACGCCGATGACGAGTCCTTCAAGACCTCGAGTCCCAGCGTCCGCCAGGGAAGTCGGCCCAGCATGCTCTCGCCCGCCGCGCCGCAGGCGCTGGAATGAGCCTCTCCGTCTGCGAACCCGCCGGACGCATCCAGGTCCGGACAGGGCAAACGCACGGGCGCGCCCGGCACGAGTTCCGGCTGCACGGCCGCGTAAGCAAGCAACGCAGAACGCGCCTCGGACAGCACTTCGGCAGACGCCGTCAGCTTGAGCGATACAAGCCTGGCGGCGTTGAACCGATTGACGAGAATCGCGCTGGCGGCCGCCAGAATCACCAGCATTATGAGCAGCAGCGCGGCCCCCCGCTGCGCCCGGGGCGCCGCGTTCACGGCGCCTCCTCACGAGGTGGGTGCTGCTCCTCGTCGCCTGCACCGTCGTCGCCGGCATTGGCGTGGCGAACGATCAGTCCTTCGGTTTTCGTCGGCAGTGTTATCGATTCCGACTCGGTTGGCACAAAACGGCCAGCGCTGAAAACGCTGGGCCGTTTGCCCGGCACTTTGATGTAGCCGGATGCCGGCGAACTTCGGCTTACGGAGCTTGCGGCTTTCTGCGCCGGCTCGTCCGCGCTGCCGGCCGAATTCGGCTGTCGGCGCAGGACATCCAGGCGGTCGCGCTCCGCCGTCGAAAGGAACACCCGGCCGATCCGGATCTTGTCGATCGACTCATAGACCGAACCCGGATCCCCGTCCGGGCTCTCGTCAGCCAGCGCACAGCACGCCAGAAACAACGCGAGCAGAGGTAAAGCCCTCATTGCAGTGCCGCCTGTTGCCTGACATCCGAGGTTATGACGCTGAAGATTTCGAGCGAGCAGTTAGCCAGCAAGTTGGCTTCGACAGCGGCACGCGCAGCCGCTTCGGTCTGCCACTCGAGCGTACAGGCCTGAACGCGCATGAGACCGGGCGCCGACTGCTGCAATCCATCGATGAAGCGAAGCAGATCGACCTCGTGTACCAGCCCCATTTCGAGCTCGAGCCTGCTGACGTTGATCGCGATATCGTCTCCTGTAAGCACTGCCTGCACCGGAGCGATGACGTCGAGTTGCGGCGCTATCGCGTAGGACAGACGAGGCAGCGTCAGATCCTCGGTTGCCACCCTGAGTGCGTGAATCCAATCCAGGCGGCTCTCCTGCCCGACAAAACCCAGCGTGTGAAACTGCCTGTAGCGTGCGTGGTAACGCTCCACGAGGCGGCGCCGCAAGACCAGCGCATTGTAGTCTTCCTGCACGGCAGCCTTATCGACAGTTAACGCCTGATAGACCGCTCGCCGCTCGACGTCGGCGTAGTAAGCCGCGATAAACGCCAGGAATGACAGCAGCGCGGTAACCAGCGGTATGCCCGTTCGCCGCCGCAGGTAGCGCCAGTCGAAATCACGCGGAATCATTGCGACCCCCGCTCGCAATCACTTCGTTCGGCGTTCCGGCCAAGTCTTCGGGAACGTAACGCAGACGTATCTCGAAGCGCATACCCTGCTCCGCCGAGGTACCGCCGATCTCGCCGGAAACCGAAGCGGCGGGACGCGCATCGATAGGATATTCGAGCACGTCCGCCCGGTTGAAGCGGCTGTCCTTTTCGAACGCCACGGCGAGCGCTTCGATTCTGGCGAACGCCCGCCGCAGATCCTTGTCGTAGCCCGCAAGTACGGCGGTGAAGCGAGCATCGACGCTGGCCACCCTGGACACAGGCACGGATGCTGGTGTGCCGCCGCGGCGCAGCGCCGTCGCCGGAGTCTGACGGTTGCCGGCTGCTTGCTCGCCCGCAGACCAGTTCAACCGGACAAGCTGCACGTCCGGATAGTCCTCCAGTACCCGGCTGAGTTCCAGCAGAACCCAGGGCGCCGGCAGCCGGTTGGCGAGTATGTAGTCTCCCGTATCGACCGCCAGCTTCATCTCGTGCGAGCCGGCGTGGATCGGCGAATAGCTTTTGTTGTCCTCCCGTAGAGTCGACGAGAGCTGTGCGAGCTGCCGTTCTATTTCCTGCGACCGGTCCGTTGCAAGCCAGGCGCTGCCGGCAAGAATACCGGCGAGCACCGAACAGACTACGCTTGCGGCAACCGCGGATCCTATTATCGCCTGTCGCAGCCGGTGCATCTGCCAGTAGCGGGTTTCACCGGACACAGCATAGTTATGCCGCGGTGCGCGGCGCGTTGAATGCGCAAGATAGAATGCCTCGAGATGCCCCGGCGAAGGTTCTTTCGTCAACCCCAGCCGGGCCGCAGCAGCACGCCTGCCGACAACGTGCAGACGCAGCGGCGATTCGCCGTCGAACGCGTTGGCAACTGCCTCCGCAACAGCGGCGGAGGCCACCATGCAAACGTGGAGCTCTTCCATGCCCGCCAGGAGCCGCGAGCGCTCGAGATAACGACGGCTGCGGTCGATCTCCTGATTCACGGCTGCGGGATAGTCTGCCGAATCGATACGGGGGCACTGCGAAAGCCGCGCGCTCATGACGTAACCGTCCCGCAGAAATACCTGGCGCAACTTGTCTCCCTGGTGATGCGTAAGAAACAGTACGGGGCCTTTGAGTTTGCGCAGACGCGGCAACACTTCCGCCGCCAGGAGCGAGACCGAATGGATTCCCCTGAGCGGTACCTTGTGCCGGGTCAGAAACTGCAGCCAGCATTCGAGCAGTTCGTGATTGGACACGGCGCTGTGCACCGCCGTATCGTCATTGCCCGGAAGCACCTTGTTGCCGGCAAACACCGAAAACCGGTAAGGCGTGCGCGGGAACTTGCGCCGCGCGCGGCGCGTCATTAGTGCCCGGCGGTCGCCGGACGCCAGTTTCGGCACGGACTCCGTCAGGAAGACCTCTTCGATCACGTCCAGCAGCACGATACTCGGCTGCTCGGAATGCTCCGCGAGATAGGCGTCGAAATCCCGCAAGCCCTGATCGCTGTCGGGGAAACGCAAGCTGGTGTCCAGTTCGCCCTTCCGATATACGGTTAGCGATTCCTGAGTAATATAAAAAACTCTTGGCTTGACCACGCTCAGCCCCCTATGTTGCTTATCGTGTCGTAGATGGGGCCTAGCACCGACAGCATGATCCAGCCCATGATCGCACCGAGGACTACGGTCATGGCCGGCTCGATCAGCGCCTTCAGGCGGTCGATCGATTCAGTTACCTCGCGGTCGTAGAAATAGCTGACGTTCAGCAGCGCTTCGTCCAGCCTGCCCGTCGATTCGCCCATCCGGACCATGCGTACGACGAGTGCCGGAAAAAGACGCGTGCGTTCTATGCTGTTGCTCAGCGATTGGCCGTCGGCGATCGCGTCGCCGATATCCGCGATACCCTTGCGAATGACCGCGTTGCCGGCAATGTCCTCACTGATCTTGAGCGACGCAATGACGTTCAGGCCCGCGCCGTAACACAGCGCAAAATAGCTCGCGAAGCGGCTTAGGGTTAGCTTCTGCAGGATCGGCCCGAGATACCAGATTCCGAGCTTCCAGCCGTCGACGCGATAGCGAAAACCGACGCTTCGAGACGCATACATTCTGAGCACTGCGAACAGCAGCGGCGGTGTCGGCAAGACCCACCACCAGTGAGCGGTCAGGAACCCCGAAAACGCAATTAGCGCACGTGTGTGCAGCGGCAGGCTTTCGCCCATTTCCGCGATGAACTCCACCATTTGCGGCACGACGTAGAGCATCATGAACAGCATGACGCCCAGCACGACCGAGCCGACGAACGCCGGGTATATGACAACCGTTTTTGCTTTCGCCAGCAACTCGTCATGCCATTTGAGCGACTCGGTCAGCCTCAGCAGGACAGCAGGCAGTTCTCCCGACTCCTCGCCTACCGCGATCAGGCTGACGAATACGTCGTCGAATACCGCTGGAAACTCCGCCATTGCCTGCGACAGCGTGTGGCCGACCTCCACCGAAGCGACCAGCCCTGCAAGAACTTCGCGAAACAGTGGCTGCCCGGTGCTGTCCCGCAAGTCGGACAAGGCGTCGAGGATCGGCAAACCCGCGCGCGTCATTTGCTCCATGTGAAAGCAGAAACCGATCAATTCCCGGCGCTGCACCGTGCCGCGGCGCCTGAAACGTTTCGCCCGGGTTTCCGCGGCGCGCAGCAGCTCTGCGCCCGACTGCCTGAGCTGCATTTCGAGCGCTCGCTCGCTGGCGGCCTCGAGATCGCCGCGCACGATATTGCCCTGTGCATCCACCGCGCGATAGCTGAACAAAGGCACGCCGCTACCCTACCCGCGCCGTCAAGTCCACGACGCGCGAGATTTCCGAAAGGCTGGTCGTGCCGGACAGGACGTGCCGCGTGCCGTCTTCCGCGAGGTCGCGGTACCCCGCTTGCGTGGCCGCTTCGTGAAGCTGCTGATGCGTGGCGCGACGGGCGATGAGTTCATCGAGTTCACGATTCATCTTGAGCACCTCAATCACTGCAACGCGTCCCTTGTAGCCGAAAAAGTTGCACGCTTCGCAACCCTGCTCGCGGTACAGGAGAACCGGCTTCGAGCCGTTTACGCCGAGCAGCCGGCGTTCGGTCTCATCGGGCGCATACGCCTGCTTGCAGTGCCTGCACAGGCGCCGGACCAGCCGCTGCGCCACGATGCCAATGATGTTGCCGGCCATGATGTGCGGCTTTACTCCAATGTCGATGAGCCGCGGGATCGCGCCAAGCGCTGAGTTGGTATGCAGGGTCGAGAAGACCTGGTGCCCCGTCATCGCCGCACGAAAGGCCATTTCGGCCGTGTCTTCGTCGCGGATCTCACCGACGAGGATGATGTCCGGGTCCTGCCGCATCATCGAGCGAATGCCGTTGGCAAAGTCGAGCTTGGCCGCCTCATTCAAGGAAGTCTGTCGAATCATGCTCATCGGGTATTCGACCGGGTCTTCGAGCGTCATGATGTTGACGGACTCGTCGTTGCGGTAATTCAACATCGAATAAAGCGTCGTGGTCTTGCCGCTGCCCGTAGGCCCCGTCACAAGTATCAGGCCCTCCGGCCGAGCCATCATGACCTGAATCGAACTAAGCGTTTCCTTGACGAGATTCAGCTTTTCGATCGGCACGATTCCCTTTTGCCGATCCAGTACGCGCAACACGAAGTTTTCGCCGTGCGTCGTCTGCTGGCACGCCACGCGGAAGTCGATCGGTCGCCCGGCCAGCGTCAGGGAAATCCGGCCGTCCTGCGGCGCCCGGGTCTCGGCGATATTCATTTTTGCCATCACCTTGAGCCGTACAACCATGCCTGGCCAGTAACTGCGATGCAGCGCCATGACCTGACGAAGCACGCCATCCACGCGGTAGCGGACGCGCAGAAAGCCGGACTCGGGCTCGAGGTGAATATCCGATGCGTCGCGTTTTACCGCGTCGGCGAGAATGGCGTCCACAAGACGTATTAGAGGATGGTTGTACTCTTCGTTTTCGACGGCGATATTGAGTTGATCGACTTCGCCGGTATCTATTTCGCGCAGGATTCCCTGAATCGAAAGCTCGAATTCGTAGAACTGCTCGATAGCCGACTCGATCTCCGCTTCGCCCGCAACCAGAGTCTGGATGGCCACGCCGCTGCCCAACAGTGCCGCGACTTGATCCATCGCGACGACGTTGTAGGTATCGGCCATTGCCATCGTCAGGACTTTTTCGTTCTTGTCGAAGTTGATCGGCAACATGCTGTAGCGACGGGCAATGTTCTTCGGCACCATCTGCAGCGCGTCGGGGTCCGGAATTACCGACGACAGGTCGATCGCGTCCTGTCCGAGCGATTCTCCAAGCGTATCCCGCAGCATCCCTTCCGAGATCAGGCCCAGCTTGACGAGAATTCTTCCCAGCGGTTCGTCGTGGCGGCTTTGTTCGGTAAGCGCAACCTGCAGCTGATCGTCGGTGATCAGCCCTGCCTTGATCAGCCGCTCGCCGAGAGGGAGGCTCTGCTCGCTCGCTGCTAGCGTGCGCAGCGTGACGGTCGTCATGGCGAACCCTCCACGAGCGGAGACAGCTCCGCAAGACGCGCCAGCGCCCTGCTTCGATGTGCATGGCCGGCAGGCGAATCGAGTTCCAGAGAACGCCGATACAGTGCTGCGGCGCGTTGATAACGGCCAATACGGTCGCTGGCGACGGCCAGGTTGAACGCGTAATCCGCGCGCCCGGGCACCCGACGGTATGCCGTATCGAACGCCAGATGTGCATCCGCCCATTGATCGAGTTCGGCCAGCCGCCGTCCGAGCGCGAAGCTGACCGGCGCCGAGTCGGGGTAACGCTCGCTCAAGACCCGCAAACGAGCCACTCCGTCGTCGCTAGAGGTTTCGGACAAAAGCGCCGCGGTGGCGGCCGGGTTGTCAGGGTCGACGGACAGAAGTCTGGCATACAGCTTCTGCGCTTCGTCGAGCCGGCCCTGGCTGCTCAGCACCGCAGCGAGCCCCTCCAGAGCGCCGGAGTGTCTCGGCGCCGTTTGCAGCGCATCGCGATAAAGGCGTTCTGCAAGTTCCGGCTTCCCGTCGCGCCACGCCCTGTAGGCCTCGCTGACAATGGCAAAGACCGGGTCGTCTGCACGCGCCGCGGTTGGCGCCGGCGCAGCGACCGATGCGGGCTCCGCGGCAATGCCGTTCGATGCGCGCGGTTCCGCAGCGGAGCGTTTCGCGGCAGCGTTCGGCTGCAAAGCAAAGCTGTTACCGAACTGACCGCCGTTCGGCGAGGAATCGCCGGCAGGCACCGTACCGAGCGCGACGCCCAGTGTCCCTTTCAGGCTTAGCGCATGCGCGTAGGCAAAATAGCCGGCGGCAGACAGCAGCCCGAGAACGATACAGAGCACCGGCGTGTGCCGGGCAGCGCGCTGCAGCCAGGGGGTATCTGCGCTGAAGCCGCCGTGCGAAGTGCCGGCTTCCGGTAATGACTGCAGCACAGGCTGCCGTCCGTCCGGGTGCCTCACGGCCGTATTCCCGTCGCCTTCGTTTGCGGCGATCGCCAGGGTCATCGTTTCGCTGAGCGGATTGGCCGCTTCGTCGGACAGAGTCAGTGCCTTAACGTCGCGTTCGACGTCTGCATTAAGCTCCGTCGATGCGTCGTCCTCGAGTTCGAGCGCATCCTGGGTGGCCAATGGCGGCAAGGGCGGCCGCTCTGTGGCTTCGCCACTGTCCTCTTCGAGTTGTCTCAGCGCGTCCACGAGGAGACTCTTCATACTGTCTCCTAGCGGTAATCGACGTTGCCGATGACGTTGCTGCTTTCGGCATCGTAGTAATCGGCGAGCTGCGGCGCACCGGGCGGCGAAGTTGCGTCTTCGATAATGGTCGGCTTGAGAAAGATTACAAGCTCGGTCTTGACGAGCTCATCGCGGTTGTAGCTGAACAGCTTGCCCACGCCCGGAATGCGCGAGAGTCCCGGCACACCGTCTTGTTTACTCTCCTGTTCGTTCTGCATGAGCCCGCCCAGCACGATGGTCCGCCCGTCGAGAACCTGCAGTAAAGACTCGATTTCGCGGACCTGAATCTCGGGAATCAGATTGTCGAATTCCACACCGGCAAGGCGTGGGGCAGGATCTACGGCAAAGCCCGTTATGCGGCTGATCGTCGGCCGGATATTCAGGCTTACGTAACCGTTGTTGCTGATCTGCGGCGTAACGCTCATCACGAGACCAACGGGCACAGTATTGATTTCAGTGGTAAACGTACGCCGCTCCGGAATGTCTGCCGTTGCATCGCGGATATCGAGTTCGATATTGAAATAGACGGTTTCGTTGACCACCTTGAGAATTGCCGTCTGGTTATTGAGCGCCATGATCTTCGGGCTGGACAGGACCCGCGTATCGCCGAACTGTTGTAGCAGCCGTACTGACGCCTGCAGCGCATCGCCGGATGAATCGGTGTTGATGTAATCCAGCGAAAACGCGGGCGGAGTGCTTAGATCGGGGCCCAGAAGCTGCGACCGTACGCTCAGACCGTCGCTGCCTTCCGCGATCAGGCGCGACCAGTCGACGCCGGCCTGATAGTTGTCGCTGAGCTCCACCTCGACGATCGTCATTTCGATCAGCACCTGACGCTTCGAGTTCGCCATGAGCTTGTCGAGGTATTTGCTGACCTGAAGGTGCTCAGCCTGCCCTCCGTACACGGTAACCATGCCCGCCATAGCATTGACGATGACCGGGTTCTGCTGTTCCGCTACCGCCTCCTGCACGCCTGTACTCATGTCCGCTACGGCGGCGCGAAGCCCCAGTTCCAGAGCCATCCAGAAATCGTTTTCGGACCGGTTGCGCACGGTCGTCTTCGAGAGGTTGCCGTTCTGATCTCCCTGCTGCCCGCCAACGTCTTCACCCACGGTGCCGCCGGTCGTTGCGATCTGCGTCGCAACGCCGACCTCACCTTCGCTATTCCGGCTAATGTTGACGTAGTCGACGCTGTAGTTCTTCCAGTACGGCTGATCGTCTTCGACGACGAGGCCGCTGCCGCGCAGCCGGTACCGCAGACCCGCCTGCGAGGTAATGCGATTGAGTATCTCCGGCAGCGGGCGCTCGACGGCGTTGATCGTAACTGTCCGGTCCGATTCCGACTGCAGGTCGAGGTCGATACCCGCATCCCGCGCGAGCGAAAACAGCAAGTCGATCACGGGCACTTGCTTCACGACCACCGTGTAGGTCGCTACCGGCTCGACCTGGCTCGGTGGCGGCACGACCGGCGCCACGGGAGTAAGCGGCGGCGCCTCGGCGACAGGTTCCTCCGCATCGAACACATGGCCTTTCGATAAACCGACAGTGAGTGGGCCGGCACAGGCGGAAAGCATGATCGACATAGCCAGCATGCCCGCGGCACGTCCGAGAACACGGCGCTGCGTGGTATGCAACCGTTGGTAGCTCGCTTCGCCGGGAAGCGTGGACGCAAGAACATCGTGCATGTAAGGACCTTGTCTAGAGCGTGTTCGGAGCCTGGCTGCGGCGCATTCGCCGGCCATCACTTCGGTTTTCGCCCTGCCAGCGAAAATCTTTAGAAGCGGTCTCGATCTGCCCCCCCGGCGAAGCGCAAGCCGGGAGCTGCGGCGGTCTCGGTTAGGCTCGCCGCGGCGAGCCGGGCGCCGGGCGCTAAAGCCATTCCCGAAACGGCCGCTACCCACTGCGTTAACCAGAGATCTTCCCGTGCTCACGAAAACCGCCGCCAAACCGGTGCAAGGCTCGCCGGAGCGGACCGTTCGCGCCACGGCACACCGCGTCCTGGAGACGGCCGGCGGCAAAGATCGCCTGAGCCACATAGTCGATCTGTGCCTGATCACACTGATCGGCCTGAGCGTCGCCGCGGTCATTGTCGAGTCGGTACCGGGCATCGCGGAACGTTACGCCGCAAGCCTGTATCGTTTCGAGGTCTTCACGGTGCTCGTGTTTACCGTCGAGTACTCTCTGAGGTTGTGGAGCTGCGTAGAAAACCCGGAGTATCGACGCATGGGCGCCGCAAAAGGGCGGCTCCGCTTCGCTTTTAGCTTTCATGCAATCGTCGATTTGCTCGCGATCTTACCGTTCTATCTCATTACGTTTGGTCTTTTTGCCGGCGCCGATATGCGCTTCCTGAGAGCGTTCAGGCTGCTTCGGGTCCTGAAGCTCACGCGCTACTCTTCGGCGCTCAATCTGCTGATCGTCACGATTCACGACAACGCACGTGCATTGGCGGCCTCGTTCCTTATTCTTCTGACTGTGATGCTGCTGGCCGCTTCGGGGATGTACTACTTCGAACGCGGCGCACAGCCGGTTGCTTTCGGCTCGATTCCCGCGGCGATGTGGTGGGCGTTCGCTACTCTTACAACCGTGGGTTAGGTCGACGTAACGCCCGTGACCAACGGCGGTAAGGTATTCGGAGCAATGATTACGGTGGTTGGCATCGGCATGGTGGCTCTCCCGACGAGCATCCTCGCGTCAGGCTACGGTCATCAGCTCAAGCTTTCGAGTCAGCGCTACCGCGAGGAAGCCGACAAGGCGCTGGACGATGGAGTGCTGAGCGACGAAGAGAAGCGCGACCTGGAGACGCTCCGCGTCGGTCTTGGCCTGAGCAAACACGCTGCCAGCCAGATTCTGGACGCCGAAACCGTGAATGCCGCACTCCGCAGCGAACGGTCTTCGGCAAAGTGTCCGAGCTGCGGCGTGCGACTGTAAGCGGTTCAGCCCGCTTCCTTGGTCTCCTGAATTCGGCGGATCTTTTCGACCAGCGTAGTGCGTCCAACGCCGAGCTTTTTCGCCGCATGCTGCACCACGCCGTTCGACTCATCCAAAGCCTTGTCGATAAGGCGCTTCTCGATATTCGCCAGGTACAGCTTGAGATCCAGGCCGTCTGCCGGCAGATCGACGAGCAGCTCCCCGGCCCGCATACCGAGCTTCGCGTCCACGACTTCGGGCTTGTCGCCCGCGGGCGTATCGGCGATCGGGGCCGGTAGATCGGGGAGATCGACAACACCGTTCGGATTGGTTACCACGAGCCGTTCGATCAGATTGACGAGTTCACGCACGTTGCCGGGCCACGCGTAGCCCTGCAGGGCGTCTATCGCCTGACTCGTAAAATGCAGGCTGCCCAGGCCGTCGTCCCGCAGGCGCCGGGTGAACTCGTTAATTAACGGCAGTACATCGTCGGGGCGGTTTCGCAATGGCGACACGTCGATGGGAAATACACTGAGCCGGTAATAAAGGTCTTCACGGAAATCCCCGGAGTCAATGCGCGCCGGCAGATCGCGGTGCGTCGCGGCAACCAGGCGAACGTCAACAGGGATACTCCGGTTCCCGCCGACCCGCTCGACGACGCGCTCTTCGAGCACGCGCAGGAGCTTGACCTGCATCACCGAAGGCATGTCACCGATTTCGTCGAGAAAAAAGGTACCGCCGCTGGCCTGTTCGAAACGTCCGGGTCGGGCTTTGTCGGCGCCCGTAAACGCACCTTTTTCATGACCGAACAGTTCGCTCTCGAGCAGGTTCTCCGGTATAGCGCCGCAGTTGACCGCGACGAAGGGACCCGCGCGTCCGGACAGCTCGTGAATCCGACGGGCAATAACTTCCTTGCCGGTGCCGGATTCGCCGGTGACCAGAACCGTGGCGGGCGACGGTGCAACCTTGTCGATTAACTGACAAATCAGGTTTATATCGCTGCTGCTGCCGATTAGCTGGCTGGATTCCGTCAGCCTGGAGTCGCGGCGGGACGGCGCCCGCGCCGCGGAGATTTCCTCGAGCACTTCGCTAAGCACATCGAAACTCAGCGGCGATGCGAGCCTGTGTACGCGGGCCCAGGGATGCTTCTGTTCCAGTCCCGCGGCATTCACGGCTGTTTGTCCTCGGCCAGCAGGACGATCGACACATTCGGATCGATGCGGCCTACGCCTCCCACAACCTCGTCGATTTCGCTTTCCTTGAGCTTCGTGCCGAGAAACACCGCGTCCAGGCGCTGTCTCCCGTGCTGATCGATCTCCAGCCGCCTACGCCAGTCTTCGGGCGCGGCGGTTACCACCCGAGGCGAATCGAAAAACTCGATCATGGATTTGAGACGGCTCGCGGCCCCGCTCTCCCGGTCGACGACAAGGATCATGTTTACTCCTACACCCCTAAATCGCGGGCACTCATTTCGCTCTTTCGCTCCCGCAGCTCCTTTTTCCTGAAGGCAATATAGGTTTGCCCTCCCAGCCCACCAAACCGCCGAATCTCGCAATCTTCATATAGTCTATAGTTACCATAATCGACGAAAATGTATTTCCGAAACGGTAAACAGATGCCCTCGATTTCGCGCCGGGAGCGCTAAAGATCCCGCCGGAAAAGCCGATACACGATGTAAGGACGGCCCCGCCGAGAGCGGTGTGGGCACCGTGGCTCGAACTAGCGGAAAGAACGACATGTCACTGGTTGCAAAGATTATGGGTAACAACAACGCCAACGCAGGAAAAGGTACAAAAGCCGGCCGCGGCGGTTCAAAAGGCGCAACATCCATTGCCGATGGCGCGCTCGACACCTTGAGTAACGTCATTCACGTTATGGGCACGGAGTCGTTTCCTCTCGAGAACGACATCGACCCCATGATATTTCCCGAAATGTGTACCGAGTTTGCGGCGCACGTGGAGAACGGTGCGGGCGTACCTTCGTTCGACATTCCGGCCTCCGTGGACGGCTCTCGCGAGTGGGCGCACGTCAGGCGCTTTTTTTCCGACCGCCGTAAAGCCGAGCGCGAGTTCGTAACGGAGCGCCTGCACGATTACCGCGGTGTCGTCGAGGATCTGGTGTCCGGCCTGCGCAACATCGGAGAGAGAGATCACGATACGGAGATTTCAGTCAAAAAGAGCCTAAACGTCATTGAAGACGCGGTGGGTACCGGCGTGCTGCCGGAGATTCGCAAGGCGCTCGCCGGGACTATTCGCACGGTGACCGAAACCTTCGACGAACAGCGCAAGGCATACGAGCGCGAGCTCGAGGAACTCAACGACCGCATGTCTAACCTGCGCCAGGACCTGGTCGCGGCGCGTGAAGAAATGAAGCGCGATGCGCTGACCGACGCGTACAACCGCGGCGCGTTCGACTCGGCGATCGGTCAGAGCCTCAACATGCACTTCATTCTCAACCAGCCGGTAACGGTCATGATGATCGATATCGACAAGTTCAAGGAGGTCAACGACACGTTTGGCCATGCGGCTGGGGACGAAGTTCTGCGCGGAGTCGGCGAAGCGCTGGCGAGGTCCTTTATTCGCAAGAGCGATCTGGTCGCCCGTTTCGGCGGCGATGAGTTTGCGGTCATCCTGAATGACACGAGCGCCGGCAATTGCACGAGCCTGCTGGAACGCTTCCTCAAGCTGGTGACCGAGGTTCGGATCCCCTACGCATCCGAAGAAACACGGGTCTCGTGTTCGGTCGGTTATACCGAGATTCACTCGCAGGACAGCGTTGAATCGTTAATGCACAGGGCCGACAAAGCACTGTACAAAGCGAAAGAGAACGGCCGCAATCAGGCCGCGTTTATCGCTTACGACGACATGCCACCAGCCAGCGAAGCGTAAGACTTCCCGTTGTCTCCCCAAGGGCGCGGCGTGACCGACTCGGCACGCCGCGCTCACGTATTGCCAATCCCTTTTTCCAAGTTACCGGGCACCCCTTACCCACCTTGCCCGGGTTAAAGCCAGGCTCGCGCCTGCCGATATCTTTTTAACAGGCGAGGACCGCCTCGGAGCATTACGGAGGAGCTCACATTGGATCTGGCTACGCTTATCGGTCTGATCGGCGCGTTCGGCATTGTCACGGCGGCTATTGTGCTTGGCGGTTCGGCCGGCACGTTCGTCAACACGCCGTCTCTGCTCGTGGTCCTTGGCGGAACCGTACTCGTCACGATGATGAAGTTCAGCCTCGGGCAGTTTCTCGGCGCCGCATCCATTGCCGTCAAGGCATTCCTCTATAAACCGACGGAACCCGAAGCGCTGATCGAAGAAGCCGTCGATCTTGCCAAGACGGCTCGCCAGGGCGGCCTCCTCGCTCTCGAAGACCGTGAAATCGGCGACGACTTCATGAAGGAAGGCCTTGGGCTGCTGATCGACGGTCATCCCGCCGAAACGGTTCGCGCCATGCTTATCAAGGATCTGAATCAAACCCTCAAGCGGCACGGCGACGGGCAGGATATTTTCAAGGCGATCGGCGACGTAGGGCCTGCCATGGGCATGATCGGTACGCTCATTGGCCTCGTACAAATGCTCTCCAACATGGACGATCCCAAGCAGATCGGGCCCGCGATGGCCGTAGCGCTATTGACTACGCTGTATGGCGCAATTCTGGCGAACATGTTCGCGCTGCCAATCGCCGACAAGCTCGCCGTCCGCAGCCGTGAGGAAAATACCCGCAAGTCCCTGATCATCGACGCCCTCCTCAGCATTCAAAGCGGTCAGAACCCGCGGGTTATCGAAAACATGCTGGAGGCCTATTTGCCTCGCTCCAAGCGTAAGGAAGAGGACGCCGAGGGCGGCTAGACGATCATGGATAGCGCACCGCAAAAGCAGGAAAAGAAAGGCGTACCGGCGTGGGTAATGACCTTTGCGGACCTGATGACCCTGCTCATGTGTTTCTTCGTTCTGCTCCTGGCCTTCTCCGAGATGGACGTAGCCAAGTTCAAACAGCTATCGGGTTCGATGAAAGAGGCTTTCGGCGTGCAGGCGGAAGTCGAGGTAAAGACGATACCAAAGGGTACCAGCATCATTGCCCAGGAATTCAGTCCCGGGAAGCCGGAACCCACACCGATGAACATGGTGAAACAGTTCACCATCGACTCGAACCGCAACACGCTCGATGCGCTGGATCGCGAACTCAAGGAGATAGAGGAGACGCGGGATCATGCACGCCGCCTTAGGCTTGCTCTGCGCGAAGAAATAGAAGCCGGCAGCGTGTCGATCCGTACCGAGGGGATGAAGGTCATTATTCACATCATGGAGCGGGCCTCTTTCGACTCCGGCTACGCGGAAGTTCGCGCCGAGTTCATGCCGGTCCTCCAGAAAATCAGCGGCCTCATCGATAACGCAAGCGGCGACGTTACGATCTCCGGTCACACCGACAACGTGCCGATCTCCAACGACCGTTTTCGCTCCAACTGGGACTTGTCGACATCGCGCGCCGTTTCGGTTGCGCACGAATTACTGGATGTGTCGTCGATCGACGCCGAGAAGGTAACCGTAACGGGACATGCCGATACGCAACCCCTTGCCGAAAATGCAACGTCGGACGGCCGGGCAACGAACAGGCGTGTCGACATCACCATCGTGCGCGGCGGCGAGATAGACAGGATCCGGCAGATGAGCATCATCGAACAGAACGACATTGCGCAGGCACTGGATGCGGCAGAAGGAAGCACGCCATGACCGAGCAGGAAAACCGACGATCATTCCGAATTATCGAGACGGTCTATCTGAACTACGAAGTGCTCACGGAGGACGAGTTTGCGGAGGGGCTGGAGCGGCGGAAGCTGCGCCTGGGCATCGACGACGGCGCACCGTCACGCCTGATCGATCTGGAAGCGCGCCTGTCGGAAGCCATGTACCTGCTCGGCGCGGAGCACGAGAAGATAGGCCGCTGTCTGGTTATCATGAACGACAAGATCAACCTCGCCATCGATCAGCTGCCGGTGTTGAAGCGTACCCGCACGGCGCTGACCAAGCAGCCGCCGCAGACCTGTGAGATCGGGGCTGACGGTATGGCATTTGGCACAGAGCAAGCACTGGAGATCGGTAGCAAGCTCCACCTGCAGATGCTCTTCGAAACCGACAACCGCTTTATCGAAACCTTCTGCAAGGTCGTTCGCGACGCGGATTCGCCCAGTGGACCGGACTCGCCGCTGCCCTTCGGCACCGCAATTGAGTTCCACGCCATGCAGCCGGCGGTTCGCGAAATACTGATCCAGCACATGTTCAGCAAGGAGAGCCAAAGCCTGCGAATGCGCCGGCTGCAGCTCGAGCAGGACGACCCGGAAGCCTAGAGCCTCTCTCAAGCTCGATCGTAGTCGCATTGCCGTGCGAGTGGCCGCGAGGCAAGGCACGAGGAGCGTGGTTTGGTGAATCCGAATGAGCGACGAGTAACGCCGCCTCGCGGCCACTCGCGCCGCAACCCTCTGGGCCGGCGGCTACGATCGAGTTTGAGAGAGGTTCTGGAGCCTCTCTCAGGGCAGGATAACGCCCTTGGTCGTAAGGGCGCCCGCCGCCGCCAGATCGCGGTCATTCTCGCGCAGCAACTCCTTCGCAGCGCTGGCAACGCCGGCCGTGTCCAGGGCGCCCCATGCGAGCTCCGGGCGGCCGTCGGGCGCCAGCTTCAGGCGCAGATTCCTGTCGACATGCCAGTTCGCCAAAGCATGCGGAGAGTTATCCACGCGGGCGGCATTCCTCGAAAACCGCTCGAGCAGCGCGGCTGCCGTTTCCCTGGCGAACACCAACTCCGTAAGCTTCGCGCGATACTCGAGGTCGGCCGCCGCCAGTGCAGGGTACTTGCTGTAGTCCACAAAGTGGCGGGCTTCGTGTTTTAGAAACGATACGAGAAAGTTTTCACTGGCGAGGTCATACGCGTCGGCAACGCAGTGCAGGCCCTCGGGAGTAGCCCAGCCACCCGCCGAGGACTGCCCGAAGGTCGCGAAATGCGCCCAGCCGCGTATCAGGAAGTCCTCTTGATAGGTAATCGGAATCCGATGTGTTCCGTCGGTCAGTTCGACGTCGACGACGGCTTCGCGATTACGGCGCCACACGATCAGTTCGAGGAGCGGCGGCGTTCGCCCGCCGATCGCTTTGTATCCGTGTTCCCCGATCGCGTCCGCAACGTGATTGAATACGTCGTCTTCCGATGACTCGGGATACGACGGTAAGTACTCGAGGATGAGCTGCCGCACGTCTCGCCCAAGGGCGTCCTCGAGCGATTCGCGCCTGTCGGGTTCGACCAGTGCCTGCCGCCAGTAGTCCTGATACAGCTCACCAAGCTGCCGGATCAGCGGCGCCTCCACACCTGCAAGATCGATCCCGTCGGTTCGCTCGAGGAAACGCGCACGAAACCGCTGTAGCAGATCCGATTGTGGATCGTGCGTGGCCAGTCCCGCCTCGGCTCCCGACAGGTCGCCCTGTAGCGCAAATGCGCGATACGCATAACCGTCCTTGGCGGCTGGCCGCTCGGCAACCGCGGCACAGCCTGCCAGAACCGCCGCTGTGACTATCATCGACATGTACATGAATCGCATTGCTCTGCTCCACCGGATTACCGTCCGTCTTCGCAGGCTAACAAGATGCGGACAGCAGCGTCTGGAATGGATTTGATGCGATTGCTATTATTTTCGGGTACCCGGTATTCGCTAGCCGGGATGCCGCTCGGCTGTCCAATACGCCAGGAATACTGTCTGCATTGGTTTACGAAACCACACATGGAAAGGGCTCGGTACTGGCGTCTCACCGCCACACTAAAGGCGTACTTCAGCCTGGTTCTGCGAGGAAGCTACGAAGAGCGCAGCGTGGACGGCCGGTTTACCCTGGGCCCCGGTTCGATCCTGTATCACCCACCGCAGCACCTGCACGCGAACTCGTTCGCGCACGGCAGCGCGCAGGTATTGAATGCGAGCTTCGAGCTCCGACAATGCGTGCAATATCGGGTCGCTCACCTCCTTCGAGGACATCGGTTTCTGGAGCGGCTCATGCGCGGCCAGTCGAACCGACTGGCTTCCGTCGTGGAGGACATACTCCACGAAAGCTCTGCGCGGCCCTGCCCCGCGCCACCCTGGCTCGTCGGTTTGTCCGAGGCGTTACGGGATTGCGGTAACGAGCACTCGCTAAACCGCCTCTGCCGCGATCTGGGAGTGAGCCCCGCACACGCGTCCAGAGCATTCCGGCGCCACTTCGACGCCTGTCCATCCGAATTCCGCCGGGAGTACCGTCTGAGAGCCGCCTGCGCGGCGCTGACTGCCGGATTGTCGCCAACCCGCGCCGCTCAGCGGGCCGGCTTCGCTGATCAAAGCCATTTGGGGCGGGTCATGAAGGCGGCGCTCGGCTTGACGCCGGTCGGCTACGCAAGAACCCGGCGCCTGGACGATCAACACCGCGCGCGCCGCGGCGGATAGGCCGTAGCGGTACCTAAAAAAACACGGCAGTAGCGAATCCGGGATCGGCCCGATCAGGCAAGGGACTGCTGCATGCTGGTCAGCTTCTCGCGATATTCGCCAAGTAAATCCGGCATCTGCTTCGGGCCTACATCGAGCTTGATGAACGACGGGTCCTGCCCGGCGAGTTCCTCGAGCTTGTCGTCCGGTATATCGAGGAGCTGGTGTGCAACGGCTACCACGTCGACCATCCGCGGCTCGCTCGCGGGGTCCGGATCGAGATAATGCGCCGGATCCGCCGACATCGCCATGTCCTCGCTGAAACCCCAGGACTCGATGATGCTCTTCGAGACCTGCGCGTTCCATTCCTGAAGGACGGTTTCGAAACCGGACTGGTCGCCCATGAACTCCGGAAATTCTTTCGCCTTGGTAATGATGTAAAGCTTGCCAACTTCGTTCATGAGGCCGCATAGAAAAGCGGTTTCTTCATTCAGACCCTTGGAGCGCCGCGCCACGGCGAAGGCCATGCAGGATAGCTTCATACCTTTTGCCCACACGGCGCGCAGATACTTCTCGGCATGGCTGTGCTTGTCGGAAGCATAGAGCTGCTTCATGGTCAGAGACATGGCGGTGCTGCGCACGGCCTCGAAACCGAGGCGGCCGATTGCGGCATCCAGCGTTTCAGTCGTGACGTTGGCGCGGTTGTAGTAGGCCGAGTTGGCGAACACGACCAGCCTCGATACGAGAGCCGGATCGACGCTGACCGCCTGGCTTATCTGTTCGAAATCGCAGGCGTCGTTTTCCAGAAGTTTACGGATCTTCAGCACGACGTCCGGCAGCGAAGGTAACGAGATATCGCCGTTCTCGAGTTCGAGTGCCAGCAGACTGACAAATCGAAACTGATCGTTCTTGCTCATGCTAATCGCGCCTAGTGATGTGTGTGAGAGTTGCTGTGAAGTTTTTGCAGAAGGCGCGCTTCGCCGAGGCTCAGGCCGCAGCGCGCCGTCAGTTCGTCTACGCTTGCCCCATGCTTTGCCATTCGAGCGGCGTTCTCCAGCGGCAGTGGCGCCGCCGTCTGCTTCGGTACCGGGCCAGGGCTTGCAGCCGCCGAAGTCCGGTGAAAGTCCTTGCGCAGCTCGAGCATCTGCTGCTCGAGTCGCATGATCGACTGCGCGTAGCGTCGGCGATCGCCGACGGCCGCGCGGTCCGCGGCATCCGCTGGTTGCTCGCCCGCAAGCGCTGCGCCCGTGGGGCTTTGCCAGAACTCCCGCTGAGTGCGTGCTTCGCGCCGAAAGCGGATCATGCAGACTGTCGCTATCGCGAGCAGCAAGGCGTTCGCCAGCAGCAACGCCAAACTGATCGTAGAGATTTCTATAACCATTACACTCGCTCGTCTATGTGTTTGCCAGGCGATGAGTCGTCCTCGAGCTCAGCCGCCGAATTGTCATCCGCTTCGTTGTTCTGCTGCTTCGGCTCGTGCTCCGCCTCGTTGCTGTCCTCGTCCGTCCGCGGCCGCTTGACCGGGCGAACCGGATAGGTCGGGCCGACGCCGCCGATTCGCGATACGAAATCAGCCATTGCCGTGCCCCGCCTCGGACTTCTGCATCGACGCTCGCAGGCGCGTCACCGCCTGGCCGTGTATCTGACAGACACGCGACTCGGTTACGTCGAGCACGGCGCCGATCTCCTTGAGATTGAGTTCCTGCTCGTAGTAGAGCGACAAAACGAGTCGCTCCCGCTCCGGCAACGCCTCGATGGCGGCGCTCAGCCTGCCCTTGAACTGGGTTCGATCCAGCTCTTGCTCCGGCGTTCTCGACGAGGAAGCGGGCGGCGCGCGGCCGCCGGGTTCCTCAATCGTCTCTTCCAGACTGAATAGGCGGCTGCTGGCGCTGTCGCTAAGGATTCGGTGGTACTCGTCGACAGAAATACCCAGGCGGCTCGCTACGTCGGCGGACTGGGCGGGCTGAGACGTCTCCCGCTCCAGCTCGTTGATCGCTTCGGCAACCTGACGGTACTTGTGGTGCACGGACCTTGGAGTCCAGTCGTGCTTGCGAATATCGTCAAGCATGGCGCCGCGAATCCGAATGCCGGCGAATGTCTCAAAGCTTGCGCCGCGGCTGGCATCGAAGTTTCCGGCCGCCTCCAGCAGGCCAACCATCCCCGCCTGCATTAGATCGTCAATATCGACCGAAGACGGAAGCCGGGCCGCGAGGTGCTGTGCTATGCGCTTGACGAGCGCGATGTTTTCGATGATCAACTCATCCTGGGATGCGTGTGTCGTACGCGCTGCTGCTGAGTAGGAATTCATGCTACACGCTCCGCAGACAGGTTTTCCCCGGACACCAGCCGCTCGAGGAAAAACTCGATACCGCCGCTCGCGACGTCTGGCGCGGACCAGGACCGCACGCGTTCCGCGAGGGCATGAAAGCATAGAGCTGCGGGACTGCTGGGAAAAGCTTCGACGACGGCGCGCTGCTGTTGCACTGCCTTGACGAGATAAGTGTCATGCTGAACGTCTCCGGCGTGTGTGAGCACGACGTCGAGATAGGCGTTGCTCACGCGGTTCAGCTTCTCGAACAGACGTGCCCCGCTACGCCGGCCGCGACTCTGATTGGTCACGATATCGAAGCGCCCGATACCGTAGTGCTGACTAAAAATCTTGAGCAGCGCGTAGGCATCCGTAATCGACGCGGGTTCGTCGCACACGACGACCAGCGCCCGTTGGGCCGCTGCGGCGAAGCGCGCTACCGACGGTGAGATGCCGGCTGCCGTGTCGAGCAGGAGAACGTCCGGCGCAAGCTTGAGCTCGCTGAAGGCCTGTACGACCGCGGCCTGCTCCGCCACGCTGAGCATGGTCATGTCGGCATTACCCGAGCTCGCGGGAACGATGCGCACACCGCCCGGACCCTCGAGAAGGCATTCCTCGATACCGACTTCCCCGGCAACCAGATGCGAAAGGTTGTAGCGCGGCTGTAGACCGAGCAACACGTCGACGTTCGCCAGACTGACATCGGCATCGAGCAGCATGACGTCGAGCCCTTTTTGTCCGAGCGCCACGGCAAGATTGGCCGCCACGTTGGTTTTGCCGACGCCGCCTTTGCCGCTGCATACCGCGATCACCTTCGGCACCGATACCATCTTGCGCAACCCTTCAAGCTGTAAAGGCCTATCCATTGGCGACACTCATTCTGCTGTTGAACTCCGCGAGAGCCGCGTCATCGACTCTAGGCTCGGTATTTTCCAGACACTCGACCGCGTGATTGACGAGCCACATCTTCTTGCGCGCCGCAGAATGCAGATCCTCGGGAATCCGCTGGCCGTCCGACAGCCACGCGGCCGGAAGATCGTGCCGAATCAAAACGCTCAGCGCGCAACCGAGCTGACCGGCCTCATCGATCTTCGTCACCACGGCGCCCTCGAGCGGAACCTGGCGGAAGTTCGTGACTATTTCGTCCAGGGCGGATTCCTGCGTCGCAGCCGACAGCGTCAGGTAGTAGCGCACGCGACTCTTGTGATCGCCCCACGCGGCAAGCCTGTTGGCGAGCTCCCGATCTCTCTGGCTGCGGCCCTCGGTATCGATCAGCACCAGCCGATAGCGGCCAAGGCGCATCAAGACATCGCTGAGTTCGTCGGAACTGCTTGCCGAGTAAACCTTCGCACCAATGATGTTGGAGAACGCCGTCAGATGTTCGCGAGCGCCGATGCGATAGGCATCCGCCGAGACGAGTGCAATCTGATCCGCGCCGTGACGCATTGCAAAGCGGGCCGCCATCTTGGCAATCGTTGTCGTCTTGCCGACGCCGGTCGGGCCCAGCAGCGCATAGGTACCGCCCTCTTCCAGCAGCGTGTTTTGGGTGACGGGAATGGAGCGCGCCAGCTCCATTAGCGGTTCCTGCCAGAGACGCCGGACATCCTCGATAGGACCGAGCCGGTCGAGCAACATCTGGGCCGTATCCGGCGACAATCCCAGGCGCGCGAAGTTACGCAGGATTTGCGCTCGCATTGGATCCCGTTCGCTCGTCGCCTGCCAGGCGAAGCTCGATAGCTGCGATGCGATCATGCCGCGCATGCTGGCCATCTCCTCGCGAACGCCATCGATCAGAAGGTGTTGCTCACCCATATCCGCCGCCACATCGGGCTGCACGGGCAGGCTTTCGACTTTCGCTATGTCGTCGAACGTCGCGGCCGGCGGCGTTTCTGTTTCCGTTTGCGTAAGATTCGCGCTCAGCACGGTCGCATCGGCGGCCGCGGGCAGATCGTCTTCAGCAATCCTCGCAAGCGAATCGCCGTTGATCGCTGCTTTGTCGTCGGCCGCCGCCCCCATCGCGTGACGAACGAGTGCTTCGTCGTAATCGATGGCGGCGATGACCTCTATCCCCTCGTCTATCCGACGGTTGGACAGGATGACGGCGTCCGGCCCCTGGTCCTCGCGGACGCGACGCAGCACGTTCCGCATGTCCTTATCCAGGTAACGTTTGATTTTCACTGTCGTTCCTCAACATGTTTCGCTCGTTTTTCCACCGCAGTCGTCGCTGCGATAACAACCCTCTGGTGTCGCTTCTTCTACGTTGTCGCCGCGGCGCCGATCGCCGCAACCATCTGTATTCGTTTGTCGTCGGGCACTTCGTTGTAAGCCAGTACGTGCAGGTTCCGTATGCCTTTCATCATGCGTGACATCCACGGCCTGACGGCTGGCGCCACCAGCAGCACCGCCGGCTCTCCGGCGATCTCCTGCGCCTGCGCTTTTTCCTTCAGGCTTTCGTGCAGTCTTTCCATCATGTTCGGCTCCAGACCCAGATTGCCGCTCTCCTGTGCAGTCTCATTCAAGATTCGTTCCAACTCCGGCTCGAGGGTCAAAACAGGCAGTTCAGGCCGCGTCCCTGCTACGTTCTGGACTATCGAACGGCCCAGTGCGACGCGTACGGCGGCGCTCAAAACGTCGGGTTCCTGACTCCGGGTACCGTGTTCCGCCAGAGTTTCGGCGATCTTGCGGATATTCCTTATCGGAATGCCCTCTTCGAGCAGGTTCTGCAGAACGCGGGTTACGACACTGACCGGCAGCAACTTGGGCGTCAGCTCCTCTACGAGTTTCGGCGACCCCGCGGCAAGCCGGTCTAGCAGCTGCTGCGTCTCCTCGTGCCCCAGCAATTCGTGGGCGTTGCTGGTCAGAAGCTGGCTCAGGTGGGTTGCCACGACGGTCGCGGGGTCCACAACGGTGTAGCCCAGCATTTGCGCCTCTTCGCGCTGCCCGGCGTCGATCCAGTACGCCTCGAGGCCAAACGCGGGGTCGCGGGTCTCGATGCCGTTAATCTTGCCGAACACTTGCCCGGGATTGATCGCGAGGTCCTTGTCGACGTGTACGTCGCTCTCGCCGATCGATACACCGGCAAGGGAGATCCGGTAGCTGTTGGGCGAAAGATCGAGGTTGTCCTGAATATGCACGGGCGACACGAGAAAACCGAGATCCTCCGTCAGCTTCTTGCGCACGCCCTTGATGCGGGCGACCAGCGCACCGTTGCGTTGACGGTCAACCAGCGGTATCAGGCGGTAGCCGACGTCGAGGCCAATGAGATCGACCGGGTCCACGTCCTGCCAGCTCAGTTCGGGCAGTGCGGCGTCGGGATCGCTGCTGCGAGGCTCTTCGGCTACGGGTTCGACCTTGCCGCGCTGCGCCAGCCGCCAGGCCAGGAACCCGCATACGGCGGCCAGCGACAGGAACGCGAAGTTCGGCATTCCGGGTATTAGCCCGAGAGCCCCGATGACCAGCCCCGTTACCAGCAGCGTGCGGTGATCGCTGAACAACTGGGTAAAAACCTGTGCGCGCATGTCTTCGGAGCGCGAAACGCGGGTGACGATGATTGCAACGGCCGTGGACAGCAACAGCGACGGCACCTGAGCGACCAGACCGTCGCCAATGGTCAGCAGCGTGTAATTGTGTACGGCGGACGACAGACTAAGGTCGTGCTGACTGGTGCCGATTATCAAACCGCCAATAATATTAATGAACAGGATCAGAATTCCCGCGATGGCATCGCCGCGCACGAACTTGCTCGAACCGTCCATCGAGCCGTAAAAATCGGCCTCCTCGCCGATCTCCTGACGCCTCAACTTGGCCTGCTCCTGGTCGATGACTCCGGCGTTGAGATCGGCGTCGATCGCCATCTGCTTGCCCGGCATCGCATCCAGAGTGAAGCGCGCCGAAACCTCCGACACGCGTCCCGCGCCCTTGGTGACGACCACGAAGTTGATAATCACGAGAATGGCGAAGATCACCAGACCGACGGCGTAGTTGCCGCCTACTACAAACTCGCCGAACGCCTCGATGACCTTGCCTGCCGCCGACGTACCGCTGTGTCCGTTGAGAAGAACCACGCGAGTCGAGGCAATGTTCAGTGCGAGCCGCAGCAATGTCACGACCAGCAGAATGGTCGGGAACACGGCGAAGTCCAGCGGCCGCTTGACGTAGACGCTCGTCAGGAGAATCGCCACCGACAACGCGATGTTGAACGTAAACAATACGTCGAGTGCGAGCGGCGGCAGCGGCACCATCATCATTGCGAGAACCGCAAGCAGCAGCAGCGGCATGCCCAGCCCGCGAACGATTTCGTGGGTGTATGAATTCACGTTTGCCACTGTTAGTGTGCCCCGCCATAAATAGTCGGCCATACTCGCGCGCGAATATTCTTGTCTGGCAAGGCGCGGCGACGAGTAATAGCACCACTATTGCGAGGAGCCGCAACGCCGCCAGACATGAAAAGGCACCGCGGGAAGGGTCGATTATTTATGGCTGGGTACACTAGCGTACTTCCCGTGCTTCAGGTTTCATCAAAAGTTTTCCTCGTCGATTTCGGGCACGGGCGGCTCGGGCGGCCTTTGCCCAGGCGCCCGCGCCTGGCCGATCTGCAGCAGGTAGGCCAATACCTGCGCCACTGCCGTATACAAGCGCGCCGGGATCTCGTCGCCGATTTCCGTCGTGCGGTACAGCACGCGTGCGAGCGGCGGCGCACTGAACAAGGGAACGTGGTGTTCGGCGGCGACCTCCCGAATGCGCGCGGCAAGCAGGTCCTGGCCTTTGGCGATCACCCGCGGCGCGGCCATCGAATCGTCGTCGTACTTGAGGGCCACGGCGAAATGCGTCGGGTTGGTAATCACGACGTCCGCAGTCGGCAATTCCTGCATCATCCGCCGGGTCGCCACCTGCTGCTGCAGCTGGCGAATCCGCGACTTCACCTCGGGCCTGCCCTCGGTTTCCTTGAGTTCCTCCTTGACCTGCTGCTTGGTCATGCGCAGCTTCTTCTGGTGCTGCCAGAGCTGAAACGGCACGTCCGCAGCCGCGATCACGATCAGGCCGCAGCTAACGACAAGCAGCGAGATCCCGCACATCTTGAGCGCATGCGGTATGGCGGACTGGATCGCCTCGTTGCCCAGTGCGAGCAGTTCCTCGACCGACCACCAAAGCCAGCCGACCGCGATCGCACCCACGAGCACGAACTTGGCCAAGGCCTTGATCAGCTCGTTCAGACTGTTCGCGCTGAAGATGCGCTTGATGCCCTTCACAGGGCTGATTCGTTCGAATTTGGGCCGTACGGCCTCGATACTCATGGACCAGCCGCCGATTGACGCGGCGGATAGAAATACGGCGGCAAGCAAGACAATCGCCAGCGGCACGAAACCGATCAGCATCTCGCCGCCGAGCACGGCAAACGCCGTTGGCAGGTACTGCGGATCGAACAGCAGCTCACGCTCCACCGACAGCGCGCGAGTGAACGCTTCGGTCATGCGGCCGCCCATCGATCCGGAGAACAGCAGCAGGGCTGCAGCGCCCGACAACATGACGCCCGTCATCGTCAACTCGCGCGAGCGGGGCACGTCCCCTTTCTTGCGCGCGTCGTCGCGCCGCTTCTGTGTCGGTTGTTCTGTGCGTTCCTGTTGCGGCTCGTCTGCCATTGCCTACGCCTCTCGGGCTAACCCGACTCAAGCAAGCCCGAAACGGCCGCCAGGGCTTCGCCAATGAACAGCGTGACGTTCATTGTCAGGACGTCCATGCTCAAGAAGATGACCACAAAACCCAACAACATCGTGACCGGAAAACCGATAGCGAAGAGGTTCAGCGTCGGCGCCGCGCGGCTCATTACGCCGAACGCGAGATTGACGATCAGGATTGCGGTTATCGCCGGCAGCGAAATCTTCATGGCGAACACGAACAGCTGACCTGTGAAGATCAGCACTTCGCCGAGCAGCACGCTGGTCAGGCCCGCCTGCGACATTGGCATGGCCGAGAAGCTCACCGCCAACAAGCTGATGAGAGCGATGTGACCGTCGAGCGAAAGAAAGATCAGCATGCCGAGCATCATGAAGAGCTGGCCGAGCACCGGCATGTTGACGCCCCGCGCCCGGTCCAGAAACACCGCGAAACCCAGCCCCATGCTCATGCCGATCACTTGTCCGCCCAGCGCTATCGCGTCGAAGACAAGCTGCACTAAGAATCCCATCGTGGCGCCTATCGCGATCTCCTGAATCACCGTCACCAGACCCGCCGCACTCAGCACGTCCGCCGTGGCCGTGTGCGGGATAACCGGTGCGATCACGATGGTCAGCGCTATTGCGAGCAAGAGACGCACGCGCACCGGCACGAAACTCGAACCGATGACCGGCATTACCATGACGAAGGCTCCGATCCTCACAAACGGCCAGATATAGGTCGCGAGCGAGCTGATCAGCGGCTCCAGTGCAATTTCGATATTCACGGTATTTCCCCAACATAGTCCTCTCCGTCTCGTGTCAGTCCGTCTTCCGTCAACCGATCAACGACGGAATCGACAACACGAGTTCTCGCGTGTAGTTGACAATGACACTGAGCATCCAGGGCCCGGCCGCAACGATCGCGATGACGAGCACGAGTAGCTTCGGGATGAAGCTCATTGTCATTTCGTTAATTTGCGTTGCCGCCTGGAACATGCCGACCAACAGGCCGACCGCCAGCGCCGAAACCAGCATCGGCGCGGAGATGAGCATCGTTACCCACATCGCCTGCTGTCCTATTGTCGTTACGGTTTCCGGTGTCATTTTCCAGCGCCTTTTGCGTAATCTTCAGGAAAAAAAGCTCGAAGCGAGTGTGCCGAGAATCAAGGCCCAGCCGTCGACCATCACGAACAACATGATTTTGAACGGCAGCGAAATGAGCATAGGCGACAGCATCATCATCCCCATCGACATCAGCACGCTCGATACGACGAGGTCGATGACCAGAAACGGAATGAAAATCAGGAAGCCGATCTGGAACGCCGTCTTGAGCTCGCTAACCATGAAACTCGGTATGATGATCGACAGCGGAACTTCGTCGGGCGTGCTGAAATCGTCGCGTCCGGCGATCCCGGCGAATAAGCGTATGTCGCTGTCGCGGGTTTGGTTCAGCATGAATGTTCTAAGCGGTTTGATGCCCGCCTCGAGCGCCGCGCCGGCCGGCATTTCCCCGTCGATGTAAGGCTGCGCCGCGGTATTTCGAATTTCGTCGGCGACGGGCGCCATGATAAAGAAGGTCAGAAACAGCGCGATGCCGAGCAGCACCTGATTGGGCGGCGTCTGCGCGGTGCCCAGCGCCTGCCGCAGTATCGACAGCACGATGATGATCCTCACAAACGCACTCATCGACAGCAACAACGCCGGCAGCAGCGTCAGCAAGGTCATTAGGACGAGGATCTGCAGACTCAGCGAGTAAGACTGTCCTTCGAGCGCCGTCGCGGCAAGTGACACGGCCTGTTCCTGTGCACCCGCCGAACCGGCAAACAACAGCAGAGCCGTCAGCAGGGTTCGGGTAAAAGTAGCGAAGCTCATTGCGCCCGCTCCCCTAGCAGGGACTTGAGGCGCAGTGCAAAGCCGGACTCTGCGGGCTGCCCCTCGCCCGCGGTAATGGGCTCGTCAATCTTGTGCAGCGTCCGCATGCCGGCCGCGGACACGCCGACGAGGAGTTGTTCGCCAGCGACCTCAACCACGAGCAGGCGCTCTTTCGGACCGATCGGCCGCATCGCGACCAGCCGGATCAGCTCGGAGCCCTGGTGCATTCCCGGCCGAAAGCGGGAGTACAGCCAGCCGAACGCCAGTATCGATGCGATCACGAGGCCCAGACTGCCGACGAAACTCAGAATCTCCGCGCCGCCGGGACTCGTCACGACCGCGGCAGGCTGTGCCTGTGCCGCGCTCGCGAACAGGCTGGCGCCGGGCAGGGCCATGATTGCAATTGCGTGTCGGAGTAGTCGCATCGAGACGGACCCTCAGTTCAGCGTCTCGATACGTTCGACGGGACTGATAACGTCGGTCAGCCGAACGCCGTAGCGGTCGTCGACGACGACAATTTCGCCGTGCGCGATCAATGTGCCGTTGACCAGCACATCCATCGGCGCGTCTGCTTCACGGTCGAGCGCCACAACGGAGCCCTCAACCAGACGTACGAGGTCGCGTATCGAGATGTCGGTGGAACCGACGCGCAGCGCGACGTTGACGGGTACGTCGAGAACAAGATCCAGATTCACGTCAGCGCTGCCGCTCGTAGCCGCCTTATCCAGAGTATCGGGCGTAAAACCGTCGGCTTCGCTCGCGGCGTTCTCATCGCTACCGGTATCGGGTGTTTCGTTTGCCATTTCCTTAATCCTCGAGGTTTGTTCGTGGCCGACTGCGCTAGGCAGGCGTCTTTCCGGTCAGCCAGCTCTGTGCTTCCATTGCGTAGCGGCCGTCATGCACGCCAAAACGCCCTTTCACTACCGCAACGTCGGCAGCCAGCAGCTTGCCGCTGCGTGGATCGTCAATTTCGATGACATCGCCGGGTTTGAGATCGACGATCTCGCGCAGGCTCAACTTTGCCCTGCCGATATGCGATGAAACCTGCACGATCGAATCGGTTACGCTGCTTCGCAGCGTGTGATTCCAGCGCGCATCTTCGGCCGGATCGCGATCGCGCCGCTGCCCTTCCAGGGCGGGTATCACGGGCGCCAACGTGGCCTTCGGCCAGACGATGCGGAAGTACTGCGGTTCGCCAAGAAACTCGATATCGAAGTTGCACACGAGGACGTCCTCGCTGGCGTCGATCAGCTCGAGCATGTCGCTCGGCTGCAGCACGCCCTTGAGTTCGGGCTCGAAGTTATCGAGCGATTGCCATGCATCGGCCAAGGCGCCCAGCAATTCGCGGCTAAACAGTGCGGCCACCTTCAGTTCGCCGGCCGTAAAACCGTCTTCGCCCACATGCGGCGGGTTCTCCGTACTGCCGCCGAAGAAAGCCTCGACAAGCTGACCGAGGAATCCGGCACCGAGCAGCAGCAGGGCGGGACCTTCCAGGGGCGGCAAGGCAAACTCCATGAGAGCAACCTGGCTGTGATCGCCCGTCTCCGAGAAAGGCAGCACATCGATGCCGGTGCTTTGCATCGACACCTCGGTGCCGAGCAAGCCTTCGAAGACCTGTGAAGCTCGAATCGACAACTGCTCGTTGAGCACCGTGAGTCGCGGAAAGCTGTTCGAGACGATTCGTGAACGCGGCGAAAACTCGAAATCCTTTACGCTTGCGCTGGCGGACTCGCCGTCCATTTGCACGGGCACTTCGCCGGATTCGACGCCGTCCAGCAGCGCATCTTTTTCCTCATCGGAAATGACGGGATCGGACATGACGGCCTCTACTGGATGACCAGTGCGGTGAAGTAGAGCGCCTCGATGTCCTCGACATCTTCGCTCCGACCGGTGGTTTCCTGCATGACGCGCCGAATCTCGGCCAGACCGTCAGCGAGCATCCGCTCCTTACCCTCGCGGGTCTGCGTGCTTTCGTACAGCACGTTGCCATACAGCAGAATCAGACTGTTGCGGATGACGGGCGTGTGATCGCGTATCGAGTTGATAACGCCCTGATTGCGCGACATCACCTCCATCGTGATCTGCATGAAGTGTGAGTCGCCGGCCTCGCTCCGAACGTTGACCACGAGCGGTGGGTGCAGGCTCTGGTAGATAGGCGGCGCGCTCGGCACGTCGGCGACCTCAGCGGTCTCTTCCCCTTCGGCGGCCTCCTCGTCTTCGCCGCCGCCGAGAAACATCGGGCCGAGAAAAATGCCGGCACCAACCAGCACAAGTCCAACCCCGACAAAAATCAGCTTCTTCAAGAGGCCGCCGCCTTTCACCTCTTCAGCGCCGTCCTGCTCCTGATCCTGATCCTGATCCTGCTCTTCTTCAGCCATGGTGTGCTCCAGTAGGTACTGACTACTGGAATGCAAACCGTGTGCCAACCGAAGAAATCTAAGCTTTCTACTTATAAATCAGATAATTAGAAGAGTGTTGTCTATTCAGGATACGCACCGCCGTCAATAAACCGTCGTCTGCGGGCGTGAGCGCAGAAGACGGCTGCGGGTGTCGAAATATTGACACGCGCAGCCGGCGTCAAACGAAAGTGTCGACCAGCGCGGTACTCAGTCTCGTGGACGCGGGCAGAGACTGCCCTTCGGGCCCGGTATCCTCAGCGCCTTGCGAGGGAGCATCGCCGGCGAGCGAGCGATCGCCGGCCGTTTCGCGGCCACCGTCATGCACGCCCTGATCCCCCACGCTTGCCTCGCCCATGGAAAGGCCGTTTTCGGCGAGCATCTCACGCAAACGCGGCAGCGCCTGTTCTATCGCCTCGCGCGTGGCCGCATTGCCGGCCTGAAAAGCAAGGCTGGCGGTGCCGTCATCCACGGTGACCTGAACCCGCACGGGACCGAGCTCCGCCGGCGTCAAACGAATTTCGGCATTGCCGAGCTTGTTGCTGGTCATGAGCAACACTCGCTCGGAAAGACTGTCATTCCAGCCGGCGTCACCTACCGGCGTGCCAATCGGCAGCAGATTTGCCGGCCGGGAGACAGCCCTCGATACCGCGTCGCCGTCAGCCGCGGCCGCCGTGTTTGACGCCGCATTCAGCGCGGCGCCATCGGGAACTCTAAAGGTATCGGGAAGCGCGGCGTCAGCGGGACGATACACGGGCAATTCGGCGAATCCCCCGGGCGGTGACGCGGGACCCACCGGAGGCCTTGCGCCAGGCTCAGCGCCCGCGGGAGTCAGCTCGGTCAGGCGCACCTGCGGCGGGGCTTCGTCGGTAAGACCGTCACCGCCAGCGAGCGCCCCTGGCGACGGAATCGAAGCCTCGCCTTTCAGCGCCTTGTTACCGGCTGCCAGCAAATGGCTGGCAATGGGCGGCGCAACGTCGTCCGCGACCGGCGCCGGCTGTGATGCCGCTACAATCTGCGGCGACTCAGCGGTTGCGGCTTTGTTCGGCAGTACGGCATCGAGCGCCGTTTCCGCCGCGCGAGCCGCCGCTCCCTGCAGGGCGACGGATTCCTCGCCGGCGGCGTTCTTCGACGAGCGCTCAAGACCGGCCGGCAACACCGGCACGGCGGCGGCAACGGCCACTTGACGCTGCGTCAGAGCGGGAGCCGGTACTGGCAGGATTTCGGCAGCAACTTCGTAGGCGGAGATTTCGAGTTCAATATCGGCCGCGACCGGCAAGAAATCGCCGTCTGGCGGCAACAGTTCGCCGCTCTCGAGCTGCGACTGCAGACTCAAATCGAGCGACACGGCGAAGCTGGCGGGTTCGCCATCACGTCCGACCGTCAGGCCCGTGGCGGCCGGCAACGGCTTGTCAGGCGTTAACTGCCCGTCCAGGCCAAGATTTAGGGGTGTAAACATCCAGGAATCCTTTTCTCACTGCTGCGCGAATGACACCGGCTCGTGTCCGGCGGTCTTGTCTGTCCTGCCAATCACTCTGTTAATGTACTAGCAAGTAGCGTGCCAGCTCCGCTACGGCACGATTTACGGCAAGCTATCGCGCAGCCGTGCGACGCACGCTACTTCGGCTTCTCGTACTCGGCACCAAACGCCGCATTACCCTGGCCCAGATCGTCCTGCTGTTTTTGTTCGCTGCGCATTTGCCGCAGCTGCTCTTCGCCGCGGTATCGATCCAGCACTTTCCTGAGCGATTCGAGACGCTGCCTTTGATGCAGCCAGCGCTCGCGCGCGGCGTCGACGCCCTGTTCGGAATCTCGGACAAACTGCTGCTGGGCCGATACGGCCTGATCGAGCCTGGACCTGAAGTTCTGATAATCCTTCCAGTGTGCTGAGTTCGCGCCGGATTGCCGCGCAGACGCGGACGAGTAGGTCTGCCTGAATGCGTTTAGCTCGCCGAGCTGACTGCGCCGGGACTCGAGCTCCGCGTTGAGCTTGCCGAAAGCCTGTGCGAGCCGACTCTCTTCCGCGGCTGCCATGTCGACAAGGCGCTGAATGCGTACCGAACGCCGCGTGCGGTCACGCCGGCTCACCGTCTACCTCGTGGGCTGTGCCGCGAGCCGACGCGTCGAACAGGTGTGCCAGACCCGCCAGAGCGCTTTCGCAATCCACGGCCTGGCCGTGATGCTGGCGTAGAAACTCGAGTATCGAGGGCCATAGCGCAACGGCTTCGTCGAGCTGCGGATTGCTGCCGGCCTGATACGCACCGACGGCGATCAGGTCACGGTTCTCCTGATAGGTTGCGTATACCTGCCGGAAGCGGGTAACGAGCTGTTGCTGACTGTCGGACGCAAACTGGTTCATTGCTCGGCTTACCGACGACTCGACGTCAACCGCCGGATAGATACCGGCATCGGCCATGCTCCGGGACAACACGATGTGGCCGTCCAGAATGGCGCGAGCGGCATCGACTATGGGGTCGTTCTGATCGTCACCCTCGGCCAGCACGGTATAGATAGCCGTAATCGAGCCGCTGCCGGTGCTGCCGTTGCCTGCACGCTCCACGAGCTGCGGAAGCTTGGCGAACACCGACGGCGGATAACCTTTCGTGGCCGGCGGTTCTCCGATCGCAAGCGCAATCTCGCGCTGAGCCTGAGCGAAGCGCGTCAGTGAATCCATCAGCAGCAGCACATGCTGGCCCTGGTCGCGAAAATACTCGGCGATGGCCGCGGTCAGCCACGCACCGTGCATCCGCATTAGCGGCGTATCGTCCGCCGGCGTCGCGACGACGACAGCGCGGCGCATCCCGTCGCTGCCCAGCGATTGTTCGATAAACTCCTGCACCTCCCGGCCGCGCTCGCCGACGAGACCGACAACCACGACATCCGCCTCGGTGTTGCGCGTCATCATGCCAAGCAGCATCGACTTGCCGACGCCGCTACCTGCGAACAGCCCCATGCGCTGCCCGCGGCCTATCGACAGCAACGCATTGATGGAGCGCACGCCGACATCCAGTTGCTCGCGGATAGGTTGCCGCTTGAGAGGATTGATCGGCCGACCGAACAGCGGCACGGTCTCACCGCCGGACAGCGGGCCGGAGTCGTCCAGCGGTTTACCACGGCCGTCCAGCACTCGTCCCAGCAGCGCCGAACCGACGCTTACCGCGGGCCCGCCTGCGACGGGAATGACCCGGGCGTTGGGAACTACCCCGCGCATGTCGCCCACCGGCATTAGAAACAGGCGCTCGCCGGAAAAACCGACGACCTCGGTCTCGACCGTCCGGCCGTCCCCCGTAACGACGTCACAACGGCCGCCAAGCTCCGCGTGGCAGCCCTCAGCCTCCATCGCAAGTCCAATGGTGCGCTTCAGAACGCCTTCCACGCGCAGCGGCGGCGCACCGTCGAGGGCCCGGTCCAGGTACGCCCCGAGCTTCAGCGAACGCTCCAGCCGACGGTCCGGATTGGGTCCGGGCAGCAGGGTTTTCTTATCGTTCGTCGCTGGCATTCATCGCTCCCGCTCATCGCCGGCGATACTGTTTATCAGCTCGTTGAGCCGCGCCTGGGTCGATGCGTCAATGTTCGAATTCTCCGTCGTAACCCGGCAGCCGCCACGCTCCGTGAGCGGGTCCTCGACGACCGACCAGGCCGGTTCGCCTTCTGCCGGACTGAGCGTTTCGCGAATCAGCGCGGCATCTTCGGGATTCAGGTGCACCTGCACGTTGCGGCTGGCCATCGGCAAACACTGGATCGCCTGCCGGACGATGCCAATGACGTGCGTTGGATCGAGCCTGATCTCGCGCCGGAAAAGCTGGCGCACTACGGTCATCGAAAGCTCCACGAGCTGTTTTTCGACGGCGTCGTCCAGGTCATCGAAGGGCCTCGCGAGCGCCCGCAGCAGCTCGTCTAGACGCGCTGTCCGGCGCGCTGCTTCCTCATGCCCCGACTCGAGGCCTTCGGCGTAGCCTTTTTGAAACGCTTCGTCCCAGGCCTCGCGCTGCAATGCCTCGAGACGGCCCGCCGTCATGTAGCTCTTGCCGTCGGAGCCGTCGATATTGGGTACCTGCCAGCGTTCGGCGGCGGCGTCCTCAGACATATTCTTCGCTGCCCTGGCCAAGATCGATATCGCCCGAATCGGCGAGGCGGCGGGCCACATCGAGGATCTCTTTTTGCGCCTCTTCCACTTCGCTCAGCTTCATGGGGCCCTTGACCTCCATGTCTTCGCGCAGCAGCGTCGCGGCACGCTTCGACATGTTCCCCAGAATTTTGTCGCTGATAGCCGGGTCGCAGCCCTTCAGCGCAACGGTCAGCAGATCGTTGTTGACCTCGCGCAGGAGTGCCTGAATGCCGCGATCGTCCACATTGAGAAGCGCATCGAACATGAACATCATCTCCTGGATGCGCTCGGACATGGCCTCGTCCTTCTCCTTGATCTGTTCAAGCAGCGTCTCGCCGGTCTCTCCCTTGAGTGCGTTAATGATGTCGGCAGCGACCTTGTCGCCCCCCACTTTGCGTGTCGATCCGCGTGACGTGTCGGCCGACTTGCTTGCGATGAGGCTTTCGATTTCGGCCAGGGCGCTTTGCTGTATATCGCTCAACGATGCGACGCGCATGAGGATCTCCGAGCGCAGCTTGTCGGGCAGCAGTTCCACGACCTCCCCGGCCTGTATCGGGTCGAGATAGGCCAGCACGATGGCGACGATCTGCGGGTGCTCGTCGCGCACGATCTCCGCAACGTCCTCGGAACTCATCCACTTCAGGGCGTCGAGCCCTTTGGCGTCCTCGCCGGTCATGATGCGGTCGATAAATGCGTTGGCTTTCGCCGCGCCGAAGGCGTTGCCGAGGATCGTCCTGACGTAGTTTTCGGTATTCATTCCCAGCGCGGTCTGCTCTTCGACATCGTTGATAAAGACGTCCAGAACATCGTTCGCCTGCTGCCGGGAGACGTTGTTCAGAGAAGCCATCGCCACGCCCAGCCGCTGGACTTCCTTGGCACCCATGAACTTGAGCACTTCAGCCGCTTCGGTTTCGCCCAGGGTCATGAGCAGGAGCGCGGCGCGCTCCGTACCTTTCATCTCGGTGGCACTCTCACTCATGGCAAGCTTTACTCCCTGCAGTCGGCCGCCTCAGCCCGGTCATTCGCCGTTCCCGACCCACTTCTTGACCACCTGCGCCACGCGCGCGGGATCGTGTCCGGTTATATTCTTAGCCGCCGCTACTTTCTCGTCATAGCTCGGGCCCGCAATCGCCGCCGCGCTCGCGCCTGCAACTTGCCCGGCGGCCGCGGGGGATAGCGATACCGCCGCCCCGCCGCCAACGTATTCGCCGCCCGCCGCGCTGCCACCGCTGGCCATGACGCTCTTGAGCATTGGCCGAACGACGCCGAACGCAATCGCGAGCACGACAAGCGCGCCCAGAACCTGCTTCAACACGTCGCGCACGAAGGGCTGCTCCCAGATCGGCGGCGCCTCGGGCGTCTCGATCGCGGCCGGATTACGGAACGCCTCGTTCATCACCACGACCGTGTCGCCGCGCTCCTCACTAAAGCCCACGGCCTCCCTCACCAGCGCGGTGTAGCGCTGCAGATCCTCGTCGCTCAGAGCGTTGGGCGACGCATCGGCTTGCGAAGCCTGACTGCCGCCCGCGGCCGGTTCCGATGCGTCCACGAGCACCGCCACCGACAAACGTCTTATCTGACCGGGCTGAAGACGCTGATAACGCAGTTCGCGATTGGGCTGATAGTTAGTGGCGCGATCCTGACTCACATTGATCGTCTGCTCGCCGTCCGCCGTATTGGCGTCGGGAACGCCTCCGGCGCCAGCCGCCTGTGGAGGCTGGTTACTCAACGCTCCCGGCACTCCCGCCGCGGCGTCGTCCGCACGCAGGCGGTTCTGTTCGTTGACGCGCTCACTAATGATGTTCGCCTGACCGGACGTATACGACTCGGTAGCCGCCTCTTCGACGGTAAAATCCATGTCCGCCGCGACCTGTGCACGCACGCGCCCCGCGCCGACCAGCGGCGTCAGCAAATCCTCGATCCGCGCTTTCAGCTTGTCCTCGATACGCCGGGCGTGATTGAACTGGGTCATTGCCTGACTATCGAGATCGTTGCGATCAGTGGCACTCAGTTGACTGCCGTACTGATCGACGACGGTAACGTTCTTGGGCATCAGGTCCGGAACGCTTGCCGCCACGAGGTTTACAACCGCAGATGCCTGCCCTTGCTCGAGGGTACGGCCGCGGAACAGGTGCAGCAACACGGAGGCGCTCGCGCTCTTCCGATCGCGCAGGAACGCCGATTGTTTCGGCAGCGCAAGATGCACGCGTGCTTCGCTAACGGCGCCAAGGCTCGAGATCGTGCGCGCGAGCTCAGCTTCCAGCGCGTGCTGGTAGCGCGCCGTTTCCATGAACTGGCTGGTCCCGAAATCGCTTTCTATCGCGAGGATTCCGGACGCGCCGCCCTGCCCCAGGCCTTGCCCTGCGACCTGCATGCGCGCCGTGTGCAACTCGGCTTCGGGCACCAGCACATTGCCGGTCTTGGCATCGATCTTGTGCGGCAAACCGGCGCTGCGCAGCGCATCGGCGATCTCGGCCGCTTCGACGCTGGAGATATCGGCATAGAGCGTCGTATACACGGGAGTTTGCGACCACAACGCCACCGCAAAACCTGCCGCTACCGCGCCGGCTACGCCGAACAGCAGCAGGATCTGCCGCACGGCGGGAATCCGCATTACACCCGGAAGGCTCATTTGATTGACCTGCACGGCTGTCGAATCGATTACGTTCTGGTTTTCCATCGCTTACTCTTTATGCATGCGCCGCGTCAAACGGGCATGTTCATGATGTCCTGATAAGCCTGCACGAGTTTATTGCGGACCTCGGTCACGGCGCGAAAAGAAATGCTGGCTTTCTCGGATGCAATCATGACTTCTGCCAGACTTGCATCGCTCGTACCCGCGGTAAACGCTTGTTTCATGTCGCGCGAAACGCGCTGCGTTTCGTTGACACTGTCCAAAGTGTCTTTCAACAGATTGCCGAAGCTCGCGGGCGCTGCGGCCGACTCCGGTTGAGTACTGTTGAGCGTCCGATTGAGCGAACGAATCTGACTGAGAAGCTGCTCCGGTCCTATCTCGTTCATACGCGCAGCCCTTCCGCGGCTGGCGACTCGCCCGGTATCGGGATTCCGGACTCACGCATGCGGGCCAGTTTGTAGCGCAGCGTGCGCGGACTGATGCCCAGCGACTCCGCGGTGGCTTCCCGCCGCAGGTTCATCGCCTTGAGCGCGTCGATAATCATCTGGTATTCGCGATTCCTGAGTCCGGCCTCGAGGTCGGTTGCAGAGTCTCCACCGTCGATGCTGTCTTCGAAAACGAGATCGTCAGCCGAGATCGTATTGCCGCGCAGCAGAATCAGACTGCGCTGAATCACGTTTTCGAGTTCCCTGACATTGCCCGGCCACGGGTAAGCCTCGAGCATGAGCCTCGCGTCGTCGGCAAAACTCACGACACCTTCCGGTTCTATGCGGTGTTTGCCGAGCGCCATTTCCGCCAGCGGCGCAATATCGCCGGGCCTGTCTCGCAGCGGAGGTATGTGCAGCGGAAATACATTGAGTCGGTAGTAGAGATCCTCGCGGAACTGGCCGTCGGCTACCTGCCGCTTCAGATCCCGGTTGGTTGTCGTCAGCACGCGCACGTCCAGCGCGATGGGTTTGACACCGCCGATCCGCTCGACCTCCCGCTCCTGCAGCACGCGCAGCAACTTGGCCTGCAGGCCAAGATCCATCTCCGAAATCTCGTCCAGGAGCAGTGTGCCGCCGTTGGCCTGCTCGAACTTGCCGGGGTGGGCGTTGTTGGCGCCGGTAAACGCCCCTCTCTCGTGACCGAACAGCAAGGCCTCGAGCATGTTCTCCGGGATGGCGGCGCAGTTGATCGCGACAAACGGCTGCTTGCTGCGCGCCGACTCGTCGTGAATGAAGCGTGCGAATACCTCTTTGCCCGAACCGCTTTCACCGCTGATCGTGACCGTTACATTGGTCGCGGCAACGCGTCGGGCGATGCCCAGCAGGCGGCGCGTCTTAGGGTCGTGCGCGACGGGGCCGCCACGGCGCTCCGCGACGGCGGGCTTACCGGCAGAGTCTTCTGAACTCACCACGCATTCCTCCTCGAGCGTCAAAAAAGCTTCTCATGCCGTTACAAAGCAAGAGCCGTGCCAAAAATATGACACCTATAAAATCAACGACTTACAATCAGGAGGGTATCGAACGCAGCGTCAATAAATCGACGTTCACGGGCTTCCGTCACTAGCACAACCAACAGGGCGCAAAAAAAGAAAAAAAGAGGCCGGGTTTATTTAAGAAAGTAAAAAAAAAAATAAACCCGGCCCCTTTTTCCGAGAAAATAAACCCGGCCCCTTTTTGGTTCTTTTCTATTTTCCAAAAAAAAGCGCAGCCTAAGCTGCGCGAGTCAGGGGGAATAGAAGCCGGGTCGGCTAGCCAGGGCCTGTCAAACCGAGCTGGTACTTGCCAATTTTCTCGACCAGCGTCGTGCGGCGAACGTTCAGCAGCCGCGCTGCTTTTGCGACGACACCGTTCGATGCCTGCATCGCCTGACTGATCAGGGCCTGCTCGAGCGAACCCAGATGATCCTTGAGGTTGCTCTCGGTCATTTGCATGGCCTCGGCGACGACGTTGGGTTCGTCCGCCGGAGCCCGCGGCCCGTCCACGATCCTCGCAGGCAGATCGTCGACGTCGATCACGCCTTCGGGCTTTAGTATGGCCAGCCGCTCGACCAGGTTTCCGAGTTCGCGGACGTTGCCGGGCCAGCGATATGCCGCAAGCAGCTTGAGCGCCTCCTGGCTTACACGAAACTCGCCGGAATCCGGACCGGAGTGCTGAGTAAACAGTTCGCACAGAAGCTGCGGTAAGTCCGAGCGACGTTTGTACAGCGGCGGCATCTCGACCGGAAAGACATTCAGCCGAAAATAAAGATCTTCGCGAAACCCGCCGTCTTCGACAGCCTTGGGCAAGTTCCGATGGGTTGCCGCGATTACGCGCACGTCGCAGGTCTTCGGTGTATTGCTGCCGACCCGCTCGAAACAGCGTTCCTGCAGCACGCGCAGCAGCTTGACCTGCATGTCCAGGCTCATGTCGCCGATTTCATCGAGGAACAGCGTTCCGCCCTCGGCGAGTTCAAAGCGTCCGGTGCGCGCCGCGATCGCGCCCGTGAACGCGCCTTTCTGATGGCCGAACAATTCGCTTTCGAGTAAGTCGGGCGGAATCGCACCGCAGTTGATGGGCACAAACGGCTTGTCCGCGCGATCGCTGAGGTCGTGGATGGTCCTTGCAACGAGTTCCTTGCCGGTACCCGACTCGCCCGTGATCAGAACGTTCGTGTCGAAATCGGCAACCTGCTCGATCAGCCGCCGTACCTCCCGAATTGGATGCGATGTGCCCGTAAGCCGATGGCGGCGCTCTGCGTGACCGTAGCGTTCGGCACGATTCAGAAGGCGCTTGAGCTGCGAGCGCTTCAACGGCAGTTCGAGCGGCCAGGTGGGCCCGCTCGTTGCAGCCGTATCGGTATCGCGGGCGTCCAGGCACAGTATCGGAAGTTCCGGACGCTTGCGGCGCAGTGCATCCGCCTCGGCGGCAAACGACTTGCCGCCCACAACGGCCGCAACCGTGCCGCAGGGCTGTCGGTCCCCCGATCGGGCGATCACGGGCTGATAATTCAGAAACTCGAGGCGCCGGTAGAGATCGCGCGCGCGTTCGGCGTCGGTGTCCTTGATCCAGACCGTATTGTTATGTTGAGTCGCCATGCTCACCCCTTGTCTTCAATCTCGAGCATGGGACGATCATAGTCGCGTAGCGCGGCCGGATTTGTGACCGGCCTCACAAATAACGCCAAACTTAACGTAATAGCAGGTGCGTCAGGCCTCGGGCCGATGCGCCGGCAGCATCTGGTGATGGCCGGTGGCAACACCGTACGCGCGTGCGGCGCTTTGTCCGCGTCGAATAGCTTTGAGGCGCGACATCACGTCGCCGCGCGATCGCTCCGCCAGTTCGCGAACCTGCTCCGTCGTCGCCTGTACAGCCTGCGCCGTTTTCAGGCGCTCGCCCTCGGGCACTTTGACGATTGCACTGCGCAGCATTACGGTCACCGACTCGAGTTGCTCCCAATCGCCGCGCTCAGCGAGTTTCAGCATTTCGGCCGCCATGTCGAGCACGGTGTCCCTCGGACTTTGCTGTATTAGGGGTTGGCTTGCCTGCATGATATTTCCTCCCTGCGTATCCGCATCCGACCTTGGTCTGCGCGGTCAGACGCCGTTGGCCTCCATGGCCGCAACCTCGTCCGCGATAGCATCCCAGGCTTCCTTGAGTTCGCGCATGAGGCCTGCAACCTCATCGAGCGCGGCCGCGTCGTTGTGCAGGTTGGCCTCCAGCAGGCGGCGCATCATGTATCCGTACAGCGCGTCGAAGTTGCCGGACAAACGCGCGTCGGCCTTATGATTGAGACTGGCCTGCAAGCCGTTGATGATCTCGATCGCGTCGCCAATGGCGTTACCCTTTTCAGGCATGTTTCGATTGTCGAGGTGGGTTTTCGCCAGACCGACCTTGGCCAGCACGCGCTCCATCATGAGCTGGATCAGGCGATGCGGCGAAGCCGATTCCACCCGGCTTTGCGTATCGAGCTGTTGATAGCGGGCAGCACCCGACGGTCCCATCATGCTGAACTCCTTTTCCGGGCTAGCCGTTATCCGGACGATCCACGCCCGGCAGACTGCTGAGCTGCTGGGTCAGAAAATTGCTGGTTGACGAAAGCTGGGCGAGCAGCGAATCGAGAGCGTTGAACTGCCGCAGAAGTCGCGTCTCCAGCGACGCGAGCCGCTCATTCAACGATTCCCGCTCGTCGGCGATGCCGTCAATTTGCGTCGTGAGACCCTGTGTGCGGGTCTCGATGATGCCTTCGGTGTCCAAAAAACTGTCCGTGAGATTGAACAAACGCGTACCGAAGCCCTGCTCTAACGAAAACAGCTGGCCGAAGCGAGTGAAGTCGTCTGCGAGCACCGTCGAAAGCCGGGTCTCGTCAAGCTCCAGCTTGCCGTCGAGCTGCACCTCTATGCCGACGTCCGACAGCGTGGAAAACGGCAGGCCCGCATCGTTGACCGCGGTACTCATTTCCCGGCGAATCTGATCGCGAATACTGCGAATCGTCGAATCGCCGAGCAGTGGCGCCCCGATTCCAGCTTCCGCATTGAAATCGGTTAGGGTATTCAGCGTATCGATCAGCGCGTTGTAGTCTTCGATAAACTCGTTGACGATTTTGCTTACCGCAGCATCGTCGTTTTCAACGGTCAGCGTTTCAGGACCCGTCGTTACCGACTCTACCGAGATCGTCACGCCCTCGACGGCGCCGCTGAAGGTGTTGGTGCTGCTCACGACGTCGAAACCGTCGATGCGAATCAGCGCGTCCTGCGCCGCCTGCGACTCGGTCAATGCCGACAAACCGTTGCCGGGATCGTATTCCAGCGCGGCAAGCCCGCCGTCTCCGCCGGATTGTGTCAGCGTAATCGTGTTCTCGGCGCCTGTATCGTTACCGGTCAGAATCAGGTAACTGCCGTTCTCGGCATTGACAATGGTTGCCGATACGCCCGGGTTGTCGTCCGCCGAATTGATGGCGTTGCGAATGTCCGCAAGAGTATTGTTATCGGCGTCGATTTCGAGATCCATCGACGCGGTTCCCACGGAGACGGTGAGCGTACCTGTGCCGACCGCCGCGTCCGATCCGCTAAATGCACCCGAGGTTAGTTTCTGCGCCTCCGCCAGGCGGACGACTTCGAGTTCATAGCTTGCCGGGAGTGCCGACGTGTTCGTCGACGCCTTGAATACGTCTTCATCGCTCGATACGGCTTTGCGGACCAGAAACTGCTCGGGCGATTTCAGCGTGGCGAGCTGATCGCGAACGTCGGCAAGCGCGGATTTGAGACTGCCGAAGGCCGAGAGCTTGGCCTGCGCTCTGACTTCCTGCTGACCGAGTCTGTTCTCCACCGGCTGACCCTCCGCAGCAACGAGTTGCTGCACGATTCCCGCGATATCCAGGCCGGACCCAATGCCCGTTGAAACTATGCTGGCCATATCGTTTTACTCTTTACTCACGCCGTTAAGCTCATGCCAAAGTCCGCTTCAAGAAGCGTGCCAGATGCCTGAGCGTTACCCGGCACGTTTTCAAGCACTCTCGTCGTAGAGCTTCAGTTCGACAAACCCGTTGCGTGTCAGCGTCAACTGGGCCTCCTCAGGCGGTATCTGGCGAATAATCTCGCCGGTATCGCGATCGAGCACCTGTATTACCGAGCGACCGCTCGTCATGTCGACCTGAAAACGCAGGTCACGGCCTATCGTCTCGCTGACAAGGTTTAGCTTGGCAGTGAGCGTTTCGAGGTTAGGCGTTGCCGCAGGCGGCAGACTTTTGCCGCCCGCTGACCGACTCTTCCCGGTCGTATCGGTGGCATTGGCTGTCGGCCTTAGCGCCGTAAAGCTTCCCGTGGCGCCGGAGACCGCGCTGACGTCTTTGTCTGACATGACGCTCTCCCCTTGTTAGACGTACCAGGCGGCATCCCTGCCACCTGGTACGAAGGGCTTACCTTATGCTGCGCGACTTAGCGCAGCGAACTTACGTTTACTGCAACAGACTCAAAGCGAGCTGCGGCTGGGCGTTAGCCTGCGACAGTACCGATACGCCGGCCTGCTGCAGGATCTGCGCCTTGGTCAGCGCAGCGGTTTCGGACGCGAAATCCGCGTCCTGAATCCGCCCGCGGGAAGCCGCGAGGTTCTCGCTAACCGTCTGCAGGTTGACGATGGTGGACTCGAAACGGTTCTGGATAGCACCCAGGTTACCGCGCAGTCCGTTCACGGCTGTCAGCGCAGAATCGACTCGGGCAACCGCGAAGTTCGCGCCTGCGACCGTATCGATACCGACACCGGCGAGCGTCGTACCCGCTGCAGCCGTCTCGTCAGCCGTTACCACGGTGTCGAGACCCAGCGTATCCGCGCCGGTTGCACCAGCTTCGGTAAACGTGATTTCGTTACCCGTGTCGTTGATGATCTGCAGCTGACCGCCGGCGTTTACGAATGCCGAAATACCGGACACGTTGGCCGCGTTGATCGAATCGGCCGCGCCTTGCACCGTCGAGTCCGCAGCAATGACAGCGTCACCGTATTCGTCAGCGGTCGTGCCGTCGCCGAACTGCAGCGTAATGTCGGTGCTGGCCGCGTCAGCGAAGGCGAAGCCCGTGCCGGCGGCCGTGTTGATCGTACCGATAGCCGATGCGGTCACGTCCGTGGTCAGGGATACAGAGATCGTCTCACCCACGTTCGCGCCAACCTGGAAGATCGCCGTACCGAACGAACCGTCAAGGACTTTCACGCCGTTGAAGTTGGTTTGTTTGGAGATCCGGTCGACCTCTGCAACACGCTGCTGAACTTCGGCGTTCAGAGCAGCCCGGTCAGAGGCCGAGTTGGTTGCGTTGACCGACTGTACCGCCAGCTCACGAATCCGCTGCAGGTTGTTGGTTAGCTCACCGAGCGCACTTTCAGTCGTCTGCGCGAGGGAGATGCCGTCGGACGCGTTACGCACCGCCTGATTCAAACCGCGAATCTGGGTGGTAAAACGCTCGGAGATCGCAAGACCCGCGGCGTCGTCCTTAGCGCTATTGATTCGCAGGCCCGTGGACAGTCTTTCGAGCGACTGATTAAGCAAGCCCTGCGAACGACTCAAATTACGTTGCGCATTGAGCGAAGCAACGTTTGTATTGATCGTCTGTGCCATTTCAAAAACTCCTGTTTACAAGTGAAATACCCGGGGCTGCTTATGCCGCGGAGTAACAGGGTCGCGATATCCATTCAAGACCTCCGTACACAGGGGTTATCGGATGGCATTGGAAAACCTTGAGCGATTAGGAGGAATTTTCCGCCATCGGACCCGACAGGCAGAGACGAATCTTTAGCGGCAATCTTTCGTTCTGTGACGTAGTCCGCAAACAAAAACTGCGTCACGATCGGCGGCCGTCAGCGTGCTCGGGCCCGAAGCCAGTTAGAACTGCTTCTAAAGAAAGTTGAACAGCGAAAGCTGCTGCGTTCTTACGAACGACTGCTGCGCGGCCTCGAGCGTCGTCGCCTGCAGGCTCAGCCGGGACAAAGCCTCCGCATAGTCGAGGTCCTCGATTCCGGCCAGGGTCTCCTCGAGCGTCAGCGAGAACGCGGAGTTCGTGTCGACCTGCTTCTCGATGACCGCGAGCCGCGAACCTACCTGGGTCCGGATATCCAGTATGTTGCCGATAGCCTGATCGATATTCACTAAGCCGGCATTGATGCCGTTACTCATGCTGGCTCTCGAGTTGTCGTCCGTAACCGTGGACGCAACCGCGGCGGCCAGCCGCTCGACCGTGGTGAATACGTCCTGATAAACCGACGGCCCAACCGAAAAGGCATCACCGACGCCAGGCGCACCCTGGATGCCGAATTCGATCCCGTTGAAGCGTATGTTGTCGCCGCTTTGCCAGGCACCGCTGCTCACCAGGGCCGCGCTCGAATCGCGGACTTCGTAGGTATCGGGCGCCGTAAACGTCACGGTGTACTGATCGGGAACCCAGGCAGTCGGATCGACCACGCTGCCGCCGTTCAGGATCCCGGAACCCGTGTTGCCGGCAGCCGGCGCCAGCGAGAATAGCCCGTTGCCGTTGCGAACCCGGAAGAACACGTCCGAGCCGGGATCGCCGTCCGCTACCTGGCGGCTTTGGCCGATCTGAATCAGCCGCTGGCCCTGGTCGCCGTTGTACTGAAAGCCGCTGCCGGAGCGGGTTACGGGCACGACTTCGTCCAGGTTGCCTGCAAACATGTAGCGGCCGCTGCCGTCTTTCTGGTTTGCGAGCTGCACGAGATTGTCGAGAAGCTGACGCAGCTCCACCGCGATCTGGCCGCGCGACTCGTTGCTTTGAGTCGCGTTGTTCGCCTGCAGCGCGAGTTCCCGCACGCGCTGCAGCACGTCGTTAACCGACGTCAGCGCCGACTCTTCCTGCGCCAGGCGGTTGGTCGCAATACCGGCATTGCGGTCGAACTGCGATAGACGGCCAATGGATTCACGCAGTTCGAGAGAGCGGGACGCGGCGATGGGATCGTCGGACGGCTTGAGTATCCGGCGGCCGCTCGAAATCTGCCGCTGGGTCTGATCCAGAGCCGCCTGCAGGCGCTGCATGGCCGTCAGGCCGCTGAGATAACTCCCTTGTGTCGATACCCGCATGCTTGTCGTCTCGCCGTTATCGTCTCGTTGCGTTGAGCAGACTGTCGAACAGGGTGCTGGCTACGCTTACTACTTGCGCAACCGCCTGGTAGGCCTGCTGAAACCGCACCAGCTTGGCCGCCTCCTCGTCAAGGTTAACGGCCGAAGTGGCGAGAACTTCATCTTGTGCGTTGGTCACGAGTACACCCTGCGCAGCCGCGTTTGACTGCGCCTGCCGCGTCGCGCTGCCGACGCCCGACACGAGGCGGCCATAGTTCTCGTTGATGCTGATGGAGCCGCCTTCCAGAACACCGATGCCCTGTATCCCGGCAAGGATGAGACCGTTGCTGTTGTCGCCGCCGGCGCCGAAGTTCGCCTCCACGGTAAACTGATCGCCAACGCCCGGACCGCCGCTGATCGTGACTTCGGAGCCGTTGACGACAATCGGCGACCCCTCGACGTACGCGAAAGCGCCCGCGCCGTTGATGCTGTAGGTCGCAGGCCCGGTAAACTCGATCACTGCCGGATCGAGCAGGTTGGGGTCGCTGCTGTCGATCACGCGAGCCGGCGTAATGCTGGCATTTCCCGTGTTCGCCAGACTTACGCTCGAGCGGGTTGGCGCAGCCATCGCAACGTTCTGCGGATCGGCAATCAGGGTTTGGATGGAACCCGCCAAACCGGAGCCGCTGCGAATCATGACGCGGTCGCCCGCGACCGGCGCACCGCTTACCTCAATCGAAAGGCCATCGGCCACGAACGGGTCAGCCGGCGTGCCGCTGCCCGTCAGAGCCACCGCCTGGCCCGAATCGCTCCGCGTCAGCGAATACGCTGCGCCGTCGAAACTCAGCATATAGTCCGCGCCCGTGAAAGCGCTCGTATCGCTGATCGTAACGTCGGCCAGGCCCGTGCCCGTGTTCGACGCCGAATACAGGCTCAGAGGGTCGCTCACCGAGAAAAACTCTGCGCCAAGATTGCCGCGCAGATCCATGCCCGACATATGCTGTTCGTTGAAGCTGCTCGCAAACGCCAGCGCGGTCTGGCCGAGCGACTGGCGCGCCGGATCGAGCAGGTTGGCCCGAAAATCGAGCAGCCCGCCGAGAGTACCGCCGGTCAGCGAGGTGTCGAGCGGTGTTGTACCCGCGGTGCCCACGTAGTTCACAACGGTGCGCGTCGGATCGAACTCTCCACCTGCGGTGCCGAGCGTCCTCGCATTGGCGCCAACCACCAGCGACTGCCCGGAGCCGATGAACACATTCATTGCACCGTCGTCCTGCATTACAGTCGATACCGAAACCTGCTCCGATAACGCCAGCACCAGGCGGTCGCGCTCATCGAGAAGATCGTTAGGGGGCTGGCCAATACCCGCGGTCAGCGTAATTTTGTCGTTCACATCCGCAATCGCTTCAGCAAGGCGGTTGATGTCGTCCACCGCGAGTCGAATCCGGTCGTTAACTTCGGCATCGACTTCACCGAGCCTTGCGTCGAGTGCGCGAAAGCGTCCGGCCAGCCCTTCCGCCTCGCCGAGCAGCGCCTGCCGGGTCGGCACGGATGCCGGGTCGTTGGCAAGATCCTGCACCGCGTTGAAGAACGATTGCAGACCGTCGTTGAGACCGGTATTCGGATCGGCGAGTAGCGAGTCCACGCGGCCCGAGAGGCCTGCCAGCGTTTCAAAACGGGCCAGCCCGGTAGTCGAATTCTGCAACTGCTCGCCCAGAATCGCGTCGTAGATTCGCTTGACGGTTGCAATCTGGGTACCGGTGCCGACAAAACCGTTGCCCGTACCCTGCCCTTCACGCGTCGTGAATTCGGCGACCTGCCGGCTGTACCCCGGAGTATTCGCATTGGCTATGTTGTGACTGGTTACTTCGAGTGCACGCTGAAACGCACGCATTCCGCTCAGGCTGGTATTCAGTATGTCGGCCATTGCTTATTCCTTAACGTTAAGGACCCGCCTGCGCACCGGCAGGCTCAAATAGAGGTTCGGCACCATCCAGCCGGGAGAGCAGCGTGTCCATGCGTTCGCTTGCTGCAACCCGGGATATCTTGGCGGCATAGTCGGGATCCGTCGCGTATCCGGCGGCCGAAAGCGCGCTGCCGAACGCCTCGGGCGTTGCACCGCCCTCACCTACGGCCGCGTAGCGGGGGTTGTCCTGTATGAAGCGGGCGTAGTCCTCGACGCTTTCCGCAACCGATGCATAAGACCGGAACCGCGCGCTCTCCTGTTGCGGAATACCGTCCCTGAACTCGAGTGTCTGTTTGCTGACGGCGTCGCCGTTCCAGCGCGAGTCGGCCTTGATACCGAACAAATTGAAGCTCGACTGGCCGCCCAGCGATTCGGGCACGTGTTTACCCCAGCCGGTTTCGAGCGCGGCCTGGGCCAGTATCGCGCGAGCTTCGACACCCAGCTTCTGCGCCGCCCGTTTGACGTGCGGCCACACGGCCTCGACGAAACTCTCGGGAGTATCGAAGCGGCCATTGGCGACGGTGACAGCCGCGCCTTCCGCCATCGCCTCCGGTTGCGGTATGGGGGAGGTTCTGGCGCCGAGCCCGGTCGCCGCGACGGGCGCATGCGGCGCGGGTGCAGTCACCGGCGCAGCAGGCGATTCGCCGCCGAGCTGGCGCACGAGCATCTCGGCGATGCCAAGACCTTTCCCAGCCGCCATCTCGAGCGACAGCTGCTGATCGAGCATGCCTTCGTACATCTTGTGCGACTGTCCCCCGCCAAGCAGCCCGTCGCCCAGTGACGCCTCGCGCATGTTCTTCAGCAGCGTCTGAATGAACAGGGCTTCGAACTGCCCGGCCACCTCCTTCAATGCCGCACCGTCGTTCTCTCCAGCCATCCGGCGGAGATCGACAAACTGCGAAAAATCGGTGATGGCGGCCGGCATGACGTGTCCTAGATAATGACCAGTTCAGCCCGCAGCGCGCCCGCCTGCTTCAAGGCTTCGAGGATCGCAACGAGGTCGCCCGGCGCCGCGCCCACGCGGTTAACGGCCTGCACGATTTCGTCGAGACTCGTGCCGGGTTCGAACAGGAACATGCTCGCCTCCTGCTGCTCGATACTCACCTGCGAGTTCGGCAACACGACCGTTTCGCCGGCGTCGCTGAAGGGTGCGACGGGCTGGCTGGCAAACGGCTGTTCGCTAATCGTCACGACCAGCGAGCCGTGCGAGACCGCCGCCGGGGTGACCCGCACGTTGGAGCCAATGACCACGGTGCCGGTTCGCGAATTGACGATGACTCGCGCGGCCACCTCGCCGGGTTCGACTTCGAGGCTCTCGAGCGCCGCAACGAATGCGGTTCGCTGCCGGTAATCGACAGGAGCTCGAACGGTCACGGAGACCGCATCGAGCGCCTCCGCGGTACCGCCGCCCATCGTGTCGTTGATCTGCTGCGCAAGCCGGTTGGCGGTCGTGAAATCCGGCGTGTTCAGGTTCAGAGTTACAAATTCTTCCGTCAAAAAACTGTTCGCGACTTCGCGCTCCACGGTTGCGCCGCTCGGTATTCGTCCCGCGCTCGGGATGTTGACGGTAATACTCGAGCCGTCCTGGCCCGAAGCGCCAAAGCCGCCAACGACCAGATTACCCTGCGCAATGGCATACACCTGCCCGTCGGCACCTTTGAGCGGCGCCATTAGCAGGCTGCCGCCACGCAGGCTCTTGGCATTGCCCATCGACGACACGGTCACGTCGATGGTCTGCCCCTGCTTGGCGAACGGCGGCAGTTCAGCATGTATCGTCACCGCCGCGACATTCTTTAGCTGCAGATTCGTGCCCGGCGGTATCGTCACACCGAACTGCAGCAGCATGTTGATGATGCTCTGCACGGTAAACGGCGTCTGTGCGGTCTGGTCACCCGTGCCGTCCAGGCCGACGACGAGGCCGTAGCCCACGAGCTGGTTCTGACGGACGCCCGCAATACTCGCCAGGTCCTTGACGCGCTCGGCAAGTACGGCCTGTGTGGGCAACAGCAAGATCATCGCCAGCACCAGCAGGTGCCGTGCTACACGGCTTTGCAAGAATTTTGTGCCCGGTGTGTTCATGCGGTTTCCTAAAACGGGAATATGGCGGAGTTAAAGAAGCGTGCGAGCAGACCCATGCGATTGGCGTCGGCCAGCGCGCCTTTGGCGGAGTAGGCAATCTGGGCATTCGCAATGCGCGTCGAGATGACCGAGTTGTCGGTCTCTATGTCCGCGGGACGAATCACACCGCGAACGCGAATGAATTCACGGCCCTGGTTGATCGTGAGCCATTTCTCGCCTTCCACGACGAGATTGCCGTTCGGCAAGCGCTGCATGACGGTGACGGTAATGTCGCCCGTCAGACTGTTGGACTGACTGCTCGATCCCGCGCCGTCGAAGCTGCGCTGGCCGCTGACCGAGCCGTCCAGCACCGGAATGCCGTTGTTGGTCACCGGCCGGCCGAACACGTTGGGATTGGTGAGCGTCGCGTCGGATTCCTTCGACGTCGAGGTCGCCGAGTCTTTGCTCGCGCGGGTTTCCTCGACGAGCCGTATTGTCAATATGTCGCCGACCCGGCCTGCCTTGCGGTCTTCGAACAGGCGAATCTCGCCCCCGGCTGCGTAGATCGAGCCGGCACTCGCTTTCGCATAGGTTTGCGGCATGGGACCCGGCCCGCGCATCGATGTCTCGTCCACGGGCGCGCTGGCGCAACCCGACAGAAGCAAAACGGCAAGGGCTGGCAAGGTAATTCGATTAGACGACATGACCACTACCTGCCAAGGTTGTTGTTGACGTACTGCATCATCTGATCGCTGGTCGAGATCGCTTTGGAGTTCATTTCGTAGGCGCGCTGCGTTTCGATCATGTTGACGAGTTCGGACACGACGTTGACATTGGAACCCTCGAGCGCACCCTGAATGAGCGAGCCGAACCCGTTCAGGCCGGGTGTACCCGCGGTGGGCACACCGCTCGAAGCCGTTTCGATGTACAGATTCTCACCAACGGACTGCAGTCCAACGGGGTTGATGAAGTCGACCGTCTCGAGCGTGCCTACCTGTGCCGGAATGGTCTGACCGGGCAGTTTCGCCGACACGACGCCGTCGCTGCCGATCGTGATGCTCTGCGCTCCCTCCGGTATCGAAATCACAGGTTCGACGCGATAGCCGCTGGCCGTCACCATCTCGCCCTGATCGTTGAGCTGAAAACCACCGGCCCGGGTATAGGCGAGTTCACCGTCGGGGCGGCGCACCTGGAAGAAACCGCGGCCGTTGACCGCCACGTCCAGCGCGTTGCCCGTCTGATTGACGGTACCCTGCGTAAAGAGTTTCTCCGTTGCGACGACCCGAACCCCGGTACCGAGCGTCAGGCCGCTGGGCAGGCGGGTATCCTGCGAACTCTGTGCGCCGGACTGCTTCAGGTTGGTGTAGAGCAAGTCTTCGAAGACGGCTCGGCCCTGCTTGAAGCCGGTCGTGTTGACGTTGGCGAGATTGTTCGACACCACCGCCATACGCGTTTGCTGCGCATCGAGGCCCGTCTTGGATACCCACAGTGCCTGGTTCATTCTATTCTCCTTTAGGGCCTTGAAACCCTAGCTCATGCGCATCATCTGAGCCGCGGCGTCCGCGTTCTCTTCAGATGACTTGATGACGTTGACCTGCATCTCGTACTGACGGGCAAGTTCGATCATGTTGACCAGCGTTCTGGCGACGTTGACGTTCGAGCCTTCCAGCGCGCCCGAGATCAGCGTCACGCCCGCATCGGCGGGGGCAACTTCATCCGGCGTTTTCAGACGCAGCAGACCATCGGTGCCTTTCTGCAGATCGTCGATCGGCGGGTTAACCAGCTTGATCCGGTCCACGATACTCAGTGCATTCGGCTGTTGCCCAAGCGGCTGCACCGTAATGGTTCCGTCGCTGCCGATCAGCAGGCTGGCATTCGGCGGCACCGCAACCGGCCCCCCGTCGCCAATCACCAGATGCCCTGCACCGGTCGCAAGCAGCCCGCCCGCTTCCACGCGCAGATCGCCAGCCCGCGTGTAGGCCTCGCTGCCATCGGGCGCCTGAACCGCAATAAACCCTTCGCCCTGGATTGCAATGTCGAGATCGCGGCCGGTACTTTGCACGGGACCTTGCGAGAAGTCCGTCGCAAAACGGTCTACAACCGCGTTCGCCCGCGACTCGACCCCTGGGCCCTCGATCGGCACGCTGCTGAAAGCGTGCAGATCGGCCCGGAAACCGGTCGTCGAAACGTTGGCCAGGTTGTTGGCATTGATGGTCTGCGCAACCTCTGTCTGGCGCGCACCGGTCATGCCAACGTAGATCATCTTATCCATGGACGAATACGCCTCTTGCGCTAGCGGATGTTGATCACGGTCTGGGTCACGGTGTCGGCCGTCGAAATCATCTGCGCGTTGGCCTGAAAGTTTCGCTGCGCCGTGATCATCTGCACGAGCTGCGCAGTAAGATCGACATTGGAGGCTTCGAGCGCGCCGGACTGAATGTTGCCGAAGGATGCCGTGCCCGCTTCCCCGAGCAGTGCGTCGCCGGACTGAAAGGACTCACCCCAGGTCGTGTCGCCAAGCTGCTGCAGGCCTTGCGGGTTTACGAAGTTCGCCAGCGCGAGTTTGCCGAGCGAACTCGACTGGCCGTTCGTGAAGCGGGCGAATACGACGCCTTCCGCGTCGACGCTAACGCCGGTCAGACGGCCAGTGGTAAAGCCGTCCTGCGACAACGAGTTCACACCGAAGTTGTCACCGAACTGCGTCGCGTCGGCGAAGTCCAGCGACAGGGTAATGTCCGCCGCACCCGTGGTCGGGGTGTACGCTCCGAGCGGCATCAGGCCGCCGACGGGCGCCTGCAGGCTGCCGTCCGGTCCAAAGGTAATAGCTGCCGAACCCGTAATGTCGGTGCCGTCGATTTGCACCTCGGTGTTCCAGACGTTCGGTGCCGCATCCTTGATGAAGTAAACCGTCGCCGTGTGTGCCGCGCCGAGCGAATCGTAAATGGTTACCGAGGTCGTGTGATTGAAGCTCGACGGATCGGCCGGGTCGAAAGTCGGATTGACCGGCTGCGGAGAATTTGCGGGCAGGTTGATGCCGAATTCCGCCCGGGTCGATGCCTGCGGTGGATTCGCCCCGGTCGTGAGCTGAAGGTCCTGCGGCGTGCCCGTGTTGAACAGGCCGCTACCGGCAAACGGATACGCCTGCAGCCTCGAGCCCTGCGCATTGACCACAAAACCCTGGTTATCGACACCAAAAGCGCCGGCCCGCGAGTAAGTGCGCGCACCGCCGTCGCTAAGTACGAAGAAGCCCTCGCCGCCGATTGCGAGATCGAGCGCGTTGTCGGTGAAGTCGATGTTGCCCTGCGTAAACTGCTGCGCAATCGACGCAAGCTTTACGCCGCTCCCCGCCGCACTCGAGCTGACGCTCTGAGTGCCGACGGCAAACACCTCCGAAAACTGCGCCCGCGACATCTTGAAGCCGTTGGTGTTCACGTTGGCGACGTTGTTGGCCGTAACGCCAAGATCGGCGGAAGCGGCGTTGAGCCCGCTCAATGCAATGGTAAATGGCATGTGTTATCTCCTGAAAACTCTTCTTCAATTCGTAGCCGGTACGCTGCTACTGGGTAATCTGGTAAACCTGGGACAGTGCGAGTGAGCCGCCGCCTTCGAGATTCAGCGTCATCGCCGAGCCGAAGCGCCCGAGAGTGACGCTCTCGATGCTTGCCTCGATCAGGGTCGGTGCGCTCTCGACTTCCTGGCCGCGCACTACGCGCGCGGTCAGGCCGTACTCTCCAGGAGCCGCCATTTCACCGCTCGCGGTGCGGCCGTCCCAGGCGAAGTCCACGCTGCCGGCAGGCTGTTGCCCGAGGTCCAGAGTCTGGATCAACTGCCCGGACGCATCCGTAATGTCGATTTGCACCGTGCCGGCGGCACCGATTGCGACGGCGCCGTTTACGCTGTCGTCGCCGCTGTAGAACGCCGCGTTCGATTCCGCCAATATGGAGCGGCCGACCAGGTTGGCGGCCTGCAGCGCCTGCTCGTCGCGCAGCGCCCCGGAAAGACCGTCAAACCCGCTATTGAGCGATTCGATTCCGTTCACGGTGCTGAACTGCGCCAGCTGCCCCAGAAACTCGCCGTTGTCCATGGGCTCAAACGGGTCCTGATTCTGGAACTGGGTGATCATCAGCGTAAGGAAATCCTCCTGGCCGAGCTCGTCGCGTGCCGCCTGCTCCGGCGGCGGTGCAAACAGTCTGGCGTCATTGGAGCCGTTGATGGCATTGGTCATTTCTATTGTCCTTAAGGTGGCTAGCGGCCGAGCGTCAGCGTCTGTAGCAGGAGATCTTTGGTCGTGTTCACGATCTCGACGTTGTTCTTGTACGAGCGCGATGCCGAGATCATGTTGACCATCTCCTCGACTGCATTGACGTTACTCATGTATACGTTGCCGTCGGCATCGGCATCCGGATGTTCGGGTTGAAAGCGCTTCGCGAGCGGCGCCTCACTTTCGACGATGCCGTCTATGCGAACGCCCGCAATGCCCGACTGCTCATCGAGCGACTGCCTGAATGCCGAGAACACGGGCTGTTTGGCGCGATAGACCTTCTCCGGATCGCCGTTGACGTTATCCGCGTTGGCCAGATTGCTGGCCGTGACGTTCATCCGCACGGACTGTGCGTTCATTGCCGTGCCCGCAACGTCGAAGACTTTGAGCAGGGACATCATTCACCTCCCTTCAGAGCGTATTTGATGGAACGAATCTGGCCGTCGAGAAAGCGCAGCGTCGTTCGATACTGCAGCGCGTTTTCGGCGAAAGCGGCCTGTTCCACGTCGGTCTCCACGGTATTTCCGTCCAGGGCGGGCTGCATGGGCACTCTGTAGAGCATTTCGGCACCTCCGGTGTTGGTACTCAGGGAACGCACGTGCTGATCGCTCGTAGTCCGCAAACTGAAGGCGTCGCCTTTGGCGGCGTTGAGCGCCGTCGTGAAATCGATGTCGCGCGCCTTGTAATTAGGCGTATCGGCATTGGCAATGTTGGCGGACAGCACCTGGTTGCGCAGTGCCCGCAGCCGGAGTGCCTGTTCGTTGTGTTGCAGTGCCTTGATTTCCATGTCGGCCGTTCCGTGTCGGTTTGCTGTGGTGTTATGCAACCGTCGTGCCAATCGACTGCGGACCGCGCTACTGCGCCGCCGGCCGGACTCGTGAGCGGTGGTTACGATGAATCCGGCGAGCGCCGGGCGGCAACTGCCTGCCGCCCGGCGGCAAGCGGCTGCAGCCTAAGTGAAACCCAGCAGCGGCGCGCTTCGCTCTGCATGGCATGAGTATTGCAGTCAAGTCCTCGTGCGGATCCCGGAAAAACGCACTGCCTCGTCCGCTGCAACTCGAAGACGACCGCGAGGCCCCGTGACCGCAAGGATTTCGGTGCAAACACCGCCGCAAGACCCGAGGATGGATATGTTCGACTTCGTCAGAAAACTGACGCACCGGAGAGCCGGCTGGTACGGCGCCGTCATTTCCGTGACGCTGCTGCCCGGCATTTCGGCGCAGGCCGCCGGCGATGACGCATGGCAGGATCTCGACGAAATTAAATCGGCAGCCACCGACTACCTGAGCGACCGCCTGGGCGGCACGCTCGACGGCACCTCCGTAGAAGCCGGATTCCTCGATCCGCGGCTCCGCCTGCCGGACTGCAGCTCACCCTTGAGCGCGTTCCTGAACGCGGGCGCGGACGTCGACCGCGTAACGACCGTGGGGGTACGGTGCAGCGGAGACAGGGCGTGGAAGGTTTATGTTCCGGTTTCGATGGCAACAACGGCTACCGTGGCCGTAGCCAGCCGGCACCTGCCCAAAGGCAGCGTCGTCACGGCCGACAGCCTGAGACTCGAACGCCGGGACGTAACGCGTAGCCGGCGTGGCTACTACAGCTCGATCGAGGCGGCGCTGGGGCAGCGGGTACTGCAAACCGTGCTCAAGGGCCGGATGCTAAGCCCGGATCTGCTGGAGGCGAACCGGGTCATACGCCGCGGGCAGTCGGTCACGCTGGTCGTCATGCAGGGCACGCTGCGGCTCAACATGGCAGGTAAAGCATTGATTGACGGAGCAATTGGCCAGCGAATCAGCGTCGAGAACCTGAGTTCCGGGCGCACCGTCGAAGGCATCGTGCGCTCACCAGAGCACGTTGAGGTCCTGGTCGCCAAAAACCAGGCTTTTTTTTCCGGGAAAGCTAAAGCTTTGCGGCCTCGCGCCGATACCCGGCTTAGCAACAATGATCGTTGAGGGTAATAGGTTATGACAAACAGGATCGGTCCGATGGATCAGAACCCAATTGGCAAGCTCGGCAACAAGGTCGACGAGTCCGTCAGCAGCAGCAAACCTGCCGCGGACGCAGGCTCTGCCGCGTCCTCGTCGCCCGCGGCACCAAAGCCGGGTGACACGGTTGAGCTTACGAGCGGCGCACGGCTGCTCGAGCGGCTCGAGAAAACGCTGGCCGACTTGCCCGCTATCGATAACGCCCGTGTGTCCGAGGTCAAAGCGGCTATCGAGAGCGGCGACTACGAAGTCGACGCGGACGCCGTGGCCGACGCCATGATCCGCTTCGAACGCTCGTTCGGCGAATAAGGGATCGAGCCGCAATGAACGCAGCAAATCCACAGACCGAACGCCTGGGCAAGGGTATAGCACAGATACTGAAGCGCAGTATCGATGCGGCAAGCAACCTGCACGCTGCGCTCGAACTGGAACGCGAATCGCTTGAGCAACAGGACCTCGACGGCCTCGAGCGCGCGATGAACGAAAAGGCCGCCCGCCTCGAGTCACTGGCCGAGCTGGAGCAGCAGCGTAGCGCGCTCTGCCGGGAGGCAGGACTGCGGGACGACGATCCGGAGCAAATGCACAAACTCGTCGCTCCGCTCGATGAGCGCGACGCAGTCGCCGAACAGTGGCAGCGCCTCCTGGAGCTCGCTGCCGAATGCCAGACACTCAATCTGGGTAACGGGAGTGTCATACGCATACGCCAGAACCAGCTCGGCGATCGACTGGCGGTACTGCGGGGAGTGAGTGCCGACGGCCCGTCAACCTACGGCAAGAACGGCAACGGCCCCGCACAAGCGGCGCAACGCTCTCTCGCGGAAGCGTGAATCACCGACTGGGAAGGAAAGAATCATGTTGATAGTTAGCCGACGCGATGCTGAGTCCATTTTGATTCGACCCGGTGACGATATCGACCCGTCCATGACGCTGGCCGATTTGTTCCGCAATGGACCCATCGAAATCACTATTTTCTCCGCCAATAGCAAGCGCGTGAAAATGGGCGTTCAGGCGCCCGAACAACTTTCTATCTGGCGCAAGAACACCGCTGCCGCCTGAATCGCGCTGCAGCAAGCGGCGACGAAGGAACGTCGTCGACAGCGGGCCCGGCTGCTTCGGGTTCGCACGCAACAGGGAGTCACGATGCGAACGCAGATGTACCTACTGCCGGCCATGCTGGTCCTGAACGCCTGCGGCGGCGGTAGCGGCGAAGAAACGAAAACGCCCGAGCCAAGCCCGAGCGTCAGCGCTAATCCGGCTTACGTGCAGCCGTCCGATCAGGAAGTCGCCGGTAAGATCTACGACGCAGCCTACTCCGCGCCCGCGGACTTTTATGTCGACGAGCGCGCCGGCAGCGGCATGAGTTACAGCGTGTACCACGTTATGGACGATGCGGCCGCATACGAGCGTTGCAGCGACGATTTCGAGACCGCAAAAGCCTGGGAAGAGGCTGACAACGCAACCCGCGCGGTCAGCGGCTACTACGTCGGCGCTTACGAGAACGGGCGCTACTTCGAATTCATCCGCGAACTGGCTTACGACGACGACATCGGCAACGTCTCGAGCCCAAGCTCGCCCGGCTATGCACGGGTGTTCAAATGCGCAAACACGAGTCGCGACGGCGTCGACCGTTCGACGCTGACCGGCTACGCCGGCCGGCTCAACATGACGCCCCGCTCGGCCAGTGACATCAAGACCTTCGCCGAATACCTTTGGCAATTCGCGTTTTTCCCCTATCGGCACAAGAAGGTGCTCGACTCCGTTGCCGCGAGCAACTCCGAGACGCTCGAACAAACGCTGGTGCTGGGCTTTGCGGTCAACCAGGGCACGGGCCGCTGCGATCGGATCGACGTCGTGCACTGGACCTTCAGCGCCAACCGTCAGAACGGCGAAGTCATGCAGTCGTTCGAAACGGTCCACAGCTTCGAGGCGCGCCTCGAGAGCGGCAGTCCGATCTTGTGCGACTAGCCGCTTTGGCTGGATTTCGTGCGATGTCGCGCTGCAACAAAAACTTCACCTCAAAGGCTTGACGCGGCGGCAGTTACTCGATATTGTGCGTTGCAACATATTGCTGCGCCGCAACATCGGCCGGACGCCCAGCAAGTGTTTGCGACAAAGAGCACCAGTAGTCGGGGATCCCCCCCCCTTTCCCGGCTACGATTTAAGAAGAGCTATTCTTCTTGCGTTGACCGCCGGCGATTCTCGCCGGCGGTCTTTTAACATGACGCCGTGCAACATGACCCCGTGCTCATCCCCTTGCGTATATGTCATCACAATCTGCGAGATTGCGGATGCATACGATTACATTCCCGGTATAATCGCCGCCCAAAGCGCCGGAGCTGAATCAGCCAGCCCCCTAAACCCCGCACAATCAAGCACGGATAACGCCATGACCACGAGCCTTCCGGCCCTTGCGGCCTGGGTCGACGAAGTTGCTTTACTTACCAAACCCGACGCCATTCACTGGTGTTCCGGATCCGACGAAGAATACGCGAACATGCTCGAGCGGATGCAGGCCGACGGCACGCTAACCCCGCTCAATCGCGAGCTATACCCCAACTGCTACTTGCATTTGTCGGACCCGAGCGACGTCGCACGGGTCGAACATCTGACTTTTGTCTGCACAGGCGAACGCGACGACGCCGGCCCGAACAACCATTGGATGGACCCGGAGGCGGCACATGCCAGGGTCGACGCGCTGTTCGAGGGGGTCATGCAGGGCCGCACGCTGTACGTCATTCCCTACTGCATGGGGCCCGTCGACTCGCCGTTCGCACGTTGCGGCGTCGAAATCACCGACAGCGCTTACGTCGTCGCCAACATGAAGCTCATGACCCGCATGGGCGCGGCGGCGCTCGAACGTATCGAGCGCGAAGGCAGCTTCGTGAAAGGGCTGCATTCGACCGGAGATCTCGATCCGGAAAAACGCCTCATCATGCACTTCCCCGAGGAACTCTCAATCAAGAGTATCGGTTCGGGCTACGGCGGCAACGCGCTGCTCGGCAAGAAGTGCCATGCCTTGCGCATAGCGTCTTATCAGGCACAAAAGGAAGGCTGGCTGGCCGAGCACATGCTGATAGTCGGGGTCGAAAGTCCCGAGGGCGAAACGCACTATATCGCCTGCGCTCTGCCCTCGGCCTGCGGTAAAACCAACTTGGCGATGCTCATACCGCCCGAGTCCCTGCCGGGCTGGAAAATCTGGACGCTCGGCGACGACATTGCCTGGTTACATCCGGGCGACGACGGACGCCTGTATGCCATCAATCCGGAATCCGGCTACTTCGGCGTCGTGCCGGGCACCAACGCCAAGACCAACAAGAACGCGTTCGACATGATTACGCACGACGCGATCTTCACGAACGTCGCGCGCACGGCGGACAACGAGCCCTGGTGGGAAGACAAGAAAACCGGCGAGCCCGCCATCGACTGGAAAGGCCAGCCCTACGATCCTGGCAACGGGCCGGCCGCGCATCCGAACTCGCGCTTCACAGTTGCCGCAGGCAACAATCCCGTCTATTCGAGTCTGGCCGAGGCGCCCGGCGGCGTTCCGATCACCGCCATAGTCTTCGGCGGGCGCCGCAAGGAACTGGCGCCGCTCGTCTATCAGGCGAAAAACTGGCAGCACGGGGTACTCGTCGGCGCGGGCGTCGCGTCCGAGACCACGGCGGCCAACGTCGGCGAAGTGGGCGTCGTTCGCCGCGACCCAATGGCCATGAAGCCGTTTTGCGGTTACAACTTCGCGGATTACTGGGACCATTGGCTCTCGCTCGGCAAGAACAGCGAACGCTTCCCCGGTATCTTCCACGTCAACTGGTTCCGGCAGGACGGCGACGGCAAATTCCTGTGGCCGGGTTTCGGCGAGAATCTGCGCGTCCTGCGCTGGATTATCGAGCGCTCCGAGGGCCGGGTTGGCGCCAACGAGACGCCCATCGGCAACCTGCCGCACGCTCAAGATCTCGATACCAACGGACTCGACATTGGCGCTGACGCACTGCGTGCGCTGACGTCTATCGACGTCGGTCAGTGGCAGCTCGAGATGGACGCCATTGGCGACTACTTTGCGGGTTACGGCGACCGCCTGCCGGCAGCATTGAAAGCGGAGCTTGCCGCGGTCGAAGCGGGTCTCAAGGACGTCGCCGCCAAGGCATCCTGACGCACAGGGCTCCGGCCGCGAACTATTCCGCTGTCTTGAAGTGGATTGCCAGGGACGAGCCGGGCTGCTCGGCCCGGCCTAAGCCTATGACGCCTTCGCCGTGCAGCTCCGTAGTATCGCGGCGTACAAAACGCTCTTCGCCCTGCACGTTCTGCATGAAGGTACCGTTGGTGCTCTGATCGATGAGCACGAACTTGCCGCGGCGCATTTCGATCTTGGCGTGGATACGCGAAATCAGATTACCCTTGATCACGAGGTCGTTGTCGTCCGCACGGCCAATGTTGACGCTCTTGCGCTGATCGCTGATCAGCACGCTGCGATCGCGGAAACTCAACACGAGCCTCGAGGCCTTGCGTCCGCGATTACTTTCCCATTCGATGGTCGGCAGCATGCTGGTTGCCTCCTCCGGATTCCAGAGGAGTTCGTACAGCGCCACCTCGTCCAGCCGGCCGCGGACGGTCGCCACGTCGATCTGCCGGGTCTGCTTCCTGAGCTCGGGGCTCATTAGGGTGACCGTATCGCCGGAGATGATGATTTGCCGCGCCTTGGCCTGCGAGGTCATGCGATTGGCCGTATGCACGGCCGCGCCGAAGATATCGTTTTGCTCCTGAACGACGGGACCGAAATGGCAGCCGATGCGAATGGACACGGGAATGTTTTCGTCTTTCTTGTTGTCGGACGAGATGCGTTTTTGCATCACGACCGCCGCGCCCATTGCCTGGTCGACCGACGGGAAAGTGGACATAACCTCGTCACCAATCGTCTTGATGACGGTGCCGCTGAACTGATGCGTCGCTTCCTTCATTGCATCCAGGCACACCGCGACCGTCTCGCTGGCCTTCGTATCGCCGAACTTGTCGTACAGCTGCGTGCTGCCGACGACGTCCGCGAACAGGATTGCTACTTCAAGATCCCTTGCCATACGGCGGCCTTACACTCTCCAAAACACCCCAATGGGGTCGCGCAACGGCCAGAATCCCTAAAGACCGTGAAGCTTGCCCGCGCGACTCCTGTCACCGATTGTTGATGTCGGCGACAAGGCCCTAATTTAGCAGCTATTTTTCCGCAACGATATAAGCAATCCATGCCAGATCGGCGGTTCCGGTATCGGAGGGGGTAAAGATGCCGTTACCCTCGCCTTCGTCGTCCTCCCCTTCCCAGTAGACCGTGACCTTGCGGTAACCGGCTTCTAGCAGCAGATCGCGGAGTTCCGGTGCCGTATACAGCCGCCACTCGTAGGTAAACGCTTTCTTGAGCTTGGATCCATCCGGGAATTTGAAATGGATGTGACAGCGCATGTGGTTGGTAACCGGATGAAAATCGGCCTGCTCCCAGATGTAGGTAAAGCCGTCGTGTTTGGTCTTCTCTTTCGTGACGTCGAAAGAGTCCGGACCCCCGAACATGTCCATGAACAGCACGCCGTCGTCCTTGAGCGCTGCATGGGTGCGCTTGAGGTAGCGCAGCATCGTGGCCCGCTCTTCGAAGATCCAGTAGCTGAAGTTGAAGGCCGCCAGCAAATCGACTTTGGGCGTTTCGACTTCGAGGACATTGGCTTCGATGAGGCTGACGCGCGCCTGGTCGCCGGCGGGCAGGCGGCCAACCCGATGCTCGCGGCCCCACTCCAGCACCGACGGTTCGATATCGACGCCTATCGCCTGGAACTCGGGGCCCTGCTTGACCCACTCGCACGCCGCGCTGGCGGTACCGCAGAAGTCTTCGCGGAATAAATACCCGGTCCGGCCCGTCAGGGCTTTGAAGGTCGTCGACAAGAACTCGATTTCGTTTTCGACGTTCTGTACGGAGAGTTCATACAGCTCGTGAATGTCGGCCTGTTCGGCCATGCTGGGTCGGTTGGGGTTGCGGGCCTGTCTTGCGCACATGGGTAAAGCGTCTCGTGAGTCTTAAGGAAGTTCGCATTGTAACCCCAAGCCCCCTGCTTCGCGCGAGGTAATCGATACCGCGTTATGCCGCGGCCCTGTCCATCGCGCTTAACGCGCGCGTAACAATCTCGGCCGTCGCACCGCTGCGGTGCGCCTCTTCGCTCAGGCACCGGCGCCACGACCGCGCACCGGGCTGACCTGCGAACAAGCCCAACATATGCCGCGTAATACGCTGTAATCCTTCACCTTCGGCAAGCTGCGTCTCGATGTACGGCAACATCGCTTCGACGATCTGCCGCCGGTCCGGCAGCTCGGCCGCGGGATTAAGATGCGTCTCGAGTTGTGCAAGGAAATACGGGTTCTGATACGCCTCGCGACCGATCATGACGCCATCGACGTGCTCGAGCGCCGCGTCTACGCCGTCGAGCGTGCGAAAGCCGCCGTTAATGTGCACTTCGAGTTCGCTGTAGTCCGCTTTGAGTCGATAAACGCGTGCGTAGTCGAGCGGCGGAACGCTGCGGTTCTGTTTCGGACTCAGGCCGCTCAACAACGCAATGCGCGCATGAACGACAAACTTGCGGCAACCTGCGCTCGAAACCGTCTCCACGAAGCGACAGAGAAACCCGTAGCTGTCCTGGTCGTCGATGCCAATACGCGATTTGACGGTGACCGGGATATCCACGGCCTCGGACATTGCGCTGTAACACTCGGCGACCAACTCCGGATTCGCCATCAGGCAGGCGCCGAACTGACCGCTTTGCACGCGGTCGCTCGGGCAGCCGACGTTGATGTTGATTTCGTCGTAGCCTTCTTCGGCGGCGCGCTTCGCGGCCTCCGCCATGAGTTCCGGTTCGCTGCCGCCGAGCTGCACCGCAACCGGGTGTTCGGCGGGATCGAAGCGCAGCAGACGCGCGGCATCGCCATGACGGATCGCCGCGGCGGTTACCATCTCGGTGTACAGCTCGGCGTTTGGCGACAGCAGCCGCAGGAAGTAGCGGCAGTGGCGGTCGGTCCAATCCATCATTGGGGCGACTGATACTCTGTTTCTAGACACTTTAGCTGGACTATCCGCGGACTGAACATGACAAAGATAGCTGAATTTTCGAGCCCGGGATTCTCCTATTCAAACCCCACGGCAATATCTGTTCGGCAAGCCACTAGTCTTCCACTCGACCATGGATAGAGCACAGCTCATAAAATAAGCGACGTAGCGCCGGGAGAATTTGGACAACATTGTCATGGCTTGCTGCATGTGCCCAAACTCGGCCTCGTATCTCGTCTAGATTGACTCCATCTGCAGCTTCGGTGGTCGTTACCAAGATCTGGTCGTTAGATCTGGGGACGCGACTTGAAAGGCGACCTAAATATGGTCTATATTTAGGTCGCCTCTATCGCCGGACCAAAACCGTGAAATTATCTAGTCAAATCAAGCCCATTAGCTACCTGAAGGCCCACGCGGCCGAACTCGTTCGCGATCTTAATAACCGCCAGGAACCGCTCGTGATTACCCAAAATGGCGAAGCGAAAGCGGTCATGTTGGATGTGAAGAGCTATGAGGACAGCCAGGAGATGCTCGCCTTACTCAAGCTGCTCGCGATCGGCAACCGTCAGGTCGAGGAAGGCAAGGTAAGAAGCGTCGATGATGCCTTTCAGCACCTTCGCGACCGTCGATCTCGCGGGGAATGAAATACGATATCGTAGTCACCGACGGTGCCCTCGCAGATCTGGCGGATATTGATGACTACCTGTCGGATGCCGAGTCGGTCGATATCGCAACGTATGTCATCGACGGGCTCGAGAAGAAAATCCGAAGTTTGGCTGAAATGGCGAATCGCGGTCATTATCCTGCGGAACTCGCCGCACTCGGTATTCAAGACTATCGCGAGATCGAGTGGAAGACATATCGCATAATCTATCGTGTAAGTGACCGGAGCGTCTTTGTCTACGTGGTAGCCTCCGCTCGGCGCGATTTTCAGGCACTGCTTCAGCGGCGCTTATTTTCAGCTTAACACTCTCCTCCTACAGCTGAAGGTTCGTTCCTTACCGATATCCAAAGCGTTGAGCGTCTTGATTACCTCCAGGTTCCTTGCGTCGCAAACTCGAACGAGTCAAACATCTAAGCTTGCCCCCAGTTCTTTGGTTTGTTGGATTGTCCAAAATCGAACCGATCATCGCCCTTTTGCGGAGCTGCACCAGCCCATGTTTGTGACCTGGCAGGGCCCAGGTCACCTGGACGCTGAATTCACCCAGCGTGAAACACCAGCTGACGCTTCCAGATCGAACGCGGTGCGGACTCGTTTGAGAGAGCGTCAAACTGCGCTAAAACGAGAAACCACCGTCAGGCCCTGAAATCCGCCCGCCGGATAAACCACATCTCACATCTAGTCCAGCACCTGTAGCGAATTGTTTTGCGGGTTCGGATAATACGTTCCGTCGATGATGACCTGGGAAAGATCCTGATAGGTGAGCGACCCGGAGGTATGGCCGGATGGCATTGCGTAGCCGAGAAAGCCCAGATACTTTGTGCTCCCATCGTACGCCTTGTACTGCTGACGGCCCGTCAGTTGATCGAAGAATGTGTCCTCGACCTCGAAGTTTCGAACACGCGACTCCGCCGCTGTGCTGCCGCCTCGAACAAAGAGATACAGCAGATCACCTGACGTGTCGGCCGGGAGCGTGAAAGCCAGCGCCCGAACTTCACCGTCAACGACTTCATCCATGCGCACACCGTCGATATGGATATTGATCGAATAGGTATCTACAAGAGAATTGTGGTTAAGGACAAATTCGTACCGATGCCACTCGTTGACGGCAATATTGCTCTTGACCAACTCCAGGCCGCTTCCGGATGGACCGACGACGTAGAGGTTGCCGTTTCTGAACTTGAGTTCCAGCCGGGTTATACCGTTACGAACGCGCACGCCCAGGGAGTCGCTTCCCGTCTGTCCAACACTGACAATGTTCGCGTCGAATCCAAGCCGGTACGTTGACGGCGCGGAAATGTCGTTACGATGAGCTGCATTCACCGTATCGCTCGTATCGAAAAGGTGTAACTCACCTGCCGGACTGGCGCTGACGGTCCCACCGTTGTTCACGACCGTCCAGCCCGACAAGTCGGGCCATTCCTCATCCAGATACTGCTGATAGGGGTTCTGATAGGTCACGATCGTCGACAGCTCGTGCGGGTCGTCAGAGATCAGCAGGTCTCCGGTTGCCGTATCTTCCAGCAGAAACAGCGGAACGGCATCGTCAACCGGATCCGTAAACAGCGCCAGATCGCGATTGGACGAGGTACTGGTGAGCACGGTCTGAGAATTGCCTTCGCGAACGATACCCGCTTGCGCGTAGTCGTACGTTGCCGCCTGGGTTTCGTCAATCGACAACAAGCCGTATTCGACGTCGTCCTTGAGACTGGCCCCTTTGGACACAACGTGCTCAATGGTCCCGACAACCATGTAGCCCCGGTAGTAGAAGGACTCACCGGGAGCGATTTCTACCGGCATGATGTTGACTCCGACATTGTAGTCGCGAGTCGTATTGTTGGAGCGCCCCCATTTGAAATGCGCTTTCTTCCAATGGTAGTCGCCGGCGACAGGATCCCAATGCTTGTCGTCACCGAACACAATGCCCAGCGCGTCGGCGCCGGCTTGATCGCTCGATGCCCAGGCAAACCACCCTCCCGTATCGACATGATCGAAAATACCCATGTCGTTGGGCTCTGCCGGAATCTTGCGTTTACCGAAAATACGATCATGAACCGAATACGTGCCGTCCGTATTGCTCATGATCTGGGTCGGCAAATTCGAGTTTCTGACTCCACCCCACGGCACGTTCAGCCAGTTTATCGTATCGCTTCCGCGATTCGTTATGACCCAGGTCACTTCGATAACCCCATCGCCTTTGTCTTTGAGCCTGGTGTAGGTCAGTTGTCGGGCTTCGTAAATCGTCGGCACGTGCGAATACTGACCCCACACCAGCGTGGAATAAGACCGTTCGGCCGCATCGTAGTGCGAGGCCAGCGTCGGCGAATACCACGAGTGATCGAGAAGCGCCGGGTCCAGTTCTTCTTCGATACCCTGGTACTTCTTCAACCAGTACGTTCCCGCCTGGTGCACGAAGGAACGGCTCGGATAAGCAATGGGGTCCCGATTGTTGGTCAGCGTGTTAACCGTTACGGCTTGAAAGACCTCGTCGATCCATTCGGCGCCTTTGTGCTCCTGCGGCGGGATCAATTCGCCGGCCCGAGTGCGAAACGAGTAGACCTGCCCGCCGCGGCCGATGCGAATGTCCCAATCCCGGGAGTTGTTGCTGTTGTCGTGTTTGAGGGTGTCTTGCCAGACTGCCTTCGGGTCGAGGTTGTACGCGGTCCATGCCGTGACCTCAGGCGAGTAGGTATCTTCGTGCGAGAACGTACCGGAACCCTGGGAAACCGGATCTGCCGGCAGCTTGTCGAAAACGCTGAACAGTGCGCCGTTGTAAAACAACTCTGTCGCGTTATCCACAAGGTTTAGCGATGCGACGTGAGACTCCGAAGCATTCCCACTCGCACCTCTGGACCACAAATAAACAATGTCCGACGCCGTGTCGCCGGGAAGGGCAAAGCTGTCGAGTAACTGACCATCGGCATACACGCTCGCTTGTCCGTCTTCGACATCTGCCCGATAAACATGATCCAGCGCATCCACGCTGGCGCTGATCTCAAACAGAGTGGAACCGCCGGCACCGTTGTCGCGCAGCGCGTAGAGACCGCCGTTGCGAAACTTGAGTTCCAGCTTGTGGTCGCCGTCCCGTACGCGTACACCCAAAGCGTCGAGATTGTTCGAGCTGTATTGATCGATTCTGGACGTAAACTCGATGTGGTAGCGCGGCCCTACTGCCAGATCGGTTCGACGAACGGAATTATTCGCGCCCGACGTATCGAGGAACCGGAGTTCGCCGCCAGCCGTCGCCTCGACGGTGCCCGGACTGACAATCGTCCAGTCCGCCAGAGACTCGAAGTCGTCGAAAAGCGTAAGCATCCCTGCATGCGCCACCGAAACCCAGCCTGCGCTCGCCGCTAGCAAACCAATAACTGCGACAAACGAAGCTCCGTTGCCGCGCAACCTGACTGCTGACATACCACCCCCCTTCTGCTTTTTACCTTCTAGGCTCGCATCACCCCATGCAATTGAACTCTTCGCGCCTGGTCCTCCGACTCCGGGTCCTGGAAAGAGAAAACCGGAATCGACAAGCGGTGGTTGAGCTAAAGATTCGTCTGCGTGCAAAGACTTCCAGGAATCTCCTTTGCATCTGTTTTTACCGCCCTGTTTTTGATTTTCACGCTCAACTGCGACTTGAGGCAGAGGCGGTATGCATGCATATTTGCAATTCAAACTTTTATATGCACTGGCGGAATAGTCTCACAATTGAGCGCAAATATGCAAATAGATTGCACAAATGCCGTCTAACGGGATGAGAACGATTCGCCGAGCCGGCGCTACTCCAAGATGGTATCTGGCCGCTCGACACCCCCTATTGCTTCGACCAGGAGGCTGTCACACCGGGTTCGCAAGGTGTTCAGAGTGCCGGCGTGTTCCGGCATGTTCGCGAGGTTTGCGGTCTCCAGAGGGTCGGAATGCAGATCGTAGAGTTCTTCGAATACGGGTTGCTCACCGTCGATAGTGGCAGTCAACGATTCCAGGTGAGACGGGTTGCTGCCTGGATCGAAGTACCGAATGTATTTGTAGCGTTCTGAGCGTACGCCCTCGATTCTGGGGTAGCCCTGACCCGTGAAGAGATTCTCCAGCAGAAAATCGTTTCGCCACGGTACGATCTCGCCGCGCATGAGCGGCCGCAAGCTCCTCCCTTGAGTACCCGCGGGGATTGGTAGCCCGGCCAGGTCGAGTAGCGTGGGGTGCAAGTCGAGATTGAGCACCAGAGAATTTTCCGTAGGCGACTTCTTTCCACGCGCGTTTCGAGGGTCGAAGATTATGAACGGGATACGGATTGCCTCCTCGTAAAACAGAGTCTTTCCGCCCAGGCCATGCTCCCCGTGCAGCACCCCGTGATCTGACAGATAGATAATAATGGTGTTCTTTGCCAGGCCGAGCACCTCCAGTTCACGAACCAGGTCGCCGACCATGGCGTCGATTCCCGTAATCGTCTGCGCCTCGCGAAGTGAGTGCTCAATGAGCGTCTTCGGCGTCCTTACGTATCGGTAACTGTCGATGTAGTCGTTGCGATACACCGAATTCGGAATCTTGGGTTTTCTTATGTCGCCATAGGCAATATACGTTTCCGGAATCGGAAACAGTTCTTCCCGGTCTCTGTATAGGTTCTTGTAGGTACCCGGGTCACTGGCGCGCTGCTCCATGCTGCCAACGCCGTTGGCGTGCGGCACGTTGAAACTCACTATCATCAGGAACGGTTGCCCCGGCACAGCCGCGGATTCTTTGGATGTTCGTACGAATTGTTCCGTGTCGCCGCGTATGAAATTCAAGGCCGCGTCGCGGAGAATCTCGATCTGTGTGTCCTCCGCCGAACTGCGATAAATCTCGTGACGCTCTTTTGGGTAGAAGCCCATATGGCGATGATTTCCGTACCAGTAATCGAACCCGGACTCGAACTTCCCGCTTGCGTAGCCAAAGCCGCGTTTGCTCCGCCCCACCGGCGTATGATTCTTGCCGATGTAGGCGGTTGCATAGCCCTGCGCCCGGATTTGTGCGGGATAGGTTTTCGCAAACGCGTTCATACTGAGTGCGGACCGCGAACCGAAAGTAACACCGTGCTTTCGCTCGTACTGACCCGTTAACATGCTGGTACGGCTGGGCGTGCAAATCGGGCTGGTAACAAACGCACTGATAAAATGGACTCCACGACCAGCCAGGGCATCGATGTTTGGGGTCTTGATTACGGGATGCCCGGACTTGCCAAGCGCATCGGATCGCTGGTCATCGCTTATGATGACGACAAAGTTCGGTCGATCATCGGCAACTGCCATATCGGATACCGTAATAGCAAGGATCGTCAAAGCAACGACGACGAGTAGCCGAATCACAGTCTTCGAGTCGTCAGAAAGCGATCGCACACGGGGACATGAACGGATTGTCGTCGCTGCGCACAATTCAAAACGCATTCCCTTTTTCATAGTTGAATATTGATTTCTTGTCGCACGCGCCTCTCCGTCGACGCGAAAGGCGTGGCTGGTCAGAATCATCTCCAGTCGATTCGCGCCGCCTTCGTTTCAATATTCAGGTAGACCGAGGCACGTTCGAACTCCCGGTAGTACTCGTAGCCGTCGCGGACGGCGTCGCCATTGGGTGGGCCAAGCCGACGGTCATACTCCGGGTACCAGGCATAGGCTCCGTGGTCGGCGCGGTAGCCCCATGTGTAGTTGAAGTACGAATGCTCTTCTGCAGCAATGAGAAACGCCGCCAACGGAAAGACAATCCGTTGACGTGCGAGCTCAAGCTTCGTTTCCAGCGGCATCTTCATCGCTTCCGCGTCGATCCACAGAAAACCCGGGAACGCCTTCAGAATGACAATCTTGCCGGCCTTGCCGGCGCGAGTCATGCGCTCGATATCCTGTGCGATCTGTTCGGGCCCCTGGCTCTGGAGAACGTTGAAGTGTTCGATGATCGTACCGTCCGCAAAATCGAGGTACTTGAGGCCGCCGTGAGTCCAGCCTCCCGGTACGGAACGAATCCCGTTGTAGATCACCGTCGTATCCGGCCCTATCGCCTGTTTGAGTGCTGCCAGCGTTTCGCCGATGCCCTGCTCGACGGCCGCGTATTTCCCGGCGCCCCACTTCTCGATGTTGCCGGCCGGTTTCAGGGCGACCTGCGGTAAGGCGTCGACAAAGACACCGTCCATAGAGCCCTTTTCCAGCATGTCAGCCGCGACCGAAACCCACCAGCTGCGCCAGTCGGGATTGGAGAGATCGTAGCGGCGCAAGGCGTTAGGCCCCGGGTTTTTGAGGTCCAGCCGACCGTCCGCGTCGTGGATGAACCATGACGGCTTGTCGCGGCGTTGCTCCGCTGCCGAATACATCGGGTAGTCGAGTAACAGGTTCCAGTAGAAGAGCACCGTGGCGTTGGGGTTTAACGCCTTGATACGAGCGACATCCCTGATCGTGCCTTGCTCGGTGTCACCGTGTTCGGCAATGCCATGGGCCTTCTCGAGAACGATGAAATCGTAATGTGACGCGACGAATTCCACTTCGTCGTCGCTCATGCCGTCACGGTCACCGAAATGTGCGTACAGCGGCACGGTATCCCAGCTGAACGCTGGTCGCGCACCGTCGGACCCCTCGCTGTCGAGCTGTGCGGAAGCCATTCCCGGCAATAGAAGAATCGTATGGATGACGAGTTTGCAGATTTTCATAAGACGTTCGCTTTCGTTAGAGGCTAGACTTCGGGTTATTCCTGCTTCTTGCCGGATTCCCCGGGCTCATCTCCCGCCGCGCTTGCGGCAACGGATTGTCTCCACCGGGCCAGCTGCCCGGCCATCCGCTCAACGACTTCGGAGTGCTGAGAGGCCAGATCCGTCGTTTCGCCAGGGTCATCGGCAATGTCATAGAGCTCGAAGTCGAAGGACGTCGCCGGATTGGGCCCCAGTCTGGCCTGCTGCCGGGCCGGGCCGTCATAGGACGGTATGAAGACCAGCTTGTAACGATCGTCGATCCACGCCAATTGATGTTGGGATTCGAAGCCTATAGGCGCCCGTCTGGCTTCTGCCTTGCCCGACATGATCTCGCGCAGATCCTTGCCATCGAGAGCTCGTCCTGCGGGAACGTCTATTCCCGCAAGGCCCAGCACCGTCGGAAAAATGTCCGTGGTCACGGCCGGAACCTGCGCACGACTGCCTGCCTGTATACCCGCCGGCCATTCGACGATGCCGGGCACCCGAATACCGCCTTCATACAAACTGCGTTTCCGCCCGCGCAAACCACCCGCGCTGCCGGGAGCAATGCCTTGCAGACCTTCCGGGCCGTTGTCGGAGGTGAACCAGAGTACGGTATTGTCCGCCAGGCCGAGTGCTTTCAGTGCATCGCGCAGTCGCCCAATTTCGCGGTCCATGGCGGACACGGCCCCGTAGTAAGTACGGTCGAAAAATTCGTGATCGCCATAACGGCTATGCTCTTCGGGGCTCGCAACCAGCGGCAGGTGCGGCGTGTGGAACCAGACCACGGCCAGGAACGGTTGACCGTCGTTTGCCTCCTGCGCCACAAACTCGATCGCCTCGTCAACAATGATTCCGGAGTCGTCTCCGTGGAGTTCGCGTTGGACCGGTTTATCCTCGCCGGTCCAATAGCGCGTACCCCAGAACACGCCCTGACGCTTATCCTCGAGGGGCGGCCACCAGCCTCGGACCGTCCCCTCCTCTACCTCGACAACGGGATGACGATCCGGCTCCGCGCCTGACTGGCTGCGGGGCCTCAACTGCGGGTCATAAGTCGGAACGCGCGACTCCGTTGCGAACACGCTCTCGAAACCGTGCTCCCACGGCGGCGAGTAAAGATGCGTGTTGTCCGGGCCGCCAAAGCGTCCGTCGGCAATGTCCGTGCTCAGCGTGCCAAGGTGCCACTTACCGAAGAAGCCGGTCCGATAACCGGCGTCGCGAAACAGCCGTCCAAGAGTGACTTCTTTGCGCGGCAGGACCTGCTCTACCCCTGGAACCATTGCGAAAAAGATGCCGCTCCTGAACGGATGCCTTCCGGTCAGCACGCTGGCTCGGGTCGGGCTGCAGACCGGTGCTGCGGAGTAGAAGCGATCAAACACGACTCCGGACGCCGCCATGTCATCGAGAGTCGGTGTCTCGAGGTTTGGATGGCCTCTGAAACTCAGGTCCCCCCAACCCATGTCGTCGGCCATCAGGAGGATGACGTTTGGCCTTGGCGCCCCCAGGCACTGAAAGCTCATCGTCAGGAAAACGACGGCAACGATGGAGAGTAGTGTTGTCCTTAGCATGAAGCTTGCCTGCATAACGACCTACGAAAGTATCCTGACGACGGTTTCATCGCATCCGCGCGGTCAGCGAACCGGCAAATCCGCCGTATCCCGCTCACGAAGCCTCGATAGGGCGGCCTCGGGCGGCGCGTCGGGAAAACCGGAGCGCAGGTCGTTCATTTCCGCCAACAGCCGGGCTGTCATGTCGGGGTGTTGGTCCGACAAATCGTTGGCTTCGTACCAGTCCTCACGAACCCGGTAGAGTTCGGTGCGCTCGAGATGTGGGTTAGTCAGCAGCTTCCAGCCGTCTTTCTGAAAGCCGAACTGTGGCCAGTTCGGCGTATCGACCCCTGCACCGCGATCGCTCGCTGGCCAGACCCAGTAAATGGGCTTGCTGCGCCGGAAACGATTCCCTCGAAGTGCGGCGATGGCGCTCTCACCGTCTGATGAATAAGCGGCCGGATGCATTCCGCCGGCAATATCGAGAAATGTTGGCAAGAGATCGACGGCGGTAATGACCGAGGTCGTGTCGACGGCGTTCTCGGGAACGACTCCCGGCCAGCGGACGATGAAAGGCACGCGAACGCCGCCCGAATAGAGTGATCGCTTCCGGCCTTTCATACCGCCGGCGCTGCCCACCGAATAATAGCGGCCGAAGCCCGGACCTGTGGCAAGATCATCCATGCTCTTGACGTCGTTGGGAGATTCGGGCCCATTGTCCGAGCTGAAGATAACGACAGTATTCTCTTCGAGTCCGAGTTCGCCAATCGCTGCGAGAATCCTGCCGACATCCCGGTCGCCCGCCTCGACAACGGCCGCATACACTTGCTCAGGCGCGTCGAGATGACCGTACTTCTCGAGAACGTCCTCATCCGGATAGTGCGGCGTATGTGTTTCGTGCAACCACACGTTCAGGAAAAACGGACGGTCGCCGTGGCGGCGAATAAAGTCGACCGCGCGGTCTGCGGTTTCACGGGGTGGCATGTTCTTGCCCGGCAGGTTAAACGCAGCGTACTCATCGAACCCGTATTGATCGGGATGAGGCGCGTCTTCGATCCAGATATTGGTCAGATGCCATTTGCCAAAGTGAGCGGTCGAGTACCCGGTGTCGCGGAGCATTCGGGCCAACGACGGCGCGCCCGTATCCAGCCAGTCCGGCATGCCCGCTCGCTGGTGATGCTCGATGTTCGCAAAATGCCGATCGATACCGAAGCGCTCGGGGAACTGCCCCGTCATGAGGGCGGCACGGCTGGGTGAGCATACGGGACTGTTCACGGTAAACTGATGAAAGTCCGTGCCTTCGCGCGCGAGCCGATCGATATTCGGAGTATGCAGCGTGTCACTGCCGTGAACACCAAGATCGCCCCAACCCCAGTCATCGGCGAAAATGAATACAATGTTCGGCGATTGTGCCGCGGGTTGACCGCAACCGACGACCAGCAACGCTACGATACTCGAACTGGCAGTCGCCAACACAACGCGGCGTGGCGAGCACCGGATCATTCCCGCTCCGGACGCGATCCCACCGGCATTTTCCAGGTTCGCCTGCCCGCTTTCCCGGTTGACCGTTCCGGGTCGGGGACTCGAGTCGTGTACCAGTCGAACAGTCGCGCCTGCATCGATTGAACAAGCTCTGCTTCATAGGCGGCAACGTTGCTGGTTTCGCTGTGGTCCGCAGCCAGGTTGTACAATTCCACCCTTGTGCCGTCCGGGTTGCTCAACAGCTTCCAATCGCCCTCCCGCATTGCCAGTCTCGGCGATTCGTCAATGGACCGGCCCCAGCTGCCGCCGCGGTATTCCCAGAAAAGTGCCTCGCCGCGATACTTGGGCTCACCCAGGAGAGCCGTGCTCAGGTCCTCACCGTGGATCTCCATTCCCGTCAGGGCATCGTCGATGCCGGCAAGCGCGGCCAGCGTCGGTAGCAGATCGACCGCGGCTACGACTGAGCTGTCGTCGACGTGAGAATCGGGAATTTTTCCGCGCCAGGAGACGATGAACGGCATGCGTATGCCGCCTTCGTAGAGGCTGCCTTTCACACCGCGAAACGGGCCCGTCAGTCCCGCCCCGGAGTGTGCGGTCGACGTTGCCCACAACGGCGCCGGACCGTTGTCGCTGGTAAAAACGATAATCGTGTCGTTCCTTAGCCCCTGCTCGTCCAGATAGTCGATCAGGCGTCCGATCTGGGTGTCGAGGTTCGTGATGCTCGCGTAGTAGACAGTCAATGCGCTACTTAGCTTTTTGCTGACCGAGCTGTGTGTAAACTCCCGGTACGGCGCCATTTGTGCGCTTGTCGGATCGAGGACCGCGTGAGGTTCACGGGTCCACAACGAAACAAAAAAGGGCTTGTCGTTCGCAGACTCGATGAATTGAATGGCATGATCGACGATCGCAGCGGACGATTCATGGCGCTTGAGCTTCCTCCGCGTCCCTGAACCCTTTTCCCCGTCATCCCCCTTGTTTAAGGCCGTCAGTTGCGGCCCGGTGCTGTTCGTGGTCGCACTCACATCGAGTCCGTATGCCGAGGGCGGCGGCGCCATTCCGCTGCGCGTTTTGCCACCCAAATGCCACTTGCCGAAGTGCCCCGTCAGATATCCGCTGTCGCGAAAGACATCGTAGAGCGTCGGCGCCCGATCGTCGAGAAAGGGGCGGGAGTTCAGTCGATCGCCGGCCGGACCGCCAATCGCATAGTGAATACCGGTCTCGGGTGCAAATCGACCGGTTAACAGCGAAGCGCGGCTGGGTGAACACACCGGCGACGAAACATAAAACTGGGTGAACAGCGCGCCCTTACCTGCCAACTCGTCCAGAACCGGTGTCTTGATATCGGGGTGCCCGTACACCCCGACGTCGCCCCATCCCATGTCGTCGGTCAGGATCATTACGATATTCGGGCGTACCGATTCTCTGCTTGAGTGCGCTGCATATACGCTGGCAGCAGCTGCGAAACTGAGAATCAGAACCAAGGTCCGAACCATCGAAATCACCTGACGTCAATAATGCACCGTGGAAGGGCGTCGAGGCTCCGGCCCCCAACGCCTCTCCCTTGCTGCCGATCGCTGCCGGGGTTCACGATACAGATCGTCAGCACCGGCTTCGCCTGCAAGCCGATCAGAACCTGTAGGTCGCCGTCATCGAGTAAGTGCGTCCCCGCAGGAAGTAATCCAGGAAGGTCCCCTCCGACCCGATGTAGTCGCGGCGGTCTTCGTTGGTCAGGTTCGCGGCATTCAAGCTGACCGTCAGGTTCCGGATCGGCCGCAGCTTCACGTTGAGGTCCAGCCGTTCCTGCGCTTCCGTGAACCTTGCGGAGTTACCCTGCGCGCCTGTGCCGGCGAGCTGACGGAAGAAACTACCACGGTAAACGTAAGCGAGGCGAGCGCTGAAGAGATCCGCATCGTAGAACGCAATGAAGTTGAAATTGTCCTCTGACGCACCCGGGAAACCGAATCCCGCGTCACCCACGTCTTCGTCAAACTCGCTGTCGACATAGGTGTAATTCCCTGAGATTCCGAAGCCTTCCAGCGATGGGTTCATGCCACCCAGCGGCAGGTAGAAGCCGATCTCGGCGCCACGGACCGTACCGTCGGAGAAATTGATGGGCTGCGTGATGTCGTAAACCCCCGGAAGGCCTGGAATCTCGGCTTCCGGCGTAATCTGTTCGACGATGAAATCCTTTACATCCTTGTAAAAAACGCTGGCGACGAAACTTGCGCCGTTGTCCAGATACCATTCGGCCGTGACATCGACATTGTCGGACACAATCGGGTCCAGCTCAGGGTTACCCGACGTGGCGGTTCCGATCTCACCAGGGTCCGGTATGGCCCCAACGTTAGTGATGGGTGCCATCTGACGAAACTCGGGACGAGTCAGCGTTCGCGATATTCCCAGGCGAAGCGCCACGGTATCGGTCGGCAGGAGTTTTAAGTTGACGCTCGGCAGGTACTCCCAATAGTCGTTCTCGATGGTGACGGGAATCGGCTCCGGGTTCACGCCACGCAAATTCCCCACCGAACGGTTTTCAGTGTTCACCGCGCGCAGCCCGATGTTTCCCGTCAGCGGTTTACCGCCGAGCTGCGTATCCATATCCAGCTGCAGGTAACCCGACATGACCCGTTCCTCGCTGATATATGACGCATTGGGATCTACGCCAAGGTCTTCCACGCCGCTGGTCAGAAAATTGGCGTCGATTGCCGCCATGGCGCCGAAGTCCGTAGTCAACCAGGAGGCCGGTGAGCCTGCACCATCCAGAAAGGAGCCGGGTGTCGTATTACCCGTGAGTGCAGCAGCGACGATGTCTGCGCCCTGCGCGGCGTTCGCGAACTGATTGGCCGGCGTCCAGACAACATCGACCTCGGTCTCATCGAAGTGAAGTCCAAACTTGACGGCGGCAAGGCTGTCGTTGTCGAGATCGTAGTCGAACCCGAGCGTGGCGCCTGTATTGTCCGCATCGAGGTGAATTTCGCGAACCGTCGTGCGAAAGAATGTCCAGTTGGAATTGCTGTCGAAAACGTCTGCCCCGGCGGTCACGCCGGGAATGCGGCCGGTGGCGTCGTAGACAATGTCCGGTTTACTGGTGGTCAATCGAAACTGCGGGTTTCTGAGGTCCTGCAGATACTCGACATCGCTGTAGTAGACGTCAAGATTGGTTGCCAGCCTTCCCCGGACCCAGTCGATGTTGAACCCGGTGATCAGGTTTTCCGTCTTGTTCTGGAATTGCAGGCTGCCCAAAACGGCCCGCAAGGGACCGCCGCCTGTCGACTGCCCGTAGTCGACAAAACGAACCGTATTGTTTTCGTCGACCTGTACTCCGGCCGCGTCAAACACCGTTGCGCCCCAGGTTGGATTGAATTGAAACTGCAGCCGGTCACGAACGGACTGATTGTCGAACTCCGAGTAGGACACGTCGAATAACATGTCGAGTTCAGAGGTCGGTCTGAACTGGAGCCCGCCGGCAACCGCAGTGCGTCCTCTTTCTTCCCGAATTGGGCTGTAGGTAGCGATCGAAGGCGCGAGAACACCTTCAAGCGTTGCATCCTGAACTCCGTCACCGTCGTTGTCGATGCGCAGATTCCGGCTGGCACTGTTGACTCGAAGCTGATCGCGGGCGGCTTCTGAATCCCCTGTAACCGCGGCCAGATAAGCACCGACCGTTTCACCGGCGTTGCGTCCACCGAGAATCACGTTGATGCGATTGCCGTAGTCTTCCGATACGTCCTGATACTCGCCTCGAACGGAGACAGAACCAAAGAATTGTGAATCGCGAAGTCTCGGCGCGTCTGTCAGAGGCCGTAATGTCCGCAGGTCGACCTGGCCGGCAAGACCGCTTTCAGGCCGGCTCGCCGTTTGCATCTTGGCAATGCGGACGCCGCTGAGTACGTTGGGTGGGAAGACGTCGAAATTCATCTGCCGCAGATTCGTCGCCTGCGTGCCCGAAGACAACAGCACGCGGCCGTTGATCGTGCTGTTCACGAACTGCGGCCCCATGCCGCGAATCGTTACGCGGTCGCCATCCGTTCCGGCATCGTTTGTCTCGATCTGGACACCCGGGATGCGCTGGATCGCGGACGCAATACTGTCGTCAGCAAACTGACCGATGTCGATCGCGGTTATGGCTTCTTCGACGGTATCGGAGTTGCGCTTGATATCGATGGCATTTTCGATGCTGCTCTGGAAACCTCTGACAACGATCTCCTCGAGTTCACCGGCTTCGTTCTGTGCAAGAGTCAATCCAGGCACCATGAGCACCAGAACGATCCAGCCGAGCCGACGTACGTCGTTGCTCCGCAATGTTGCCAATAAATCCATTGTCTTGCCCCCCTTTGTTTCCCCGCAAACGCACACCAGCATCGTCAATGAAGTGGTTTGCCTCGATCTCCCGGATTAACCACCCGAAGTTGACTCTGTCAATGCACCAGACTTGCAAATATGCATCGTAGCCGAAGACTCGCACAAATGGTGCATATATACAAGTCTATTGCACTTCTGCAGAGCATATCGATCCAGTGATTCCCCGCGTCAAGGGGTTAACGCGCCACGCACTCCGCTCAGTCGGAAAAGAACAGCCTTTCCAACGGCAACCATTGCTGGTCCGAAGGCGTGCTCGGAAGCCGTATCTGACACGGATCGGTCTCCTCCCACCAACGCTGCGTTTCCGGATCTTCGCGGATAGCCGCGAGATCCGCATCGAGATCGTGGCCGTGGTACTCGAAATAGCTGAACAGGAACTTCTTGCCATCGAGTTCGGTGACGAAGATGGAGTAGTTGCGAATACCGGATTTGCGCAACCGCCTCACCACGCCCTCCCAGACGTTGGCGTGGAGTGCCCGGTATTGCGCCTCAGCATCGGGCCGCAAGCCGACCACGCTGCCGAATCGTTGCACGCCGTCATCCGGCGGTGGATTGGTCGGGCCGAACACAGCGTCGATCTTGGGCATTTTGTCTACTCCCTGCGCACTCTCAATTATGATGTTCGAATTTCAGGGTGCACGAAAGTATTCGAGAACTACGGAATCGCGCGCTTTACGTAGGCAAAAAACGCCGGCACAGGATTGAGCTCTCCAGCCTCGTCATCGGCAAACCACGCCTTTAGTTTCGTGTTCCCTTGTTCGAGATCGACATCGAAAACGGCATGAGACGACCATCGTGAGATCGCCTGAACGGAACGTTCGCCATCGACTTCGAGTATTGCCCAAGACTTCCCAACAGGTCGAGAGGCTGGCTGATCGTACAGGTAGACGGAAACTCGGTATTCATCGCTCGCCGCCACCGAAACGTACCAGGGCAACGCACCGAATTCGTGCTCTCGATCCAGCCAGCGCGCGTACGGCAGTTCAGTTTTTGGCGTCTCGAATCCGGGATTCCACGGCACCTCGGACGTCGATTGCGCCTCCATCCAGTCCATTGCGGACAACCTGACGGGATTTTCCGCCGCAGCGCCGACGATGACCCGCTGTCGAGCAAAGCCCTCCGCCGTCGCTGCACTCCACCACTCCTGTAATGCCGTCTCCAGCTGGCTGACGACGGCCGGATGGGCTTTGAGCACATTGTCCTTCTGGGCTGGATCGGCATCGAGATTGAAGAGTTCCTCGACGCCGTTTTCACGCCATACGACGTATCGCCAGGGGCCCTGCATCACTACGCTTGGCCGATCCAGACTCGGAATATCGAGCCGCTGATTCGTAACGACAACCGTTCGTTCCTCGACATCGACGTTTCCTGCAACGATGTCGACCAGGCTAATGCCGTCGATGTCGCCCGGCGATTCAATACCGACAAGATCGAGAATGGTTGGCAGCAAATCGTAGTGCGCGGTCAGCGCATCCACGTCGGACGGGGCCCCGAACTCGCCGGACGGAGAATGCACGATTAACGGTACCCGGTGTCCGCCTTCGTAGACCTCCGATTTGAACCCACGAAGCCCACTGTTGAACGTCCAGCCTTCGTACTCGGGCTCCTCTTCCACCCGCTTTAGAAATGCCTCGTAGCCTTCGTCGCCATAGTAGTCGTCGGTGCGCGACAACGCGCTGCCGTTGTCAGTCATGAAGATCAACACGGTGTCATCGCTGAGCGCCAGCGTATCCAGTTCGTTGCGCAGTCGACCAAGCTGCCCGTCAAGGTGGGTAATCATCGCGTAGAACCTGGCCATCTCGGGCGGCAGTCCCAAAGCTTCGTAAGGAGCGACGTAGTCCGGCGGCGCCCGCCACGGGCGGTGAGGCGCGTTCAGGGCGACATAGGCAAAGAACGGACTATCGCCGCTCTCGCGAATAAACTTGAGCGCCTCGTCGAACCAGACTGTGGTCGCGTAACCGGCGAACGATTCCGGTTCACCGTTTCTGAAATAGGTATCTCCGAATTGGACGTTGCCCCAGTAATCGGGAGTTTGCCCGACACCGCCGCCACCGTGGATGAGCGATACGTCGAACCCTTGGTCCTGGGGGCGAAACGGATAGTTGTCGCCCAGGTGCCACTTGCCAAAGATGCCGGTCCGATATCCCTGTTCCTGCAATATCTCGGCGATGGTTCGCTGTTTGGCCGGCATCAGCGAACGCCCCATGATCGTGTGCCACACGCCGGCGCGCATCGAGTGTTTGCCGGTCATGAGCGCAGCCCGGGTAGGCGAACACGTCGGGTCTACATGAAAATTGCTGAAGTACGTACTTTCTTTGGCGAGCCGATCGATATTGGGCGTCTGAACGATCGGGTTGCCGTTCATGCCGACGTCGCCGTTGCCCTGATCGTCAGTGACGATCAGGACGATATTGGGTCGAGCAGGTTTCGCCTCAGCCGTTGCTTTCGTCTCGACGGCTCCCTGCTCCGCATGGCACCCGCTCGACGCGAACAATGCCAGGCCCGAGAGAACGGCGACCAAACTCCGTGATCCTCTCCGCATCCTACTCCTCCAGATTCCGAATACGCCCGCACAGCCCACTAGGCATGCTTGTAGTGCGCGCGATACCCGTAAGCGGCAATTACCACGAAACAAACTAGCGGCAACAGGAACGACGTCTTGACCGAGGGCATGGACCCGATTAATGGAGCAGCATCGATCATGCGCCCCTGCAACGGTGGCATCAATGCCCCGCCCACGATGGCCATCACAAGTCCCGCGGAAGCGAGGCTTGCATCATCCCCCATGCCGTCGAGCGCAATGCCGTAGATCGTCGGGAACATCAACGACATGCAGGCCGAGATACCGATCAGCGAGTACAGGCCTGCGTAGCCGTCGAGGAAGATGGTACCGGCCGTGAGAACACCCCCTCCGACAGCCAGAACCATCAGTAGCTGACCGGGATGAACATAGCCCAGCAAAAACGTGCTGATGAATCGACTGCTCAGGAACACCACCATCGCAATGATGTTGTACTCCTGCGCCTCGGCGGCCGTCAGTCCGAGCGTCGTCATGCCGTAGTGGATGATGAAGGTCCAGCACATGATCTGCGCGCCGACGTAAAACGCCTGCGCGATGACGCCTTCGACGTAACGCGGGTTGCCCAGCAATCGGGACAGCGTACTCTTGAACTCCGAAACCGTTAACGGATGATCGTGCGTCATCGTTTTTGGCAGGCGGCTGAACAGGTACACACAAAACAGTATGACAACAACGACCGCGATAGCGACGTAAGGACCGCGTACGGTCACGAGATCAGCCGCCTGCATCGCCTGATGGGCGACCGGTTCGCTGGCCGCGAACTCCCTCAGCGCCTCGTTCAAATGGCCGTCCACGACCGACGGCAGCATGTTCTCGAACTCCGGGTTAGCCGCTCGCTGCTCGGCCCGAAACGCTTCGACCTGAAGATTACTGAGAATCAGGTGCGAGGCTACAAACATTCCGGTCAACGATCCCAACGGATTAAACGCCTGCGCCAGATTCAAGCGGCGCGTTGCCGTGTCCGGATGCCCCATTGACAGGACGTATGGATTGGCCGTGACCTCCAGCAGCGCAAGACCGCAGGTCAGCACGCAAAGGGCAATGAGGAAGAACGTGAATTCCTGATAGAGACTGGCTGGAACGAACAGCATCGCACCCACGGCATACAGTGCCAGGCCAAGCAGAATGCCGCTCTTGTAGGAGAAACTGCGAATGAAGATGGCGGCCGGCAGCGCCATGACCCCGTAGCCCAGATAAAACGCAAACTGCACCAGGCTGCTCTGGGCATTCGAGATCAGGAAGATGTCTTTGAAGGCCTTGACGAGTGGGTTGGTCACGTCGTTAGCGAACCCCCAAAGCGGAAACAGCATCGCAACGAGGATGAACGGGAACACCATTTCCCTGCTGAGAACCTTCGCCTTGTTTCCGGCGGCCACCCGATCAGTCATGCGGCCGTACCTCGATCGAGCGTAGTTTCATCAGGTCGATACCGTCCGTGAGCGGCCGTATCGCCAGTCGGTACCGTCGAGGCTTGTCGAAGTTCACGATCGCGACCGGGTGATCGATGAACATTAGCGGCTTGCGCGCAGCAAACTTCTCGCCGCCGGCACTGAATTCACCGGTTTCGAGGACCCGAAAATAGAATTCCCTGCCGTTAACCGAAAGACCGCCTTCCTGCCCTGCCTGAGCCGCTGACGCCGAGTAGTCCAGCACAATCTTGTAGGTACCCGGCTCCCTGACGTCGAGATCCCAGAACACCGCGTTGTCCGGCCCCTGCAGCCCGGACACGGTAAAGTCGTGCTTCCAGTCGCCGAAATAGTGCATTGTGCTGAATTTGGTGACTGTCGTGTCACCACCGTCTATGTCGTCCACACTTAACGTAGTCAGCCCGTACTTTGTCGCCACGAGCGATGCTGAGACAGGCGCAATCGCCCTGTCCCCCTCGTACTCGACCACAACGACGTTGACGCGCGGGTCGGGCAGCGCAGACGGCAATTTCAATACCAGGTATCCGTCGTTCGCGGTCGCCTCCACGGACTCGGAATTGACGAGCAAGTACGCATTCCTTAGCTCTCCGACAAAACCCGGTAACTCCAGACGGCCGTCGCCCGGCCGGCGCAACACGTGCAGGTAGAGCTTGCCGGGCCGCTGTGTGATTGTCCCCCACGGCAACATTCCGATCGGCGAGCCGCTGGTTCCATAGATCGCCTCACCGTTCGCTTTCAGCCAATCACCGACCTGTCGAAACGTCGCCGCCGACGCGTCAGGAATTCGACCTCGGCCGTCCGGGCCGATGTTCAGCATCAGGTTTCCGCCCTTACCGGCGATCTCGATCAGCAGGTGCAACACCTCGGACGTTGACTTGAAGTTCATGTCAAAGTCGGAGTATCCCCAGCTGTCGTTGTGCGTGAATATCGCCTCCCAGGGTCGGCCCGGTTCCGGCGTGGCGGGAATCTCACCGTCGGCATAGCCTTTGTAGTCGCCAAGATCGTGACCAATACGGTTGCTCACGAGGCAACCGGGCTGGCGATCCTTGACCCATTGTTTGAGCGCCGCCGCGTCTTCCCTGGACAGGTCACCCGGCGTATCGAACCAGATGATGTCAATCGGGCCGTAGTTGGTAAGGAGTTCTTCGAGCTGGGGCTTGGCCTTGCTTTCGAGGTAGGCCGCAAAATCCTTGCCGTCTTCGTCGTAGTCCCAGTTATTGCCTCCCGCATGCGGTTCGGTCCAATCCTGATACTGCGAATAGTAGAACCCGATCCCGATTCCCGCAGCACGTGCTGCTTCGACGAGATCTTTGAGAGGATCGCGGCCGTAAGGCGTTGCGTCCACAATGTTGAAATCGCTGGCTTCCGAGTGAAACATCGCAAAGCCGTCGTGATGCTTCGAGGTGATTACGATGTATTGGACGCCAGCCGCTTTCGCAAGCTCAACCCACTCACGTGCATCGTAGTCGACAGGATTGAAATCCGCAGCAATCGTCTTGTAGGACTCGGCTGGAATCTGACCGCGGCGCATGAGCCACTCGGTGATACCGTAGTAGCGTTCGCCGTTCCACACGCCGCCCGTGTGGGAGTACAGGCCCCAGTGAATGAACATTCCGAACTTGGCATCCCGAAACCACTCCACCTCGTCCTGTTCCGGCTTGCCGGCTTCACCTGCCAACTGACCGTCGGCGTGCGCCGCCGGCAGGCAGGCCCAGAGAAGACAGCTCGCGACCACAACTAACAAGCGCTTACCCGGATACGCGCCGGCCTGCGGAAACCCGCGAGTACGGTTGAATACGAATCGGTCGATCGGCCTGAGAAATGGGTATCGGTACATAGTGCGTCCAAAGGTCACCGGAACGAATTCAACACAGCGTTCCGACGCCGCCGGAAAGCAGTTGTTGTTCAGCGAACTCCCCGCTGCCCTGGAGTTACGAAATGAGCCGGGTATGAGGCCATGGCGAAACTCTCACTGTGCTGACGATGAGAGTCTCACAAAGAAAATATATATGCAACTGAGTTTCACAGATGCATTCAAAGCGCTTTGGACGGGCTGGCTGGCGCTACTGGTGCCCGAGCCGTTCTGAAACAAGTAGCGCCGTTTGCTGAATCATGCCTCGCGCCTCTTTTACTTTGACCGGGTGCGAACTGTCCAGGTACTCCAGAAACGGCACCACAAGCGCGGCGACGCAGCGGCCCATGTGATCGAATATTGGGAAACCGATATCCCTCACACCCTGAATCTGCGCACTCTGAATACTTTCATACCCCGCGCTTCTGACCCGTTCCGTAATTTTCTTCGCTGCCGTCTTGGACAATTTGCGGTGATACCCGGGAATCGCCGCGAGCATCTTCGCGCGTTGCTCGTCATCCGCGTAGGCGAGCAGGACGTGCCCGGAACAGGTATCGGCTAATGGAGCCTCGGCACCGAGACGTACGACCAGAATGCGCTCTGATGGGGAATCCTGCTGGACGACAATATGGCCCTTGCCATCGTAATAGATCACAACGTGGCACGACTGCTGAATGGTGTCCGACAACTCGCGAATCAATGGCGTCGCCGCTTGCGTCAGCTTTCGTACCGGCGCCAGTCGATTGGCGATATCGAAGATACGCAAGGTCAGCGAGTAACGCTCTGACTGGGCATCGTAGGTCACGTAACCGCGCTGCTGCAGAACCACCAGCATGCGAAACAATTGCCCCATCGGCTTACCGAGTGCCGCCGATATCTCCTTGGACGTCAATCCGTCGTTCTTGGATGACAACACCTCCAGGATGTCGAGCCCCTTTTCGAGAGCTGGAGCCGAATACTCCTTCTTTCTCTTTCCGCGAGCTGCGTTCTCGTCACTCATAGCTACCCTGAAATCATGTTGAAAGTGGTTGGAGGCGACCAGCCTGCACAATCCTCCTGCACCAGTCAAATAAGAATTGTGTTTGTGCAATCGACGCGCAATCAAAGCGGACAGCCTGGTCGATTGACAGAATTTCATTAATGAAATACGATTTCATATACGGATTTCTCGGAGCCAATCATTGGGAAACAAGATAGTCAGCCTGTCCACAGTCGACGTGCGTTTTCCGACGTCGGAAGCACTCGACGGCTCCGACGCCCTCAACAAGGACCCGGACTACTCTGCCGCTTACGTCACCCTCACGACCGAGTTGGGCGACCAGGGTTACGGTCTCGTATTTACGATCGGCAGGGGCAACGAACTCTGTTGCCAGGCCATCGAAGCCATGCAGCATTTGGTTGTCGGACACGATCTCGACGACATCAAGTCAAACATGGGCGAGTTCTATCGCCAGCTACAGTCAGATAGCCAGATTCGCTGGCTGGGCCCGGAGAAAGGCGTGGTCCACATGGCCGCCGGCAGCATCGCGAATGCCGTGTGGGACCTCTGGGCCCGGTCGGAACAGAAGCCGGTCTGGCGGCTGCTGGCAGACATGAGTCCTGAAACCTTCGTGGATTGCGTCGATCTCCGCTACGTCAGCGACGCCCTCACTCGCGATGAGGCACTCGGGATCGTAAACCGCGGTGCGGCGACCCGGGACGAGCGTATTCGGTACCTGGAGCAACACGGTTACCCGGCGTATACGACCTCGGCGGGCTGGCTCGGCTACAGCGATGCAAAGCTGGAACGGCTTTGTCGTCACGCTGTCGGTGAGGGATTCGGCCATGTTAAATTGAAGGTCGGACTGAATGTCGAGGACGATGTACGCCGTTGCAGAATCGCGCGCGAAACCATCGGCGACAGCGTCAAGCTAATGGTCGACGCCAATCAGGTCTGGGAAGTTGGCGAGGCGATTGAGTGGATGCAGCACCTGACACCGTTCAAGCCCTGGTTCATTGAGGAACCCACGAACCCGGATGACGTGCTGGGTCACAAGAAGATTCGCGAGGCGCTGAACGACGTGCAGGTAGCGACCGGTGAACACTGCCAGAACCGCGTTCTCTTCAAACAGTTTATCGCCAGCGACGCGATAGATGTCGTGCAGATTGACGCATGCCGGCTTGCAGGGCTCAATGAGATACTCACCGTTTACCTGATTGCCGCAAAGTTTGGAAAGCCGGTGTGTCCTCACGCGGGCGGTGTCGGACTCTGCGAATACGTGCAGCACATGTCGATGATCGACTTCGTAATGATTTCGGGTGAGATCGGTGACCGTGTCATCGAGTATGTCGATCATCTGCACGAACACTTTGAAGATCCCGTTCGTATGCTCAACGGTGCCTATCAGGTCCCCCGACGACCCGGTTTCAGCATCAAAATGAATCCCGAGTCCTTGCAACACTACGAGTTCCCGGACGGCGCAGCCTGGCGCGCCAGAACTGCCGAAGGCGCACGTGTGAAAGCAATCTAGTGTCCCGTCATGGCAACTGTTGAAAAAAGGCGGATTGGCGGAACTGCTTTGTCCGTCGACACTCTGGGGTTCGGCTGCGCGTCACTCGGAAACCTGTATCACTCCGTTTCGAATGCCGAAGCCACGGCGATCATGGACAAAGCCTGGCGGGCCGGTTTCAGGTACTACGACACGGCTCCGCACTACGGTCAGGGCCTCAGCGAGCGCCGCGTCGGTGATGCTTTGCGAGCGCGAAAGGATGAGGCTTACATCCTGTCCACCAAGGTCGGGCGTTTGCTAAGACCTGCCGGTTTCGCACCGGAACGTCACGGCTTCGTTTCGCCGATGCCATTCGACATACACTATGACTACAGCTATGACGGTGTCATGCGCTCGTTCGAAGACAGCCTGCAACGGCTCGGACTCGATCGAATAGACGTCCTGTTCATGCACGATATCGGCGAGGTGACTCACGGCAAGTCCAACGATCGGCTATTCCCGATCGCGATGGATGGCGGCTACAGGGCAATGGACGAGCTGCGCCGCGATGGCAGAGTCAGCGCCATTGGCCTTGGCGTTAACGAATTCCAGGTATGCGAGGCTGCGCTGGAACATGGCGAGTGGGACTGCTTTCTTCTTGCGGGCCGCTATACCCTTCTCGAGCAGAACGCTCTCGACAGCTTTTTTCCCAAGTGCGTTGCAGGGAACTGTTCAGTCATTGTCGGCGGCGCCTACAACTCCGGGATACTGGCAACAGGCGTAAAGGGCGACGGACCCTGGCACTATGACTACGGGACTGCGCCCGAGAAAGTCGTCGCCAGAGTCAGGGCGATAGAGGCGGTCTGCGACGAGTTTGATGTTCCGCTGGCCGCTGCCGCCCTTCAGTTCCCCCTCGGTCATCAGGCGGTCGTGTCCGTCATCCCCGGCGTCGGCAACGTCCGGCGAATCCAGCAAACAATCGACCTATTCGCCTTGGAGATACCCGCCGACCTCTGGAAAACGCTTCAGGATCGTCAACTGATTCACGGCGATGCGCCACTTCCCGATACCGATAGCCGCAGCTGACGATGCGAATCGACGCACATCAGCACTTCTGGTCACTGTCGCGGGACGACTACGGTTGGTTGACGCCCGATCTTGGTGTCTTGTATCGCGATCACGGCCCGGCGGACCTGTTCCCGTTGTTGCAAGACGCCGGCATCGACAAGACTATCCTGGTTCAGGCAGCACCCACCGTTGAGGAAACCCGCTACCTGTTGGCTCTGGCCGCCGAAAACGATTACGTCGCCGGTGTGGTCGGCTGGGTGGACCTCGAAGACGAGGTCGCCGCCGCGGGCGCGCTGGATGAATTCACGCAACACGAGTCGTTCGTCGGTGTGCGGCCGATGCTGCAGGACATGTCTGACCCTGCGTGGATTGCCAGGAAGGCATTGCAGCCAGCGGTAGACAGGCTGATTGCCAACAACACGTGTTTCGACGCGCTGGTCAGGCCCGCCCACCTCCCCTACCTGCTGGATTTCCTGGGGCGTAACCGGGAATTGAAGTGCGTCATCGACCACGGTGCCAAACCGCAAATCTCGAAAGGCGATTGGCAACCGTGGGCTGGGCTAATGGCGCAACTGGCCGAGCAGACCAACGCCTACTGCAAGCTGTCGGGACTCGTCACGGAAGCCGCCCCCGATCAGACAAGCGCCGATCTTTTGCGTTACGTCGACTATCTCCTGGAGACGTTCGGTGCGGAGCGGCTTATCTGGGGAAGCGACTGGCCGGTCCTGACGCTCGCAAGCAGCTACGCCGATTGGAATGCGGCGACCGACAGTTTTCTGAGCGCGCTGACGGATGAGGAAGTCCAACTGGTGCGCGGACAGAACGCGGTGCGGTTTTACGGCTTGACGGCCGAAGGAGAATCGTAAATGAGCCGTTTCGCCGGCAAGTCGGTGATCGTTACGGGAGGCGCAAGTGGCATCGGTCAGGCGATCTGCCTGCGGCTTGCGGGCGAAGGTGCGCAGGTTTACGTGCTCGACCTCACGGCGGCTGACGGCACGATAAAGGCCATCGTCGATGCCGGCGGCTGCGGTACAGCCCACGAGTGCGATGTGTCCGACCATTCGATGGTCGCCAAGGTCATTGCTTCGATTGCCGAACAAACCGGAATCGACGTACTGGTCAATAACGCCGGCATAGCGCACATCGGTAACGTCGAGACAACCACCGAGGCAGACTTCGACCGCTTGTTCTCGGTCAACGTCAAAGGTGTCTACAACACGCTGTCGGCGACGGTCCCGGTGATGAAAGCGCAGCAAGCCGGAGTAATACTCAACCTGGCATCAATAGCATCGTCGGTGGGTCTCACAGACCGGTTCGCCTATTCGATGACCAAGGGGGCGGTCCTCACGATGACCTACTCGGTAGCCAGAGACTACATAGACCACGGTATTCGGTGTAATTGCGTCTCGCCAGGGCGTGTACACACGCCGTTCGTCGACCAGTTTCTTGCCGAGAACTACCCGGACGACATTGACGGCATGTTCGACAAGCTGTCGAAGAGCCAGCCGATCGGCCGCATGGGCACGGCCGAAGAGATTGCCGGTCTGGTTGCCTACCTTTGTTCGGACGATGCCGCTTTCATTACGGGCGCGAATGTCCCGATTGACGGCGGTTTCGTCACCCTGAATACCTGACACGGAAACTACAATGAAACTACTTCGATTTGGCGAACCGGGCCAGGAGCGCCCCGGCGTTCTCGACGAAAATGGAAACATCCGCAGCCTGGAGAACGTCGTCGACGATATCGACGGAAACACGTTGGCATCCGGCGTTCTGGCTTCGATCGACGTCTCTGAATTGCCCGAGGTGAACGGCACGCCCAGACTTGGGCCGTGCGTTTCGAAGGTCGGCAAGTTTCTGTGCATCGGCCTCAACTACGCGGACCACGCAGAAGAATCCGGGATGCCGCTTCCGGCCGAGCCCGAGATGTTCAGCAAGGCAACAAGCGCTATCTGCGGCCCCAACGATGACGTCATCCAGCCCCGCAACAGCGACAAGATGGACTGGGAAGTCGAGCTCGCCGTCGTTATCGGCAAGCGTGCCTCCTACGTTACGGAGGAAAAGGCCCTGGACCACATCGCGGGATACTGTGTGTGCAACGATCTGTCCGAGCGCGGTTTCCAGCTCGAGCGCGGCAATCAATGGGACAAAGGCAAGGGCTGTGACACCTTCGGGCCTATCGGACCTTGGCTTGTTACTTCGGATGAGATTGCCGATCCGCTGAAACTGGATATGTGGCTCGAGGTCAACGGGCACCGGTATCAAGACGGCAGCACCAGGACCATGGTTTTCGGACCGGCCTTCGTCGTCAGCTACCTGAGCCAGTTCATGAGCCTGCAGCCGGGCGACGTCATCTCGACCGGTACGCCGCCAGGCGTTGGTCTTGGCCAGACGCCGCCGACTTACCTGAAACCCGGTGACGTCATTGAGCTGGGTATCGAAGGCCTCGGCACACAACGGCAAACCGTCGTGCCCTGCCCCTGAGGGTCTCTTTGAGACCGGGAGACTCACGTGAGAGCCGCCTCTGTAATCGACTACCGCGACATCGCGCGAAAGCGGGTCCCGCACTTCCTGTTCGAATACCTGGACGGCGGCTCCTACGCCGAGATCACCAGGCAGAGGAACACTGCGGACCTCGAGGCAGTAGCGCTCAGGCAACGCGTACTGCGCGGCGCGGCCGACATCGACACGAGCGTTACATTATTCGGCAAGAAATACGACCTGCCGGTCGGGTTGGCTCCGGTTGGCCTCGCGGGCATGTATGCACGGCGCGGCGAAGTACAGGCAATGCGGGCGGCCGAAAAAGCCCGTATTCCGTTTGCGCTATCGACGGTAGGCGTATGTCCAATCGGCGAAGTCGCACGCGCGGCGACCGAGCCCTTCTGGTTTCAGCTATACATGATCCGCGATCGCGCGTTCTTGCGCGACCTGTTTTCTCAGGCCAGGGAGGCAGGTTGTTCGGCGCTGGTTTTCACCGTGGACATGCCGGTTCCCGGCTCGAGATACCGGGACTACCGCTCCGGCCTGGCCGGCGAGAGCCGGCTAACGGGAAACGTTCGGCGCGTACTCCAGGCAATGCTCAGGCCACGATGGGCCTGGGACGTCGGCTTGATGGGCAAACCCCATCAGCTCGGCAACGTCGCTCCGGTGCTTGGCAGGAAGAGCGGCATGGACGACTTCATGGCGTGGATGGGGAAGAACTTTGACCCGTCCATTGCGTGGAAAGACCTGGACTTCGTGCGCGAAAACTGGGACGGCCCGATCGTCATAAAGGGTATTCTCGACCGGGACGATGCTCGCGAAGCCGCCGCGGCCGGGGTGGACGGCATCGTCGTTTCCAACCACGGCGGACGCCAGCTCGACGGCGTGGCGTCATCCGCAGCGGCGTTGCCGCGAATTGCGGATGCTGTCGGCAACAAGTTGACGATCCTGGCCGACGGTGGCGTCTGCTCAGGTCTCGACGTCGTCCGCATGCTGGCTCTCGGTGCCGACTCCGTTCTCATAGGTAGAAGCTGGGTCTATGCGTTGGCTGCACGCGGTCAGGCGGGCGTCGAGCATGTGCTTGAGCTGATCCGCAGTGAGATGCGGGTTGCCATGACTTTGACCGGCTGTCGCAGCGTTTCGGACATAAGCGGCGACGTTCTGGAGCAACGGTACAACCGGCACAAACCTAAGGATGCACGCAGTCCGCATTGATGCTACTCCGTTTAGTCAGGACATCTGAAATGAGCCGCCGCCGATCGGAGCAGCTCCGAATTGATACGAAGCCATTCACGTTCCATCTTCGTTTAAGACGAAGTAACAACCAGGGAGACAGCTATGCTGCTTTTTGTTAGAGCAGGTTTTCGGGCCACGGTTTTTTTGGCACTTTTTACACTTCCCGATCTGTCGGCGATGGCACAGAAGGTCGTCGAAAGTGACGTCGCTTACGCCCCGGCGGGATGCCCAAGGTGTTTCGACATCACTTATGAGGACGGCAACGACGCGCGGCAACTCATTGTCTTTGTGCACGGCGGTGGTTGGGTCGCAGGCGCCCACAACACGCCCACGATCCAGCAAATCGGTGACCGGCTGTATGATGATGGCTTCGCGTTCGCCAGCATCGAGTACAGGAAACTGCGTACCGATCAGAGCACTCCTCTAGTCGATGATTCCATAGAAGTAGACGATCTGGAGTTAGTAGCTAAAGATGTCGCGCGTGCCGTAGCAACGATTCAGCGTAAGCGCGAGCTGGGCGGCTACAATTTTAGCCAATCGACAATCGTTTTGATGGGCCATTCCGCAGGCGCTCATCTCGCCGCACTTGTCAGCTCGAACCCAGTCCTCGTCGACTCCGTGAATTACGGCGACCACTCGGCAATCTCAGGCCTCGTATTGCTCGACGGGCACACTTACGACCTGCAACAATCGGAAACCGAGCGTCCGGGCTGGCTCGCAGCTCGAAACATTGATCCAGCTGACTGGGATAATCTGTCGCCGGTCTATCACCTGGGCTTGTGGGCGCCACAACATCCGCCCGCCTTCTTTGCGACGGGCCTCGCCACTCAGGACCCACCGCAACCATCGCATGTCAATTTCCCGTATTCCCGCGAACAGGCGATTAATTATCGTCAGGAAATCAATGCCAACGCTGTTGCACAGGGCGGCTCCGTCTACACCGAGTTCAGAACCTACGGATCGAAGAATCATACAGAATTCCTGGGCGATCTCCGCATTGCAGCCGATCGGCTCCCGCTTGAGCTGATCGCCTTCATACAAGCCCATGCGAACTGATAACACACAAACATTCAGAGTCATGCCAACGAGCAGCCACAGAACTTCAATAGCGATTACTGACTCTCAGCGTCCGTTACCGCCAGGCGCAAATACAGAGATACACTCTCTACTCATTTGGGGCTGAGCTGAGTAGCGCCCTTGCCGGGCGTGGCAACGGGTCCAGGCATTGTGTTCAATTTGTTTCGCTCATTCCCGAACATGTCGAGATCGATAACGACCGGAGTGCCATCCGCATATTCGAAGGGATGTTTGCCGACATGGGTCAGCCCAAGATCTGCTGCCCGTACAACCGGACGGGTCCGGCCTTCTGCCCAGGACTGATCCAGATTCCACTCGAGCAAGTGGCCCCGTCCATTTGGGACAATACTGAACGGAGGATCCGCTCCGACGACTACATGCGGGTTCGTTTCCTGCGAGGGCGGCAGCGTGCCATTCAGGTAGAGATTGTTGCTCAGATCGAATGGCAGGGCGTCCAGAACGCCTGCTGTGACTCCGCCGAAACCGGGTCTGATCGCTGGACCTGAACCCGCGAAAATATTGTTCATGAACCGGTCATCCAGCGGTTGATTGATCTGCACACCAATCAGCTCCGTTGTGTGGGGTTCCGCGTAGGGTGTTCTCCGTGTTGTTGCTGATATGACTACGCTGCCCGCAATATAGTTGTTTACGTAAGCTGCCCCACGCGAGGTGCTGGTGATAGATGTCTTCGACAAGAAAACATTGTTGTTAACCAGGGTCGGGCCATGACTGACCTCCAGAAACAGATCGGTTCTTTCGTTATCGAAACAAACGTTCCCCTCAATGACCGTACCCTGCGCTAGCCAGTCGATCCAAAGCGCTCTCGCCCGCCCGTGAGCGGCTCTATAGATCACGTTATTGCGAACGATCGTATCGACGGCAGCGTGGAGTTTTATTCCACCCTGTTCAAGCCCGCTCCAGCTGCGATCACGGTGAATATCGAAAATATGATTCCCTTCAATTAGACTGAATGAAGCGCCCATGTTGCCGTTAATTCCTGTTGCGCCGCAGTTGTGGATGCGATTGCGACGAACAATATGACCGCCGACATTGTCTCGGTGCCATTCGCCGGACTCGGACGCGAAACGAAAAATCTCATTCATCCCGTGCACGTTTCCTGGAAACTCGCCGAACTCTTTAATACCTAGCTGAACGCAAGCTGTAACAGCATGGCTGATATCATTGTCCTCGATTATCCAGCCTTTACTCCAATGCGTGCCAATCAAACCCAGCTGTTTTTGCGTGGGTGGCGCCCATGGGGTGGCGGCATGGCTCATGGCAAAACCCCGAACTGTAATGTAATCCAGGCCGGGCTCTTCGGGAAAGAAGACTGTCTGACGCACGTTTATTTCCACTAACTCCCGATTTGGGTTCACCTGCGGAAACTGGGCCCAGATCGACGTCTTCGTGTCAGTAACGAAAGCGAACCAGACCGGTTGCGTGCCGGCAGGTTTTAAGACTTCTTCGAGAGTCGCGGCTTCATTGAGCCAGGCGCCGTTCAAGTAGACGGCGCCAGTATGAGATTTCCGGCGTTCGGCATTCTTCGTCACATTGTCAGGCTGACCACTCGCGTAAAACCAATGCCCGCTCAACTCATCATTGTATGGGTTAAAGTCGCCGAAGAAGCTGTTTTCCAACACCACTTTCCAGGTATCGTTTTCTGCCCGCTGCCAACCGGTCACCTGTTCCGAGCCTTTGATCTCGACTACATCACCCGCCGCCGCCTCATAGGTAATACGCTTGTCCGTCGCGACTCCGCCGCGTGGAGGGTTTACTTGTTCACGATAGACTCCCTCGTGAACTGTGATGGTGTCGCCGGGTTCGGCGATCGACGCAGCTGCAGAAATGCTTCGAAGCGGTTCTTCAGCAGTACCCGGATTGCTATCGTTGCCGGTTACGGCCACGTGAATTCTGTGAAGCCGCTCTGATTCCGTCGCGGTCGAATCCTTGGTTATGGACGGCGTATCGCACGCGCAAATAGAAACACTTGCAAATAGGGTCAATAGCTTGGGCACAGTTGTAGACACCTGATCTTCCTTTCGACTGGTCTTGCAGGTGGTGCTAAAGAAAAAGGCAGCTCGGCGGCCTGGAACAACGCGCCAGTTAGCGCAAACCTATTGCGCCGCCTTCGAAATCTCGAAATCCCGCAGCGCGCGCTGGTGTATGACGAGATCGTCCATTGAACCAATGAACTGGTTTCCGATGAGCACGTCTCGCGACTTCAGGGTCACAACCTGCGTTATCGGATCGTATGAGCTGTTCACCGTGTACGTGTCAAATATTGTCTGCGACCCGCTTACGGACGACGACTCGAGCGTTCCGTCAACATACAGATCCAGGTTAGCCAACACGTTGTCAGGAGCAACCAAAGCCACATGATGCCAATTGCCGTCGGCAACATTGGTCGTACCGTTGACGTTCCCGCCCTTAACGCTCGCCCGAAGGACGCCGTTGAAGACACGAAAGATAAACTGCTCACCGTTCATCGCTGAATGGTTACCCCACTGGGCTATGATTCCGCTGTCAGAGGTCTTGATCCAGGCCATGATTGTTCTGGGCTCTTCACCCGGCACGCCGTTGTAACCGACCGATACGGCTGCGTCGGACGTATTTGGTGTGACGACCAGCGAGTCATCGCCATCGAAGGAAAAAACGGACCCGCGCGTCGCGTCGCTGACCCCTGTCTGAGCACCCTGTACGATACCGTCTCGCCCATAAACGCTTGAGTCCGAGAACGTGCTGGAAAGTGCGGGTTCGTCGAATCCCAGATCGAGCGCGAGGTCGAGATCCAGATTGGAATCGGCCGATGCCGCATATGTCACCTCCGCCGCGGAAAGCGCACGATCGTGGACCACCAGATTATCCAGCTCCGCTTCAAGATCGCCGCCAATCACGACATCGGCGGAAACGACGGTATTCATCGTACCTCCGGTCGTCGTCGTCGATTCCAGCGCGCCGTCGACATACACCTGTATGTTGCTGATGCTGTCGTCCGTGGCGACTACGGCAATGTGATGCCATTGACCGTCATTGATAGCGGTAGTACCAACCACGTTGGTGTTCTGCAAGATCAACTTGATCTTGCCGTTGACCAACCGGAGCCACCAGCGCTGGGAGTTCGTGCTGCTACCCCAATCGACGATTGTCCCTTTGTCATCCAGAGTTTTTACCCAGACGGACGTCGATCGCGCCGCGCCGCCGGACACACCCTTGTAACCGTTCACCGACAGTGAATCGCTGCCCGTCAAAGACAAGACGTTGCCCCTCGCCACGTCTGCGGTCGTCGATCCGCCGGTGGCAGAGGCGGTCCAGCTATTGATCGAGTCATCGAATGCCGTGGTTCCCGAAAGCCCTTCGAACTTCATTATCAAGTCGGACTGCCGGTTGAATTGCGCTCGGGTCATCAGTTCGGTTTGTGCCGAGGCTAACACCCGGGGCTCGCCCGCGCTGAGATCCCCCTCCTGTGCGACGGACCATGTGATGGCGCCGCCCGCGGCCGTTGCGCGGTCGAGCCACTCCGACGCCTTGGCGACGGAAAAGACAGTCTGGCCGTTGTTCCAGGCCTCCTGAAACGGCATGAACATATGCCCCAGGGATTCCTGACTCTGCGGCCCGTAGAAGATCGGGCCGGGATTTTCTATTGACTCCAGCATCGGCAGATTAACATCGTCCTGCGGCACTGCCTGCGCAACCGGCGTAGGGTGACCAAAGGTGTAGTCTTCGTCACCAGGGTTGTTGTTGGTCAGCGGTACCTTTTGCCCATCGTTAAACGCGAATATCGCGTTTGCATTGCCCTGCAATGCCGCTGAGCGCAAGCGCGGAATATCGCCGAAGCCCGCGTGATCGAACCACCAGCCGTCAATTTTGTTGCCGTATCGAACGGCAAACAGCTCGACGACTTCATCGGCCATCGCCATCTTGAACTTGGTGTGGAGGGATTCGGTTCCGGTATACAGGCTGAGAACTTCGTCTCGCCAACGGTTCATGTTCGCGGAACAATAAACTTGGCTGTCCGCATCGGTAGGCTCCGGTCGAGACGCCTTGCAATTGGGAATTGTGTCATCGAAGTCGATGGCCCTTTCCGCCCCGTGTTTGAGCATCGCCGGACCTTGCGTCGCGATGTAGGCTATTACACGAATACCCTCCGCATCGAACGCGTCAACGAGCTCCTGGAACAGGTCGCGCGTCGGCGTCGACAACGGATTGATGCTCTCGACGGTCGACAGCGGGGCGGTAAAACGGTCGCCGAACGCTCCATTGGTAATATTGATCATTACCCAGGTGACGCCGGGAATCGCCGCGATATGGTCAACCGCGTCCTGCACCTCGTAGTCTCCGACCTGGCTTTTCCAGCTCGACGCTGGATGCGTCCCATCCAGCGATTCGTCACCCGCAGGAATTCGGTAACTGACGCCCCATTTTCCCTCCATCCACTCTGCGGCGATCTGCGCGTTTGCATCAAAGCCGACGAAAGCTAAGGCAATAAGACAACACCTCGGTAGTACACAAGAAATACGCATGTGGCCCCCCACTGTAAATGGCAGCGCAGACCCAAAGCACCCTGTGGAACTGGATTGATCTTTGTCGGCGAAAAACCGGATTGAACTGAACGCCACGAGCACAACCGCACTAATGCATTGAAACTGCGTCGATACAACTTACACTGGTGGCCTTATATTTGCAATTTAAATGCATCCATGCACTTATAGTTTGCAAGCCAAGAACACAACCTCGCTCGACGGCGCTGCTTGTTGGAGCAAGGCTGACAGTTCCCACCGTTGGAGGAGACGGATCGACACCGATGGCCCCGAAACGCTCACTCGGCACATTAAAGCGCCAGAGAAAACGGTCTCTGATCATCGAGCACAGATACACGTCGAGATACAGCGCTCTCACCTGACCGACAAACAGGAGCTCTATTGGCTTCTGGGCCGTAGTGGCGGCCGAAATCCCGGACAGCAGCTTGCCAAATGCGTGTGACGCTTAGCAGTTGCACACACTTACGGCCGGAATCGGTGGTGATCCGCTATGCAACTCCTGGTAAAGAACTCTCGCCTGCGAAGACCCGAAGCCTGCTAATTTTGTCCGCCGCTACCGGTGTGAGAACGTATCGATCCACACACGTTGTCGCCCTGTTCCGTGCTCGCTGGAACGACTTAACTCGTACCGATTTTCACCACGTTTGCACAGAGTAGTGCCATTTCCTGGTGCGACATAAAACTTTGAGCGCTCATAGCTCGCTGAAAAATTGACTGCTTTCAAAAGCATCGGTCCCAGGCCATCATCGGGGCTACTGAAAATTGCTTGAATATCATATAGTTAAATAATATTTTTGGAGTCTATATAGTTACCGACCTGAACCGAATATTGGCCTGCCTGTTTTTTGGTTCTGCGCCACCGATTGGTCGACTCCAAAATAGCACTATTTTGCTCAACGGTTTCAGTCGCTAGGCGTCAAGTAAGCAGGACACTTCGGCGAATGCATAAGCACTAGGAGTTTCGCGAAGTACCATAGTCCGAGAAGCGCCAACCCTCTCTATTCATGTACTCGTGTCGCTCATTCGGACGCTTGCGCCAATACTCGAGAATGACTGAAGTAAACGTGAGAAGGGGAACACGAGCCAGGCTCAAGAGTACTGGTTCGGAGACGGCTAACTCTGGATAGCGTGAGCACCGTCGGTCACTAGACTCCTTTGGATTCGTCGGGGTCAAGTGCCCTGGCGTTTGCTCCTAAAAGTTATCCTGGACTATAGACTCTCTCTAGGGAGAACTCCCAGCCTTCAGCTGTCGAATGTCTGCAATCAAATTCTTGACGGCTGACGTACTAAGGCCATTGTATACGCCGCGTATGTGGCGGTTTTCATCGATGAGCAGTAGATTCTCAGTGTGTAGAAAGTTATCGCCCCCTCTGTTTTCGCCCAAGTCCTCGTCAGCGAAATAGGCCTCTTTCGCCAGTCGGTAGATCGCGTCTTTCTCACCGGTTAACAAGTGCCATTTACCGCTTTGAATGTCGTTTGTTCTGGCGTAGGCGCGCAGCATGTCAACAGAGTCTGTCGTTGGGCGGATCGAGTGAGTCAGAATTTTTACGTAGTCGTCGTCAAGAAACTCCGCTTGGACCAGGGAGAGTTTCTTCCGAATCGCCGGGCAGATTCCAGAGCACGAAGTAAAGAAGAAGTTCGCAACATAGACGCCACCGGCGACGTCTTGCTCGCTTATTTCCTCGCCGTCTTGATTTATGAAGCTGAACGAAGGGATCCGGTGGAAGTCGATCAGCTCCACCGCGTCGGGGTCAAACCAGCGAGGCGTAAACTCTGCTGAGTCATAGAACGGCAGCGCGTCCTCGCTTGCGAGTGCCGGCAGGAAAAGCGACATCAGCGTTACGCTAGTTGCTGTACGCAACCATTTCATCTTCCAGTTCCACACATAAGTTTGAATTACGGAGTCCATACGCCCTTCCCTCTCGATACTCAAAATTGCTGAATAGCTTTCCATTCCTGCGCCAACCTCGTTGAATCCCCACGGGCTGACCCGCCTCGTAGTTGTAGCGCTTGAACTTTTCGCCGGTGCGATACCAGCTCCAGGCGACACCGTCTGGTTGATCGCCGACATAATGTGTCCGAGAACGCAGGTTGCCGTTATCCCACCAGCTGACCGTTGTGCCATCTCGCTTACCTGCCTCATAGCTCGAATCGAAGCTGGGCGTGCCTTCCGGGAACCACATGCGCAGAAAACCGTGTCGGCGACCCTTCTTGAATTGCTCAGCCCGAGCCAATGTGCCATCAACAAGGTACAGGCGGGCTTCTCCGCTGAAGGGTTGTCCCTCGTACATACGCAAACCGGTTGTCTTGTCGATCGAGATTTCGGTCAGGTCTATGACCCGTGGTTTGCCACTAGAGAATGCCAAAGCCGCAAAACCGACTGCGGCAATTAGCGACAATGCAGAGACGATGAACAGGTTGATAGCGTCTCTTCGAGATGTGTACATCGCTGTCAGCCGTCCGTTAGCGACTGATCGAGTTTGGCGTTCCCTGGTAGTCCTCCGGGAACAACAGGTAGTAGCTGCCGAGATATGTGTCGTTCGTTATATGGTAGTGGTATTCCTCGACGCCGCCAGAATGCTGAGTCACACCGAAGTGGCCGCCGGAGGGGTCGAGATCCGTCGGGTATGCTGCGTCGTCACTGTGGTCGCGCCTGCCGTAGAGGAAAAAACCGTCGGCAATGACGCCGATAAGTTCTCCGTCGTCATGGCTGATCGCCCGAGGCTCGAGGTGGTAGTGGTAGGTTTCTGGACCTGTATGCGCGCCATTGCGATCGAATCCAGATATCACGCCAGTATTTAGATTGTCGTTTGGGCCTTCCTGATCGTTGAAAACGGGCGCGCCGCTGATTGCGATACCGACCGGACCGAGTGATGTCGCTGATGAACTGGTCGCGAGACTCGGGCTAGTCGCTACCCGGAGTGTATACAGATTGTTGTAATCCTCGATGTATCCGGGAGACATCCGAGATACGGTGGTAATAGTTGGGTCGGGCTCGACATACAACCCACTAGCATTGCTGGGATTCCAATACGCAGACGTATGGTCTGGTCGTCCGGTTGCTTCGAGAACGACGTCGTATCCATCCAATGCTATAGCAACGTTGGCCCCAAAATACTGGTAAGCATCATGCAATATCCCGGGCGTGCCCGCGTTTCCCTGCTCCGAAGATCCGACGCCTCCACCATTACCGCTGGTGTCGTCTCCGGTAGTGCCGTCGCCACCACTTCCAGAGCATGCCACCAGGACGATCAAGGTGCTGTAAAGTCCCGCTTCCAGGTAGATACGTACTTTCCCAAACATAGCCACTCCCGATTCCTGGCTGGAGCTAAGAGCGTAGGCGCCAAGTGTGTACGAATTTCGTAGAAACCAAGGAGATTCCGGCCGTTAGTTTCCTAGATCTTTGTTCCCGGTCGGATACAATCGACAATCGCTTCTATCCGCAAAGTACAGTTACAGTTACAGTTACAGTTACAGTTACAGTTACAGTTACAGTTACAGTTACAGTTACAGTTATCCAGATGTTGACTCGAACTCACTTGTTATTGGTTGTTCTACTGTGCATGTTCGCCGGCTCAAGCCTCGCACAGGACAGCGCAAGAAAGGGTGGAGTAAGAAACGACGCCGAGGACTCGCAAACGTGGAGTGCCGGGGAGTACAGCGGTCTGCGCGGCAAGAAGCAAACGCAGGTGGCGATGGCTTCCAAAGGATTCACCTGGATAACAGGCTCTCCGGCTGACAACGAGAAGCTTTCAATCGGCAAGAACGCTCAGTTCTTCGGCTTTGTCGCACTTCGATACGAGAGTGGGCGAGCGGCCAACCGAGGCCTTTTGGGGCGCGCAATGTTCTCGATAGCCTCCGAAGATCAACGCGATGTCATAGCGGATGCGGTTCGAAGTGAGCGGGCGACACTGAATGAATGGTGGGCAGTTCGCGAAGAGATCCTGTCAGTTCTGGAAGATCACCTGTATACGGGCACGCCGTTTGACGAGGCAAACCTGGCGGAATTGGGGGAACGATTCTCACTTCTGAACTCTGAGATAGCGATTCATGAGGCGCGAGCGTACGCAGCTTTTGAAGATCTGATGTCCAGCTACCAGTCAAGCCTAGTGGCGGAATGGAGACTCGACCCGGAGGCCGCGTCAGAGTCTGCGCGAAACGTAAGAGTCGAAGATGGCCGAATCGAAAGCGGCGATTGGAAGTTGCTTGAAGATCTTTATGCCAAATGCTTCTCGTGGATTAGCGGACGCCGCGAAGACAACGAGATCGTCCCGATCGGGCAACCAGCTCAGTTCTTCGGATTCGTGTCGATCCGTCATAAGAGTGGGCGTGGTGCCAACCGCGGGAACATTGCCAAAGACTTCTATGGTTTGTTGAATTCCCGACAGCGGGCGGTCATTGACGCTGCTGTCGGAGATCAAATGCCCCTGGTTCGTCGGTTTCTGGAACTTCGGCATCTGTATCTAAATCAGCTGCAGTTGCTGCGAGTTACCCCGGACGACTTCGACAAAGGCGAGGCTGATGAGCTGGCTCGAGAGATGGGGAGACTCGAGATGGCAATCGCCAGGATCGAAGCCGAGGCGTATCGGAGTATTCGTGTTGTGATGTCCGAACAGCAGCTCGCTGCGGCAATGAGAATGCGTGGCAACTACGTCGTCGACGAGTCGCAAATTGCGAGCTTGGATACTGCGGAACGGGGAGCAAGCTTATCGGTGCTTTGTTCCGGGTGTCACGGGACGCCCGGCGCCTGGCACAGTAGACTGGTCGGGCCGAGCCTGGATGGCTTTTGGGATCGTCCGATCGCCACGGAGGAAAGATTCGAATACTCTGATGCCCTGCGCGCTGTTTCGGAAAACGGCGACACCCGGTGGACCGCGGAATCGCTAGACGCGTTTCTTGCTAACCCACGAGCATTTGCGCCGGGTACAAAGATGGAGTTCCAGGGCTTACTGGACCCGAACGATCGGCGCGCGATCGTTGAGCATCTCGAGGCCCAGTATTAGCCTGCCGTCTTTATGAGCAGAGTATCGACATGGCTTTCTTTAGGAAGAGTGGGCAAACAACGATGCGCCGCAACATGTGCCTCCACTACTCGAATTAGTGTATCGACGGCCGCGTGCTTCGATAGCACAACGTAGGCCCCTCACGCGAGCGTCACACTTCTAGCTCTCCTGCGGAGAACTTAAACCTGCTATTTTTGTCCGCCGCTACCAATGTGAGAACGTATCGATCCACACACATTGTCGCCCTGTTTCGTGCTTGCTGGAACGACTTAACTTGTACTGATTCTCACATCGTTTGTGCAGAGTATTGCGCCCGGCTTGTGCAACATTTGTGCGACATAAAAGTCTTGACCCTCATAAAAAGAGGGGTCGAACCGCAATTCTTGACACTAATTGGATGAGCCGATCATGGCTGGGCATCAACACAGCACGCTCATCCAGAAAGTCGAATCTTCGCTGGTCCAGCAGGTACGGTGTATATCTCAGAGTTGCCAGATAGGGCCGCGAGGGCACAAATCTCGGTTCGACCCCTAATCTCTCAGCGGCCGCTCACCGTCAATGGGCTAACCGGATCGGGTCGAGCAAGTCGAGTTAGCACCTCGAGGAACCTGGCCGTAGCGAGCCGACAGCGCTCCACGCCTTGCTGAGTGAGCCCAAACTTGGCTTCGCCATCTCGTCTACGTCAAGCCGGGCACAGACACATTTTAGGCGATCTTGGCCGCTTTCTTGCCTGTGCACTGAGCTGGCCCTGCCCTATCGTCTCCGCACACCTCACGTCTGCAAACACCTCGCGTGCCTGTCCAACATCGCCACTCGCTACATCGCTAAGTTGCTACATCGTTTCGGAGGCTGAATATGAGCTTTGCCCTGACAGCAATAGATGTACGAGCTTGACCAAACTACGGGAATCCCGTATACATGCTAAATGATGAGTTTGAGTGGGACGATGCGAAAAGCGCATCAAATCTTGACAAACATGGTGTGAGTTTCGAAGAAGCTTGCCGCGTATTCAGAGACCCGTTCGCCATAGAATTACTTGACGATCGCAAGGACTATGATGAAGAAAGGTACATTCTTATCGGGATATCCGACTCACTCGTTTTGGTCATCGTTCACACAGAACTCGAAACACGTCACCGAATAATTTCAGCGCGGAAAGCGGAACCGAATGAGCGAAGATACTACTATGAAGAAAACGCTTGATCCGGATAATCCACCCTTAACGGATTCCGAACTGCGTCGAATGCAGCGAACGCCGCAAGTGCAGATCATTCGCAGGGCGCTCAAACTCAGCCAGGACGAATTTGCGCAACGTTACGGTATTTCGGTTGGCACGCTTCGCGACTGGGAACAAAATCGATCAACGCCCGACCTGGCCGCGCAAGCCTATTTGAAAGTGATCGCCCGCGAGCCGGAAATGGTTCGAAAGGCGTTGGCTGAATAGACTGCGTATGTTCGCTACCTGAAAGGCGCTACCCTGCGCCCGGCGCCGGCACGTGCTGATCGATCAAGACCGCGTTCCCGTCCGGATCGACCAAGGTAAGACTATCCGGGCCTGTACCACCCTCTTCGGCCTCGTCGCTCAATTGCAGGCCGGCGGATTTCAGACGTTGCTGAATAGCACGAACGTCATCGAAGGTATCCACGGCTTTTCCATCCGCATCCCAGCCCGGATTGAAGGTAAGTATGTTGTGCTCGAACATGCCCTGAAAAAGGCCCAGCACGCAGCTGCGATTCTTCAGGATCATCCAGTTGTTAGCCGATTGATCGTGAAACACTTCGAAACCGAGTTTTTCGTAAAACGACCTCGATGCCCGCAGGTCTTTTACGGCGAGACTAACCGAGAAATTCCCGAGATCCACTATGTTCTCCCTATGCGGTTAAAAATTTGTGCGCGGCCTTTTGGCTGCCGAACCGGACGCAGGCCAAAAACCGGAACTGGCTCGTCATGCCCGCTTCGCCAACAAAACCAACATACTCGACACCAGCCACGCGGCCGCCATGGCCAGCAGCCCCGCGAGCAAACCACCGATCGGAGCGAAAGCGAGCGTGTACGTTACCGGCGACAGACCAAACGGTATTTCGATCGACGCGTAGCCCGCATTGTTTTCGAAATACAGCGGCGCGAACAAGGCCTGCACCAGCAGGGCGGCGACCGCTGTCAGGAACCCGGCTGCAAATGCATGGCGAATGGGAGCCGAAGGCGCGAGCAGCGCCGCGACCTTGCCCACGGCGCCGATCAGGATCAATGCGACCCAGTGCTCGAGACCGTGAATCCAGCCCAGGATAGTCAGACCGCCATAAACCGGGCCAGCGACGGCGAGGATCAGCACACGGCCCCAGAGCATCCGCTTTGCCTCAAAGATCGTCTGCATCGGTATCGCGCGCCGCGATCGCCAGCGCCTCGATCTGAAAAGTGACCTCGTCCCCGATCAAGCCGACGGCCGTCTTTACGCCGTACGCGCTGCGCATAAAAGACCCGGTCGCCGTAAATCCGATGGCACGGCGTCCAAGAACGGGGTCCAGCCCGATCTTGTTGATCTTGACGTTTAGATTCAGCGGCGCCTTCACCCCTCGCAAAATCATGTCACCCTCGACGACTCCGCACTGAGTCGAACAGGTCTCGTCATCGACGAACTGCACAGTGCGAGACTCGAAGCTGATGGAAGGATGCGCCTTGGCATCGAGCCAAAAAGCGCCTCGAACGATCTCCTCACGTTCAGCCAGGTCCGATCGGAGTCCCGACAGGGCAATTTCCGCAACCACGTAGCTTGCGTCCGGTGCGGCCTCGTCGAACTCGAGTTTGCCCGTTATCTCGGTAAAAGTTCCGACGGTGTTGGTAAACCCGAAGCGATTCACCTGCCAGACGACATGCGTGTGATCGTTATCCAATACATAGTTCCGCGGCTCCGCATGACTCGGACCGAAGTGGCAAAACGCGGCCAGCGCGGCCGCGACAAGTGCCGTTCTCTGTATGAATGTGCGCATTGCGTAACTCCCTTAAAGCACCGCTACGCTTGACCCGCGTGAGCAGCTCCGCTATATCTTCTACTTTGTAGTATTTTATATTTATTCTACTTTGTAAAGGATTAAATTCCAGGATGCCAAAGAACCGGAATCTGGGGGAGTTCGAGATTCTCGTCCTCGCCGCGCTGCTCAGGCTTGGCGACGACGCCTACGGCTCGACGATCCGTGAGGAAATAGAAGCGAGAACCGGGCGCAGCGTTACGGTTGGAGCGCTGTATGCCACGCTGTCGCGCATGGAGGACAAGCTATACATCACATCCCGTACGGGAGAAGCCACGCCGCAGCGCGGCGGACGCGCCAAACGCTATTACGACCTCACACCGCTCGGCCGCGAACAGCTCGAACGCTCCGTCACCGCCCTCAACAACATGCTCGAGGGAGTGGTGCCGTGGCGCCAGACACTCGAAGTCTAAGGCCGCGGTCCGCGCCACCCGCAATCGCCGAGGCGCTGGTCAGCCGCCTGACGCCACAGCCGCACCGATCGTACCTGCTCGGGGACCTTGCCGAGGGGTACGCTCTGCAGTTGCGCCAATCGGAAGCCGAAGCACGCTCTTGGTACTGGCGGCAGACGCTCCGCTCGATGCCGTTTCTCACGGGGCTGCGCCTGCGCTCGGACGGCGCGCGAACGCTCGGACTCGTTGTGGCGGTCTCGGCAGCCGCGTGGATCATGATGGATTTTTGGGAACTCTACGTCGCACGCCAGTCGGCCAGTTTTCTGGCGTCACAGCCAGACGCACCAAGCATGATCGTCGTGCGGTCGATCTACTTCCTCGTGCAGACGATCGGCTTCGCCCTTGCCGGCGCCGGCATCGCCAAACTCGCCTTCCGGCGGCAATGGCAGTTCGGCAAGAACCTTGTTTACTTCCTCGGTCCCACCTTATGCGCTCTTGTTGTGGCGGCCGCGGTAGCCGCCTCGGCCACACAGCAGTTTGGCTACATTGCTCTGCGCATAGGACTTGCGTCGATCGCACTCACTGGCGGCGCCTATCTTGCCCACAGGTATTCGAGGATATAGCCGGGAAACGCTACGGCATGATCCGGCCGCGCGCGATCACGAGATCGATACGCCGGGTATTGCGGATATCCTCCAGCGGATTCGCGTCGAGCAGCACCAGGTCTGCGCGCATGCCCGGGGCTATTGCGCCCATCTCGTCCTGCAGAGAAAAGAAGCTTGCAGGAACAACGGTGGCGGAGCGCAGCGCTTCGAGCGGCGTCAGTCCGGCGGCCACCAGAATTTCCAGTTCGTTGTGTAAACTGTAACCGGGAATTGCGTAGGCGATCGGCGTGTCGGTGCCGGCGCCGACCGGCACGCCCGCACGGTGCATACGCAGAATCATGTCCAGCGTGTAGCGGGCGAAGCGAAGATCGCGCTCTGCGGGATCCGGGTTGAACCAGGACGGTGAATCCCCCCATTCCATGCGCACCTCCGCCGGCATCTCGGCAACGGCCTCGGCCCAGTCATCGCGCTCGAAAGCCGGAAACATATTCAGGGTATTCAGGCGCGCGGTCGGAACCTGAATGCTTGTCTCGAGCATGCCGAGCACGCGCGCGCAGGTCTCCTCGTCCAGACTCCCGATAGCATCCATTCGCTGCATACGATGTATGGCCGAGCGCAGCTTGAAGCCGTTGCCTCCCGCGTCTCCGGCGAGCGTCTCACGCCGCGCTTCCAGAAGACTCTCGGCGTCGGCCGTACAGTCCAGCTCGACGTTGCGCAAGTGTTCGATAGACGAAACGGACGGCCCGATCTGCGACGCACGCATTGACAGCGGCACGTGCGCTGCAATCGGCAATTCGTACCGCTCCGCAGCTTCGACGAGCGCGGCGAAGACTTGGGGGCTGGTCATTTCGTAGATCTTGATGAAACTGGCGCCCTGCTCCTTCAATTGCGCAACGTTTGCCGCGGCCTCCTCGGCCGTGTCGTTGCCGACGCCGAGCTCCGGTACGTCAACGCCGTCGTAGACGACCGGGTTGCCGTCGAGTAAAGGACCGCTAAAAAAGACCCGCGGCGCAATGGCATCGTCGGCGCGCATTCGCCGAACGACGGGCAGCAGCCTGGCGAGCAGCCCGCCGGTATCGCGGACGCTGGTAATCCCGTAGCGAATGAACGTCTCGGGCATGGTTGCGGTAAAACGATCGTCGTAACTCAAGTGAACGTGCATGTCCCAGAGGCCAGGGATCAGGAACTTGCCGGTACCGTCTACGGATTCGAGAGTCTCGACCGATTCGGCACCCACGGCGTAGACAGCAACGATGCGATCGCCGTCGACGATCACGGTCCGGCCCGGCAGAGCGCCGGATCGAGCGTCAATCACGGTAACGTTGCTTATGGAGAGCGCCGCGGGTTCGCTTTCGTCCGTGACGCCACAAGCACTAAGACCTGACAGCAGAAAGACGCTGCAAAACACCGTCCCGGCCAGCGCGGGTTGACGGTGCATCAGCCCAAACCCAGGCGGGAGTCGAGTCTTATCAGGCCGTGGTTGATCGCCTTGACGACCGCTTGAATGCTCGTTGTCGCATCCAGTTTTTTCATCGCGTTCCTCAAGTGAAACTTCACGGTGTTCTCGCTGATTCGCATCAGCATGCCAACCTCCCAGGCCGTCTTACCGCAGGCGGTCCACTGCAGACACTCGCGTTCCCGCGGCGAAAGCGCAATCCCCGTGGATACGGCCGGACTCCGAACGAGGTCAGTATAGGCGGCGTGAAACTGGCTGGCCACAACGTGCAAATGGGGCAATACCGGCGTTGGGTTCGGGTGACGGCTGCTCGAGGCAAACGACATTAGGCTAAGACTCCCGCGCGCACCGTGCAGCGGAATGCCGACGCCGTTGTTGAGCCCGGAGTCTTCCGCCTCGCGCAGCAGCCTGGTCTGTAGCTTGTCCAGTGCAAAACTCGAACCCAGCGAGTCCCACAGAAACGGGTTGTCCAACTCGGCGGCGTGCTGAATGACGGGGTCGCTATGCACGTAGCCGAGCTCCACATAGCGCTCGCTCCAGGATTCGGGAAAACTGTGTGCGAGTGCCGGCGACGTGTTCGCAGCCGCTCTGAAATACCCGCGTCGCGTCAGTGCGCAGTAGGCATGCCGGTCGAATCCGAGATCGTCGGCGGCAGCGCGCAATAGCGCAAACACCGTATCCGATGAGTCCGCCTGGCTCACCTGTTCTACGTAATCGCTCAGCCGCATAGCGTCGTTTCAGGCGGCGCATCGTCTGCGATACGACAGGCTATACGGCGGGCTATACGGCGGGCTATACGGCGGGCCGCCGCGACAGCGCCGCACTGGCGGTCACGAGCGGTCCCGCGGAACTCTCCTTCGATCGCGAGGGCGCGCGACCGCCGGATATCAGCATGGCCTGTTGTGACGCTACCGGGTGGGAACGAGCTTGACCAGATTCGGCAACAACGCATAGCGCCGGCGAAAGTAGATGTCGACCGCGCGTTTCAACGCGTCGTGCCGCGCGACCAAAGCCAATTCACACAGAGCCATGAGTTCGTCGTTGGCGTCATCGATGTGAAGGCTCTCCATCAGCCGCAGGAAGTGAAGACGAGCGTTGCACTCATCCATGAGATTCTTTGCCATTGCGTTGCCGCTCACTTCGACAATGGCCGAAAACAGATCGCCCGTGCGGGTAGCCAGATCGTAGTCGACCAAACTCTGCCGCCAGAGGTCTTCGTGGACTTTCTGCACCGGACCGGGAGATCGCAGCGTCGCCGAACGGGCCATCGACGCCACGTCGATAGCGGACATGAGAACCTGCTCGCTGACTTCGTACAAACCAAGCAGCGCATTGTCGTCCGGATTCCACGCGAGAAATCCGTAGTGGCCAACGTCGATCGCCCAACCTTCGCCGACGAGCTGGTAGCAGGCCGTTCGCACCGGCCGCGGGCTCACATGCAGGTTCTCGGCAAGCACTCTTACCGGAATCGGCGAGCCAGGCGGCAACTCGTATGCCACCAGACTGCTCTTTATGGCCTCGTAGGCCCGAGCGCTATTCGCTTGCTGTCCGGCATGTCGAACCATGCCGCCACACTAGTCGAATTTGCGGGCCCGGTCCCCTACCCGATCTGGTAGTCGGGCCTCGAAACCGGCGCTGATACGCTCGGCAAATCGATGTATTGCCCCCGACCTTGGGCGGGATCGCGCTTTTATCACGCGCGGCCTTTTCGAACCAGCTTGTCTTGAGAACACTGTGTTGTACGGTTTGGTCTGGATCTAAACCATGTTAGGAGCGAAACATGAAGAATCTGGCACTTTGGGCGTGCTCGATGGCGCTGCTTGCAGCGCTGCCCGGAACGGCTGCGGCCGAGGCGGAAGCGGGTGAAAATTACTTCTCGATCATGGGTACTTACAGTCAGTACGACGACGAACGCAACGCCGAGGACGACTTCGACGGCGGACAGCTCGGAATTGGACGGGCATTGAACGACCGTTGGAATATCGAAGGTTTGTTCATGCTGGGGAACACGGATAACACCGCCGAAGAGCAGCACTATGGCGTCGGTCTCGATCTGCAGCGCGTATTCGCGCGCGCCAGCCGCTTCAGCCCCTACGCTCACGCCGGCGTCGGGGGGTTCCGCCTGAACCCGGACCTCGGCAACAACCGTAGCGGTTTCATGACGTCGGCGGGCCTCGGCTTCTACCTCGACCTGTTTTCGAGCGACGTGGCACTGCGCGGCGAATGGCGGCACCGCTGGGAAACGGCCAGCAGCTCGACGCTCGACGACGACCTCTTCAGCCTCGGCCTGCAGTTTCCGTTTGGCGCAGCGGCTGTCAAAGTCAGCGACAGTGACGGCGACGGCGTCAACGATTCGATCGATCGCTGTCCGGGGACGCCTGCCGGCACACCCGTAGACGCCGCGGGCTGTGAGCTCGACGACGACGGCGACGGTGTCGTCAATTCACTCGACCAGTGCCCCGCCACGCCAATGGGCGTGCGCGTCGATGCACGCGGCTGTCCGCTCGATTCGGACGGCGACGGCGTCAGCGACGATCGCGACGAATGCCCGAACACGGTACGCGGCGCCAGCGTCGACGAAAAGGGCTGCGAACTGGATACGGACGGCGATGGCGTGGTCGATCGCATCGACGAATGCCCGGAAACGGCTGCCGGCGTTCAGGTCGACATTAAGGGCTGCGAAATCCGCGCCGAGATCGTGCTTCGCGGCGTCAACTTCGAATCGAACTCCGATCGCCTGCTGCCCGGCGCAACACGCGTGCTCGACGACGCGGCAGCTTCGCTCAACAAGTACCCGAGCATTCGCGTCGAGGTCGGCGGTCACACCGACAGCGACGGTGCCGCCGAGTACAACGAAAGCCTGTCCGAGCGCCGCGCGCTAACCGTGCGCGACTATCTGGCATCGAAAGGCGTTGCGCTCGATCGCATGACGGTCCGCGGCTACGGAGAAACGCAGCCGGTCGCCGACAATTCGACGGCCAGCGGTAAAGCGGACAACCGCCGCGTGGTCCTGCGCATTCTGGAACGTTAAGAGCGCCTGACCAGGTGACACACAGCCCCGCCGTTACCGGCGGGGCTTTCTTAAAGAGAAAAGGGGCCGGGTTTATTTTTTGC
>JBCBSC010000001.1:0-315402 GCA_039819385.1 Pseudomonadota bacterium | reverse complement strand
CTTTGCAATCACCGGGCACCGGCAGCGGCGCGGCAAGGCGCGGCGTACATCGCGCCTGGAGGAGATCCCGGGTCTGGGTCCGAAGCGCCGCCGCGAGCTGCTCAAGCAGTTCGGCGGCCTGCAGGGCGTGCTGGCTGCCGGGGTCGACGATCTGGTCAAGGTGCACGGCATTAGCCGCAGGCTCGCCGAAACCATATACAATGATCTGCACGCTGATAATCCTTGATCATCCTTCCTGAATCCAACGCAATTGACGGTCGCCATCCCGTGAAGCTCAACCTAGCGAACATCCTTACGCTGTTTCGAATCGCAGCGATCCCTGTCGTGGTCATCCTGTTCTACGCTCCGTTCGACAACGCCCGCCCGGTTGCGGCGATCCTGTTCGGCATCGCGGCCGTGACCGACCTGATCGACGGCTGGATTGCACGGCGCTTCAACCAGATGTCGAAGTTCGGCGAGTTCCTGGATCCGGTTGCGGACAAGCTGATGGTGGTCATCGTGCTGGTGATGCTGGTGCAGGCCCAGTCGAGCCTTTGGGAGGACATCATTGCGATGATCATCATTGGCCGCGAGATTGCGGTGTCGGCGCTGCGCGAGTGGATGGCGACGATCGGCGAGCGGAACACGGTCAAGGTGCAGTTCTCGGGCAAGCTCAAGACGACCCTGCAGATGTTCGGTATCGCGTTTATGGTCTGGCAGGAGACCCTGTTTGGGATCGATATCTACCGGGTGGGTTACTACCTGCTGATCGCGGCGGCCGTGTTGACGATTTATTCGATGTACGCCTATCTGAAAGCAGCCTGGCCGTCGATGAAGGCATCGGCATGACCGGTGCGACCGCGGGCAAGGACTAAACTCTTGAGTGAGAAAACGAGCGCTTTCGTGCTGGTCGATTTCGAAAACGTCCAGCCCCGCAATCTGGAGCTTCTGACCAAGCGGCCGTTCGAGGTGCGCGTCTTTGTCGGCGCCAACCAGACCAAGGTGCCGGTTAATCTGGCGGCTGCGATGCAGAAGCTCGGCGACCGCGCCGAATACGTGTTCATTAGCGGCAGCGGGCGCAATGCGCTCGACTTTCACATTGCCTTTTATCTGGGCGAGCTCGCCGCCGGCCATCCCGACACCGAGTTTTTTGTGGTTAGCCGCGACCGGGGCTTCGACCCGGTGATCCGGCATCTGAACGAAGAGCGCAACATCGGCGCAAAACGCGTTGCGGACGTAGCCGAGATACCGTCCCTGCGGATTTCGGCCGGTACCAGCCAGGATGAGCAGATCCAGGCAATCGTCAAGAACCTGAAATCGCGCGGTCGGTCCGTACCGCGCAAAGTATCGACTCTTAAGAACACGATTCGTAGCCTGATTGCCGAGCGGTTTACGGATGAGCAGCTCGACGAACTCATCGCGACTTTGAAAAAGCAGCGCATCATCGAGGTTAATCAGAACAACGTCCGCTACCATCTGCCGCGCAACTCGCGCCCGCGGGGGAAGAAATAGCCGGATGCGACCGCCGAAACGGCGGTTTATCGGTGGAAACTCGTGCAGGCTCTTGAAATCGCGGAAATTGACGTAATTTTCTTGACACAACTAGGCGAGCGGCTAGAATGCACAGCCCTCCGCGGGAATAGCTCAGTTGGTAGAGCGCAACCTTGCCAAGGTTGAGGTCGCCAGTTCGAACCTGGTTTCCCGCTCCAGATACAGAAAAGCCGCCTTCGGGCGGCTTTTCTGTATCTGGAGAAGTCTCGGTCAAGCCACGGTCGTTGCGGTGAGGGTAGCAGCCCGGTGTTTGCTCGACGTTCCGGTCATCGTGGTTTCCCTACATGATCGGTTTTCGGAGGAGATCCGACGGCGTTTCGATCCTATTGAGTCGGTTTCCCGCTCCAGATACAAGAAAGCCGCCTTCGGGCGGCTTTCTTGTATCTGCGGCAGGTTGCGGTCAGTCCATGTTCGGTTGGGTTTGGTTTACAGCCCCGGTAGCTCGTCTGGGTGCCAGTCACCGTGGTCTCCCTACGCCGTCGGGTTTTTGTGGGAACGCGAAGCTCCGTTGCGCTGATGGAGTCGGTTTCCCGCTCCAGATACAGAAAAGCCGCCTTCGGGCGGCTTTTCTGTATCTGGAGAAGTCTCGGTCAAGCCACGGTTGTTGCGCTGTGGGCAGCGGCCTCAAAAGTTTTACTCCAACGGTCACCCTGTGCGGCGGTTTCATACCGCCTTGAATCTCCGCAAGCAAACCCGGATGCTACTTGAGACCGGCATGCGTCGCATTTGCGCTAGTCTGTTTCCGGTTGTAACGGTATGCTGTAAGCGACTGTTTCTTAAGATCAAAGTCATACACTAAGCCTTTCGCTTCGGCCGCCGCATCGCGCCGGCCGCGCAGAGTACTTAACCGGCACGGGGAGCATTGCGGAACCATGAGCGATCAGGCACTGACCAAAAACGTCTCCATTGGGGAGATCTTCTCGTTTTTCGGTTCGATTCTCGGCGCCGAAAAAAACTACTATCTTCTCGCGATTGTCTACGGCATAGGCATTAGCGCCTTGTCGCTGGCGCTGCCCATTTCGGTGCAAATGCTGGTCAACACGGTGGCGCATACGGGTTTGACGACGCCGCTGCTGGTGCTTTCCGTATCGTTGTTCGTGCTGCTGCTGACCGCCGGCCTGCTGAACGCGCTCAGGATCCATCTCATGGATCTGTTCGGCCGGCGCTTCTATGCCCGCATGGTGTCGGAAATTGCCCTGCGCTCGGTGTACGCACTGAATCCGTTCTTTCAGGATTACAACAAGGGCTCGCTGTTCAACCGCTACTTCGACATCCTGATCGTGCAGAAAACCGTGCCGACCATACTGGTCGGCGGTTTTACCGTCGTGCTGCAGGCCGGCTTCGGCTTCGTGCTCGTATCGATGTATCACCCGCTGTTTCTCGCGTTCAACCTGGTGGTGATCCTGCTGATCTGGCTGATATGGCTGATCTGGGGCGGGCGCGCGATTCGCAGCGCCGTCGAGGTTTCGCATAAGAAACACGCAACCGCGGCCTGGCTCGAGGGGCTTGGCGCATCGAACGGATTCTTCAAATCCGAACGGCATATTGCCGAAGCGCTCAGCCGTACCGACGGCGTTACGACGGAATACATCGATCGCCATCAGAAGCACTTTCGGCATCACTTCGCACAGACGCTGTGCTTCCTGTTCCTGTACGCCGCGGCCAGCGCCGGCCTCCTGGGATTGGGCGGCTGGCTCGTGATTCAAGGGCAGCTGTCCCTGGGGCAGCTCGTTGCGGCGGAGCTGGTGTTGACCGGCGTGTTCGTCGGCCTGTCGCAATTCGGGACCTACCTGGCGCACTTCTACGAACTCTGCGCGGCGCTGGACGAGCTCTCGCTGTTCTACAACGTCGAACAGGAAGAGCCGGAAGATCTGACTCTGCCATTCGAGGGCGACGCCTCTATAGCATTCGTAAACGCGCGGGGCGACGCGCGCGGCCTGGTGGCCACGCTGAACTTCGAGCTGCCCAGCGGCTCGCGGGTGCTCGGAACCGCGGAAACCCACGGCATACAGCGTGAGCTCACCAATTTCCTCAAGCGACACATTCGACCGGCGAGCGGTTACGTTGCTCTGGGCGGCCACGACATTGGCGGCATTCAGGCGCACGAGCTGCGTCAGCAGATCATCGTGCTCGACCGCCCGAATGCCATCGAGATGACGATACGCGAGTACCTGCACCTGAGCGGCGACGGCGCCTCGGCCGGCCGGATTCTGGAGATACTGAAAACAGTGGGTCTGGATACGGCGATCTCGCAGCTCGAGGACGGTCTCGATACCCGCGTTGCCGCGACCGGCTGGCCGCTCACGATCACGGAAACGATGCAGCTCAAGCTCGCGGCGGCGATCATTGCCTGCCCGCGCGTTCTCGTGCTGGGCCAGCTGTTCGATACGATGACGGACGAGCTGTTAAAGCGTTCGATCGATCTGCTGCAGTCCGAATCCGAAACCACGGTTCTGTACTTCTCGAGTCGGCCTCGTACACTGGGTTTCGACCACTATCTGCATCTCGGCTATCACGAGCAGCGCATGTTCTCATCCTTCGACGAGCTGTGCGCTTCAGCCGGCGGCGAGCCCTGTGAGGCGAGCGATGGTCCCGCGTCCGGCGGTAATCCCGATTTCGTGCCCGCATAGGCCGCGGGGGAGACGACATGGCAGTTCGCGAACGCGACATGGAGTACTTCAAAGCGCTCAAGGCGCAGCGCATACCGAAGGTCATGCGGGCGATCGGCTGGATACTGACCATTGGCGTCGTCATCGTCGCGCTGTTTCTGACCCTGACGCCATGGGTGCAAACGACATCCGGGTTTGGCTCCGTGACCGCGCTGAACCCCAACGACCGGCTGCAGGAGATCAATGCGCTCGTGCCCGGACGCATACAGGAGTGGTACGTCCGCGACGGCAGTCACGTAAACGTCGGCGATCCCATCGTGCAGATTGTGGATATCGATCCGCAGCTCCTCGAGCGCCTCGAAGCCGAGCGCGGTCAGGTGATGGCGAAGCTCGAGGCCGCAGAGACCGCGGTGCGCACCGCCGAAATCGATTCGCGGCGTATGAAAGACCTCTTCGACCAGGGTCTTGCGGCGCGGCGGGAATACGAGCAGGCGCGTATTCGCGTCCAGGAACTGCTAGCGAGCGTTGCCGAGGCGGCTGCAGAACTGACTCGCGTCGACGTCAATCTCTCGCGGCAGTCCGTGCAGATCGTGCGTGCGCCGCGCGACGGCGTCATTCTCCGCGTGTTCGCCGGCGACGCCGCCACCTTCGTCAGGGCGGGCGATGTGGTTGCGACCTTCGTGCCCGACAATGCCAGGCGGGCCGTGGAGCTGTTCATCGACGGCCGTGACGTCGCGCTGGTCCGCGAGGGTGCAAAAGTGCGCCTGCAGTTCGAAGGCTGGCCCGTGGTCCAGTTTAGCGGCTGGCCCTCGGTAGCCGTGGGAACGTTTAGCGGCGAGGTCGTTGCCGTGGACCCGTCGGCGCAGACCGGCGGGCGCTTTCGTATTCTCGTCACTGAGGACGACACCGCGGAGGTGCCCTGGCCCGACCAGCGTTTCGTACGTTTCGGTTCGACGGCGCGCGGCTGGGTCCTGCTCGAGCGGGTTTCGGTGGGCTACGAAGTCTGGCGGCAAATGAACAATTTCCCAGCCGAACTACCCGGCATTGCGGCCGCCGGCGACCGCGGTAGTTCGCAGAACTCCGGGCAATGAAAATGCACAAATGGTTCCTGTTGCTGACGGCTCTGGCGTGCGGCAGCCTGGTGCACGCCCAGACGACGCCCGAGCCGCTCGAACTCGACGAAGTGCTCGCGGCATCGTCCCAGCACTTTCCGCGTATTCTTCGCAGTCTCGCACAGCGCCGCGGCGCGGCCGGCAGGGCAATGGAAGCGGAGGGCGCATTCGATCTCGTGTTCTCGGCGGACGGCTTCGGACGCCTGAGCGGTTTTTACGATGGCATCGCGGCGGAAGGCACCGTCAGGCAGCGCATACGTCCGCTCGGGGCGAGCCTGTATGCCGGGTATAAGCTGTCGGACGGAACGTTTCCGATCTACGAGGACGTTAACTTCACGAATACCGGCGGTGCCGCGAAGGTCGGCGTGCTGTTTTCCCTGATGCGCGATCGGAATTTCGACCGGGAGCGGTTCGACGAACTCGATGCGCGGCTGAACCTGCGCGAGGCGGAGTTCGATCTGTTGCTCACGCGCGTAGGCGTGCAGCAGCGGGCGCACATTGCCTACTGGCAGTGGGTAACGCACGGCCGCAAGCTGCGGATTTATCAGAATCTCCTGCGTATTGCGCTCGAACGTCAGGACGGTCTGGAGGAGCAGGTGCGGCAAGGCGCCCTGGCCAACATTTTCCTGACCGAAAACTTGCAGAACATTACCCGGCGACAGACGCTGGTGACGGCCGCGGAACGCGATCTGGCGATCGCGGCCAACGATCTGGCGCTGTACTACCGCGATGCGAACGGTCTGCCGCTCACCGCGGTCGAGGAACAGCTGCCCCCGGGAGCTCCGTTGAACGAGATTGGCAACCTGGTGGTCACCGATGCAGCGGCGATGTCCGATGCCTTGGCGCGGCGCCCGGAGCTCGCGATTCTGCGCACGGCGATAGAGCGGGAGCAGAACCGTATCGCCCTGAGCCGCAACGATCTAAAGCCGCGCCTGGATTTTAACGTCGAGGCTCAGTCCGGCCTGGGTTCGGTGGCGGAGGGCGGTGTCTCGCGCGACTCCAACGACACGATCGTAGGCTTTACTTTTTCGGTGCCCCTGCAGCGCCGGGCGGAGCGCGGCCGCCTCATGCGTTCGCAGGCGGCGCTCGAGGCACGGCGCGCGGAGCAGCGGCTGACCGAAGAGCAGATCCAGCTCGAAGTGCGCAACGTGCTGCTCGACCTGCGCGTGTCGCGCGATCTGCTCCTGCTGGCGGCGCAGGAGGTGCAGCAGTCGGAGATCATGCGGGCATCCGAGCTGCGTCGTTTTCAAAGCGGTGCCAGCGACTTCTTTCTGGTCAACGTTCGCGAGGAAACGGCGGCGGATGCACGTATCCGGCTGCTGCAGGCAGAGCTGAATACGCGCATCGCCCGGGCGAACTACGATGCGGCGACCGTCGATCTGGAGCGGCTGGGAATTATGTCCGGTGACGTGTTCCGCGATTGAGGGATGACCTTGATCTTGCGAACTATTCGCAAAGATCGCACCCTAAGTCCATTCACCTGCAGTAATGGGGACTTGCCGTGCAACGGATTCTTCTGGTTTTCTTATGCCTGATCGGCAGCAGCGCGTTTGCGCAGACGACTCGCCTTGCGTTCGACAATACGAACTTCGTCGTGACGCCCGCGTTCAACAACGTGCCGCTATTCAGTTTCGACGTAGAGATCGACCGGCCTCTGGCGCCCGGTGTGTACGACAACCCGGCCTTGGTCAGCGTCTCGTATACGGTTACCGGCGAGCTCAACAACACGCCCTCGGGCTTTCCGGCCTTCGAGCTCCGCCGCGAGATCTCGGGCGCCGAATTCTACGCGCAAGGCAGTTCGCTTCGATTCGAAGTTGCCGCAAACGCCGTCCTGACGGACGGTGTCCAGGCCATCGAACTCGCCGGCGCTGACGTCGTATTCCGCTTCAACGGCCGGGAAGTCGACAACGGCCGTTTTCATCCGGCTCTGCTGGAGTTGAGCGCAAACGGTACCGGGCGCATTCAGAACTCCGACAACATTGTTTCCAACGACCCGTTCCAGCAGGTCGGCTTCGGAGAGGAGTACATCACCGATCTGCAGTTCGACCCGGGTAACCTGACGTTGTTGACCGAGATCAATGTGCCGCCGCCGGCCGATCCCCCGGTCTTCGGCGGTAGCGGTTCGCTGTCGTTGCTCGGTTTGCTGGCGCTGTTGTCGATAGCAATGGGCAAGCGTTTGAGATCGGCCTCTAGGCGCATGTTGTCTTGATCCGATTGTATCGATCCGATTTGTATCGATCCGATTGTGTTGATCTGAAATCAACTGCATAGTCCGGTTTTGCCCGGTCAGCCGGCGCCCGTGTACGGGCCATGGTCAATTAGCCAAGAGGATCTTCAAGCCTATGTCCGCTATTCAGTTCCCGCGCTTCTCCTTGAGTTTCTCCTTGAGCTTCGCCGTGTTACTGCTGCTGTCGGCCTGCGGCAGCGGCTCGGCGCCGTCCGGGGATCGTGGCGCGGTAAGCCCGCCGTCGGTCGGCGAAACGGTCGAGTACGACTGGTACATGCAGTCCACGACGCCCGCCGGCAACACGCGGATCACAAAGACCGGTGACGGCAAGATAAGCAACGAATCGTTTGTGCACTGGAACAACCGCCGCTGGACTGTGAACTCCGAACTGCAGCTCGACGAAGAAGGCCGTATCGTTGCGCAGAAAATTTCCGGCATTTCGCCGTTCCAGGCGCCGATCGACGAGCAGTTCAGCTATGCCGACGGCGTTGCATCGTGGAGCACCCCCGGCGAGAGCGGCTCGGTCAGGACCGACGATCTGCCGTTCTATCTGCCGAACGAAGGTATTGCCTTCGGCGCTTTCGGCGCTCTGATCCGGGAGGCGCTCGAGAGCATCGACAACACCCTGGAGCTGTTGCCTTCCGGTTCGGTAACGGTTAGCAAGATTCGCGACGTGACCGTCGAGGGACCTGACGGAGAGGCGACGCTATCGATGTACGCCCTGGTCGGGCTTGGTTTTACGCCCGATTATGTGTGGCTGGACGAGAATCTAAACGTTGCGGCTTTCGACATTAGCGGCTATCTGGGGATGCTGCCGAAAGGCTGGAACCCGGACGTGCTGAAAACCATCAGCGACATCCAGTCCGAGGAGGCGGGCCGTTACATAGAGTCGCTGGCCGGCGATCTGGCTTATCCGCAGTCTTCCGCGCTGCTGCTCGAGAATGTCAGGCTCGTCGACGTCGTCGAAGGCACGGTGCTGGAGGGGCGTCATGTCATGACCGAGGGCGGCAGGATCACGGCTATCTCGGAGCAGCCCATTGCGGCGGCCGGCGCCACGCAGATCGACGCCGGTGGCCGTTATCTGATCCCGGGCTTGTGGGACATGCACGGTCACTTCAGTTTGTCGGACGGCGTGCTGAATATCGCCGGTGGGATTACCAACGTCCGCGACATTGGTTCCACGCACGACAAGATCATGGAGTTGACGGCCAAACACGACTCGGGCGTCGTGATCGGCCCGAATACCTATCGTGCGGGTTTCATGGACAAGGCGGGGCCCTTTGCGTCCGGCTGGGCGGCCGAGACGCTGGAGGATGCACTCGAGCGCGTCGACTTCTACGCCGAGAACGGCTACCTGCAGATCAAGCTGTATAGCTCGATCGAGCCGGAATGGGTCGCGCCGATCGCCGAGCGGGCGCACGGTCACGGCATGCGCGTGTCGGGTCACATTCCCGCATTCATGTCCGCGGATCAGGCCATCCGCGCCGGCTATGACGAGATACAGCACATCAATATGGTGTTCCTGAACTTCCTGGCGGGCGATCGCGAGGATACGCGCGAGCAGATCCGCTTTACGCTGTATGGCGACAAGGCCGGTGAGCTCGATCTGGCAAGCGACGAAGTGCAGGCCTTCTTCGAGTTGCTGAAGGATAACGACATCGTCGTGGATGCAACGGCCGCTATTTTCCAGACCCAGCTGGTACACAAGGCGGGCGCTCCCGATCCGACGTTTGCGCCGGTCATCGAGCACCTGCCGGCCAGCATAGCGCGCGGCTTCTACAGCCCCGAGATGGACATGCGCGGCATGGACGAGGCCTGGGCCGAGTCGGAGCGGCGGCAGGCGGAGATGCTCAAGGCGCTGCACGAGCACGGTATCCAGATCGTTCCCGGCAGCGACAACCTCGCTGCCTTCACGGTGCACCGGGAGCTAGAGGTATATGCCGAGGCGGGCATCCCGAACGCCGACGTTCTGCGCATCGCCACGCTCGACTCCGCCAGGGTCGTCGGAGCCGATGCCAGCAAGGGATCCATCGCCGTCGGTAAGGACTCGGACCTCGTGTTGCTCGACGGCAATCCGCTGGAGGACATTAGTGCGGTTCGCAAGGCCGCTCTCGTCATGAAAGGCAACGTGCTGTACCGGCCCGACGAGCTCTATCAGGCCGTGGGCGTCAAGCCGTTTACGGACTCGTTGCCTGTCCAGTAGCGCCTGTCCAGTAGCGCCTGTCCGGTAGTGCCTGTCCAATAGTACGCCGAACCGCCCGTACCGGTTGCGTTGACGGGGACTATTCGATTTTTCTGAAGAGACGTTCGATTAGAACGAATTTCAAAACGCTGCGATCCGTCAGATCATGCCGCGCTTTGTGGACGATGGAGAAGAGGATGCCGGCGGTCTTGAGGTATCTGATTCCGCTCCTTGCGATACTGGGCACGAGCGTGGCGCTAGCCGAGAGGCCGGTTGAAGGTGAAGATCAAACGGCGATTTTCAGTGAGCTGTGGCGTTCGGTGGAGCTGACCGGCGATCGCGACGACTTCGAGTTCCCGTTTATCAAGCTGCGCGGCCGCTATCATGGCCAGCTGTTCGCGGTTGACGGCGACGGCGATAACGACACCGATTGGGAGAACCGGCGAATCCGGTTCGGCCTGGACATCGTGTTTACGGAAAAGCTCGAGTTCGCGTTCGATCTGAATATGCGCCGCAACAGCGGTACCCCGCTGGTCGACAACTTCGACTTTCTGGCTCTTAACTATGCTTTCAACGACAACACCGCCTTATCGATCGGCAAGCTGCGTCGCAATCCGCTGACGCGTGAGGACAGCATTTCTTCGAACCGTATTCTGACCATTGAGCGTTCGCTGCTGACGTCGCGGTTTTTCGTCGATAACACGGGCGGCATCTTTCTCGTGCACGAGCAGGGAGACTGGGCCTTCGGCGGCGGCGTGTTAACCGGCAGCACCGAAGAGGATCTGGCGCTGCCGACGCTCGAGGGCGGGCTGTTCTTCAAGGGTAACGTCGCCCACCGGATAACGCCGATTACCGAAATCAGGCTGGACTATCTCTATAACACCGGCAACTCGGACAACACCGACGTCGAACCGTACCGGCATATCGTATCCCTGAATTCGTATACACGCTCCGGTCGCTGGGGCTTGATTACCGACCTGATATACGCAGAGGCCTTGCCGCAAGCCCGCGGCGACCTGTTCGGCTTCGTCATCCTGCCGCACTACATGCTCACCGACCGGCTGCAGATCGTCGGCCGCTATACCTGGTCGGGTTCCGACGAGGACAACGGCATCCGCTTGCTGAACCGCTACGAACGGCGGGCCGTGCCCGACGGCGACGAATTCGGCGACCGGCATCAAGCGGTCTATCTAGGCCTTAACTACTATTTCTACGGGCACAAGCTAAAGCTCATGTCCGGCGTCGAATACACCGATTTCGACAGCCTTTCGGGCGATACCTCGGTGCTCACGGCGAATGCGGCGCTGCGCTTCTATTTTTGATGAGTTTGGCCCGTCCCGTCTCGGCAAACTCGGTTGCCGCCACCCGGATGGCGTCGAGCAGGGCCTGCGCGGCCGGGGTTACGGGCCGCTGTTGATTGGTGACGAGGCTGGCATTGCGGAGTACCGTCGGCTGTTTTAGCGGCAGGACGCGGAGTGCATAGGTTTCCATGGCAAGCCGGCTCGTAACGAGAGCGGGCGAAGTCATGAGAAGAAAGTCGTTCGCCGCCATGAGTTTCATGCCGATCCGAAAAGCATCGGAGCCAATGAAGCGGCGCGGCGAATCGAGTCCGGCGGCCAGGAACGCCTCGACGATGACGTCGACGTCCGACGGACGCGAGTAGGGTACCAGCCACGTGTGGTCGTTCAGGTCGGCGAGTCTGAGCTTCTTCTTTTGCGTCAACGGATGAGCGGCGCGGCAGGCCACAACATCGTTTGCGGCGTAGATGGCATCCGCGGCGTACCCTTTCTTGAGGCCGAAGCCGCCAACGGCGGCAGCGACGAAGTCGAATTCACCGCTGTAGAGTCTTGCGAGGATGGTTTCCGAATAGCCCTCGATCACGTTGATCCGCAGGCCCGGATTCTTTTGATGCAGCCGGGTGACCGCCGCGGCGACTATGTCGCCCGCGAAGGTTTCGCCTATCCCTATCGTGACCACGCCGGTTTCCGCGTGCTTCAGGCTTTTCAGCTCGTCGCGTGCCCGGCGGTCCGCCGCAACCTGCGAGCGCGCGTGTACGACGAGCGCATCGCCGTAAGTGGTGAGCCGCGTGATCCCGCCCGGATTCCGGTCGAACAGGCGCACGTCGAGCTCTTTTTCGAGGCCGGACAGGCTGGCGCTCAGCGCCTGCTGGGTGAGTCCGAGCCGGCGGGCGGCGGAGACGATGGTCCCTTCGTCCACAACGGCGAGGAAGCGTTCTAGCTGTTTGAGTTCCAAGGTAGGCGGCCTCTTTGCCGGGGCAGCGCTAAAAACAAATAATATTTGTTATTGACACTCTAAAGATAGGAAATAGAATTGCAAGTCCATTGTTCACGGGTTCGATTCATGACCGACACAGCCACTCTCGAAACCCGCGCCACGCGCGACGAAAAGGCCCGTAAGGCGTTTGTCTCGACGCTTCGACGGCACGTGCTGACTGCGACGGCCGAGCGCATGCGCAGTCACTACGACGAGGTGGCAAAACCCGCATTCGAGCGCGCCAACGGCCGTTCGCCCAAGGACGGCCCCGAGGTGCACAAGCTGATGAAGCCCGCGCGGGACTTCCGCTTCTACAGCGCCGTGCGGAGCAATGCGCAGGAGATGGTCTTCGGCTCCGTCATACCCACGGTCGAGCGTTCTCTGGAGGCGTTGGCACAAGACGGACGCGCTCTGCGCGCGGACAGCTCGAAGACGGCGGGCTCGCTTACGCTGAATCCGGAGCTGTCCGTGCCGCGCAACGTGACCGACATCGAAGTCCACCGTGCGCCGGGCAGCTATCACACCGAATACACGGACGACGATGTTGCGGCGGGCGCGGTTTACGACGCGGCCATCGAGGTATTCGCCTTCCGCCAGTTCGGCGACAACCTGGACGACATCGGGCAAACCATGTCGAACTACGTGCGCTGCAAATATCCGCAACTGGATCCGAAGCGCATCCTCGACTGCGGCTGCACGATTGGGCATAACACGCTGCCCTGGAAGCAGACCTTCCCGGATGCCGAGGTCCACGCGATCGACGTGGCGCCGGGTGTGCTGCGTTATGCCAGCGCACGTGCGCAAAAACAGGGTGAGGCCGTGCACTTCAAGCAAATGAATGCCACGGCGCTGGACTACGAGGACGAGTCTTTCGACGTCGTGTTTTCGTCCATGTTCCTGCACGAGTTGTCGAACAAGGACATCCGCGGCTACCTCGCCGAGGCCTTCCGGGTCCTCAAGCCGGGCGGTCTGCTCTGGAACATGGAGCTGCCGCCGAATTCGGCGATGCAGCCTTACGAGAGCTTTTACCTCGACTGGGACAGCTACTACAACAGCGAGCCGTTCTACAAAGGCTTTCGCGATCAGGACTATCGCGAGCTGATTCGCACGGCGGGCTTTGCCGATGCCGATTACATCGAGGCAACCGTGCCGCGGTACACCTTCATGACCGAAGAGCAGTTCAGGGCGGCCGTCGACGGGCCGACGCAGTTTGACGGTCAGACCGGCCGCATGGACCCCAAAGGTACGCGCTGGTACGGCTTCGGCGCGTGCAAGCGCAAGGCGATAGAGGAGGCAAGCTAATGTCACGGATTCCACGTATGGCCGAGAGCCGCCGCAATCGATTCTTCGAAGCGGACGGCGTCGATGAGTTGCTTTCGATGGTGCTCGAATTGACGACGGAGATAGCCACTCTGCGCGAGCGCCAGTACGTCACCGAGCGCGTGCTGGAGCGGCACGGCATCGCGGTTGGCGACGAAGTCGAGGCGTATGCCATGACCGACGCCGACGATACCAGGCTCGAGGCTGAGCGGGAGCGCATGCTGTCCACCGTCCTGCGCACCCTTGGCGTTACTCCCAAATCGATCGACGAGAACGATCTGGAAGAGGGGGCAGGGGGATCACCTTCGCGCGACCGGGCGGCCTGACCCGGCTGGATAGCGAGATCGCGTAGCGGCGCCCGGCAGCTTCTCCCGAATCAGGCCCCGGCCGCTCCGCGGCGCCGGTTTTTCCTTACCAGGTCCGTTCGAATATGAGCCCGATAATCGGGAATGCCTCGTCTTCCTCGACAATGTTTACTCCGCGCCGCGGGTCGAATTCGCTGGAGTTGGCGCCCGGGCCGCCGTAGACGTTGATGACGTCGACAAACGCGACGAGGTCGACCGGACCCAGCGTTCGGCGGTAGTCCACGCGGATGTTTAGCGAATGATAGTTGTCGAGCCTTTCCGTATTGTTCGAGATCAGTTCCTTGGAGAAGCGCGTCGGCAACCCTGCGCCCAATACGTCTTCGTTGATGATGAACGCGTCGTCGGGCCTGCCGTCCGCCCACTTCCAGCGCGCACCCACCTGCCAGCGTTCGTTGATCTCCCAGCTTCCGCCGATCGAGAAGAAGTTCGGGCGGTTGAAGTCCGCATCATAATCGCCCGCGCCGTCGTTATCGTTGTACTGAGCGTCGTTGTACGAGTAGGTGGCGTTCGCCGACCAGCCGTTGTCGAAAGAGCGCGACAGGACAACGTCGAGGCCGAGATTGGTGCCGTCTCCGTCGTTGCTGACGCGTCCGTTGGTCCGGCCTTCCTCGACGACCAGCCGGTCGAGGCGCTGATAGTACGGTTCTACCAGCAGCTGCCAGTTACGGCCGAAATCGCGTTCGAAGCCGACGCTGAAATGCGTAATGCGCTCGTTCTCGATGTCGAAGTTATCGGGATTGGCGGCGCGCGCTAGATAACGCGGCGACTGATAGAAAACGCCCGCGGTCGCTGATATTCGCAGTTCGGGATTCAGGCGCCAGTTGGCGGCAAACCGCGGCGAGATCAGCGATTCGCCGGCGAAACCGTCGCGGTCGTAGCGGACTCCGGCGCGCAGATCCCAGGCGCCGAGGTCGAAGACCTGTTCGCCGTAGGCTGCGTAGTTGATTTCGTCGGCCTGAAACTCGGAGTTGACGTTCTCGGGCGTCAAGACAATGAAGTTCTGCCCGGGCGGCCGCGGATCGTCGCTTTCGTACACATAGCGTGTCCAGTCCTGCCGCAGTACGGTCGAGTAGTCGACGTCGGTTTGCACGACCCTGAGCCCGAAGCTCGCGGGACCGAAGCGGTTCTGCATTTCGAAGTCGCTCCGCCAGCCGATTTCCGTTTCCTGCTCACCGATCGTAATGAGATTTTCGTCGACGGGGACCTGGTCCGCGGGTGTGCCCTCGGGGACAAGGTCAGGGAAGGCTTCGCCTTCGGAGCTGGTCTTGTCGCTGTCGCGGAGGTACAGCCGGTTGGTCCACGTCCCCGAGTCGCCGACCAGGCGGCGCCAGGTGAGTCCGAGCAGGCCGAGATCCTGTTCGGCGTTGAGGAGCGCTACGTCTTCGAAGTCAGGCGAAGCCAGGACGTTGTCGATGTCACGGGTGTAGTCTTCGGGCGCCAGTATCGCCAGAACTTCGAAGCTGTTGTTGGCGTCTATTTCCGTGACCGTCTTGAGGATGAAGTCGGACAATTCGGGCTGGCCTATGTCTTCCTCGTCGATCTGTTCGAAGACACGGCCGAAATCGAAGCTGCGGGCCGTCAGAAACATGCTGGTACCGTCGTGGAAACCGCTGGGACCTTCGTAGCCGAGCTCAAAGCCCGCTATGTCCACTCGCAGGCTGGCGCTTGGGGTCGGAGAGCCGCCGACGACGTCGAGCTTCAGGAGCGATCCCGAGCGGCCGCCGTAAGCCGCGCTCCAGCCGCCCGGTGAGAACTCGGCGCCCGCGATCGAGTTGGGCGCGAAAATCGAAAACCGGCCGCCGCCGCCTATGTCCTCTTCTTCGCCCAGGGTCTGGTCGAAGTGCACGACCTTGTCGAAGGGCAGACCGTCTACGAAGATGAGGTTGTCACGCGGTCCGCGGCCGCGGACCGAGAAGTTCGCGAAGTCGCCGGTCGAGACGAGGCCAGGGAGCCCGTCGAGCGCACGCATCACGTCGCTGCCGGCGCCCACGGCGCTGCGCAGTTCCTCCCGGTTCAGATAGCTGGCGCTTGCCGCGCCATAGATGTCCGCCTGCACTGCGCGTCCGACCACTACCACTTCCTCGATCGACACGGCGGCCAGCGGCAGCATTTCGAGCCGGAGCGGCGTGGTCTTGCGCGCGACAACGCGAACGCTCGGTTCGAGCGCCACAACCAATCCTTCTCCGCGGGCCGTTAACGAGTAGAGTCCTGTCTCCAGCGCTTCGACGGTCGCCATGCCGCTGGCGTCGGTTGTTGCCGTGCGGGTTCGATCGTCCCGCGAACGGACCTCGACCTCCACGTTGCCGAGCGGCCGGCGGGTTTCGCCGCTGACTACGCGAACCTCGATCGCGCCTTGTGGACTCTGGGCCATTGCGGTCGATGCCAGCAGCAGCGCCGAGGCTACGACTGCAAATAGGCTTGTGTAAAGGTGCTTGCTCATCGGGTTACCTGTGCTATTAGTGGGGGGGCGTCACGAAGTGCTGTGATCGATTTGTACGGGACCCGATCCTGTTGTGCAGCAGGCTTTTCACGAACGGTTGGGCGAAGTGCATCAACGGTTTATTTGGGGGTGGAGCTGACATTGGCGCAGCTTAACGGGCTGGTCCCAGCGGGCGATGACAAAACTATCTCCACTTGTTTCAGAGTGTGTCCCGACGGCTGGAGCGCCGGTGCTTGGCGCCTGACTTGTATCTGGTGGCCCCGGCGCATGAATTTCTTGCAACTATGAAAGTATTATTTCAATGAAATTAGCTAATTATTTAACTCACTTAAGCCTATTTATCGTGAGTGGCGCAGTGCAGGCCGAAACGGCGTGTGCTCCCGACCACGGTGTGGCGCTGCAGGTTCTCGGTTCGGGCGGTCCGATCGCCGACGACGGCCGCGCGTCGGCCGGATATCTGCTCTGGATCGACGGGCGGTCGAGGCTCCTGATCGACGCCGGTGGCGGAGTCTTCCTGCGCTTTGCCGAGGCCGGCGCGCGGTTCGGAGATCTGGACGTGATTGCGCTGAGCCACCTGCACACGGATCACTCGGCGGCGCTGCCGGCTTTGCTCAAATCCGGCAGCTTCTCGGGCCGCACCCGGCCCCTGGTGCTCGCGGGGCCCGGTGCGGGCGGCCCTTTTCCGGGAGTGCGCGCGTTTGCCGCCGCTTTGTTCGGGAGCGGGGACGGCGCGTACGGTTATCTGTCGGCTTACCTGAGCGGCAAGGGGCGCTTGCCTGTCCTCGATATACAGTCGTTTTCTCCACGGGTTGCCGACCGCGTCCGCAACGTCATGCTGCCGGATGCGGACGTGTACTCGCTCGAAACGCTGCCGGTGCCGCACGGCATCGTGCCGTCGCTGGCTTACCGCGTTCGCGTAGGGAGCCAAACCCTGGTGTTCGGCTCTGATCAGAACGGCAGCAGCCCCGAGTTCGTTGAGTTTGCGAAAGGCGCCGATCTGCTGGTCATGCACATGGCGATCCCGGGGGATGCCGATTCCGTGGCGAAGCGGCTGCACGCCACGCCGCAGCGGATCGGGGAAATTGCGGGTGAGGCGAAACCGGATACGCTGGTGCTGAGTCACTTCATGCGGCGCAGTCTGCGGGGACTAGACGATAATCTGGCGGCAGTGCGGGAGGGGTTTGCCGGGCAGGTAGAGCTTGCGGACGATCTGGACTGTTTTGCGCTTCCGGCGCGAAAGTGATCGCCAGCCGTTGGCGGATTTGGCTGTTTCGTTCGTCAACCAATTGAGGCCCAGCGGACAGGTCGTGCCCACGTGACTGACAGCGATACCATCTTCAGGATTTTTGTACGGCTGCGATCGAAGCTGGCCAAGTCCGTCAGCGGCATCGTGCCGCCCAAGGAAATCGAAGACATCGTTCAGGAAACGTATATGCGGGTCAGTCAGGCGGAGCATCTCGACAAGATCCGCCGGCCGGAGTCGTTTCTGTACCGCACAGCGAGAAACCTGGCGCTCGATCATGTCAAGCGGGCGGAATTCCGCTTGGTCGATTCCGACGGTGAGATTGACGAGAGGCAGCCGCAAGGGCCTGCAGACCGTGAGGACGAGACGTATGTTTCTGCCGTCTCCGATGAAGAGTTTGCGCAGTTTTGTGACGCCGTGCGGTACCTGCCGGAGCAATGCCGCCGGGCGTTTGTGCTACGTAAAGTGTACGGTTTCTCGCAGCGGGAGATCGCGGAACTCATGTCGATTTCGATAAGTACCGTCGAAAAGCACATTGCGAGCGGAACCAGGAAAACGTACCCAGGGAAGCAGGCGGCCGGCAACCGGCAGCGGGACGGCAGCGCTGCGACGGTGACGAACATACGTGCCGCGCGCCGCAACGGTGAGTCGTCGTCATGACTGATTGCCACGACTCACGGGAAGAGAACCGAATTCTCGACGAGGCGAGCAACTGGATAGCTCGTCTGGATAGGGGCTTGAGCGAGGATGAGTACCGCGATCTTCGCGGGTTCCTCGAGCAGGAAGCCGCGCGGGAGCATTTCCTGGCGCTCGCGGAGCACTGGGACAAGCTGGATACGCTGAGCCGCCTGTCCGATATTCTGCCTGAGGTAGGGCGGCCGCGCGGACCCGGGCGCTGGCAAATTGCGGCCGCGACGGCGGCCCTCTCCGGTCTGGTCGTGAGCTTTTTCCTGTTCACGGCTCAGGTCGAAACCGGGCCGCCGCAGGCGAGCGATCGGGCGGGTGTCGTTTATGAGACCGAAACGGGTGAGCAGTCGAGCTTCAAGCTGCCGGACGGCAGTGCCGTAGCGCTCAATACGAACAGCCGCCTGGCGGTCACCTTCTCGGACACTGGCCGACTTGTCGTACTCCAGCGTGGCGAGGCGCATTTTGCCGTGGCGAAGGACGCTTATCGTCCCTTTACCGTCATTGCCGGTGACGCACTTATCCAGGCGCTGGGGACAGAGTTCAGCGTGTACATATCCCGGCCCGAGAACGTGCAGCTGCTGGTGGTCGAAGGCGCCGTGCGGGTCGCGGCGAAACAGGCGGTAGTCGAGAACGAAGGCAGGCAAAAACCGCCAGGCCTGCTGTCAACCGGAAAAACCGTGAGTGCTGGAAGAATTGGCCATGTCGGCGGTGCCGGTGTGACGGTTGCGGAACTGCAGCCGGTCGAGATCGAAGCCATGCTGTCATGGCGTAACGGTAATCTCGTGTTTGGAGGGGAGTCGCTGGAAGAGGCGATAACCGAGATTAGCCGCTATACCAACGTCGAGTTTGTTTTCCTCAATGAGCAGACCAAACAGATCGCTGTCGCAGGCCTTTTCCGGACAGGCGATGTGGAGGGCTTACTTGAAACCCTGCAGGTCAATTTTGGCATTGCCTACCAGCGGGTCGGGGATGACCGGGTTCTTCTCGGCAGCGAATAAGGTTCACAAAAACTTCATGCGCGCCCGGTGGCGGAGAACGTTCGCTGGCTCGTCAACAGGGCATGGGCAGAAAAGTCTTGTCGTTGTCGGTCGAAGCCTGAAGCTTAGCTGTCTGCTGCTGGTGATATCCGCTCTGCACGCGCAGGCGGTCTTCGCGGAGCAGGCCGGCAGCGGCAAAAGCAACTTCAACATACCTCAACAACGCGCGGACCGTGCCCTGACAGCGTTCGCCGAGCAGGCAGACCTGACGCTCATGTTTCCTTACGAACTCGCAAGGAATGAGCGCGCCAATGAGACCGTCGGCCGTTACACGGTCGCGGAGGCGATCACCAGGCTTCTTGCCGGCACCCGCCTTGATCCGGTCTTCGACCGCGCCGGGCGGCTGAAGATCGTACCGAGGAGTAACGAAGTTGAGGAGAAGGTTATGACCGCCGACCGAAGGACAGGCCTTGCTGCACTGTTGTCCGGCATATTTATCGCACCCATGGGATACGCGCAGGAAGTGGCTGTCGATGGTGCGAAGATCGAAGAGATTGTAGTTACCGCACAGATCCGCGAGGAGAGTTTCCAGGAGATTCCCGTCACGGGTAGCGTTTTCGATGCCCAGACGCTGGATGACAACCGCTTGGAGCTGCTGGACGACGTGGCCCGCTTCACGCCGGGCCTGGTCGTGTCCTATTTCAATAACTCGTCGCCGAATTTCGCCATCCGCGGGGCGATGAATACCTTTAGCCAGGCTGGCGCGAGCAAGCCCGTTGGCATATTCGTCGACGACGTGTTTATTCCGCGCAATTCGGCGGCGGCCTTCGAGTTGTTCGATATTCATCAGGTGTCGGTGCTGCGCGGACCGCAGGGAACCTTGTTCGGCCGCAACGTCACGGCCGGCGCAGTCCAGATTTACACTTCGGAGCCCGACCTCGAGGACACTGCGTTGAAACTTCGTGCCGGCATAGGCAGCGACAGCTTCAGCGAGCTGTCGGCGCTGTTGTCGGCACCGCTGGCCGAGAACGTCGCCGGCAAGCTCAGCCTGGGTTACAAGCAGCGTGACGGCTTTAGCGTCGACCGCTTCAGCGGTCAGGAATTCGAAGATCTCGACTCGCTGACGGCCCGGGCCAGCCTGCTATTCGTTCCAAGCGATCGGCTCGAAATCAAGCTCAGCGCGGACTTCTCGCGCGACGAGAACGGCGGTAAAGGGTATTCCTTTATCTCCAGTTCCGATGCCAGCGATTTTACGGGTAATGACGGCAACCCGCGTACCTCCGAGCTGCGCGTGCCGCAGGACTATGAGCGCGACATTGCCGGCGTGTCGGCGCATTTCGACTGGACCCCGGGAGCGGGCCGATTCCAGTCGATCACGGCCTACCGGCAATCCGAGTCACGTGAGCTCTACAGTCTTGGCGCGGCGGACGTGACATTGCCGTCGGTGTCTACCCAGTTCATCAAAGACGATCAGGACGATCCCAAGTCCTTTTCTCAGGAACTTCGGTACATAAGCGATAAAGGTGACAGGTTCGATTTCATTGCCGGTTTGTACCTGTATCGAGAGGATACTGACCGGTTTCTCGGCGATGAGCTGCTGGGTGCCGGCGGCAACGCGGTTTTCGTCGATCGGGAGTTTACGGTCGATGCCGAAACGACAAGCGTCGCAGCCTATTTGAGTGCAACTTTTCATCTCGGCGACAAATTCGATCTCGGCATCGGCGGTCGTTACACGCGGGAAGATAAGGATGTCGGCGTCAGCTTTGTCGACAATAACAACGGCGGCAATAGCTTCGTGACCAATCCGAGCAGTGACTTTTCCGAGTTCACACCGCGCGTTACGCTGACCTACCACGCGACTGACAACCTCACCCTATTCGCGAGCCGATCCGAAGGTTTTACGGCCGGCGGTTTCAATACCGAAACCAACAACATTGTCTCCGTAGAGCTCGGCTTCGACCCCGAGACGGTAACGGCTTATGAGCTGGGCACAAAAAGCAGCTGGTTTGACGGCGGGCTTGTGGTCAATGCCACGCTGTTCAGTCAGGATTATGAGGACAAACAAGAGGGCTTCCTGCTTCCAGGCTCCTTTTTCAGCATCTTCAATGCGTCGCAGGCGACGATGGAGGGTCTCGAGCTGGAAGCTGCCTGGGCGCTAAACGACCGGTTTGCCGCACGTCTGAGTTATTCTTATCTGGACGCAAGCTACGACCAGTTCGTGATTCCCGGCGGCGCCGACTTCAGCGGCAATAGGCTGCAACAGGCGCCGGAAAACAGCTACTCGCTTGCGCTGGATTACGTGCAGGATTTCGGTATGAGCACGCTTAGCGGCGGATTGAGTGTTACTTATCAGGATGACTATTTTACCGGCGCGAGCAACATACCCCAGTTCCGCATCGACAGCTATTCTCTGGTCAACGCACGCCTGGGCTGGGCGTGGGGCGGCGGCCGCTGGTCCGTCCAGGCCTGGGGGAAGAACCTTGGTGACGAAGACTTTGTCCGAATCCGCGGAACCTCCGGGGCAATCGCCGAATATTACGGGCCGCCGCGGACCTATGGCGTGAACCTGACCTACGAGAGCAATTGATAAACCGGCGGAACTTCGTTTGCGCAGCGGGTGCATGGCTTGCCGGCTGCCACTCGTTTCGTCCGCTCCACGATCCGACGGAGCCGGTGTTTTCGCTTGGCGTTGCGTCGGGCGATCCGGATCACGAGAGTGTGGTGCTGTGGACGCGGGTCGCGCCCGACCCGTTTGCGGAGCCCGTCGAGCGGGTGATTCCCGTTAGCTGGGAGCTCGCGAGCGACGAAGGTTTCCGCAGCGTGATCAGCTCGGGACTCGTGCAGGCGAGGCCGGAGAATGCGCATTGTGTGCACGTTCTGGCGGACGGTCTGGCGCCGGGCAGCAGGTATTTCTATCGCTTTCGAGCGCTGGGCCTCGAAAGCCGCGCCGGCCGTACCCGGACTCTGCCGGCTCCGGGCGCACCGCTCGAACGGTTTAGACTGGCGCTCACTTCCTGTCAGGAGTATTCGGCGGGTTACTTTACGGCTTACAAAGATCTCACGGACAAGCAGCCGGACCTGGTGCTGCACAACGGCGACTATATTTATGAGTCCGCCGCCGGTTCCGTTCGCGACTATCCGATCGGGTGGGAGGCTTTCAGTCTTGCGGACTACCGGGCTCTCTATGCGCAGTATCGTCAGGATGCGGACCTGCGGGAAGCGCATGCCAGGTTTCCCTGGATGATCGTCTGGGACGATCACGAAGTCGCGAACGATTGGGGGCCAGATCATTTCATAGCGTCGCCGTACAATCGTGACGTGAGTATCGACGTGCACCGGCGGCGGATTCGAACTGCCCGCAGAGCATTTCTCGAACACATGCCGCTGCGGGCGTCGTTGAGCCTTTACGATGGCCGTGAGCGGGTGTTCTATCAGCGGCGCGTCGTCGGCGATCTGCTCGAGATCAGCTATCTCGACGTTCGCAGTTACCGGAGTCCGCCTGTCTGTAATACGGGCGTCGCCTGGGAGTTCGACCGCTGCGCTGCGCTGAACGATCCTGCGCGCTCGATGCTCGGCCAAACTCAAGAGCAGTGGCTGTACGCCAACTTCGCGGCGTCGGGGGCGCGCTGGAACTGTCTTGCGCAGGCAACGGCGATGGCGCCGTTCGATCGAGCCGCCGGCGCGGCCACTCTGTATGAGACGGACAGCTGGGACAACTACCCGGCAAATCGCGCCCGCATAGTCGAGCACGTTCGGCGTTCCGGGATCGGGAATGCAATTTCTTTGGGCGGCAACATTCACGCGTTCTACGCCGGGTACGTGACGGACAGTTTCGCCGCTACGGCCTGCGCAGCACCGTCGCTGACGGAGATCGTCACCAGTTCGATCACGGCGGACGGAGGCGGTGATGAGCGCTTTCTGGATGTGCGCGAGCGGCGGGGCGAAAACCCGTGTATTGAGTTTTTCGAGAATCGCAGGCGGGGATATACCCTCCTGACAGCAGACCATCGCGATATGGTCGCTGAATGCCGTGTCGTCGATCAGATCGAGAAGCCTGGCGGAACGCTGTCAACGCTTGCGCGGTTTGGTGTGCGTAACGGCCGTCTCCGGGTCGATCGATGATGCCCGGCGGCGGTGTGACGACGACGCGTGCCGAACGCCGGTTTTGTCGGCCGGTTGCGACAGTGTATTAGGTGTTCCCCCTGTCTTGGTGAGTCTCCGGCCCGACACAAATTGATTACTTCTGGGGCCACTGTATACTTCGCCAGCTCGCATCCGCGAACTCTCCGGTCGGTATATTGACTGGACACCTGTGGCTAGGTGGCAGAGTGGTTATGCAGCGGCCTGCAAAGCCGTGGACGCCGGTTCGATTCCGACCCTAGCCTCCAAAAACACAAAAAGCCCCCGTTGAGGGGGCTTTTTGCGTTTTAGGCCAGGGGCGGAATCCGGCGTGGGTGGTTTTTGTGTCGTTGCGGTGGCTTCCCCGAAACCATGCGGCGGGTGTGCAGTTATGGGGGTACCCTATGTTCGTTGTTGTGCGCTGCGAACGGATGGCGTATCGCTACTTGCTAGTCGGTTCGATTCCGACCCTAGCCTCCGGCACTGCCGAATCCGTAATAGTGGATCTGTGTTTTCGGCTACGCCATGCACAGCACGATTAGTCTTTGTGCAGAAATTTAGAGGTCCTCAGCCAGGCGGCGCAGCAGCGTTTTGCCTTGCGCGGCGTGCCGGGGGCTGTTGATAGCGCCCGCGTCAATGAGAACGATGCCGAAGTAGGCCGCCCAGGCTTTGGCTCTCGCAAGCGTCGCCGCATCCGGACGGTAGAGTTCCCAGAAGCTCTGACGATCTTCCTGTTGTTCGAAAAGACTCCATGTGACAGCAAGGTCTGTGGCAACGTCGCCAGCCGTCAGGTCGCCCCAATCGATGATCGCGCTGATTCGGCCGTCCTTTACCAGGATGTTCTGAGCGTGCAGGTCGCCGTGCAGCCAGCGCTTCTCCGTCGGCAGCCGCTCGGCCACACCCGCTTCCCAGGCAAGCAGCACCGACGGTGCCGGCCTCAGGTTTTTCGATTCGAGGCGAGCCACGCGGGCTTTCATGCGCTCCGCATGGACCGACAAGGACTGGCCGCGCACCGGGTTGTCCGGGGCCTCGGCAGGCGCCTCGACGTGCAGGCTCTCGAGGAACTGGGCGACTTGTTCTACGGCGGCGCCGTCGGGAGGCGCCTGGTCGGCGCCGCTGCCCTCGAACCACGGCACGACGCTCCAGGGCCACGGATAAGCCGAGGCGGGCGTGCCGTTTCTCAATGGTTTGGGAACGGCTATCGGCAGTTGCTTTGCGAGTAGCGGCAGCCACCGTTGTTCGTGCCCGAGCAGCGTCGCGGCAAGGGCGCGGCGAGGCAAGCGCATTGCCATGGTTTCGCCCAGCCGATAGATGACGTTGTCCCAGCCGCTTGCAACGCAGCTCAGTGGGGCGCCGCTCAGATCGCTGCACTGCTCGGCGAGCAGCTCGCGAACCAGGTCGGTCGATATCTCGATTTCCGCTTCCGGTTTACCGTCCATTGGCTGTCCACCCGCTCTGCGAGGAGCCAATCAAAGCGCGTATCGTCGCGCAAATTCGCGCCCGGTTACAGATGGCGGCAGCGCGAACGACCGGCCATCCGCCGTTGAGCGCTCTGTGCGGTGCACCAAGACCGGGCGGTTCGTGGGTCATGCGGTCTGGGCGACATCCCCGCTCCGGGGAATGACTGAGTTTAAGCGGGCTCCGCGCTGAATCCACTGCGCTCCGCCGCACCTCAGCGGTGCGCCTTGCTGCATCGCAACAGTGCAGGCAAACGTTTGCGCATTTGCAGCATAATTACAACAGAAACCACCATAGCAAATTTGACATGGTCTAAATTGTGTCTTATCAAAGAGATGTTGATGCTCTGGCGTTTGCTGATCTTTTGGATGATGTTGTGCAGAAGCAACAAGAAAGCGCGAGGCTATTTGTACTGGTTCATGCAAGGGGGAACCACATGCGTTGTATTGATAACCGCCGCGGCCGCTTCACGGCAATTTTGCTGGGGGCAGCACTAGCGGCGACTTCGCTGCCGGCCGGCGCACAGGACAGCGAGACTGTCGACGAAATCACTGTTACGGGTTCGCGCATCATGCGCTCGAACGAGGTCATGCCGAACCCCGTGTACGGCCTGGACGCCCAGGAAATTCAGGATACGGGTGAGCTGAACATCATCGAGGTCGTGAACAAGCTGCCGCAGCTGTTCTCTTCGCAAAACGGGGTTCAGTCGTCCTTCTTCGACACCGACGTAAACACCGGGCTCGATAACGCGCCGGGGCTGGCGGTACTGGACCTTCGCGGTCTGGGCGCGACGCGCACGCTTACGCTCGTCGACGGTCAGCGGCACGTGTCGGGACTACCCGGTTCGTCGGCCGTGGACGTCACGACGATACCGACGGCTCTGGTGGAGCGGGTGGACGTTCTGACAGGCGGTGCGTCGTCGATCTACGGCGCCGACGCGGTAACCGGGGTTGTGAACTTTGTCATGAAGCGCGATTTCGAAGGCACAGAGTTCGACGCGCAACTCGGAGTGCCGGGGGAAAGCGGCGGGGAAGACTTCAGGCTGTCGCTTACTCACGGCCAGAACTTCATGGACGACCGCCTCAATGTCGCGGTCAATCTGACCTACACGCAGCGTCAGGAGACGCTGTACGCCGACCGCGACTGGGCCAGAGACAGCGGCATCGCGGGCGCCCAGGGCAACAACTGGCGACTGGTGTTCCAGAACGCCGACGCGCTTCCGCCCGGTGCGTCGCTCGGCTCCGCCATCGCGACGACCGACGCCAACGGCAACTGCACGGCGAATTTTGCGGGTACGGACCCGGCTGTTCTGGATCGTGCCTGCAACGCTCGTCCGCAGGCTATCGAACGCAATCTTCGTTTCGGACTGACTTCGCCTCGCGGTCTGCTGTCAATTGCGCTGGCAGACGATATCACCGCCGGGACGCCGGAGGCCGCGGGGTCGTTCCCGTTCTTCCACACTGAGGCTGACCTTGGTGATCTTGCGCCCGGCACGCCGATCATGGACTTCAACAACAACGGCATCGACGACTGTGCCGAAAGCTACATTGGTGCGCTGGCGGTTGGGGGCTGCGTCGTCGTTGGCGATGACGGCAACCTTAGGCCGTTCAATCCAGGAATCATCGACGGCAACATCAACTTCGACGCCATCGGCAGCGACGGCTCGCCGCAGACGGGTGCCGATACGCAGTTTCTCGATCCCGAATACGAGCAGATATTGTTCAACACGCTGATTAACTTCCAGATGACGGATAGCACCCGTCTGTTTGCCGACCTCAAATACGTATCGTCTGAATTCAACGACGACGGCGGTACGATCTCGTTCGAGGACACGATCAACATTTCCCAGGACAACCCGTTCGTCCCGCAGCAACTGCGGGATTTGATGAACGAGATTCTTGCGCTCAATCCTCAGTTCACGGACACGGCACAGTACTTCCTGAGCCGCGACCCGGAAGACATTGCCAACAAGGGCATTTACGAGCGCGAAACGATCCGCGCGGTAGTGGGTTTGGCAGGCGACTTTTACGACGACTGGACCTGGGAAGCCTCGCTGAACTACGGCCGCACGGAAGAGGAGGCGCGCGACAACGCTCTGCTGCCCGATCGCTACTTCGCTTCGCTGGACGTGGTGACGGGCCCTGACGGCAGTCCGGTCTGTCGTTCCGAAGTCGATCCCAACTGGACGCTCGATACGTTCAATTCAGGCTCGATCAACGGCGCGCCGGGAATTGACACCTTCACTCCGGGCGACGGTTCTTGCGTGCCGGGCAATCCGTTCGGCCTCGGCCTGTTTACGCCGGAAGCGCAGGCGTTCATCGCACCGTTCCGCCGTCAGGACAGCGAGATCACACAGTTTGTCGTCAACGCGACGATGACGGGCAACACGGGCAAGTGGTTCTCGTTGCCGGGCGGCCCGATCGCCTTCGCCGTCGGTCTCGAACACCGCGACGAGGAGAGCGAATCCATCCCAGACGCGTTCGAGCAGGCGGGTTTTTACTTCAACTCGCAAACTTCGGCGATCGCCGGCGATTACTCGGTAGACGAGGCGTTCATCGAAATTTCGGCGCCCTTGCTCGCAGATCTGCCGCTGGTGCAGGAGTTGACGGTGGACGCCGCGTATCGGTTCTCCGACTACGATCTTGCGGTGGGGCAGACGAACACGTACTCGGCCGGGTTTAACTGGCAGCCGGTCGACGATATCCGTCTGAGAGGTACGTTTTCTCGAGCGGTCCGTGCCCCGAATATCTTCGAGCTGTTTAGCCCGCAGTCCGGGACCACGTTTAACCTGGACATCGACCCATGCGACGCGAGCGCTATTGCGTCGCTCGAGTTGGCTGACCCGGCAACGGGTGCCCAACGGCGCGCCAACTGCGCCGCCGATCCGCTCGTCGGGGCAGGTTTTACGAACCCGCTGACCTCGAACTTCCCTGGAGTTTCGGGCGGCAATCCGGATCTCCTGGAGGAAACTTCGGACACGCAGACGTACGGCTTCGTACTCACGCCGCGTTTTGTCGATGGTCTCGTTGTTACCGTGGATTACTGGGAAATCGAGATCGAGGATGCGATTCAGCAGGTATCCGGAGCGGATGTCCTGCGTGGCTGTTATGACGGACCGGCGCTGGATCCGACCTTCTGCTCGCAATTCCGTCGTGAATCCGATACGAGTTCCGGGTTCTTTGGCGGTTTACGCTTCCTGCAGACCGGGCAGATCAACTTCGCGGGCCTGCAAACCTCGGGTTACGACATCGAAGCCATTTACGGTTTCGATCTCTTCAAAGGCAGCGTGGTCCTGCGTGCGAATGCCACGTATCTCGACGAATACTTAGCGTTCCGCAGCGCACTGCAGCCGGATCTGGCCGATGACGAACGCGGTGAAATGCTGCTGCCGGAATGGGCCGGCAACCTGTCGGCAAGCTGGAGCAACGACAGCTGGCGGGTGGCCTACACCGCGCAGTACACGGGTAACCAGGCGCACCGCACGGTCGAGATCAACGAAGCAGCGTCCTTCGACAACGCGTTCTCGGGCGTCAAGTGGCAGCACAATCTGTCGGCGAACTTCGCCCTCAGCGACCGGCTGCTGGTCCGCGGTGGCATCGACAACGTGACGGACGAAGAGCCGTTTATTACCCAGCCGAGTTTCCCGGTCGGATTCCGCGGGCGTTACTTCTTCCTCGGGATGAACTACACGCTGTAGCCTTAGCGGATAATGGGCCGAAAGGCAGGCCGGAGCCGTTGCTGCTCCGGCCTTTTTTTGGCGGTAGACGCGTGCGGGCCGCTTTAGTCCTCCGGCAAAAGATGTCGTTCGAGAAACTGCGATACCTCGCTACCCGGTTATCTCGCTTTTCGAGCGAGTGAACTTCGTCGGGAAAACGCATGTAGCGAACCGTGCCGCCGGCCGCGCGAACGGCCTCCACAAGCCGATCGGATTCGCCCACGGGATCGCGCGGAAGTCCGTTTGGGGCAAACGTGCGAACACTTGTTTTACGAAGGGGAGTTTTATGCGCCAACTTAGACTCGCGACATGCCTCAACGCGATTGTTCTGGCTGCGTCGTTCGTCTTATCGAGCGCTGAGGCGAGCGATCGCATCTACATCAAGGCCGGGAAGATGATCGACGTTGTCGATGGTCGGGTGCTGAGTGACCGGGTGATCGTAATCGAAGGCGAGCGGATAGCCGGGATCGGCAGTGCTGCGTCCGTCGAAATTCCCAGCGGCGCGGAGTTCATTGATCTGAGCGATTCGACGGTATTGCCCGGGCTGTTCGACATGCACGTGCATTTGACCGGCGACAGCGACGCGCAGGGCTACCAGAACCTCGAAGCGTCGATAACGCGGGAGGCGCTGTACGGCGCCATGAACGCACGCCTGACGCTAGAAGCGGGTTTCACGAGCGTGCGCAATGTCGGTGCGGGCGGTTTTGCGGACATTGCGCTAAGAGACGCCATTGCGGACGGGAACATCCCCGGTCCTCGTATGCGGGCCTCCGGGCCGTCGCTCGGGATTACGGGCGGGCACTGTGACAACAACCTGCTGCCTCCTGAGTACGAGGATTATTCCGAAGGCGTGGCGGACGGCCCCTGGGAAATTCGCAAGGCCGTGCGGCGCAACGCGAAGTACGGTGCCGACGTGACCAAGTTCTGCGCCACGGGGGGTGTGTTGTCGAAGGGCACGAGCGTCGGCATGCAGCAGTACACGCTCGAGGAGATGGCGACCATCGTCGACGAATCGCAGCGGCGCGGGCGCAAGGTTGCCGCCCATGCGCACGGTACGGACGGGATCAAAGCCGCCATCGAAGCGGGCGTGGATTCGGTTGAGCACGCAAGCTTCATCGATGACGAAGGCATACGCATGGCGCGCGATGCCGGTACGTTTCTCGTCATGGATATCTATGTCAGCACCTACATTCTCGAAATGGGTGAGGGGGCGGGCTTTCTTGCGGAGTCGCTCGAGAAGGAGCGTATTGTCGGTCAGGCGCAGCGCAACAATTTTCGAAAGGCGCACGAGGCGGGCGTGAAGCTTGCGTTCGGCAGCGACGCCGGCGTGTACCCGCACGGCATCAACGCCCGGCAGTTTGCCTACATGGTGCAGTACGGCATGACGCCGATGGAGGCGATTCAGGCGGCGACCATTGTGGCCGCCGAGCTAATGGGTTGGGAAAGCGATGCTGGCATCATCGAGGAAGGGATGTATGCCGACATCATTGCGGTCCCGGACGATCCACTCGCTGACATCCGTGCGCTCGAGGACGTAAGCTTCGTCATGAAAGGCGGCCAAGTCTACGTCAACCGGTAAGACCCTCAGAATGCGTTGCCGATGCCCGCCAATTCGCGGGCGTCGGCCGTCTCGGCGTAGTGGACGACGCCATCTTTGACGACGATATCGACGTTGCCCGCGTTGCTGATGTTTGCGAGCGGATTGCCGCGCACGATGACGAGGTCCGCGAGTTTACCGGCTTCGACGCTGCCGAGTTCGTCGAAGAGTCCCAGGATCTCCGCGTTTGTCTTGGTCGCCGCGGAAATGACTTCGATCGGCGTCATGCCGCTGTCAACGAGCGCTTCCATTTCGAAGCGCATGGCTTCGTCGTGCATGTTCATTGGGCTGGCGGCATCCGTTCCTACGCCGATATAGGCACCGCCTTCGATGAATTGTTTCGCGGCAACCGCGGCGTTGCGGATCTCACGTCCTATGTCGTGGAAATACTCCAGCGTGTGAAAGCTCTCGAATGACGCCATGAACTCGGCATGGATGTCGGCGGGCATGTCCTTGGCGTATAGCGGTTTCCTGAGGCGCGCGGGAAACGCGACGGTTGCGGGGTATACCCAGATGCGGTGTGAGATGGTCTGCACGACGGGGATGTTCTTATGCGCAATTTCGTTGATCAGCGCGTCGGAGTAGGGTGGATTGCGCGCAGAGCCTACGTGTTGGAATACGTCGATCCCGGCGTCGATGGCGTTCCTGATCGCATCCGGATCGTACAGGTGTGCATGCACTTTGACGTCCGCGGCGTGTGCAACCTCGACGATCGCCTTGTAGTCCTCGAGCGTCAGTCCGACCCAGGTCTTGATGACGTCGACGCCCGCATCGATCAGCTCGCGCGTGCGCTGCGCGGCCTCGCGGGGGCTCTGCACGACAATCTGGTACTCATCGGGCACGCCCGCGTAGTAGACGCGGGTGAGCCACGGACCCGACACGATCAGGCGAGGGCCGGGTATCTCCCTGTCGCGCACGCGCTCGCGAAACTCGAGTATCTCGAGCGGCGTACCCAGGTCTACGGCGCTGGTCACGCCGGCCCGGAGCATCTGCTTGGCTGCAATGGGCATGACCTCGCCGAGGCGCTGCATTCCGCCGAGGAAGCGATAGTAACGGTCGTAATCGCCGTGGCCGATCAGGTCGAGATGCACGTGCGCATCTATGAAGCCGGGCATGAGGGTCTTGCCGCCAATATCGATGACATGCGCGTTGTCGGGTATCGGGGTCTTGTGGCGCGGCCCGGCAGCCACGATACGCTTGCCGTCGATGACGACCACGGCGTCGTGTATCGGCTCCGCTTCGTATCCGTCCAGCAGCATGCCGTTGACGAAGGCTACAGGCTTGCCGGGAAGGATGGGATAGCTGTCAGTGTTTGCTTCATCGGCGGCTTGCGCGAAGCCTATGTGGACATTGGCTAACTGCAGGGTGAGGAGGGTGATAAAGAAGTAGCGCATGGTTTATTCCGTTGAGCGTTCTCGAGCATAACAAGCAGCGGCTTTTCAAGCGACGGCAATCCACGTACGCTCGTTGCATAACAATAAAACAATCAGGGGTAGGAATGAGCGCTGGGAATACCGGCCGCTGGCTTGGCGCACTGTGTTTTGCAGCCCTCTCGGCGGGGTGTGCAAAAGATACGAATGAAACCGATGAGGTTGCCGCGGCCTTTGCCGACATCGTGCTGACCTCGGCGCGCGTGTTTACGGTCGATTCGGAACGTCCGTGGGCGGAGAGCGTGGCCTTACGGGCTGACCGCATCGTCGCGATTGGCGACAATGAAAACACGGCGGCGCTCGTCGGGCCGGATACGCGCCTCATCGATGCAAACGGCAGGCTGGTGCTGCCCGGTTTTGTCGACTCGCATACACACATCTTCGCCGGTTCGTTCAGTGCACAGCGGATCAACCTGAGTCTTGCGGATACGCTGCCCAAACTGCGGGAGTCTTTACTCGCCATCAAGGATCAGAACCCGGGCGATGAGGCCATCTACGCACGCGGCTGGCAGAACCATATATTCCCGAAGGAGGGGCCGCGCAAGGAACTGCTCGATGAGATCTTCGGCGAGCGAGTCGTTGTGCTGGGTTCGGTCGACGGGCACTCCACCTGGTTTTCCTCGAAGGCGTTCGAACTCGCCGGCGTCGATGCCTCGACCGGCGATCCGGAGCCGGGGGTCAGCTTCTTCGAACGCGATCCGGCTACCGGCGAATTGCTCGGCACGGCGCGCGAAGCCGCGTCGGGTCTCGTCACCAGCAAGGTGATCAGCTTCGAGCGCGAGGCCTACAAGGAGGCGCTGCAACGCTGGCTGCCCGAGGCGGCAGCCGCCGGACTGACTACAGTGTTCGATGCCGGCGCAACCGCACCGACGACCGAAGAGGCGTATCGCATACTGGGTGAACTAGAGGCGAGCGGAGAGCTGACGCTGCGGGTGTTCGGCTCCGTAGGTTACGAGTTCGGCGACGACGAACCCTCGGCGCGGCTGCTTGCACTGCGTGAGCGCTACTCGGGTGAGTACTTCCGGCCGCACTCGGTAAAGCTGTACGCCGACGGTGTGCCGGAAGGGCATACGGCGTTCCTGCTCGATCCTTACGTCGACCAGCCCGGCAGTTTCGGCGAGCCGATGATCGCGCCCGAGCGCATGACCGAACTCATCGTGGCGTCGTTCGAAAACGACGTGCCGGTGCATGTGCACGCTATCGGCGGCGGTGCGATCCGCATGACGCTCGACGCCATCGAGGCGGCCCGGGAGAGCACGGGCAAGCAGGACGTGGCTGCTGCGATTGCTCACATGGATTTTGTAAGCGCCGAGGACATTCCGCGCTTTGCCGAACTCAACGTGGTTGCACAGACTTCGATACAGTGGGCTGCGGCCGATCCGAGTTACGCCAACATTGGCAGCTTCGTCGGCATGCAGAAAGTCGAGGCAGCATATCCCGTGCGTTCGCTGATCGATGCCGGGGCCTTGCAGACGTTCGGCGCGGACTGGCCGGCGGCGGCTTACCTGTCTACGTACAAACCGCTTACGCTGCTGGAGGTGGCCGTGACGCGGCAGCTTCCGGGCGAGCTGGAAATGCCGGTACGCAATCGCGACGAGCGGCTTAGCGTGGAGGAGGCAATACGCAGCCTGACGATCCGCTCGGCAAGACAACTCGGTCAGGAAGATGTTATCGGCAGTCTCGAGCCCGGCAAGAAAGCCGACCTGATCATGCTCGAGGAAAACGTTCTCGACATCGAAGCACACCGGATCCACGAGGCGGGCGTGGCGTTGACGATCATGGACGGCCGCATCGTGCACGAGGACTGAGCGCTGAACACGGAGCCCAAAGGCTTGGCCGACGAATGAGCAGTATCGAATGAGCAGTGTCGAATGAGTATAGACGATACCGAGTTCACGACCGGGCCGGTGCCCGAGTCGGCAACGGTGGCGTGGTGGCGCGTAGCCATGATCAGCGCAATGGTGGCGTTTTCCTTGCCTACCTTCATTACCGGCCTCGAAGTCTCGCGAGCCGTGTCCCTCGATGTCACGCTGCTCGCGCTCGCCGGCGGCAGCCTGATGCTGACGCTGATCGCGGGCATCACGGGTTCGATCGGTGCACGCACTCGGCTCAGCTCCTACATGCTTGCGCGTGTCGCTTTCGGCGATCGCGGTGCCGCGCTCGTCAACCTTGCTTTTGCGGTGTCCCTGCTGGGCTGGTTCGGTGTCAATATCGATCTGTTCAGTGCCGCGGTCGAGCGTCTGTCGCGCGAAACCTTCGGGCTCGATGTGCCGGTATGGGTCGTCGAACTGGGCGCAGGGGGCGTCATGACGGCGACCACGGTTTACGGCTTCCGGGCGATCAACGGTTTGTCGCTGCTGCTGGTGCCCGTGCTGGTCGCCGTTACCGTGTCGCTGATTGCGAGCGCGCTGCACGTGGTGCCGTTGGCCGACATGCTGAGCCGCGACTCGATCGGCGCGCTGTCCCTGGGCGATGCCATGTCGTCGGTAGTGGGCGGCGTGGTCGTGGGTGCTGTGATTCTCCCGGACATTACCCGCTTCATCCGCCGCTGGCCCGGCGCGGTTTACACTGCCGTGCTGTCGTACCTGATCATTGGCTGTGTCGTGATGGCGGCGGGCAGTCTCGCCGCAACCGCGCTCGACCGCGACGATCTGCTCGAGATCATGCTGATTGTCGGCCTGGGGTGGGGTGCGTTTGCGATTGTGATTGCGGGGAGCTGGGTGCTGAATTCCCTGAACCTCTACAGCACGATGCTGAGCATCGAGGCGACCTGGCCGGCTTTGCAAAGCCGCTTGCTGGTTGTCGTTCTTGGCACGCTGGGAACGTTGGCGGCTTTTCTGAACATTCTTGACGTGTTCCTCACGTTCTTGTTTTACCTCGCCATCGTGTTCGTGCCGGTGGCCGGCGTAATTGCCGTCGACTATCTGTTCGTGCGGCGCGCGGCATACCACGATGAAAGGACTGTGCTGTCGTCGCAATGGCGGCCCTACGCGATAGCGGCGTGGGCGCTGGGCGCCTGCGTCGCGCTGCTCGGCGCTGAAGGCGTGCTGCGCCTGTCGGGGTTTGCCGCGCTGGATGCAATGCTGGTTGCAGCGGGTGCTTATTGGATTGCTGCCAGGCTAAACGGTAGCGGCGCATGAGGATCGGCATCGACGTAGGCGGCACGCACACGGATGCCGTTATCATGCGCGGCAGCGAGGTGCTTGCCGCGACCAAGGCCGAGACTTCGGCAAACGTGAGTGACGGGATTCTTGCCGCGCTCGAAACGGTGCTCGAGCTAAGCGGCATAGCCGAGATAGATGTAGAGGCCGTAATGCTCGGCACCACGCAGTTCACCAACGCCGTGGTCGAGCGGCGCGAACTGTCGCACGTCGCGGCAATCCGCCTCGGACTGCCGTCGGGTCGCGGCCTCGAACCCAAAGCCGGCTGGCCGGACGACATTGCCGAAGCGCTCGGCGGCCGCTCCTACCTGCTCGAAGGCGGCTTTCTCTATGACGGCCGCGAGCTTTCGCCGTTCGACGAGCGTGCCGCAACGGCGGTTGTCGAGGATATCGCGGCACGGGCTATCGACTGCGTATCGATCGCCTCGGCGTTTTCGCCGATGAACCCCGAGCCAGAGCGGCGGATGGCGGCGATGCTGCGGGATAAGCTGCCGAATGTCCGCATTACCGAATCGCACCGCATCGGCCGGCTGGGCATTCTCGAGCGGGAGAACGCCGCCTTGCTCAACGCCGCGCTGCTGTCGTTTGCGGAGCGGGTCGTGAGTTCGTTTGCGGCTGCGCTGAAGGCGCGCGGGCTCACGTGTCCGTTCTTCGTGAGTCAGAACGACGGCACGCTCATGGATGCAAGCTTCGTCCGCGAGTTTCCGGCGCTGACGTTTGCGTCCGGACCCACCAACTCATTGCGCGGGGCGGCAAGGCTCACTGGCCTCGACAACGCCATCGTGATCGACATTGGCGGCACGACGTCCGACATTGGCGTTTTGCAGGACGGTTTTCCGCGGGAATCGAATCTGGTCATCGAAGTGGGCGGCGTGCGGACCAACTTCCGCATGCCCGATATCCTGGCGCTGGGGCTCGGCGGTGGCAGCCTCGTGGACGAGCAGGGCACGAGTATAGGACCGAAGTCCGTAGGACATCGCCTGATGCAGGAAGGCCGTGTGTTCGGCGGCGATACGCTGACGGCGACCGATATTGTTGTCGCGGCGGGTAAGGCACAGATTGGTGACGTCTCGCGCGTGACCGATCTCGATGCGGGCGTTGTCGACGCTGCCCTGACAAAGATCAGGACGATGCTGAACGACGGCATCGAGCGCATGAAACCTTCGAGCGATGCATTGCCCGTGATCCTTGTCGGCGGCGGCGCGATATTGCTTACGAGCAAGCCCGATGCGGCTGCCGAACTGCATCGCCCGGAGCATTCGGACGTTGCCAACGCGATTGGCGCTGCGATAGCGCAGGTGGGCGGCGAAGCCGAACGCATGGTGTCTTACGAGGAGGTGCCGCGTAAGGAGGCGCTGGCGCAGATTGGTCAAGAGGCTGTCGAGCTTGCCGTGGCGGCAGGCGCAGAGCGCTCGACAGTCGCCGTTGCCGATATCGAGGAAACGACGCTGTCTTACATGGATGGAGGCACGACGCGCGTGCGCGTCAAGGCCGTGGGCGAGGTGGCCCTGCTATCGGGAGCAGCATCGTGAAACTCCGCGCCGAGGCGCTGGAAGATCTGTCGCTGGGTGCTGTGTTTCTCGCGACGGGCGGTGGCGGCGATCCTTACACGTCGTACTTGTTGGCGAAGGAAGTGCTGACCGAACGCGGCGGCGTCGAACTCATCGATCCGCAAGCCGTTGCAGACGACGCTTTTGTGGTCACACTCGGCGCCGTGGGCGCGCCGACCGTCAGCCTCGAATTATTGCCGTCGCGCGACGAGGCGGCGGCGACGCTGAGCGCTTACGAAGAACACGTGGGGCGCAAGGCGGATGCGATCGTGTCGTTCGAAATCGGCGGGGGAAATTCGCTGCTGCCGCTGATCGCGGGTGCCGAACTCGGCATTCCCGTCATCGACGGCGACGGCATGGGCCGCGCCTTGCCCGAGGCGCAAATGATGACGTATCCCATCAGCGGCGTTAAGCCGACCCCGGCGCTGGGCCGCGACTACGCGGGCGGGACCCAAACCTTCGCCACCGACTCGATCATGGAATACGAAGCGGAGATCCGCCGCTACGCGCTCGAGAACGGCGGCATGATCGTGGCGGTCGAGCACCCGATGTCCGGCGCGGAACTCAAGGCCTCGGTGGTGCCCAACACGGTTAGCTTTTCGGTGACGCTTGGCAAGCTCCTGCGCGAGCGGCGTGGTAATGCGGAGCGTATGGGCGTACACCTGTCGCGGCTGTTCGATGACTCGATCTACGGCGGCTTTTTTCATCTGTATTCCGGCAAGGTGGCCGACTACAGCAGCCGGATCGTCGGCGGCTACGACATTGGCGAAGCCGTGCTCGAATCGTTCGACCGCAACACGCCGCCGCTTACGATCAGCATCAAGAACGAATACCTCCTGGCGCGGCTCGGTGACAGAGTGATCGCCTCGGTGCCGGACCTGATTACGCTCGTGGACTATGAAACCTCGACGCCGATCAACGCGGAGCGGCTGCGCTTCGGCCAGCGGGTGAGTGCATTCGGTATAGGCTGCCCGGCCTGCTACCGGCAGCCGGAGGCACTCGCGGTCGTTGCGCCGCGCTGTTTTGGCTTCGATATCGACTATGAGCCGATTGAGGGCCTTGCGAAGGGCTAAGTGAGCGCTTGGTTGTGGTACTTTACGGCGCTTGCAGGCCCTGTTTGCCCGGGTGGCGGAATTGGTAGACGCAGCGGACTTAAAATCCGCTTTCCGAAAGGGAGTACGAGTTCGAGTCTCGTCCTGGGCACCAATGGCGCTAGCTTCCGGGCATCGACCCCGGCCGAAGATACGCAAATGCGTGCTGCACGTAATCGGCTTTGCCCAGCTCGATCTTCTGGCTTCTGAGTACGGCGTAAGCCGTATTCAGGTGAAAATAGAACTGCGGCAGCGCCCAGTCCCGCGCGTACTGCTCGCCCTGCATATCGAAGATCATCCCGTTTGGCAGCTCAATCGCAATCGACTTGCCTGCGCCGGAATCCAGCGCATCGGCCGCGAGATCGTCCAGGAATGCCAGCGCTTCGTCGATCCGGGCTTTTGCGTCGGCCATTGACCCTGGATGGTCGTCTGCCTTCTGTCCCTCACGGGCCAATTCATGCAAGGACTCCGGCAAAGCCTCACCCCTGAGCCGAAACGTCGCTTCCTGCGCCTGCAGACAGGAAAAGCGAATTTGAGTCGACAACGGATACATGTCGGTTGCGAGCCGGGCAGTTAACACTGCTTCGGCTTCCGGCAGTTGTTCCTGGGCCTTGTCGAGCCAACCCGACAGTGCCTTGAGCATTTGCTTGTAGGTTGGAACGAGCAGATCGGTCAACGACATGTGCGAACTCCTGTTACGTGTTCAGAAGCTATATTGACGAGTCCACATCGATCGTCAAGCCTTGCCGCCGTTCGCGAATTCGGTAAGCTCCCGGGTAAACAGGGCGGCCAGCATGACAAACCAACAACGCGCCATCTACGACGATATCGGTATTGGCTACGCAACTCGCCGCCAGCCGGATCCGCGTATTGCCAGCGCAATTCACAGGGCGCTCGACGATGCCGCGAGCATCCTGAATGTCGGCGCCGGAGCCGGATCTTACGAGCCTCGTGACCGCAACGTCACGGCGCTCGAGCCGTCAGCGGAAATGCTGCTGCAAAGGCCCGAGGGCGCGGCGCCGGCCGTGCAGGGCTGGGCCGAGTCCGTCCCGTTCGAGGAAAACTCGTTCGACGCCTGTCTTGCCATCCTCACCATGCACCACTGGCGGGATCAGGACAGGGGGCTCGAGGAGATGCTGCGCGTGGCGCGCGAGCGGGTGGTGATATTCACCTTCGATGCGCGTATCCAGTCGTTCTGGCTGTACGACTACTTCCCGGAATTCGCCGCGATGGATCGCGAGTGGGGGCCTGAGGTGAACCGCATTGCCTCACAGTTTCCCGAATGCGATGTACGGACAGTAACGATACCGCACGACTGCGTTGACGGTTTTTTGTGTGCGTACTGGCGGAGACCCGAAGCCTATCTTCAGGCCGACGTCCGGGCTGCGATCTCCAGCTTTTCGAAGCTGGACGATCCGGAGGCCGGGCTGTCCCGGCTGCGAAAAGACCTGGAGAGCGGCCGCTGGCACGAGCTGTACGGTGGGCTTCTCGGGAAAACCGAGCTGGATGCCGGATATCGGCTTATCGTCGGACAGTGTGCGTCGTGAGTGCCTGTCCCACCCCCGCAGTTTTTTTTAGTCAAAGCTGCGCAATAGGTGTATTGAACTAGAGGATCAAGCATGGACCGCCTTTTCTGCAATATCCTGGTCGACGACGTCGCAGGCGTTGCCGTGTTCTACGAACGGGTTTTCGGAATGCAGCGGCATTTCGATTCCGACTGGTTTGTCATCCTGGTTCACGAGGGTCTGCCTGGCCATGAATACGGCATTCTGAAGCGGAATTCCGAGATCGTGCCGGAGGAGGCGCGAACCGAGTTTGGCGGCTGCATGGTGACCTTTGTGGTAGCGGATTGCGATGCCGTGTTTGCACTTGCCGAAGCCCATGGGGCGCAGGTTCTGGAGAGCCCGCGCCTGATGCCTTATGGGCAGGTGAGGGCGCTCGTCCGCGATCCGGCCGGGACCCTCATCGATATCAGCTCTCCGGCGGCAGGTGACGCGGCCTGACGCGCGGCGCCGGCTTGCGCACTGCCGGATCGTCCTTGGGGTAATTCAGTATCGAATATGATATTTTTCTATTATTTGCGATAATAATAGATCGTTTTTGATATTTTCTTGTGTAATACAGTTGTAACTTCTGATATGATATCAATTTTGATATTTAATTGGCCTATTTAGCCATTAGGGATCATAGGTGATATCTTGAAGATCCGTGAGTTGACTCCGGAATCGGAGATACTAAAAGAGCTGGGCCGGCGGCTCGCGCGCGTCCGTAAGCAGCAAGGCTTTACCCAGACCGTGCTGGCCAAGGAGGCCGGCATTGGCGTCGCCACCTTGCGGCGTATCGAGGGCGGGCAGGACGGCCAGCTCGAGTCCTGGCTGAAACTCCTGAAAGCGCTCAATATGGCGTCGGCCATCGATGCCTTGCTGCCCGAGAATTTCACCTCGCCCATGGCGGAAGTACGCAGCGCCTCGCGGCGCAAGCGCTCGCAGCCCGCAGCGGCCGGCATCGTATGGGGAGACGAGACCTCGTGAGCACCGCCACGGTGAATCTCTGGGGCACGCCTATCGGCTACGTCTCGATGCACGCCGACGAGCAGTTCGCCCGCTTCGAGTACGATCCCAGGTTCGTGGAGTTCAGTATCGAGCCGGCGCCGCTGCACATGCCCGTGCGCGAACGGCGCATCTACCAGTTTCCAGAGCTGCATCCAAGGTCGTTTCACGGTCTGCCCGGACTGATCGCCGACAGCCTGCCCGACAGGTACGGCAACCGGCTGATCGATGTCTGGCTGGCGAGCACCGGACGCAGCGCAGACGAGTTCAATGCCGTCGATCGCCTCTGCTACACGGGCCGGCGGGGCATGGGCGCGCTCGAATTCGAACCCGCTACCGGCGCCGATCCCGCCGACGACCGCCTGCTCGAGGTGCGCGATCTGGTGGAACTCGCCTCGATGGCGTTTGCCGACAAGAAGACCCTCGATACCCGGCTCAAGACCGGCAACGAGGAAGATGCGCTGCTCGATATCCTGAGCGTCGGCACCTCCGCGGGCGGCGCCCGCGCCAAAGCCGTGATCGCTTTCAACCCGGAGACCAGGCAGGTGCGTTCGGGTCAGCTCGATCTGGCGCCGGGCTTCGAGCACTGGCTCATCAAGTTTGACGGCGTGGCCTTCAGCGGCGACTGGGGTGTCGCCGATCCCGCCGGCTACGGCCTGCTGGAATACAGCTACTATCGGATGGCGCAGGCCTGCGGCATCGACATGATGGAAAGCCGCCTGTTCAGCGAGAACGGCCGCAACCACTTCGTGACGCGCCGCTTCGATCGCGAGGTGGACGGCAGCAAGCGCTTCGTGCAGACCTTCGCGGCGCTCGCACACTTTGACTACTACGAAAGCGGGCTCCACTCCTACGAACAGCTTTTCATGACCATGCGCCGGCTGGGGATGCCCAAGGCGGACGTCGAGCAGCAGTTCCGCCGGGTCGTGTTTAATCTCGTGGCCTGCAACCAGGACGACCACGTCAAGAACTTCGCGTTCATGATGGACCGCAAGGGCGCCTGGAGCCTCGCGCCGGCTTACGATCTCTGCCACTCCGAAGGCAGCGACTTCACGCGCTTCCACCAGCTCAGCATTAATGGCAAGACTTCGGACTTCACCAAAGACGACCTCAAGCACCTGGCGAAATACGCGGGTCTGCCCGGCAACCGCGAAAAGCGCGTTCTGGAGCAGACGCTTGACGCGTTTTCCGGGTGGCCGCAGACAGCCGCTGAGTTAGAGATTCCCGAGAGGCTACAAGAGCACGTGAGCCGGACTCTGCGGCTCGAATGGGATTGAGCGGAGGCCGAAGAACCTCGACTCGAACCAGTATCGCTTTCAGGCCCCGGGGCGCCAGGTAATTCGCCGCTCGTTGGCGTACACGTTACAGCGGCTGTCGCGCAGAAAGCCAACGAGCGTCATGCCGAATTCTTCGGCCATTTCGATGGCCAGGCTCGACGGCGCGCCAATCGCAACCAGCGTACTGACGCCCGACATCATGGCTTTCTGCATGAGCTCGAAACTCGTCCGCCCGCTAACGATCATTCCGTAGTCGGCCGCCGGCAGCTTGCCGTCGAGAAACAGCCGGCCAACGACTTTGTCCATGGCGTTATGGCGGCCGACGTCTTCACGCACGAGCGACAGCTTTCCCTGCCGGTCGAACAGGCCGGTAGCGTGCAGGCCGCCGGTAACGCCAAACGATGCCTGGTGTTCACGCAGAGCGTCCGGCAGGCTTAGCAGAGTCTCGGTCGCTATGGAGAAGCCACGGCTCCCCGCAGCGGCGAAAGGCCGTTCCTGCCTGAGTGCATCGATGGAAGTCTTGCCGCAAACGCCGCAACTGGACGTGGTGTAGAAGTGCCGTTCCAGCCGCGCGAGGTCGATCTCGACGTCGGGCGCCAGCTCCACGACGACAACGTTGCGCTCGGACTTGCCGGGCGGCGAACGGCCCCAGTGCGAGACGCTGTGAACCTGCGCAGGCGACGTCAGGATGCCCTCCGAAAACAGAAAGCCGACGGCCAGTTCGTCATCGTTGCCGGGCGTGCGCATCGTGATCGACAAGGGCTTGTGCTCGCCCGGCATGAGTGTGTCGAGCGATAGGCGAATCTCCAGCGGCTCTTCGACCGCAACCGCGTCGAGCAGGCGGTTTGACGTCTCCCCATCGAGCCGCTGGATACTGACGGGGTGGCTGGAAGGCATTTACGTACTGGCGGCGTCCGCTTGCAAGCGCTCCGCGGCGGCTGCGAGCGCCGGGCTCAGTTCGCCGGTGCCGGGTTCGGAGCTTGCGTACTCGAGGAAATCCTGCCGCATGCGCGGGTCCCAGAAGCGCTGCATGTGTCGCGCCAGCTTCTCGCCGGTGCGTTGGCTGTCCTTGTCGATCGAGACGTTGGCGGCGATTTGCTCGGCCATGCACAGCAGCTTGTCGATGCCGACGCTCATGACGGTGTCGTCTCGCGCGGCCGGTCCGCGGCCAGCGACTCCTGCGCATCGCTGAAGTCGGCATGGCGCTGCTGCCATTGCGAGGGCTGGCTGACCGGCACGACCTGCACGGCAGTCACTTTGTATTCCGGGCAGTTGGTAGCCCAGTCGGAGTTTTCGGTGGTGACGACGTTGGCGCCGGACTCAGGGTGGTGAAACGTCGTGTAGACAACGCCCGGCAGAACGCCATCCGTGACCACGGCGCGCAGGACGGTTTCACCGACACGGCTCGTGATACCAACCCACTGCCCGTCGGCAATTCCCCGGAGTTCCGCATCTTCGGGGTGAATCTCGAGGCGGTCTTCCTCGTGCCAGTTGACGTTGTTGGTACGGCGGGTTTGTGCACCCACGTTGTATTGCGACAGTATCCGGCCCGTCGTCAGCAGCAGCGGGAATTTGCGTGTCGTGCGCTCGTCGGTGGCGACGTAGGGCGTGGGCGCGAAGTGTCCCTTGCCGATCGGGAAGGTCTCCTCGTGCATGATTTCCGTGCCTTCCGGCCGCTCGGCATTACAGGGCCACTGCACGCTGCCGCGGCGGTCGAGCAGGTCGTAACTGACGCCGCTGAAGGTCGGGGTCAGCGCCGCGATCTCCGCCATGATCTCCCGGGGGTGCTCGTAGTGCATCGGATAGCCGAGCGCATTGGACAGCGCACAGGTTACCTCCCAGTCCTCGAGCCCGGCGACGGGCTGCATCACTTTACGAACAGGCGATATGCGCCGTTCGGCATTCGTGAAGGTGCCGTTTTTCTCGAGGAAGGTGGAGCCCGGCAGGAGTACGTGCGCGTACTTCGCCGTCTCGTTCAGGAAGATGTCCTGTACGATCAGGCAGTCCAGCGCCTCTAGCGCCGCCGTGACGTGCTGCGTATCGGGGTCCGACTGCGCGATGTCCTCGCCTTGTACATACAAGGCTTTGAACTCGCCGTTGACGGCGGCATCGAGCATGTTTGGAATCCGGTAGCCGGGCTCGGGCAGCAGGCTTACTCCCCAGCGAGATTCGAACTCGCCGCGGACTGCGGGATCGCTAATGTGCCGGTAGCCGGGCAGTTCGTGCGGGAACGAGCCCATATCGCAGGCGCCCTGGACGTTGTTCTGCCCGCGCAGCGGGTTGACGCCCGCGCCCAGCTTGCCGAGGTTGCCGGTGGCCATGGCGAGGTTGGCAATACCCATGACCATGGTCGAACCCTGGCTGTGTTCCGTGACACCCAGGCCGTAGTAAATCGCCGCGTTGTCGGCTTCGGCATACAGGCGCGCGGCGGCACGAACGTCAGCGGCGGGAACGCCGGTAATCGATTCGGATTGCTCGGGCGAATGCTCGGCTTGGGCAATGAACGTGCGCCAGGTGTGGTAGGCGTCGGTTTCACAGCGCGCTTCGATGAATGCCTGGTCTTCCAGGCCTTCGGTGACCACGACGTGCGCCATTGCGTTGACCAGCGCTACGTTCGTGCCGGGCCTGAGCTGCAGGTGATGGTCCGCGTGAATATGTGGCGAGCGCACGAGGCCAATGGCGCGGGGATCGGCCACGATGAGGTTTGCGCCGTCGCGCAGGCGCCGCTTCATTTGCGACGCGAACACGGGATGCGCGTCGGTCGGATTGGCGCCGATCACCATGATGACGTCGGCTTCCAGCACGCTGTCGAAAGTCTGTGTGCCCGCGGATTCGCCCAGCGTGGTCTTGAGGCCGTAGCCAGTGGGCGAATGGCAGACTCGTGCGCAGGTATCGACGTTGTTGTTGCCGAACGCCGCCCGGACGAGTTTCTGGACGAGGTAGGTTTCCTCGTTGGTGCAGCGCGACGAGGTGATGCCGCCGACCGACAGCGGACCGTATTCCCGTTGTACGTCCCTGACCTTCTGCGCCGCAAAGCCAATCGCTTCGTCCCAGCCGACTTTGCGCCACGGCTCGCTGATCGAGTCGCGGATCATGGGTTCGGTAATGCGATCCGGGTGAGTGGCATAGCCGAAGGCAAAACGGCCTTTCACGCAGGAATGGCCATGGTTTGCGTGGCCGTCCTTGTTCGGCACCATGCGCACGACCTGCTCGCCTTTCATCTCGGCGCGGAACGAACAGCCGACGCCGCAGTAGGCACAGGTCGTGATTGCGTAGTGTTCGGGCTGGCCCAGCTCGATCAGCGAGTTTTCGGTCAGCGTGGCCGTCGGGCAGGCCTGCACGCAGGCGCCGCAGGAAACGCACTCGGAATCGAAAAACGGCACGTCGTCGCTCGCCGCCACCATCGAGGCGAAGCCGCGGCCGTCGATGGTCAGCGCATGCGTACCCTGAACCTCGTCGCAGGCGCGGACGCAGCGCGAGCAGACAATGCACTTGCTGGGATCGAAGGTGAAATAGTCGTTGCTCTTGTCTTTCTCCGCCGACAGGTGATTGGCGCCGTCGTAGCCGTAGCGCACGTCGCGCAGGCCCACGGCGCCCGCCATGTCCTGCAGTTCGCAGTCGCCGTTGGTAGGGCAGGTCAGACAGTCGAGCGGGTGATCGGAGATGTACAGTTCCATGACGTTGCGGCGCAGCTTCGCAACCGCCGGCGTTTGCGTGTTGACCCGCATGCCTTCTGCAACCTCGGTCGTGCAGGATGCCGGGAAGCCCTTGCGGCCCTCGATCTCGACGACGCAGAGCCGGCAGGAGCCGAACGGCTCCAGCGAATCGCTCGCACACAGTTTCGGGACGCTGACGCCGGCCTCGGCGGCGGCACGCATGACCGAAGTGCCGGCCGGCACAGAGACGGGCTGGCCGTCGATCTCCAGCGAGACGCTAAGCTCGCTCTGGGACTCCGGCGTGCCGAAATCGTCGGCGCGGCGGTAGGGTTGCCACTGTTTTACCGTCGAATCTGAAGACATGTCAGAGTTCCTCCGGAAAGTGTTTGAGTACGCTCTTGAGGGGCAGCGGCGCCATACCGCCCAGCCCGCACAGCGACCCGTCTATCATTGTGTCACAAAGATCGTTGAGTAATACGCGATTTGCCGCTGCATCCTCGTCGGCACGAATCCTGTCAATGACTTCGGTGCCGCGCACGGCGCCGATGCGGCAGGGTGTGCACTTGCCGCAGGACTCGATGGCGCAGAATTCCAGCGAGAAACGGGCCAGGGCGCCGAGATCGGTCGTGTCGTCGAAGACGACGATGCCGCCGTGCCCGAGCATGCCGCCGACGGTTTGCATGGCTTCGTAGTCGAGCGGCGTGTCGAAGTGCTGCGGCGGGATCAGGGCGCCCAGCGGCCCGCCGGCCTGCACGGCCTTGATCGGGCGCCCGCTGGCCGTGCCGCCGCCGAGATCGTGCAGTAGCTCGTTGAGGGTCATGCCGAAGTCGATCTCGTAGAGGCCGCCGCGGGCTACGTTGCCCGCGAGCTGCACGGTCAGGGTGCCGCGCGACTTGCCAACCCCGAAGTTGCGATAAAACTCGGCGCCTTCGCGCAATATGATTGGCGCCGTTGCGAGGCTAATGACGTTGTTCACGACCGTTGGCTGACCGAACAGGCCCTTGATCGCGGGCAGCGGCGGGCGGAAACGTATTGTGCCGCGCTTGCCTTCGAGGCTTTCGAGCAGCGAGGTCTCTTCGCCGCAGATGTAGGCGCCGGCGCCTTTGCGTATCTCTATGTGAAATGCGTTGCCGCTGCCGAGCACGTCGTCGCCCAGGCAGCCGGCTTCGGCGGCGGTCTCGATGGCCGCCGCCATGCTGGCGATTGCCTGCGGGTATTCGGAACGGATGTAGACGAAGCCTTTGCTCGCGCCCGTGGCGTAGCCGGCAATCGTCATGCCTTCGATGAGCGCAAACGGATCGCATTCCATTACCAGCCGGTCCGCAAAGGTGCCGGAATCGCCTTCGTCGGCGTTACAGACGATGTATTTTTGCGCGCCTTCGGCCTCGAGTACGGTCTGCCACTTGATGCCCGTCGGGAAGGCCGCACCGCCCCGGCCCCGGAGGCCGGAGTGTTTGACAACCTCGACGACGTCACGGGGCGATTGTGCAAGCGCATTCGCGAGTCCCGCGTAGCCGCCGTTGTCGCGGTAGTCGGCGAGCGAAGAGGGCCGCGTTCTGCCCAGCCGCTCGAAGGTCAGCCGGTTTTGTACCTTGAGCGCCTCGAGCTCCTCTACCTCGCCGAGGAAACGCGGATGCTGCCTGTTTGGCTCGCCGTCCGGCTGCAGCAGGTCGTCGAGATCCGTCGTCGTGACGGGGCCGAAAGCCGCACGCCCGGAAGCGGTCTCCACCTCCAGCAGGGGTTCCAGCCAATACAGGCCGCGCGTGCCGTTGCGCGCGATCTCGAAGCCGCCCTTGCCGACGAGAGGCGAGTTGCGAAGAGCCGCGGCCACGCCGTCGGCCCCCAGCGAACGGGCGCTCGTATCGTTTGGGACATAAATCCGCCGCCGGCTAGTCGAGGAGGGCATCGAAACGCTCCGGCGTGACGCGGCCATGCACATCGTCGTCGATCATCACAGCCGGCGAGCAGGCGCAGTTGCCGAGGCAGAACACGGGATCGAGTGAATAGCGCCCATCGGCCGTCGTCTCATGAAAGCCGATACCGAGCCGCTGCAGGATGTGGCTGGCGAGCTGCTCGCCGCCGACGGCCTGGCAGGCCTCGGACCTGCAGACCCGGATCTTCCGGTTGCCCGCCGGCTCCGTCCTGAAGTCATCGTAAAACGTGATGACGCCGTGCACGTCGGCTTTCGACAGGTTGAGGACGTCGGCCACGGCGGCGGTCGTCGGCGGAGGCAGGTAGCCGAAACGCTCCTGAACGGCGTGCAGGATCGGCAGCAGTGCGCCGTCCATGCCGGCGTGCCGGCTGGCGATCTCGCGGATCTCGGCTTCCTGGGTCATGCTCTGTGCCCGGTCCCGTTACCTGTACTCCCGACAGATGCTACTACGGTAGCTAATCGATCGCATGTCAGCCTATGGGGCGCTAGGCTGATTTGAGGAGCTACCGGATGAGTCGACTGCATGTGGCGTCCTGCGGGCAACGATTATGCAATGGATGGTCGGAGCGATTTAGGGCTACTTCGGGGCAGTCCGGGCCGGACTGTGTGCCTACTCATCGGCAAACCCTGCAAAGCTCGTCGTATAAGGCTCTATTCGCTTAAGCGAAGGTATTTTTCCGGGGGTATTAGCTCGAAGCCGGGCGTCTGCTCGACGAGGTGATCCAGCCAGAACTTGTGGCCGAAACCGTACACCATGACGACCCGGTCGCCCGGCCTGGTCACGTCCTCGAGCTTCGAAAAGGTCTTGGCGTTACGCATGAACCAGTAGGCGTTGAGTTCGGCGCCCGGCTGGTCCTCTCCGCTGTCGAAGCGAAGCAGGCGGTAATAGAACTCGGGCGAGGACATGTAGCCGCTGTTCACTTCGCGCAGCGCGTCAATGATATGCATACCGATGACCCGGTCCTGCTCCGCGGTCAGCAGCGCTTTCGTTTCTGCCTGCATGGCGCGGATACCGTCGGCGGTACCGTTGCGCTCGGCATGCTCCATGACGGCGGCGAACGGGAAGTAGTTGGGCTCTCCCTCGTTCGCGCTCTCGTCGATCCCGTATACGCGGTGGACGTTGGCCATGTCGGCAAGCCGATAGGCAATCTGGACACGCTCGTTGGCGACGGTTGCCAGCATTTCCTCGTCGTAATGTTCGTAGTAGGGGTCCCGATAGTCGGGAGGGGAGGTCGTTCGCTCAGTGACGACAACCGTGGGCTCGAACGCGGCCAGCGCCTTTGCCAGTTCGTCCAGTTCGGCCTGGCGCTTGTCGGAAAGCATGTTGTCGAACTCGAGATTGATCAGATCCGCTCCGGGATTGGCAAAGTGGAAGGTGCCGAGCACCATGACCTCGACGGGCTGCTCGCCTTGATCTTCTGCCTGGACGGTGCCGGGTAGCAGGAAGCAAAGAACCGCAATTGCGGCAGTGGATAATGGTCTGAACATGGGGCCCCCGAGTCGAATCGAAACGATTTGCACTCTTTGGATGCTCGACCACCCTGGTTTGGTTGCCTCGCTGCGTCAGGCATAAAAAAAGCCGCGGGACGCATCCGTCCCGCGGCTCGTGTCGGCATTCGACGTTGAGAGTCGTTCAGGCGCCTTTCTTCAGCGCATCGCGGATCTCGGTCAGCAGCTCGACCTCCGCGGAAGGCTTCGGCGGCTCCGCCGGTTTTTCCTCTTCCTTTTTCTTGAGTTTGTTCATGGCGCGAATCACCATGAAGATGGCGAATGCCACGATCGTGAAGTCCAGCACGGTGTTGATGAATGTGCCGTAGTTGATCGTGGCGGCGCCGGCTTCCTGCGCGGCGGCCAGCGACGGGTAATCAACTTCCGTCAGATTGATATACAGCTGACTGAAATCGACGTTGCCCATCGCAAGACCAATGGGCGGCATGATGACGTCGTTCACCAGGCTGCTGACTATCTTGCCGAAGGCACCGCCGATAATGATGCCGACCGCCATGTCCACGACGTTTCCCCGCATGGCGAACTCTTTGAACTCTTTTAACATTTTGACCTCTTTGTCTTTTTTATTGTGTAGCGGTGGCGATGATAACAAAGGACGCCCGGAAGTCACTCCCGGGCCTGCGGTGTCTACATACTTGTGCGTGCGAACCTGTCAAGAGTTCGAAACGCGCTCGGAAACCGCTCTTCAGCACTAAGTAGCGTTACACTACGTAGCCCGACAGCCGATATTCGTTCCTGAGTCTTACTATGTTTACGCCAAGAAACTCGATCACCTTTGTCTGCCTGTTCATGCTGGTCCTGCTGTCTCCGGGGCTGGCTTACGCGGATTTGGAGAGCGACCTGCGCGACTGCGCGTCAATACGGCAGGACGCCGCGCGTCTCGCCTGTTTTGACGGTCTTTCGGAAGGGCTCGGAGCGGCGGCAGTCGTGGCTGACGTGCAGCCGCAAGCCGAAGCAGAGGTGTCCGCAACGCCTGCGGCGGCCGCAAACGAATCGCCGGCGTCCGTGGGTCCGCCCGTGCAATCGTTGAGCGACGACGTAGGCCGCGCGGCGACAGGGCCAACGGCCGCCAGAGACAAACAGAAAGAGTCCTGGAGTGCCGCGGTCACGGGCTGCGACGAGGCTGTCGACGGCAAGATGCTGTTCTATTTCGAGAACGGCCAAATCTGGAAGCAATCGAAGAGCCGAAGGGTGTCCGTGAAGGACTGCGCCGTGCAGGCGACGCTCGAGAAAGACCTGTTCGGTTTCAAAATGGAGCTTGCCGGTTACGACCGGACCATTCGGGTGCGGCGCATCCGCTAGCCCGGGCGCCGGCCCGGCAGTGGACCTGGTTCACACATAAAACCACGACTGGTTCGCATATTCGGCGCAAAAAGGCCTGCCTGGCTGGCCCGACGGGCGCAACGCTGCGACAAAGCACCTTCAATCGGGAGGTTCGGTATGTCCGGCGCGGTCGAAAGCAATGTGGATTATCGTCTGTTGAGCAAGCTGTCGAGTCTTGTGCTCTGCAGCAAGTGCTTCCGCAGCGGTCGGGTAAGTCCCGTGCCGCAGCTGATCACGCGCACGCGTCGCCCGACCAACCTGTGCCCGGCCTGCCGTGTCGAGGCGATCGAGAACGGCGGTCTGGAGCGGCTCGTGACCCCGTCCTACAGCGCCAGAATCCTTAGGCTCGAAGCCGAATAGAATCCTCTGCGCGGCCTCGCGCCGCGGTCCAATCCGAAAGTCTCCTCAAGGCTGTGTTTCTGCGCCGGCCGATGCCACAATTCGCGCTTGCAAGATACGCGGTTTTCCTGATGGCCAAGCTGTACTTCTACTACTCGTCGATGAATGCGGGTAAATCGACTTCGCTGCTGCAATCAAGCTACAACTATCGCGAGCGCGGCATGAATACGCTGGTCATGGCGCCGGAACTCGACGACCGCTATGGCGTGGGCCGGGTGGCGTCGAGGATCGGGCTCGAGACCAATGCGTCGAGTTTTCGTCCGGAGGACAACCTGCGGGAGGTTATTGCCGCGGCGCACGCCGATGCACCTTTGCACTGCGTCTTGATCGACGAAGCCCAGTTCCTGACGCGGGATCAGGTGTTTCAGCTCACCGAAGTGACCGATGCCATGAACATTCCGGTGCTGGCATACGGCTTACGGACGGACTTCCGCGGTGAGCCGTTCGAGGGCAGCAAATACCTGCTTGCCTGGTCGGACAATCTCAAAGAGCTGAAAGCTATCTGCCACTGCGGCGCGAAGGCGACGATGGTCGTCCGTCTGGACGAACACGGCAACGCCATTCAGGAGGGCGCGCAGATCGAGATTGGCGGCAACGACCGCTATGTGTCGATGTGTCGAAAACACTTCAAGGCCCTGTTCTACGGCTGAGTTTCCTGCCTTGGGCCTGTTTGCTTGGGCCATTTTAATTGGCCCGGTTTCCCAGGGGTGCGTGTCCCTGGCCGTTCGTCGCATGGCCGCCTAGCGCGTGCCGCGTTTCTCCGGCGTCACGGCGGGCAGCACTTCGGTGTTCTCCTGGGCCAGCAGCTTGCGCATGTCCTCCAGCGTTTTCATGATCGCGGTATCCGCGAACTCGGCGCCATCGAGCGTCACGCGGCTCGTGGCATGCGGATCGTGAAATTTCAGCCGGTGGTGGCCCAGGCTGACGATGTCGTTGTGCATCAGTACATGATTGGACACCCGCTTGGAGTTGACCAGCGTACCGTTCGTGCTGTTCAGGTCCATTAGCAGTGTGGAGCTGCCGTTGCGTACCAGCAGCAGATGATGACGGCTGACGAATCGGCTCGGTATCGTAATGTCGTTGTGGTCCGAGCGGCCGACCAGCAGGCGCTCTTTGTCGAGGGTCATGACGCGGACAGGCCGGCCGTCCTTGCTGATCACGATACGCGGTGGATCCGGCGGCATGCCGGCCGGCAGATCTTTGGCTTCGAGGCCCGAGTCGTCCCATGTGCCTTTCGGCAGCGCGGGATGCTCGATGCTGTCGATGGTGACCGGCAGCGATGAGGCTTTGGCAAGGGCGAGCAGGGCAAGCCGATCGGCGATTCCCGGCCAGCCTCCCGATGCCTTGTGCAGGGTCTCGCAAACGAGTCCGGGAAACACGTATTCGGGAACTGCACTGCCGGCGGCCCGGAGTTTCTGGTGCAGGTAATAGCCCGTTTCCTTCTGCGACATCGGGCGCATGTGTATGTCGGCCGTGCAGCGCTCGAGCACTGGTTCGAGCAGATCGTCGCTGGCGATTGCGCGCATCGAGCGGTTGCTGACGAGCACGAGCCGCAGCGCGGAAACCCGGATGGCGCTGGCCTGGCGTACCTGCAAAGCGGCCAGTTCGCACACGGCTCTCATCGCGCTCGCTTTTAGCGCGTGCGCATTTTCGATCACGATCAGCGGCGCCTGATGGCGCGCCGCCTGCTGCAAGGCGAATACACGCAGCATCCCGAAGAGTTCGTTGGCCGAGTTGTAGTCGAGTTCGTAGCCGAACTGTCGCAGAATGGCCTGCAGGAGCTGCGCAGTGTTGAGTCCGCTGCCGTCGATAACGGCAACTGCGCACTCGGCGTCGAGCGTGTCGACGAACTGACTCACGACGGTGGATTTCCCGGCAAGTGCCGGCCCCTGTAGCATCGCCAGACCGTCCGGCGAAAGCGCCGCCTGCCGAAGTGCTTTCAGTGCTTCCCGATGCGCCGCGTACGGCACCGTGAGCAATGGCTTGCCGTGGGTTTTGAATGCTTGCTCGGAGAGCCCTGCCGAGGCTAAATCCATTACTTGAACCCGCTCACTGTTTTTTTGCGCTTATAGTCTTTATCGTTTTGAATCCGGTCGCTTTTTTATGTTGTATTGACCGGTTGGCACAGTCTACGACTGGCCTTCGCAGCTTGTAAACGCCGAATGCCAGACCCCTTTACAACTCAATAAGACACAGCTTTTTGCTATACACAGCCTTATTAATAGGTTGTAATTCACTGATTAAGCGATGTTTTCACCCCAAGGTTAAGCGGTGTCGGTATTCGGCGACAGGATCTAAGGTATTGACTGCAAAGCTAACGGCCAAAACGCTGACGCTATTTCGTGGGGACCGTTGTCTTTTTGACGATCTGTCCTTTGCGCTCGATGCGGGTGAACTCCTGGTGCTCGAGGGTGACAACGGCAGCGGCAAGACCAGCCTGATGCGCGCGATTGCGTGCCTGTTGCCGCTCGAGCGCGGCGAGTTCCTTTGGGATGGCAAGGCGGTGAACAAGGATTTGCAGGACTTTCGCGGCGTGTTTGCCTGGCTGGGTCATCGCAGCGGTCTCAAGGCGGATCTGACGCCGCTGGAGAATCTGCGTTTCGAGACCAGCCTGAGGTCCCGTAACAACACCGAGCTGGCTGCGGTGTTCGAGCGGCTCGGCATCGAACGTTTGCGGTCGCTGCCGGTGCGGCTGCTGTCTGCGGGGCAGCAGCGGCGAGTTGCGCTGGCGCGCCTGTTACTCACCGACGTGCCGCTGTGGCTCGTCGATGAGCCGTTTACCAATCTCGACCGGCAGGGCCGGAAGCTCGTCGAGGATCTGATCGGCGATCATCTTGAGCGCGGCGGGCTGTGCGTCATGACCGCGCATCAGGACGTGGGCGTGCGCGGCAGTGTGCGGAGGCTCAGTCTGTCATGAGCGCCGTGTTGTGAGCACTTTTCAACCGCGGCCAGCGGGGCTTGTGGCTACCTTCCTTGCGACCACCCGTCGCGACCTGCTGCTGGCCCTGAAGCGGCCGAGCGACGTGCTGAATCCACTGGCGTTTTTCGCCATGGTCTGCACGCTGTTTCCCCTGGCTGTGGGACCGAGCCGCGAGCAGCTCGCGTTTTCGGGCCCGGGTGTGCTGTGGGTGGCGGCTTTGCTGGCAACTTTGTTGTCGCTCAACAGTCTGTTTGTGGCGGATCTGGAGGACGGCAGCCTGGAACAGCTCCTGTTGAGCCCTCAGCCGCTGCCGCTCCTGGTGCTCGGCAAGGTGTTTGCGCACTGGCTGACGAACGGGGTGCCGCTGGTTCTCGTGTCGCCGCTGCTTGCCATAAGCTATCAAATGCCCGGAAACGTGATTGGGGTCCTAATGCTGACGCTATTTCTTGGCACCATCATACTAAGCCTGCTCGGAGGCATTGGCGCGGCGCTGACGGTAGGTCTGCACCGCGGCAGCGCTCTGCTGAGCCTGCTGGTGCTGCCGCTGGCGATGCCCGTGCTGATCCTGGGCCCGAACTCGGTATCGCTGGCCGCCGGCAACGAGTTGTACAGTCCCGGTCTGTGGGCGCTCGCCGCTTACGCCGTGGGCGCCCTGAGCCTGGCGCCGTTTGTAGCGGCCGCCGCACTGCGTATTACGAACGAGTAGAATCCGCCCTTATGTGGAATTATCTGTACCGACTGTTTCACCGTTTTGCGTCGCCGCCGCACGTCTACCGGCTTGCGGGGCGCTTGTCGCCGTGGCTGGCCGTACCGGGCCTGATTCTGATTCTGGCCGGTACCTGGAAAGGGCTGTTCGTCGCACCCACCGACTATCAGCAGGGCGACGCATTTCGGATCATTTACGTGCATGTGCCGTCCGCCTATCTGTCGCAGATGGCCTACATGATCATGGCGACCGCAGGCGGAATAGGGCTGATCTGGCGCATGAAGCTCGCGCACGCGGTTGCGGCGAGCGCGGCGCCGCTCGGTGCGGGCTTCGCCTTTCTGACGCTCGCGACCGGCGCTATCTGGGGTAAGCCAATGTGGGGCACCTGGTTCGAGTGGGCGGATCCGAGGATGATGTCGGCGCTCGTGCTCCTGTTCCTGTATTTCGGCTACATGGCGCTGCGTTCGGCAATTGACGATACGGCCAAGGCGGACAAGGCCAGCGCGGTGCTGGCGCTCGTTGGCGTCGTGAACGTGTTTATCGTCCGCTACTCGGTCGAATGGTGGAGTTCGCTGCATCAGGGGCAGACGATTCTGGCCGAAGGCGGGCCGCGGATGAGCGAAGGGATGCTCGCGCCGCTGCTGATGAATCTGCTCGGCTTTACGCTGTTGTTCGGCGGCTGGCTGCTGCGCCGGGTACGCACCGAGGTCCTGTTCCGCGAACGCCGCACCGGCTGGGTTCGCAAGATGGTCAGCGCCGACGGGGCACACGCATGATGGAAGCGCTCGCAATGGGTAAATACGGGGCCTACGTCTGGTCGTGCTTCGGTCTAACGTTACTGGTATTCGCAATTAACGAATGGCGCACACGGGCGCGGCACCGCAAAATCTACGCTGACGTGGTGATGCGAATACGCGCGACTGAGGAAAAGACATGAAACCGAGACAGCAGCGAATGCTTGCCGTTGGACTGACGCTCGCCGGCCTGGCCGTGGCGGCCGCCTTCGCGCTACGCGCGTTCGAGGACAACATGATGTTCTTCGTGGATATCTCCGACGTCGTCGCCGGCGACTACCCGGAGGCGCGGAATTTTCGCATCGGCGGCCTGGTCGTCATGGACAGCATCGACCGGGTGACGGACTCGCTGGAGGTCAAGTTCCGCGTTACGGATACCCGCTGCGAGCTGCCGGTGAGCTACAGCGGCGTCCTGCCGGATCTGTTCCGCGAAGGGCAGGGTGTGGTGGCGCACGGTAAACTCGCCGATGACGGCGTGTTTATCGCCGAGAAAATCATGGCCAAGCACGACGAAGAGTACATGGCCCCGGAAGTCGCCGAATCGCTGGCGAAGCATGCCAGCGACAAGATGACCGCGGTGGCCTCGAGCACGCCAGAGGAATGTATGCAGCTATGATCCCCGAAATCGGTCAATTTGCTCTGATCCTCGCCCTGTCGCTGGCGCTGTGCCAGTCCATTATCCCGCTCATCGGCGCGCATCGCGGCGACGAGCGCATGATGGCCGTCGCACGCACCGCGGCCAGCGGCCAGTTCATATTTGTCGCGGTCGCTTTTGCGGTGCTGACCTGGGCCTTCCTGCAAAGCGACTTCTCGGTCGCCTACGTCGCGAACAACTCGCAGCTCGACTTGCCCACCTTGTATAAGGTCTCGGCGGTCTGGGGCGCGCACGAGGGTTCGCTCCTGCTGTGGATACTAATACTCGCCGTCTGGACCGTGGCGGTCGCGCGCTACAGCCGGAATCTCCCCGAGGTGTTCGCCTCGCGCGTCATTGGCGTGCTGGGGTTGCTGTCGGTGGGTTTTCTGCTGTTCACGATCCTGACCTCGAACCCGTTCGCGCGTCTGTCGCCGGCGCCGCCCGACGGCGCCGATCTCAATCCGCTGCTGCAGGACCCGGGCCTCGCGATACATCCGCCGATGCTGTATGTCGGCTACGTCGGTTTCTCGGTGGCGTTTGCGTTTGCCATAGCGGCAATGCTGAGCGGCAATCTCGACCGCCGCTGGGCGAAGTGGACGCGGCCGTGGACCACGGTCGCCTGGCTGTTTTTGACGCTGGGCATAGCGCTTGGCAGCTGGTGGGCCTACTACGAGCTTGGCTGGGGCGGCTGGTGGTTCTGGGATCCGGTAGAGAATGCCTCGTTCATGCCCTGGCTCGTGGGCACGGCGCTCATCCATTCGCTCGCGGTTACCGAAAAGCGCGGACTGTTCAAGAGCTGGACGCTACTGCTTGCGATCTCGGCGTTTTCATTGAGTTTGCTCGGCACGTTTCTCGTCCGCTCGGGCATCATCGTGTCCGTGCATGCTTTTGCGACCGATCCGACGCGCGGCTACTTCATTCTCGCCTTTTTGGGCATCGTGGTCGTAGGAGCGCTCGTACTGTACGCGTGGCGCGCACCCGCGCTCGATTCGGAGGCCGGTTTTCGCCCCTTGTCGCGCGAAACCTTCCTGCTGCTCAACAATATTCTGCTCGTGATCGCGGCCGCCCTGGTGTTCATTCTCACGCTCGCGCCGCTGTTCTACGAGATCTTCGGGCTGGGCAAGATTTCGGTGGGTCCGCCCATCTACGATCTCGCCTTCATGTTCCCCATGCTGCCGCTGATCGTCCTTGTCGGACTGGGTATGCATACGGCCTGGCGCATGCAGCCCGCGGAGGGCTGGCTGGCGCGGTTTAAATGGCCGGCGATCGCAGCGTTCGTTTTGGGCCTCGCGATTCCCGGATTCCTTTACGGACGCTTCGGCGTGCTGGTCAGTATTGGCGTCATGGCAGCCGTCTGGATCATGTTGTCGTCGCTCATCGAGCCGGTTCGGCATTTCCGCCGCGAGAAAGGTGCGGCCGGCATGACCCGGGCGATGGTGGGCATGACGCTTGCGCACTTCGGCGTCGGCATGTTTACGCTCGGCGTCGCGCTGGTCACTGCCTACGGCGTCGAATCCGACCGCGCATTGAAAGCGGGCGACAGCGTTGAAGTCGCCGGCTTTACCTTCGAGATGCGTGAATTGCGGGACGTGCAGGGACCGAACTACTCGGCGCGCGAGGCTCTGATCGAGGTGCGCAAGGACGGCGACTTCGTGGGCACGGTGCGTCCGCAGAAGCGGCAATATCTGGTGCAGAAAAGCTGGATGACCGAAGCCGGTATTCTGCCCATCTGGAACAAGGACCTGTTTGTCGCGCTCGGCGATCCGATCGGCGAGGATAGCTGGAGCGTGCGTATCCAGTACAAACCGATGATTCGCTTCATCTGGTTCGGCTGTCTCGTCATGGCGCTGGGCGGTGCACTGGCCGCGAGCGATCGCCGCTACCGGGTCGCGCAGCGTGAAGCGGCCAAGGTGCCGAAGGCCAAGCCGGCAGAGGCCGTGTAATGGTGCGATATCTCACACCGCTGCTCGTTATCGCGCTGCTTATTGTCGTGTTCTCGATCGGCCTTACCCGCGACCCGTCCGAGCTGCCGTCGACCTTCATCGACCGCTCGGCGCCCGAGTTCGAGCTGCCGCGGCTCAAGGATCTGAATACGAGTGTCGGGTCCGAGGATTACCGCGGTACGACAGCGCTCGTGAACGTGTGGGCAACCTGGTGCGTCGGCTGCCGCGAGGAGCATCCTTTCCTGATGGAGCTCGCGGCATCGGGAGCCGTTCCGATTTACGGCATCAACTGGCGCGACCGCAGGCCGGACGCATTACGCTGGCTGCAGCAGTACGGCGATCCTTACGTTGCATCGGGTTTCGACGAAGACGGCCGGGTGGCGGTCGACTGGGGCGTGTACGGTGCGCCGGAGACCTTCCTGGTAAGCGCGGACGGTATCGTGCTGCACAAGCATTTGGGCCCGCTTACCCGGGCAATATGGGAGCAGGACTTCGTACCGCTCCTGGGAGACGCATCGTGAAACGCTTAGCCGCCGTGGTTGTACTGCTGTTTGCGCAAACCGCACTCGCTATCGATACCGGCGAGGCATTCGAGGATCCTGAGCTGCAGGCACGCTACGAGAACATCATTAGTCAGGTGCGTTGTCTCAAGTGCCAGAACCAAACCATCAAGGACTCGAACGTCTTTCTCGCATCCGATCTTCGGCGTGAGATCCGCAGGCTCCTGAGCGAAGGCAAGTCGGATACGGAAGTGTTCGATTTCCTCGTGGAGCGTTACGGTGAGTTTGCTCTGTACAGCCCGCGCAAGAGCGGCAAGACGCTGATATTGTGGCTGGCGCCCGTGCTGCTGCTCATTGGCGGCGCGTTCGTCGGTGTGGCCGTGATACGCAAGCGGATGGCAATGCCGCTCGAAGACGAGCCTCTGGCGGAGTAGTCGGGATGACGATGTGGGTAATATTTGCGGCAATGGCCGCCGTGGCCGTCGTGTTCGTCGTGCTGCCGCTGGTGCGCGAGGCTCGCGTGTTGAGCGGTGTGCTCATTGTTGCGACGTGCTTGCTGTCGGCGGGGGTGTACTGGCAGGTGGGCAGTCCCGGTACGCCGTCGGGCGGCGGGCAGGTGCCGGACGTTGCGGCCATGGTCGCGGGACTTGCCGAGCGCCTCGAGGAGCGTCCCGACGATGTGCAGGGCTGGAAGATGCTGGGCCGTTCGTACATGCAGCTCGGCAACTACGGCGGCGCGATCGAGGCGTTCTCGAAGGCCGTCGAACTCGAATCCGGACAGGACGCACAGGCACTGGTGAGTCTCGGCGAAGCACACCTTTCGAATAACGATCAGCAGATGACGCCGCGTGAGATCGCGCTGTTCGAAAACGCCATTACGGTCGATCCGGAGTTGCCGGCCGCACAATTCTGGAGCGGTATCGGGGCCGCGACTCGCGGCGATCTGGAGCTTGCGGCAAGCCGTTGGGAAAAACTGCTGAACAGCGAACCCGCCCCGAATCCGGAAGTCACGCAGCTGTTGACGCAAAAAATTGCGGAATGGCGCGGTGTGACACCGGCTCCGGCCATGTCCGCGGCGGCAGGCTCGGATCAGATCAACCTAAACGTCGAGCTTTCGGACGAGGCGAAGACCGAACTGCCGGATGAAGCGTCGGTGTTTGTCATTGCGCGCGACCCGCGTCAGCCCGTTCCGCCCATTGCCGTGCAGCGTAGAATGTTATCCGAACTGCCTGCATCGCTGACGCTGTCCGATCGCGACGCCATGATTCCCGGGCGAAATCTGTCTGCGTTCGCCGAGGTGGAGATCGTGGCGCGCGTGTCGTTGAGCGGCCAGCCGGTGCAGCAGTCGGGTGACTGGTTTGGCAGCGTCTCGGCGAGTATCGGCAGCGGCGACGTGCTGGATGTGGTTATCGACGAGAAAGTGCAATAAGCGAGCCGTGAGCGAACTGCCGGAAACTGCGACGACCTGTTTCGCCTGCGGTCAGGACAACCCGATCGGCCTCAAGATTCGCTTTGCACTCGACGGCGACGCCTGTGTCGGCGAATTTACGCCGGGCGAGCATCACGTCGGCTGGGAGGACACGGTACATGGCGGCATCCTGTATTCGGCGCTGGACGACGTGACGGCCAACTATCTCTACCTAAACGGCCGCAAGGCGCACACGGCGCGCTGCGAGATCCGCTACCGGCAACCGGCGCGAGTGGGCGAGAGCCTGACTTTGAAAGGCTGGGTCGAGCGCGAGCGGGGCCGCCTGGTCGAACTCAGGGGTGAAGCCCGTCGCGGGAGCGACGATGCGCTCGTTGCCGACTGCGTCGCGAGCTTCATGCTGGCCCGCTGAGATCGTCAGCTTGTGCTCTGTCAGTCCGCGGTTTCTTCGGGTACCTGACGCTTCGGGGACTGAATGCGCACGGTTTCGCCAAGGCTGTCCGTGGTTTCGGAGCGGCGGGCGATTTCGTCGTCCACTTCGTTGGTCGCATGCACCAGGGCGGCGTACAGGCGCCTGAGCTGCACGTACGATAGCGCTTTCGCGTCGACCACGCGGAGAGCGTGGATCACACCAAGTGACAGGTCGTGCACGTCGGTTTCGTGAGTAGGACTGTCCATGAGTGGGGCGCCGGGCGCTGCGTAACGAACTTTGAGTGTAGCAACGCGGCCGCCGGCGGGGTGTGACCCGGTTCACGGCGCCTGTGCTAGCATGCCAACGCTTTCCAAGTTACTGCTTGCATGAAGACGATCCTGTATTCCTACCTGTTTGTCGCGTTTGGCGGGGCGCTGGGCGCCGTTGCCCGCTTTTCGCTCAATCTGCTGTTGCAGCGTGACGTGGACTTTCCGTGGGGCACGTTGGCGGCCAATCTCATCGGCTGTTTCCTGATCGGCATCCTTGCGCACCTGGTAGCCAATTCGAATTGGTTCAACGCGATAGGCCTGATTCCCGATCAGTACCGTTTGTTGTTCGCAGTAGGCTTCTGCGGCAGCTTTACGACCTTGTCGACGCTGGTGCTCGAGCTGCACACCATGTTCGAGAAAAGTGAGTACTTCGCGGCGGCGGCGTACCTGAGCGTGTCGGTGGCCGGCGGGTATCTGCTGTTTTTTGCGGCGCTGCTGCTGATGCGCGGACTGCTGGCCCCGGCAGCTTAGACCGAGTTTCTGGCCGTCTCGAGGCGGGAAACTATTTCGTCGATCCAGGCCGCGTGTTCCGGTTTCATCAGCGTAGAGCGCAGGCAGGTGACGCTGTCGCTGTCGCGCGTACTGTCGGGTAGCGCATCAGCGACCATTGCCACCGGAAGCTCGATCAACGCAAGATGCAGGTCTTTGTCGGCCGCCGCTTCGAACACCTCGCGCGCCAGTTTGCTGGCCTCGCTGGTTGCAGCCGCCGTGGCCGCATAGACGACGATATCGAGTTCGGGAGTGTGCACTGGCGAGAACGACGGGCTGCTTGCGAGCGCCGCATGCAGTGAGCGTGCGGCATCGAGGCAGTCATCGAGCATCCCGGCAAACTCACCGCGCGGTTCCGGCGGCAAAAGCTGCATGGTTGCCCACAGCGCGACGGCCGCGGCGCCGGGCCGCGAGCACTCCAGGCTGATTTCGCCAAGATGCAGATCGGCCGAACTGAAGTAGGTGTAGGGCGAGCCGTGTTTGTAGAAGCGGCCGACGCTCGGGTCGCGGAACATGATCGAGCCGCATCCGTAAGGCTGCAAACCGTGTTTGTGCGGGTCGATGACTATCGAGTCCGCCGCGTTCAGGCTGTCGAACGCACGACGGGTGCGATCGGCGAGTTTGGAACTCAGGCCGAAGTAGCCGCCGTATGCTGCATCGGCATGAACGCGAAAATCGTAGCGCTCCCGTAAAACAAGTATCTCCGGCAACGGGTCGACCGCGCCCAGCCCCGTGTTGCCCATGGTCACGACCACCGTGCCGACGCTGCCGGAGGCTAGCGCCGCTTCGAGCTCACCTAAGTCCATGCGGCCTTCCGTATCCGTTTCAATCGACGCGTAGTCGAGCCCGAGCACGGAGCAGATGCGGCTGTGTGTGTAATGCGCCTGGGACGAGCCCAGCAGCGAGCGGCCCGGATGCAGCTGCCCGGCGACCCACAGCGCCTCGAGATTCGCCATTGTACCGCCGCCCGTAAGGTGGCCGAGACATTCTTCCCAGCCCCACATCGCCGAAAGCCGCGGGATCAGCTCCTTCTCCATCGCCGAACTGGCGCGTCCGCCGTCCAGGGCGTGATTGTTCGGATTGACCCACAGCGACAGGGCATATGCGAGACGGGCGATGGGATGCGGCGGTTTCAGCATCTGCCCGGCGTACAGCGGATGATGGTACGGATAATTATCCTGCATGCGCTCGGCGACCGTATCGAGCACGGCCTCTATCCGTCCCCAGTCCGGCTCCGTTGCGAACCCCGGCAGGTTTGGATTTGCACCCGAAAGACGTTTCAGCGCCCGCCGCAAACAATCGATTTCTTTCGCCTGGTACAAGGCCTTTTCCTCCGCGAGATCCGCGTGGAGCTTAACTCAAAACGTCACCTGCAAGCGTCCGGGAGGGGTAGAATCGCATGTATGGACCTGATTGCGCTGGCCATCCCCTTTTTCCTGGCACTGCTGCTTTTCGAGCTAGTCGTGGACGTCAAGCGCGGCAGCGGCTACTTTCGCGCCAACGACGCCATCAACAGCCTGAGCACCGGCATGCTTAGCACCACCTTCGGGTATTTCACGAAGCTGTTGCCGCTGGCCGTATGGGGTGTCGTGCTGGAGAAACTTGCGATTCTGGAGATTCCTCTGGCCTGGTTCGATGCGTCGCCGCGAGGCATTCTGCTGTGGGTGCTCGCAGCCGTAGCCTGGGATTTCTGCTACTACTGGTTTCACCGCTGCAGTCACGAAGTGTCGGTGCTGTGGGCCGCGCATGCCGTGCATCATCAGTCGGAAGACTACAATCTGTCGACCGCGCTGCGGCAGACAAGCACGGGTTTCCTGTTTGGCTGGGTGTTTTATCTGCCGCTGTTTCTTCTGGGTTTTCCGCTCGAGGCAATGCTTGCGGTCAACGCCGTCAACCTGATCTATCAATTCTGGGTTCACACGCAGCACGTCGGCCGTCTCGGCATCCTCGACAGGATACTCGTAACGCCTTCGAATCACCGCGTGCATCACGCCCGCAACGACAGCTACATAGACAAGAACTACGGCGGCATCTTCATTCTCTGGGACAGGCTGTTCGGCACCTTTGCCGACGAGCGAGCGGACGAAGCGGTCGTATTCGGCGTGCGTAAGCCGCTCGAGAGCTGGAATCCGTTTTGGGCGAATCTCCAGGTCTACGAATCACTCTGGTTCGATGCACGGCACACGGCGCGCTGGCCGGAAAAGCTCAAAGTGTGGTTTGCCCGGACCGGCTGGCGGCCGAGTGACGTTAGTCAGCGTTTCCCGGAGCGTTCCGAGCCCGCTGCGCTGACTTCGCGTTACGATCCCGCAATCGGCAATGGGCTTGGCCGTTATGCCCTGTGGCAGTTTCTGGCGGCGGTGGCGCTAACGCTGGCGATCGGTCGGCAGTTTGCCGCAGACGGAGTCGCTGCCGTTTTGCTGCCCTGTGCAATGCTTTGGTTGTTGCTGTACTCGCTGGGACGTATTAGCGAAGGGCGCGGCGTTCGCGCAGAGCGATATCGGCTGCTCGTTTTCAATCCGCTGCTCCTCGTCGGCATGGCGGCGACCGGCACGGGCGGGGTGCTTGGGAGCGGGTCAGGCGGGCTAATCGTCGTTTATACGGCGACCTCGATTCTGGCTCTTCAGATAGCACAGTCTCAAAAATATAAGTTAGAAAAAACAATGGCTAGTGAAGATATTATCAGGTAATTTATCGATCAACGTCGTTGACGATCCTTGGCCGCCCTTCGACTGCAGGCTGCTACTTATCCTCGTAACATGCCGCCTTTACGCTTTTGCATGTTGCCGCGCGCTACTCATACGGAGCTTGTTTAGTGAAACGACGTAAATTCATAGGATTGATTGCCGGCGGCGCCGTGGCAGGCTATCTAAACCTTGGCCCGCGCCCGGCCGGCGCAAGCGAAGCCCGGGTCTTTCGGCATGGCGTGGCGAGCGGCGATCCGCTGGCCGACGCGGTCATCCTGTGGACCCGCGTGAGCGAACAGGGCAAACGTCGTGTCCGGGTGAAGTGGAGCGTGGCTCTGGATCCGGAGTTCAGGCAGGTTGTGCGCCGCGGACGCCGCAGGACCGGACCCGATCGCGACTACACGGTGAAGATCGACGTCACTGGACTCGAGGCCGGTCGGACTTATTATTACCGCTTCACGGTGGATGGCGAGACGTCGCCGGTAGGACGAACACGAACGCTACCTGTCGGCCAGCTCGAGTCCGCGCGTTTTGCCGTCGTTTCGTGTTCCAACTATGCCTACGGTTACTTCAACGTCTACCGGGATATCGCGGCGGCCGATGAGCTCGATGCGGTTATCCATCTCGGCGATTATATGTACGAGCACGGGCAGGGCGGTTACGCCACCGAGTACGCGGAAGCGCTTGGGCGCGTGCCGGTTCCGCCCGTCGAGACCGTTACGCTGGCGGACTATCGTGCCCGCTACGCGCAGTACAAATCGGACCCGGATTCACAGGCCATGCTCGCGCGGATTCCGCTGATCTCGGTCTGGGACGATCACGAGATTACCAACGATGCATGGCGCGACGGGGCGCACAATCACCAGGAAGAAGAAGGCAGCTATCGTGACCGGGTGGCGGCGGCGGTACAGGCCTACTTCGAGTGGATGCCGATTCGTGGCGAAGCGGCCGCCGGCGCCACCAGGATCTTCCGCAGCTTCGATTACGGCGATCTCCTGTCGCTGCATATGCTGGACACGCGCCTGTACGACAGGGACGCGCAGCCGGACGTTGACGGAGAGACCGATCCGCAGGTAATTGCTGCGCGGCTCAAGGACCCGTCGCGCAGATTGCTCGGCAGGGAACAGGAGGGCTGGTTCGGAGCGCAGGTCGAGGAGTCGGCGGCAACCTGGCAGCTCATAGGTCAGCAGGTGATGATGGCGCCGGTGCGCTCGCCCGATCTGGAGCCGCTGCTCGATCTGGACGTCGATTCCGGTCTGCCTAGAGAGGCGTTGGAGCAGTATGTGGCCGTCAGCAAGAACAATCCGCCAATGCTCCTGGACACCTGGAACGGCTATCCGGCGGCGCGGCAGGACTTTCTTGCGACGCTTGCCGATAACGCGGCAAACGCGGTTGTGCTCACGGGCGACATGCATACCTCGATGGCGGGCAACCTGATACCGGCGGGCCGCGAGGCGCCGGTGGCGGTTGAACTCATGACCACGTCGGTGACCTCACCGGGTTTCGACGATTACTTGCCGCAGGTTCGCCCCAACGCCGTGCGCGACGCGACGCTCGATTGTAACGACATGCTGAGCTACATGGAGACCGGGCGTCGGGGTTGGCTCTGCGTGCAGCTCACGCGTTCGGAGTGCACGGCGGAGTGGCATCTGATCGACACCGTGCACAGCAGGGAATACTCGAAGACCGTGGATTGCAGGCTGCGCGTCGAGGCAGGAAGGGTCGGCGAGGGTTTGCAGGAGGCCTCGTGAGAGGCCCGCTAGCCCTCGAACCTTAGTCCGGGCAGACCGTCCAGGCTGCGTTCGTTGTTGCTTCTGCGGTACTCGAGCATTTCCTCCTCGGTTTTCGCGGCCACCCAGTTTTGCATCGAGTCGCGCTCGCCCTGGTAATCGTATAGCGGGACGCCGTAGCCGCAGGAGTCGCGGATCGTGTCCACCTCGATGACGACGAAGTTGCGGATCGTGGGGAAGTGCTCGAAGCGTTCGGCCAGTTCGGCGAAGCCGGTGTCGCCGGGCTCGACCGCGTGGCCCTGCCCGTAGAAGCGGAAGATCTTCGGTGGGCCTTCGAAGGCGCACAGCATAATGACGATTCTGCCATTCTCCCGCAGGTGCGCCACGGTCTCTATCCCGCTGCCGCCGACGTCGGCATAGACCAGCGTGTGTTTGTCGAGGATGCGCAGGCCGTCCATGCCCTTCGGCGAGCAGTTGAGCAAACCTTCGCCGCGCGGCGCCGTCGCCACGAAAAAAAGCTTCTGGCGGGCCATCCAGCGGCTAATGCGTTCGTCGATTTCCTGATACGCTTTTCCCATGTCCCCGTTCTCCGAGCCTTCATCGCAGTTGCCGTTCCAACGACCCGTATTATGCGCGCGCGAGTAAGTCTTTCACAGGCCGAGGCCCGGCGTATCGCCTGTGCCGCGGCCGGTTTCGACCGGGGGCGGCCGAGTGCCCCGGCGGACCGCCGGCACTTCCGCCGGGTAATGGACACGCTGCACGTCTTGCAGCTCGACTTCGTCAATGTGCTTGTGCCGGCGCACTACCTTGTCTTGTGGTCGCGCCTGGGCGGCTACGATATCGAGCGTTTTCGGCGTTTTGTTTACGGCTCCGGTGACTACACGGAACACTGGGCCCATGAGGCCTGTATCGTGCCGGCAAGATACTGGCCGCTGCTCGCGTACCGGCGGGCAAGCTATAAACCCTGGACGTCGAGTCCAATGCGGACGCTTGCCGAGTGGAAGCGCTTTTTGCAGGACGTGCTTGCGAGGATCCACGAAGAGGGAGCTTTGTCGGTCCGCGACTTCGAGGCGCAGGCGGCGCGCCGCCGGAATCCCAAGGACTGGCACCGGTCGCCCGCGCGGCACGCCCTGGAGCAGCATTTCGGCCACGGCCGCCTGAGCGTGCCGCAGCGCCTGCCGGGTTTCGAGCGAGTGTACGACCTGCCGCACCGTGTGCTGCCCGCGCATCACGATCTGCCGGCCGTAGATGCGCGCCAAGCCCGGCGGATGCTGCTCGTCGACGCGGCCGCCGCGCTGGGCGTCGCCACCCGTCGCGATCTTGCGGATTACTTTCGCATGTCGGCCAAGGACGCCACAGTCGCACTTAACGACATTCTGGAAGAGGGCGAGGTATCGGAAGTCAGGGTCGAGGGCTGGGCTGAGCCGGCTTACCTGTCGCGCGAAGCGCGGCTTCCGCGGCGTATTGGCGGGGCCTCGTTGATGTCTCCGTTCGACCCGCTGACCTGGTGCAGGCCAAGGCTCGAACGGCTATTCGATTTTCACTATCGGCTCGAGATCTACACTCCTGAAGCGCGCCGCCGCTGGGGTTACTATGTCCTGCCGTTTCGGCTGGGTGACCGGCTGGTTGGGCGCCTCGATCTCAAGGCCGATAGAGCCGCGCGGACGCTCTCGATTCGACGCGCATACGCGGAGGAGCACGCCAGCCCATCCGATGTGGCGGAGGCAATGGTAGCCGAGCTCACGTCCCTCGCGAACTGGCTTGGTCTCGAGCGGCTTCGGGTAGACCGAGGGAATTCATTCTCGCGTATGCTGCACAAGGCGGCGGCAGGTCAAACAAAGCACGGAGGAATGCCATGCCGGAAAGTGTGAAACTGCTGATCGAGCCCAAGACGCGCGATCTTGGAGAGTTTTCCGTGCGGCGCGCGCTGCCCGATCGGCAATGTCAGCGCGTCGGTCCGTTTATTTTCTTCGATCACATGGGGCCGGCGACGTTTCCGCCCGGCAGCGGCGTAAACGTACGCGCTCATCCGCACATTGGCCTCGCGACGGTCACCTTTCTGTTCGACGGCGAGATCCTGCACCGCGACAGCCTGGGTTACGTGCAGCCGATTCGGCCCGGCGCGGTCAACTGGATGACCGCCGGCCGCGGCATCGTGCATTCCGAAAAGACCAGCGAAGAGGTGCTTGCCAACGGGCAGTTCCTGCACGGTATACAGACCTGGATTGCCTTGCCGACCGAGCGCGAGGAGATCGAGCCGCGCTTTGAGCACCATCCGGCGGACACGATACCGGTCGCGGAACTCGACGGCGCCCGCGCGACGGTCATTCTGGGCAGCGGTTTCGGACAGCATTCTCCCGTGAAAGCCGAAAGCGAAACCTTGTATCTGGAGCTCAGGATGCAGGCGAACGCGGAGGTCTCACTGCCAGCGGCCGAAGAGCTCGGCGTCTATGTCGTCGACGGCGCAGTGAATATCGCCGGGGAGCGGGTTTCGGCCGGAGCGATGGCGGTGCTCGACGATACGGCGGACGTTCGGGTGACGTCTGACGACGGCGCGCACTGTATGCTCATCGGCGGTGCGGCGTTGCCCGGGGAGCGTTATATCGAGTGGAATTTCGTCAGCAGTTCCAGGGAGCGCATTGAGCGCGCGAAAAACGACTGGCGCGAAATGCGTTTCGACGGCGTGCCGGGCGAGGTTGATTTTATCCCGTTGCCGGGTGAGTAAGCCGGGCGGTTGGCGGCTCGTATCCGCCGTTGCAGATGGATACGGGGGAGCATGCTCTCTGCCTGCAGTATCGCAATAAGAATCGCAATGAGAAGAGGCTCTGGGCGAATTAGTTTCGGGAGCTCGTCAACTGGCGGTGCGTTGCCCGGTGGCCGGGTGGCGCGCCAAGCGCGACAATACAAACCAAAGCAGCAAGAGGAGTAGGGTAATGGGTGTCGAAGTAGGCTTTTTTGGCTTGGTTTTGTTGATCCTGAACGTGTGGGCGATTGTGAAGACACTGTCGAGTAAAGCATCGACTGCCAGTAAGGTGCTGTGGACCGTACTGATTCTGGTGCTGCCGCTGCTGGGATTCATTGCCTGGCTTATCGCTGGCCCGAAAGGTGGCTGACCTGGCGGCCGGAACACCGTAAGGCCGTCTGGCCCGTGCCGTAAGCTCAACGAAACTCGGGCCCTTGAGCGCTTGGCGCGACTGCCTCTGATGCCTCGTGATGCTTTTCTATACTGTGTCGTACATGTTTGAGCCGAGCTGCAAAAAATCTGTTACCGAGCGGGCGACGGGATACGCCGGGCGGACGGCCGCGTCGTGACGAGACAAACGTCACAGTCACCAATAGTGTATGCCGTCGACATGCCGCCGAGCATCGTAACGGCTCTGTCGAACCTGATCGGCGCTTACGGTTTTCGCCTTCGCTCCTATTCCAGCGTGAGCCGTTTCACCGAAACGATCCGCCGGAAGCTGCACAACGTGAGTTGTATCCTCGTCAGTCTCGATACGAACAGCGCGGATGGCATAGAGCAGCTTCGAGCGCTGCGCGCGGAGGCGGCTGCTGCGCCCATAGTCGTCATGCTCGATCGTGTGGACGGCGCGAAGCGCAAAGCCGCGATAGATGCGGGGGCGACCGACGTTGTGGAGTCGCAGCTCATGAGTGCCTATCTCGCCAACCGCCTGCTCGCCCAGCTGGATGTCGAGCCTTCGCGAGAAGCTCTTACGGGTTGGCGGACGATCGCGTCGGGCCGCACGGCCTTGTGCTTTCGCGCACTCGAACCGGAGGATGCCTCTCTGGAGCAGGAGTTCGTCCGCAGCCTGTCGAAGCGAAGCCGCTATTTGAGATTCTTCTCGACGCTGAAAGAACTCTCGCCGAAGACGCTCTACGAGTTCACGCATACCGAGTTTCCAGGCTCGCATGCCCTGGTGGCGACCGTGGAAACCGCTGGTGGCGAAGAGTTCGTGGGCGTGGCGCGCTACGCGACGACCGATACTCCAGGTGTTGCCGAGTTTGCCGTCGTCGTCGCTGACGAGTGGCAGGGACGAGGGATAGCGGGGCAGTTGCTCCGCGGCCTTACGGCCATTGCCGCCGTCGGCGGAGTCGAGCGGCTGTGCGGTCTGGTGCTCAAGGAAAACACGCGTATGTTGCGGCTCGCCAGGGCGCTCGGCTTCGAGGTGAGCGCCTACCCCAGGGATTCGGGCGTGTGGGCGGTGACCAGGAGCCTTGCCGGTCGCCGTTCCGTAGCCCACGGTCCGGAAGAGGCGGGAGAACACAGCGTTGAAGGAGACTGTTCGCGAGGCCCGCGAGCCAACAGTGGATCGCGACAGGACCGGTCTGCGCAGTGGCCGGGTCCGCGCAACATCCGCGATTGGTTTACGCCGGTTGGGGAACCGTAAAGACGGCATGGCCCGTTCACGTTTGCCGCGAGCAACGCCCAAAGCCGCGAGTGCAAGACCGTTAGCGCTGCTGCTGCTTGCGTTTCTTGCTTCTGCAGTAAAGGCGGACCTGAGCCACGAGGGTGACCTTTCGCTACGTATAGACGATGCCAGCGAATCCGACTTCCGCTTTCAGTATCGCTTTCGCTACCGGCTAAACCTCGATTGGCAGGGTGGCTGGTCCATGCATACGTTTGCGGCGACCGGCGACGACTTTACCTCGGCGTACACAACCATTGGCGACAACGAGCATGAATTCAATGTGCGCCGGCTGTTTGCGCGCTACGAAGGTACCCGCGGCAAGCTGGAACTGGGCAGCATCCCGCCCTTCAAGGGGCGCGTGTCGTCGACCGGCCTCTCGCAGGAAGGCTGGGTCAAAGGTCTGCGAGGGGTTCTGAACTTCAAGCCGGGCCGGCTGGAGCTGGTTCTCGGCGAACTCGACGACCTGAACCCGCGGCGAGCGCTGACTCCGCCCAGCGAGTTGAACTACGTGGAGCTCGAATACTCGGGCAGTATCAACGACCGGCTGTCCTTCGAGGGCAGCATCGAACGTATTCTCGACAGCAACTTCGTGCGCAGCGAGCTGCGCTACGATCCATCCGACACGACCGGCTACTCGATCGAAGTCGTGCATAACCTCAACACCCGGAAGGATCGCTTCCTGATGGGCATGACGCGGCTGCTGAACTTCGAGGGCAACGAACTCGACTGGTTTATTTACTACTCCCATGTCGCCAGGGGCTTCGGGCCGCGCGCGGAGCTGACCGAGGATTTCCTCGAATTCGGCCACGCGCTTGCAACCGAGCTGTCGGCCACGGTTGGCGACGCCGGTCGCTTGTCCTGGCTGTCCTGGTTCGCAAAAGCCGAATTCTACGAGGGAAATTCACGCGGCATGCTGGGACTCACCGCGGAATTCGAGTAGAGCGCCGGGCCGCCGCCGGTCAGGTCGCGGACATCCTTGTCCACGGCGTGCCGGCCTGGCCGCTAGTCGGCGGCTAGTCGCTACCGTCGGTTCTCTGCGCTTCTTTCCGCGCGCGCCGTTCCTCGACGCGTACGCGACGGTTCTCGCGCGCTTCTTCCTGCTCTTCCGGGCTCATGGCGGCCCAGCGCTCGCGCTGTTTTTCGCGCCGCTGTTCGGTACGCGCCTTGCGGTTTTCCCGCGCCGCAGCTTGTTCCTCGGGCGTCATGGTGTCCCAGCGTTCACGTGCCTCCGCGCGCTTCTGCTCAGCCAGCGCCTGCCGTTCCTCAGTGCTCATCGATTCGCGTTCGAGCCGCCAGGCTTCCCGTTGCGCCGAGCGTTCTTCCTCGGACAGGCTTTCCCAATAGGCCTTGCGTTCCTCGGGCCCGAGGTCGCGCATGTCGCCGAGCGTCTGGGCGCCGGCGCCGGCCGAAAAAAAGGCGATTCCCAGCAAGCAGATCGCTATCGGGCTTAGTCGGGGCATTTGATGTCTCCTGTGCATTAAGTAATATCCCGGCCGCGCTCCGGCGGCGGGTCATAGCCAGTATCAACGCGTGCCCGGCGTTTTGGTTGACTGCCCGAATCTCAATCCCGCGGCATGGCTCTTGGGAGCGGTTTTGTGTATTTTGAAGCGATGTATGCAAGCGTTGGTCGGCACACAACAAGAATAATGAGTATTTGCTACCGGAAGCCAGCCTACAACAGCGTACCGCCCACCGGACTGCCGTTTTCCACGCTATGGCTAGTCTGTGCGCTGTTTCTTGCCGGTTGCGCATCGACGCCAAAACCGCAGCTTTCGCCGCCCTCGGCGATTCCCCCGGCCGATACCGCGCTCTCCGGGCGCTGGCAACTCAGAAACGAAGACGAGGATCCGCTGCGCGAGTTCACTCATCAGGGTTTCATCGGGACGGGGAGTGCGCAACAGGTGATCCGCCTGTCCCGCGCGGCGGGACGAGGGCGTTCGGCGACGGCGCTAGACGAACGCCCACGCAACGATCGGCGGCGCGCTGCGCTCGTGCAGGTTTTCCTGGAGACGGGCAGTGACATCAAGATTACCCAGACCGAGGACGGGCTGTTCGTCAGTTTCGATCGGTCGATCGTCGAGGAATACATTTTTGGCGAACATCGGGTAGCGACGGTTGGGCCTGTCATTGCCGAACGCGTCTCGGGCTGGGAAGGCGAACGCTACGTCGTTCAGACGCTCGATGAAGACAACGTGTTGCTGACGGAAGCCTGGTATCTGCAGGAAGACGGCAGGGTATTGATGCGCGACGTCGTGCTGAGCGAGGACGCGCTTGTGCAATATGCGGTGACGCAAGTATTCGATCGCGCGGACAGCGTGCGCTGAGTTGCCGAGACTTGCTGAATCAGCGCCTGCTATCAGGCCCTGACGGACCGCTTATCGGACAGTAAGGTCGGGCGACGGTCCAGTGAGGGGGCCCGGCGGGAAACAAAGGCTTCCTCGGGACCGCCGCCCTTCCATTCCTGAGCCTGCTCCTGGGGCCTGTTAACCCTAGTGCTGCTCCAGCTCGAAGCGAAACACACTCCGTATGCCTCTGGTCGCTACCGGACGGCCGTCGACGACGGGCGCCTGATAGCGAAACTTGGCCGCAGCCTTGATCGCGCTTTTTTCGAACAGGCGGTGGCTGGATTCAACCACGCGATGATTCGACGTATGCCCATTCGCGTCGACGTCGAATTCGACGACGACGTAGCCTTCCAGGTTTTTTGCCAAGGCCCCTGCCGGATAGATCGGCTGGACCCTCACCATGGCTACCAGCGGACCGTCCCCAAGGGCAATGGCGTCGATCGGCCCGGGTCCGGGCGGTGGCGGCGGGGCGACAGTGATTCTGAGCGGCTCGCCGGTAGTCTCCGAGAGCCGGTGCGTCACCTGAGGGGGCGGCAGCACGTCGGGAATGGGCGCGGGCTTCTGTTCGGTTTCGAGTATCCGTTCTTGCTGCCTTACCCGCACCCAGTCCAATTCGGCCCGGTCGCGGGCTTCGACGAGAGCCGCCGGTTGCAGCGTAATGAGGGTATGCATGGCGTAAAAAAGGGCGAGGGTGCAGGCGCTGGCCGGGACGGCTGCAAGCGTGTGGCGATTGATCATGAGCTACTCCCTTCCCGCCGTTACTGAATACATCGAATATCGAGGTATCAGTATACATACCTTGAATGAATAGGTAAGTCTTGTAATGCCTTTCCATTCAAGGTATCGTTTAGGGTCAGATCGATATTCCTTTTCCACTTGGAAAAATCATGGCTAAAACCAATCCTCCCTTTATGAGCGGCGTTCCGGAGCTGCTGCTGTTGCGCCTGCTGGACGGCACCGAGATGTACGGCTACGAACTGGTGCGGTCCGTCCGGGAAGTGACCGGCGAGGCGATCTCGCTTGGAGAGGGGGTGATCTATCCCGTATTGCACTCGCTGGAACGGAACGGAGCCTTGCGTTCCCGCAGGAAGCCCGTCGGCGGCCGGACGCGTGTCTACTATTCGCTAACCGCGAAAGGCCGCAAGCGGCTGAAAGATCTGTCCGCCGATTGGACGCGGATACAGGGCGGAATTGCCACGGCGCTGGGGGCGAGCATTCATGCCTGAGCCGTCTTCGGTGGAGCGTGCGCTCGGTCGCATTCGCGAGCAACTCGAGGCAAGGCAGGTGTCGCCGCGAGTCGTCGCACGCACGCTTGCCGAACTGCGCGAACATACGGAAGACGTCCGGCTCGAATTGATCGATTGCGGGTACACCCCGTGTGCCGCGGAGCGGGCGGCACTTGAGCGCCTGGGAGATGCACGCTCGATTGCGCGAGCGGCGGCCGCGTACCCGGAGCTAGGCGCCTGGTGGAAGCGCTTTCCGCATCTGGCGGCAGTCGCCTACCCGCTTGCCTGCGTCGCCGTGCTGCCGGCCGTACCGGTAATCGCGGGCCTTCACAACGCGGTGTGGCTGGGGCGCTGGCTCATGTGCGCGGCAGCGGGCGGCGCCGTAACGGCGATGCTGTTTCTGCTGCTGCAGTTCTCAATTACTCTGAGCTGACAGCTCCTCGTGAGGCAGCGGTTCGTAACGGACGAGCTTTGCGCGAAACCTGAGCTTGCCCTTGCGGTGCTGCTCGATCATGACCGGCAGGTAACCCAGCTCGGGCACGCACCAAAGCGTCGTTTGCCGCGATGAGTTGTCCGCCTGATGGCGAATGCCGATGGCGTCGAAGCTGCCGGCTCGGGTCTTCACGGTCTGCGTGCCGACTGAACTGATATTCAGTTTCTTGAGTTCATCGACGTCGAACAACGTGTACTCGCGGCTCGCGCCCTCGTTCATCAGGTCGTACATGAGTTCGTACTGGATCGACACGGCATCGTGTGCGAACTGTTCGAGTTCGTCGTCCACCGAGACCGGTTCGGGATCGTCTTTTGTCTGGTACGAGCCCGTTACCCGCTGCGCCTCCCAGTCGAAGCGAATATCGGCGCGCAGCTTATCCTTGGATATCTCGTCGTTTGCCGCGTAGCGCAGCGGCACGAGACCGTCGTCCCCTGCGCGAAACTCCGATTCCGCGAAGATCTCGCCTTTGACGAGCCCGGCCGCAATGCCGGTCGGCTTGATGGTATGCGTGGCCAGATACCCCGATTCCGTCAGTTTCAGCTCGGTGTTCAGGCGGCCGCTGAGTATGCTGATCTTGACCTTGTACTCGGCCGCGTGCGGCGTCAGCTTGAGTTCGGCGGCACCGGCACTGGTAGCGGCAAGGAACAGGGCAAGCGAGAGCAGGGCTGCAGGTTTGTTCATAGCGTCAGGTATCCGTTTTCGCCGGCCGCACCAGCGCACGTTGGCAGTCTTCCATAAGTGACATGACTGCGGCCTGAACGTTCTGCCGATGCCGCTCGATATCGGCCAGCGGCACGCTGCGATCTATCGGGTAAGGCTCGCCAACCGCAATAGCCACGCGTGCGAACGGTTTCGGGATGAGAAAGCGATCCCATCGATCGAGATACCAGGCACGATCCGCCGCGCAGGCGAGAGGGATAATCGGTACCTCGGCGATTCGCGCCATCAGCACGGTGCCTGCCTTGAACTCGTATTGCGGACCCCGCGGTCCGTCAGCCGTGGTGACAATCGAATAGCCGTCCTTCATCATCGCCTGCATGTCCCGCAGTGCCAGCGCGCCGCTTTGATTGGCCGAACCGCGTATCACCTCCGCACCCCAGCTTCGCGCTATTCGTTCGGGCACTTCGCCGTCAACCGAGCCGGAGACGAGAAAGCAGGGTTTGAAACCGCGTTGCAGCCAGTGTTTGATGCGGTGCGAGCAAAGGATATGCGCCTGATGCCAGTAGCAGGGCGCACACAGCTTGCCATCGCGGATAAACGGCTCGATATGCCGTTCCCCAAGGACTGCCTGGTAGCGGTAGGTCGAGTGCAGCAGGGCGACGATCGCACGCAGTACCGGCAGCCCGAGGGCGTAATACAGCCTGCGGGCGGGCGTCATGCGTCGCGTCGAGGACGCGCTGCGGCGCGATTCGACGGAGCTGAAGTCGACGGGTTTCTTCATGCTGGCCTGGCGAAAGTTCGGAGCACTGGCGGAGTTTGCAGTATGCCTTCGAGGCTGGTCAATGTAGAATCCGCGCGCGGCGAGTGTCGTGCGAATATTGAATAAATGACTGAATCCAGTGCCGAAATACGCCGACCTCCGGGGCCCGATGGACCGGTTTCGCTCGGTATCGATCGCGCGACGCTCGAGACGCTCTCCTCGCTGCAGGCGGAGCACGGCAATATGCTGAGCCTGGAGCAGCCCAACGGCCGCCTTGCCTACTTCGTCAACGAGCCGCACGAAGTGCGGCGCATACTGGTGCGCCGCCACCCCAAGTACCGCAAGGGCCCGGGCTTCGAGCGCGTAAAGATGCTGCTCGGCAACGGGCTAATCGTCAGCGACGGTGAGGTATGGCGGCGCTCCAGAACGATGATTCAGCCCGCGTTCAAGGTGCAAAACGTGCATCGGCTAATGCAGACGATGGTGCTGTGCGCCGATGAGCGCGCGCGGCATTGGGCCGAAGTCTCCGAACGGGGCGGAACGCTCAACATGAGCGAGGAGGCGAACGAGTTCGCCCTTGCCCTGATATTGCGCTGCATATTCGGCCGTGACTATGAGCGGCGCGGCATGCGCGACGACAATCCGTTTGAGTTCCTGAGCCGCGATTCCGCGCGAGATCTGTCGGTCGTACTCAAGGTGAGAGAGCTGCGCAAGCTGCTGCTGGAGATTATCGCAGAGCGGCGCGCCTCGAAGCTTGACGGACAGTTCGACTTTCTCGAGATGTACCTCGGTGCGCATGACAAGAACCGGGAGCCGTTTAGCGATCGGGAGCTGCTGGACGAAATCATGACCCTGATCGTGGCAGGTTTCGAGACGTCGGCCAATACGCTGAGCTGGGTATGGTATCTGCTGGCGGGGCATCCCGCCGTCGAGGCGCGGCTTATCGAAGAGGCGAACAGGTGTCTGCCCAACGTGGACGCAGTCGGTCCCGAGGCGGTGCAGGGGATGCTGTACACGCAGCAGGTGCTCGAGGAAGCGCTGCGTTTATACCCTCCGGTATGGCTGTTTACGCGCCGTGCTCACGAGTTCGACGAGCTGGACGATTACGACGTGCCGGCGGGTAGCGACATTTACCTCTCTCCCTACCTCATGCACCGGACGCCTTCGTTCTGGCCCGATCCCGAGCGCTTCGATCCCGACCGCTTCGAACGGCGCGACAGCGCCGGCCGCAAGCAGGAGCAGCCGTTTTTCCCGTTTTCGCTCGGACCCCGCCGCTGCCTGGGCGAGTATTTCTCGTTCCTCGAGATGAAGCTGCATCTGGGCTTCCTGCTGCCGCGTTTTCGCATGCAGCGGGTATCCAGGCGCGAGCCGGAGCTCGAGCTTGCCATCAACCTGCGTTCGAGCGAAGACATCCGCTTGCACGTCAGCAAACGAACGGACTGATATGGAACTCTACGAAAACCTCACTGCCTTGCTGCGGGATGCTGCAGGAAAGGACCGCAGCATCCGCTTCATCGACGGCGAAAACGACGAGTCGAAGCTGCGCTTCGCCGAACTCGAAGATCGCGCGCTGGCGCTGCTCGGTGCGCTGCAGGCGAAGGGTATGCGGGCGGGCGACGAACTGGTTGTTTTCAGCCGTTCCAACGAGAGTTTTGTCGTAGCGTTTTGGGCAGCGATACTGGGTGGCATCGTGCCGGTGCCGGTAGCGGTCGGCATTAGCGACGAGCACCGCTTCAAGCTGTTTCGTATTCTTTCCCAGCTCGAACGCGGCACGCTGTTTACCGAGCTCGATCTGCTCGAACGATTGATCGACTTCGCCGGGCAGCGCGAACTCGAGGATGTTCGCAAGCTTCTCGATGAGCGCACCGTGCTAATGAGCGACGTCCGGCCCGGCTCACACGGCGCGGCGCATCCGGCAGAGGGCGGCGATCTCGCTTTTATCCAGTATTCTTCCGGGTCGACCAGCGACCCCAAAGGCGTTTGCCTGACCCACGACAACCTGTGCGCCAACATTCGCGCGATCGTCGAGCGAACCGGCTGGACTCCGGAAGACCGTTCGCTGTCTTGGATGCCGCTAACCCACGACATGGGGCTGATCGGCTTTCATCTGAGCGTCATGGCGGCTGGTATGGAACACGCCGTGATGGACACCAATCTGTTCGTGCGGCGGCCGCTGCTGTGGATGAGCAAGGCCAGCGAGCTTAAGGCCACGCAGCTTTGCTCGCCGAACTTCGGTTATAAACACTTTCTCAAATTGTTCGAGCGTAAGGGCCTGCCGGAAGGAACCGATCTCTCGGGCATTCGGCTCGTCATGAACGGCGCCGAACCCATTTCGTGGGAGTTGTGCGAGGCATTCCTCGCTGCGCTGGCTCCGTACGGTCTGACGCGCGAGGTCATGTATCCGGTGTACGGCCTCGCGGAAGCGACGGTTGGCGTGTCGCTCGGCACGCCGCGTGAGCCCTACTCGCGCATCGTCGCCGACCGCCACCGGCTACGCATAGGCGATACCTACGAGGCCGTGGCGGACGGCGCGGACGACGCGCTGTCTTTCGTGCGGGTCGGCAACGCTATCCGCGATTGCGAAATTCGCATATGCGACGATGCAGACGAGCTTCTGCCGGACAGTCACATTGGCCACATCCAGCTTCGGGGAGCCAGCGTTACGCAAGAGATTTACGCCGACGCGCAAGCGACCGCGGCGCTGTTTACGAGTGACGGCTGGCTCAGGACCGGGGACTGCGGGCTGTTTGTCGACGGGCAGCTGGTCATCACGGGCCGGCAAAAAGACCTGATCATCATCAACGGGCAAAACTATTACCCGCACGATCTCGAGGAGATTGCCGCGGCCGTCGACGGGCTCGATCTCGGCAAGCTCGCCGTCGCCGGGGCTACGCCGAGCGGCGGCCAAACGGAAGAACTGCTTGTGTTTGTGCTCTACCGCCAGGACCTGGACGCATTCGCCGGGCTTGCGCAGCGAGTCCGCGACCGGATTGGCGAACATACCGGTTTGGCCGTCGACCACGTTGTTCCGGTGCCGCGTATTCCCAAGACGACCAGCGGCAAGGTGCAGCGGGCGCACCTGCTGAGGGACTACGTCAACGGTGAGTTCAGCGATGTACTTGCGGAGCTGCAGGGGGGCGAGGCGCAGGATCTCGACGACGATCCGCTGGTCGCCGAACTCATGACGATTACCCGGGAATTCTCCAGGGAGCGCGACGTCGGGCCGGACGACAATTTGTTCGAGGTTGGCCTGAGTTCCCTGACGCTGACGGAAATTGTCCTGGCCATCGACGAGCGTTATCCGGGTAAGGTGGATATCAGCGATCTCTTCGACGTTCCCACGCTGCGTGAACTCGCCGCTTTTCTCAAGAGCAAATCCTAAAACCGCGCCCGCAAGCCGCAAACGATCCGTTTCTACATAATCAGGCCAAACACCCGTTTTTGGCCGGTTTCAATGTGATCCAGTTCACATTTTGGCCGATTCCGGCTCTCTATACTGCGTCCTTAATCCACTGTCGCCAAACAGCGACAGTGTGCAGAAGGCTCGAAACGCGGTTTTATCCATGGACAAGAAGAATCAGTACATTCCCCTTTCCGAATCCAACGTATCGCTCAATCTCTCCCTGATCCAGAAGCGCTGCTCGGAACTGCTCGACGCGCCCGACGAACTCGAGCTGTCGCTCGAGGAGCCCTTGGAGGCCGTTGACGACGGCAACCCCTATAACCGCGGTTAGAATTTGTCTACCGCTAGCGGTGCGGACTGTTCAGCCGCCGTATCACCACCAGCCGCCATACCCACAGCCCCGTGACGATAACGCCGGCCCCGGCGAGAGACAGCTCGGGATGCGCCAGCGCAAAAAAATCGTAGATGCCGTGTGCCGCCGAGCTGAGCAGCAGCCCAGCGAGCGTCGGCAGCAGGATCGACCGGCCGCTGAGAAACGCCGAGCCAATCATATAGCCCCATATCGATGCGAACGCGATGTGTACGACCGGGCCGGCGAAACCGCGCGCGAGTGCCTCGACGGGTGTCAGGAACGCCAAATACTGGGCATTCTCGATGGCTGCGTAGCCTAAGGCTATGAACGATGCGTACACGATGCCGTCCATGGCATCGTCAAAGGCGTCGAAACGCAGCGCAACGACGAGGAAGGGGATGAGCTTGGACAGCTCCTCGATAGGCCCGATCGCGAGCAGCGCGTAGCACAACAGGGCGCCGAGGTCGTGTTCGGCCAGCGCCACGGCGTCGAGCCTGAGATCGAACCACTCGAGGCTCGTGTAAAGTCCTCTGGACAGCCACGCAGCCCCGATTCCGAGCAAAAAGCACAGGGCGAGATTGCCTAACGGTTCCGGCAGGTGGCGGTCCTTGTAGTAGTGATAGACGGCCCACAGCAGCACGGGGAGGGCAACGGGCAGCGTCATTAGGCTTTCGAGCAGCATAGTCCGCCTATTGTGCGCGTGAAAGGGCGGGAGCGGCTGCCGCCTCCGTCACAGTCTAATTCGCCCCGCGGGCTGCTACACTGTAGCTGGCGGCGCGCCCGGAAGCGGCGGTATCGGTGTTACCCGGGAGTGAGCCCGCATAACAGATCGCAGCGACGAGGATCCCATGGCAACAGAACTCACGATTAACGGTAATGCGCATACGCTGGACGTCGAACCGGATATGCCGCTACTTTGGGCAATTCGCGATATCGCCGGTTTGACCGGCACCAAATTCGGCTGTGGCAAGGCGCTGTGCGGCGCCTGCACCGTGCACGTGGACGGCCAGCCGGTCCGCTCATGCTCGTACCCGGTGTCTGCGGCGGCGGGCCGCAGCATCACTACGATCGAAGGTCTCTCGGAAGACGGCGACCATCCGCTGCAACTCGCCTGGCGGGCACTGAACGTGCCTCAGTGCGGTTACTGCCAGTCGGGGCAGATAATGAGCGCCGCGGCTTTGCTGGAGCGCAATCCGAAGCCCAGCCGCGAGGACATCGACGCAGCGATGAGCGGCAACATTTGCCGCTGCGGCACGTATACGCGCATTCGAGCCGCGATTCAGCAGGCGGCCGGAGAAGATTCGACGGAGCAGGCGTCATGAGCGGCATAAAACAGCTGTCGCGCCGTGAGTTTCTGAAGCGAACGGGTCAGGGAACCGGCGGTCTGGTCCTGGCTCTGTCGTTCGCCGGCTGCGCGCGGTCACCGGACGCGACGTCGGCCGAAGGTGCTGGTGACGGATTGCCCGAGTTCGTTCCCAACGTGTACGTCAACCTGAAAACGGACGGTTCGCTAGAGATTCACTGCCATCGCTCGGAAATGGGGCAGGGCATCCGCACCTGTCTGCCGCAGATAATTGCCGACGAGATGGACGCGGACTGGGATCGCCTGGTGCTGGTCCAGGCGCCGGGCGGCGAGCAGTACGGCGATCAGAACACGGACGGCTCGACGAGTATTCGCCAGCAGTTCGATCTGTTGCGGAACGCAGGGGCTTCAGCGCGGGAGATGCTGTTGCTGGCCGCCGCGGAGCTTTGGCAGGTCGAGCGCGGCGAGCTGACGGCGCGGAATCATGCCGTACACCACGAGGCAAGCGGCAAGACCGCGGGCTTCGGCGAACTGGTCGAGGCCGCTGCCGGACAGCCGCTACCGGAGGAGGTCGCCTTCAAGTCGCCCGAAGACTATCGCTATATCGGTCAGTCCATGGACCTTATCGACGGTTTCGACATGACGACCGGGCGCGCCGACTACGGTATCGACACGGTGCTGCCCGACATGCTGTACGCCTCGATAGAGCGCCCGCCGGCTTACCGGGGCAGTATCGTCTCCGTCGACGACAGTGCGGCGCGCAGCGTCGCCGGTGTAATCGACGTCGTGCGCATGCCCGAGTCGACTTCGCCGCCGGTGTTCAATCCGTTGGGTGGCGTCGCGGTGCTGGCCAGCAACACCTGGGCTGCGCAGCAGGGGCGCAAGGCTCTCAAGATCGAATGGGATGCGGGGGTCAACGCCGTGTACGATTCGGAAACCTACAAGCAGGAAATCATCGACACGAGTCATGCCGAAGGCTCGCCGATACTCAATCGCGGTGACGTTGCCGCGGCGCTAGGTGAGGCGGACCGCGTTGTGGAAGCGGATTACTACGCCCCGCACCTGTCGCAGGCGCCCATGGAGCCGCCCGCCGCGACGGCCCGCATCAACGACGACGGCAGCTGCGATGTCTGGTCCTGCACGCAGAATCCGCAATCGGTGCAGCAGACCGTGGCTGGGCTGTTGGGCATCGACAAAACCGCCGTCAATGCGCATGTGACGCTCCTGGGCGGCGGTTTCGGCCGCAAGTCGAAGGCGGATTTCAGCGCCGAGGCGGCCTGGCTGGCGAGAGAAACCGGGCGGCCGGTCAAGGTCACGTGGACGCGTGAAGACGACATACAGCAGGGTTACCTGCATTCCGTTAGCGCCCAGTACTTGCAGGCATCGCTGGATACCGACGGCAAGGCGACGGGCTGGCTGCACCGCACCGTGTTCCCGTCGATCGGTTCGACCTTCAACGCGGAGACCGCCGGTCCGGGCGGTTTCGAACTGGATCTCGGTTTTGTCGACAATCCATTCGACATACCGAACATGCGTCTGGAGACGGGCGAGGCAAAAGCGCACGTTCGAATCGGCTGGCTGCGTTCCGTATGCAATATCTACCATGCGTTTGCCGTGTCCAGCTTCGCCGACGAGCTGGCGCATGCGGCGGGTGCCGATCCGAAAGACTATCTGCTGGACCTGATTGGTCCCGCGCGGCTCATCGACCCGGCCGATGACGGCGCCAACTACGGCAACTACGGGCAGAGTCTGGAGCAGCATCCGATCGATACCGCGCGGCTGTCGGCCGTGATCGAAAAGACGGCCGAGATGGCCAACTGGGGACGGGATCTGCCGGAGGGGCGCGGTCTCGGGATCGCCGCACACCGTTCCTTCCTGAGCAACGTCGGCGCCGCGGCGGAGGTCAGCGTTACGGACGACGGCAAGCTTCGGGTCGAGGAAATGTGGCTGGTCATCGATGCCGGACGCGTCATCAACCCGGACCGCGTCGTCGCGCAGATGGAAGGCGCCGGCATATTCGGCATGAGTATTGCGCTGCACGGCGAGATTACGGCCAAGGCGGGCGGTGTCGTGCAGAGTAACTTCGATACCTATCCCGTCGTTCGAATCGGCGAGGCGCCGACGGCGATCAACGTGCACATCATGGATCTCGACGCGCCTCCGGGCGGTGTCGGCGAGCCGGGCGTGCCGCCTATTGCGCCGGCCATTACCAACGCCTACTTTGCGGCGACCGGCAAGCGGGTGCGTGAGTTGCCGCTGCGCAAAGCGGGCCTGGTTTAGGGCGGCCCTAGCCGGAATCCTGCCGCGGCGTATCCGCCGGGCGGCCTTCGAGCCGCTCGGTAAGGATCTTGAGGTCCGCGCGCAGCGCCCGGACCTCGTCCATGAGGTGTTCCCGCTCGTCGTGGGCGATCGTTTCCGCGGCCGCGGCCGACTCGCGATCCTCGGCGTGCACGGTGTTCATCGAGTTGACGATCAGCGCAATGAACAGGTTCAGCACAGCAAAACTCGTAACGATCACGAACGGCACAAAGAAGATCCACGCAAGCGGATGCTGCTCCATGACGGGTCTGACGATACCCATCGACCAGCTCTCGAGCGTCATGATCTGGAACAGGCTGTACATGGATTCGCCAATGCTGCCGAACCAATGCGGGAACGACTCGCCGAATAACTTGGTGGCCATGACCGCGGTCACGTAAAACACGAGCAGCAGCACCGCGATGATAGAGCCCATGCCCGGGAGAGCTTTGAACAGCGCGCCGACGACGGTGCGCATTTGCGGCACGACGGACACCAGGCGAAGTACCCTGAGTATCCGCATGGCCCGCAGCACCGAAAGCGGCCCGGAGGCGGGCACCAGCGCGATGGCGACGATCGTGAAGTCGAATACGTTCCAGCCGTTCCTGAAGAAACTCAGGCGGTAAACCCACAGCTTCATCAGGATTTCGACGACAAAGACGCTGAGTGCGAGTTTGTCCAGAGTCATGAGCAGCGGGCCGAAGCGCTGCATGGCAACAGGCCAGGTTTCGAGCCCGAGCGTGATGGCGTTGACGATTATGACGATAGTGACGGTTATCGAAAACCATCGCGATTCGACTATTTTCTTCACAGGATTAGGGCTGGCGGGCGGCGACAGCGCACTGTTGCCGTTCGTTGTCTTTGAGTCAATACGCTGACGAGCGCGAACTAATGCCGGCGGCCTGCGCCGCTGGGACCGCAGGCCGCCGTTCGCGGTCGTTCAGACGCTGCGCTGCAGCGCGCTTATGCGCTCACTGATCGGCGGATGCGACATGAACAGGCGCTTCAGGCCCTTGCCGACGCCGCCCGATATTCCCATGGCGGAAAGCTGCTCGGGAAGCTGGTTCTTTCCGCGGCTCATATTGTCGAGCCTGGCAAGAGCGTCGATCATGTTCTGTTTTCCGGCCAGTCGGGCACCGCCCGCGTCGGCGCGGAATTCCCGTTTCCTCGAGAACCACATGACAATCGTACTCGCCAGGATACCGAACAGGATCTGCGAGGCGATGGTCGTCACGAAGTAGCCGATGCCGTAGTTGCCCTCGTTGCGCAGTATCACCTTGTCTACGAAGTGTCCGACCAGACGCGACAGGAAGATGACGAAGGTGTTAACGACTCCCTGTATCAGGGCCAGCGTCACCATGTCGCCATTGGCGACGTGCGTCACCTCGTGCGCGAGCACGGCCTCCACTTCTTCTTTCTTCATGTTCTGCAACAGCCCGGTGCTTACCGCGACCAGCGAGTTGTTGCGGTTCCATCCGGTTGCGAACGCATTCGGCTCGGGTGAGTCGTACACGGCCACTTCGGGCATACCGATGTTGGCCTGCTGCGCCTGCCGCTGCACGGTGCCGACAAGCCAGGATTCCGTCGCATTGGACGGACTTTCGATGACCTTCGCGCCCGTGGTCATTTTCGCGGCGAACTTGGATATGAACAGGGAAATGAAGGAGCCGGCGAAACCTATCACCGCCGACAGAATCAACAGACCCTGCACATTCAGCTGGCTGCCCGAGCCACGCAGGACCTCTTCCAGGCCAAGCAGCTGGACGGCAACGCTCAGCACCGCCAAGACTGCAATGTTGGTGCCGATAAACAAAGCAACGCGTTTAAACATCAAATGACTCCGAAGGACAGGTTCAGCAGGACAACATAGGTCTCCGACCCGGGTTTTTCAAGCGTCTGAGTCATCGATTTAAACGTCTGAATCTGCGATATTTTCTGAATACGCTTCGATTGCAACACGTGTCCCGGGCGCCGCTCTCGCTCGAGGCGTTACATCCTGTTACGGTTTTTGGATCTCGTTTAACTGAATCTGGTCTATACCGGTCCAGCCAAGCGGCCCTGTCTCGAGCAAGAGTACTAGGGCCTGTTAACACTATGCGAGTACACTCTGTTGCCCGCCAAAACACGCCAATCGAGGCGCGAGGAGCGTAGTTTGGTAACTCCAAATAAGCGACCAGCAACGCGGAGTGGCGTGTTTTTGCGGGCAACCCCCTTCTCGATCAATGCAGGGGCTGGGTCGGTTTTGCCGCCCAGCCGCGTTGTCACTCGCTTATGTAGCGGTGCTACACGGCGCTCGTTCCGCCTTGCTGGACAGCAAAACCGACCCAGCAGAGTGTACTCGCATAGTGTTAACAGGCCCTAACCCCATGCCAGCCATTCGCAGTGTTTTCGTAGTCTTTAGCTGCTGTTATCTCCTGTCCTCCGCCACGGCTCTGGCGCAGGCACCCGTGGCCGTTGCCGAGGTTGAGTCTAGCCGGATAGTTGCGCGGATACCGGTCAGCGGCAGCGTCACGTCACCGCGCCGCGCAACGCTCTCGACGGCGGTTCCGGGCCTCGTCGCGACGCTTGCGGTCGACGACGGCGCACGGGTTGCTGCCGGCGACGTGCTGCTGTCTCTCGACGCGGAGCTGGCGGAGATTGGACTCGAACAGGCCAGCGCCCGCGTGCGCCAGAACGAAGTCGCGCTTGCCGATGCCGCGCGGCGGCTCGCCGAGGCCGAGGAAGTCGGCCGCCGGAGGGCGATCGCGCAGACGGAAATCGAGTCTCTGCGCGCTGAGGTGGCGAGCGACGAGGCCGCGCTTGCGGCGTCTCGCGCCGCAGCCCGCGAGCAGGCTGCGCTGCTCGAGAGGCACACGCTCAAGGCGCCGTTTACGGGCGTCATCAGCGGCCGGCAGACCGAACTCGGCGAGTGGGTCAATCCGGGCGACGGGCTGTTCGAACTGATCGCAACCGAGGACCTGCGCTTCGATTTTCGCGTGCCGCAGGACTACTTCCGGCAGGTGACGGTCGATACGCCCGTGCGGGTCAGTCTCGACGCGCTGCCGGACACCCCGATCATGGCGCGGATTGCGGCCGTCGTACCGGTCAACAGCCCGGGCGCCCGAACCTTCCTCGTACGCTCGGTCGCGCAAGTGGGGGAAATTGCCGGGGGCGTAGCGGTCACGCCTGGTATGTCCGTTGGCGGCATGCTCGAAGTCGACGCAGAGCGTGAGGCTCCGGTCGTCTCGCGTGACGCGGTATTGAGATTTCCGGACGGCCGGGTGACGGTCTGGATACTCGATTACGGCACGGAGGTGCCGACCGTTCGCGAGCGTGCCGTCAGCACGGGCCTCGAGTTCGACGGCATGGTCGAGATCGTCGAGGGACTGAGCGAAGGCGACGTGGTGGTAACCCGCGGCAACGAAACTCTGGCGGACGGGCAAACCGTGCGCATTGTGAACTCAGGTTAGGGCCACCGAAAACCATGTTTGAAGCCATCGTTCGCAACGGCATCCTGATGACGGTCATTGCGCTGATCGTCTCGGTCATAGGCGTGCTGGCGGCCTTCCGAACGCCAATACAGATGATCCCGGATCTCGAGGTTCGCACCGTGTCGGTGCAAACGAACTGGTCCGGCGCAACGCCGCAGGACGTCGAGAAGGAAATCCTGATCGAGCAGGAGGAATATCTGCGCAGCCTGCCGAATCTGCAGCGGCTCGAGGCGACGGCCGAGAGCGGCAGGGCCGTCATCGAGCTCGATTTTCCGTTCGGCACGGACATGACCCAGACGCTGATTCGCGTGAACAATGCGCTGAATCAGGTGCCGTCGTACCCCGAGAACGTCGATGAGCCGCGAGTGTTCGCGAGTTCGTTCTCGGCCAATTCCTTCATGTTTTTCGCGATTTCGCCGCTGCCCGGCAATCCGCGCAACGTGGACATGGATATGGTGCGGGACTTCGTCGACGACAATGTCCGCACGCGGCTGTCCGGCGTTCCGGGCGTGTCTCAGGTTCGCGTGCGCGGCGGCGCCGAACGGCAGGTACGCATCCTGATCGATCCGGCCCGGCTGTCCGACCGGCAGCTGACGATACTCGACGTGCGCGATGCGATACGCGAGCGCAATCGCGACGTTTCCGGCGGAGAAATCGACAGCGGCAAGCGGCGCTACCTGTTGCGCACGGTCGGTCGCTTCGACAGCGTTGCGGAACTCGAGTCGCTGATCGTCGACCGGCGAGGCGACGCGCTGATCCGGCTCGGCGACATCGCGAGCGTGGAGTTCGACCACTTCGAGGTGAACCGGCTGTCGTTCTACAACTCGGAGCCCATCATATCCCTGGCGGTCAACCGGGAGCCCGGTTCGAACGTAATCGACACCAAGTACGCCATGCTCGAGGCCGTCGAACGCGTCAATCGCGACGTGCTCGAGCCCGCGGGCATGACCGCGTCGCTGATCGCGGAAGACGCGGCTTATGTCGAGGCCTCGGTGCGCAACGTCTGGATCAACCTGTCCCTGGGTGCGCTGTTCGCTACCGCGGTCATGTATCTCTTCCTGCGTTCGGCCAGAGCGACCGCGGTCGGGATCATCGGCATTCCGATCTGCACGATCGCGGCCTTTATCGGCCTGCTGCTCGCAGGGCGCACGATCAACGTCATTTCGCTGGCCGGAGTGGCGTTTGCCATTGGCATGACGCTCGACAACAGCATCGTGGTCATCGAGAGCATCGAGCTCAAGCGGCGGCAGGGAGTGGAGCGGTTTCGCGCCGCTGTGGAGGGTGTCCGCAGCGTCTGGCCGGCCGTGCTGGCCTCGACGCTAACCACGATCCTGGTGTTCCTGCCCGTCGTCTTCATTCAGGAAGAGGCCGGGCAGCTGTATTCCGACGTTGCGATCGCGATAGCCGCGTCGATTCTCGCATCGATGCTCGTCGCGATTACACTCATCCCGACCGCCAGCGCGCGTTTGTCTTTCGGCAGCGAAAACAGGTCCGATAGCGCGAGTAATCTCAGCGCGCGTATCGTCGCCCGTATCGACACCCTGATCGCGACCCCGCGCCGGCGGCTGCTTACGCTCGCGTCGACGCTGTTCGCAAGCATTGCAGTCATTGTCGTTCTGACGCCCGCCGCCGAGTATCTTCCGGAAGGCGAAGAGCCCAAGACCTTCGCGTTCATGAGCGCGCCGCCCGGCTACAACATCGAAACGATGGCCGAGGTCGGGCTCGAAATTCAGGCCTTTTTTCTGCCGTTCGTGAACGACGATCCGGCGCGCTACGCGAGCGGAGAGACAGCGGTTCCGGCCATCAAGTACCTGAACATCGGCATTAGCCCGGACAGCATGCGGATCATCTCGGAGCCGGTTCGCGTCAGCGACATCGAGGCGCTGATGGAGGCGTTCACGACCCGTTTCCGGAGCTATCCCGGCATGCGGGCGTTTGCGGCGAGAGGATCGATTATCTCCAGCAATGACGGCGGCACCCGCAGCATCAATCTCGATATCTCCGGGCCGGGACTTGGCGTGCTCTACGACGCGGCGCTTGCGGCGTACCGGCGCGCGGAAGAGGTGCTGGAGAATCCCCGCATTCAGTCGAATCCTTCGTCGCTGGCGCTGTCGCAACCGCTCGTGGAGATCCATCCGCGGTGGTCGCGGGCCGCGGAGCTTGGGCTGCGCGCGGGCGATCTCGGCTATACCGTTGCCGCGCTGACCGACGGAGCGTTCGTCGACGAGTTTTTTCAGGCTGACGACAAGATCGACATCTATCTGTACGGCAGCGGAGGCGGCAAGACGCAGCTCGACAGCCTTGGCGGGCTTCCGGTCTTCACGCCGGACGGCGGTGTACTTCCGCTGGACGCCATCGCCAGCATCCGCGAAACGGTCGATACCAACAGCATCCGCCGCATCAACGGGCAGCGCACGGTCACGTTGAATATCATTCCGCCCAAGTCGATTGCGCTGGAGGACGGGGTCGAGATCGTCCGCCGCGATGTCGTGGCGTATCTGCGCGACAGCGGCGAACTGCCGGCAAACGTCAATATCGATATCTCCGGCGCCAGCGATCAGCTGGACGCGACCAAGGCGGCACTTGCGGCGAACTATCCGGTTGCCCTCATCATCATCTTCCTGCTCATGGTGGCCATCTTCCGCCACTGGGGCTATCCGCTGCTGATCATGACGACGATACCGCTGGGGATTGCCGGAGGAATCGTCGGTCTCGCGCTGCTCAACGCCGTCGGTGCGGTTATGAGCTGGTTCGGACTACCGGGTATTAGCCAGCCGTTCGACATGATTTCGATGCTCGGCTTTCTGATTCTCATGGGCACGGTCGTGAACAACCCGATACTCATCGTCGACCGCGCCATGCGCGGCCTCGACGATGGCCGTGCACCGCTCGAAGCCGTGCGCGATGCGGTTGCCGCGCGGCTCAGGCCGATTGCCATGTCGACACTGACGACGCTTTGCGGGCTGTCGCCACTCGTGTTCATTCCGGGCGCGGGTACTGAGCTCTACCGCGGCGTCGGCGCCATTGTACTGTTTGGGATTCTCGGCGCGGCGGTTGTGTCCCTCACTGCTCTGCCGGCATTGACTATTAGCGCTCTGGAATGGAATAAAGTAGAAAAAACAAGAATTTAAGATTAATATGTAATGTCATTTCTTACCTGCGAATCGAGGTCGCCAGGTTGCCAGTACGACGTTGACCGCGACGAGCCCCAGCAAGACCCACAGCGCACCCCAGCGATCGTTGATCATATTCAGGGCGGCGACCGGTTCGGTCCCTGCACTGAGCGCACTGCGCAGACCTTCGGCGGCGCGGCGTGCCGGAGCATCGATGGAGGCGAGCACCGCCTCGAATATGAGCAGCCCGCCGGCCGCCTTGAGCCATACCCACAGGGCATTCTGAAAAGGATGGTGTATGGCCATCGCCAGCAGCCCCGACAGCAGCACCAGCAACATCGACGGCACGATCACGAAACGGGTCAGGCTGTAGATCCCCTCGCGGAAACCGACAAACGCCTCCGTTAGCGCCGGCTCCGGTCCGTAAGTCAGCATGAGCATGTAGGCGATGATTCCGCCACCCATACCGACCGAGCCAAGCGTGTGCAGGGTCTTCAGTGCTTTCTTTGCGTTCATCGGTTTCGCATCGCTGCTCAACTCGGAACGCTAATGCGTACTTCGAGCCCCCGGTCGGCGATGTTCGAAAGGGACAGGCGGCCGCCGTGCGCTTCGACGATTTCGCGGCACAGCGGCAATCCGAGCCCAGTTCCCGACTTTTTTGTCGAATAGAACGGCAACAGTGCATTCTGCAGTACGGTTTCGCTGACCCCACCGCCCGCGTCGGAGACGACGAAACTGGTCAGATCGGCAAACTGCTCCACGCGCAGGGTAATGTCCTCGGCGGGCGAGCCGGATTCATGAGCGTTTTTCAAGAGGTTGATCAGTACCTGCTCGAATTGTCCCGCATCGACGCGGCAGCGTATGTCGGGAACGGGTGTGAGCAAGCGGTATTGCACGGTGTTGCGCAGCGTTTCGAGGAAAGCGGCCCAGTCCACGTCCTCGAGGCGCGGAGCCGGCAGGCGCGCAAACCTTGCGTAACTCTCGATGAAGTTCTTCAGATGCGTCGAGCGGTCTTCGATGGTCTTGAAGATAGTCAGCAACTGGTCGTTTTCCGACGAGCGCGATAACAGGGTCTTGCCCGAGTGCGCAAGTGACGAGATGGGTGCCAGCGAGTTGTTGAGTTCGTGGCTGATTACGCGGATGACCTTTTTCCAGGTTGCCACTTCCTGCCGACCCAGCTCCTGGGTGAGCTGCTTGAAGAGATACAGCCGGTGCCGCTGGGCGTTGAGAGTGAACGTATCCTGCGACAGGTGCCAGGTTTGCGGGTCGTCCGTTTCCAGCGTGAACAAGCCGTTGCGTTCGCCCCGGACGGCTTCGGCGAAACCCGCGGGCATGGCGTCGAGCAATTCGTCGAAGACGAAGCCGTTCACAGGTTTACCGCCGCGAACCAGCTGCCGGGCGGCAGAGTTCGAATAGACGATGCTGCCGTTGCGGTTGACGAGCAGCAGGGCAATATCCGTCGTCTGGATGACGGTATCGAGCAGCAGCTCGCGCTGATAGAGCGTCTGCCGCTCGGTCCGCAGTGCGCTGCCGAGGCGATTGTGCGCCCGCACCAGCGCACCGAGTTCGTCCGAGGCTCCCTCCGCGACGCTTACGCTGAAGTCGTTGTCCTTGAGGCTGTCTGTCCCGTCCCTGAGTGCCCGGATAAGGCTGACAGCGGGCGCAGCGATTCGGCCGATACCGAACCACAGCAGCGGCAGGCTGGCGAGGAGTGCAATGAGCCATGCGAGCCACCACGGCTCCAGGGCACGGCTCAGGAGCGCACCCACGGCCGTCACGGCGAATAGCAGGAGCGAGCAAAACAGCGCGAGGCGGCCCGGGAACGACAGCTTGAACTTCAAAGACAGTCCGAAGAATTACGCGACAGCGTCAGAGTGTAGCGAGCGCGCTCACTTCTGAATACCAAATTTCTCCATGCGCCGATACAGCGCCTGGCGGCTCATCCCGAGGTCCCTGGCGGCGCGCGCGACGACGCCGCGTGCCGAATCGAGCGCCCGCAGAATAGTGTCGGCATCGGGCTCCACGTTCCGGCTCAACCCGTCGCGCTGAGCCGCGCGGGGTGCGAGACCCAGATCGCTGGCCGTAATGAGGTCTCCCCGCGCCAGCAGCGAGGCGCGTTTGATCGTGTTTTCGAGTTCCCGCACGTTGCCGGACCAGGTGTGAGCGAGCAGAGCGGACTCGGCCTTCGAATCGAAGCTTTTTGCCTCCGCAAGGAAGTGGTATGCCAGCGGCAGCACGTCGTCCGGGCGGTCCTTGAGCGCCGGCACCGGAATCTCGATGACGTTGAGCCGGTAGTAGAGGTCCTCGCGGAAGCGGCCGGCCGCAACCTCGCTCGGCAAGTCGGCGTTGGTGGCGCTTACGACACGAACCTGAACCTTACGCGTGCTGCTGCTTCCGAGGCGCTCGAATTCCCCTGTTTGCAGCACCCGCAGCAGTTTTGCCTGGCCTTCGAGGCTCAGGTTGCCGATTTCGTCGAGAAACAGGGTGCCGCCGTCGGCCGCCTCGAAGCGGCCGATGCGCGCTTTCTGCGCGCCCGTGTAAGCGCCGGCTTCCGCTCCGAACAGTTCTGCTTCCATGAGCTCACGCGGCAACGCCCCGACGTTGACCTTGACGAACGGGCCGGCCGCAACGGACGAGTTGGCATGCACGATATCCGCGAACTTCTCTTTGCCCGCGCCGTTTGGCCCGGTAATCAGTATGGGTACGTCCGACGGCGCCACGCGCGCGGCAACGGCGATGAGTTCGCGCATGGCGCTACTCTCGAACACCGTGCCGCAGAGGTCGTAGCCCTGCTCGAGCCGCTCGCGGTCCCGCTGCCGGGATACCGCGGCCTCGCGGCGTTGCTGGGTCGCCTCGCCGAGTTCGAGCAGGTTTCGCGCCGTAGCGATCAGCTTGTCGTCGTCCCACGGCTTGGCCATGTAGTCCGCCGCCCCCGCGCGAACCAGATCGACCGCCGTTTCGAGGTGCGTCCAGGCCGTCAGCAGGATGACCGGGAGGTCGGGATGCCGCGCCCGGATTTCATGAAACAGCGCAATGCCTTCCTTGCCGGAGGTCGTGTCCTCGGTGAAGTTCATGTCCTGGATTACCAGCCCGACTGGATTACCGTCGAGCATGGCCAGACCGTCTTCGACGCTTGCGGCCGTGATGCACTCGAGTTCGTGTACCGAGAACAGGATGGACAGCGCCGTGCGGACGCCTTCGTTGTCGTCAATGACGAGTACGAGTTCGCTTTCGCTCATACTGTCCTGGTCGCGATCGACGGTGACACCTGCGCGGCGCGGCGGGCGGGTTCCGCTACGGCGATGAAGCCGAGCAGCCAGAGCATGAACATTCCGGCAACCAGGAACATATAGTTAAGCTGGTCGATATCGAACGCCGAGGCCAGACTGTAGTTGATGGCGATGGTCAATACCGTTCCGAGCACGATTCCGATAGTGGTCATGAGCCAGTTTTCGATCAGGAAGTAGCGAATGATATCGCGCTTGCGCGCGCCGATCGCCCGCCGCGTGCCGATTTGCTTGGTGCGCTGGCGAACCGTAAAGCTTGCAAGACCAACAATGCCAAGTCCTGTGACGCCGAGCAACAGCACGACCGCGACCGACAGCGTCACCGCAATGGCGTTGTCGCCTTCGTAACTGTTCTTGACGATTTCCTCCATTGAGCGGACATTGCGGATGAGGCGCGTGCGATTGCTGTCCGCGAGGGTTTTTTCGATTACGGGTATTAGCTCGTCGCGCCTGCCGGCTTCGGCGCGGATCAGGTAGCGGGTGTGCGGCCCTTCGGTACGCTGCGGAAACAACGCCACTTGGCCGAAGTCGCTCCAGCCGACCCAGGCGCCGTACATGTGTTCGATCACGCCGACGACTTCGGAACCTTCTCCCAGCCCGTCATACATGAGCTTGCCAACCGCCGGATCGCCTTCGCCAAACAGTTTGTCGGCGATGGCCCGGGTGATGATGACCTGCGGAGACAAGCGGCTGAGGGTTTCGTCGTCGGCGCGGCGTACGTCGATGTCGCGGAACGTCCGCCCCGACTCCAGGGTCACGCCGAGCGTATCGATGATGTCCTCGCTTACCGAGTAGTAGTTGGCCGTATGCCTTGGCGCATCGTCCTCGGTACTGCCGGCAAAGCCGTTTGCGCTACCCGAGCCGCTCATCGGTACGCCGCTCGAAGTGCTGACGGAGACGATGCCGGGCATGTCGCTCAGGAGCCGGAGATCGTCCTCGATGGTTCGGTCATGGTTGTAGTCGTTGCCGAAGCCGACGCTGCTTACTGAAATGATATTGCCGACGTCCATACCCGACGGCCGGTTGATGTGATCGATTTTTTGTTTCGCCATGAACATGCAATTCACGACGATCGCGAGCGTGAGCGCAATCTGCAGCGCCACTAGGATCGATCCGGTCTTGTTGCGCAACATTGCGCTCAGAATAGGGCGAAATTCCATGACGGCTCCTTTACTGTGTTTTCAAATAGCCGGCGGGCGGTAGCTGACAAACGCGCCAGGTCGGGTACAGGCCCGCCAGAATGGCGGAACCGATCGCAATTCCGAAGGTAATAAGCAGCAGGTCGATATCTACGCCGCGCAGGTTGTCCGCGTCGCTGACCAGCCGCTGCACGCCGAGCACGCCGAGCCGCGAAAGGATGAGTCCGAGCACACCGCCGGCGACGCCCACCAGGCCTACTTCTACGAGGTGCTGCCGGAAAATCGCCCCCTTGCTTGCACCGAGTGCACGACGCAGGCCAATGATCGGGCCTTTGGCAATGAAGCGCGCCAGAATGAGTCCGATCGTGTTGACGAGGCAGGCAGCCAGAAAGAGAAAACCTACGCTGAGGACAACAAGTAATTCGTCAGACGCGACGTCCTGAACGTCCATCCATTCGGTGACCGTACTCAGGCGATTGTTCATCGGCCGCTCGAAACGCCCGAGAGCTTTTTGGCCTTCGGTGTATTGATCGAGCCAGGTCTGATACTCGGCTTTTTGTGCCGGCGAGTTGAGTTCGGCCCAGAACTGTATATACACACATTCACTCTGCAGAAGGTCGAAATACGTATCTATCTGTTCGTCCTTCCAGCAGTTCGTGTTGCCGGCGCCCGCAATTTCGCGCCGGTCGGTGATGGAGAAGGGCATGAAGACGTCCTCCACCGAGTTCGTGGGGCCGTTGTTCATGTCGTAGAACAACACGTTCGGCTCCCAGGTATCGATAACCCCGACAACCGTGAAGGTCTCGGTGCCGAATCGCACGGTTTCTCCGACGCTGTCGCGGCCGCCGAACAGCTTGTCGTTGGTTTCCTTGCCGAGTACGACGACGTTCTCGGCGTTCTCGTCCGCCGATTTGCCCCAGCCGCTGCCGTACAGGAATTTCACCTGGAACATGTCGAAGAAGTCTCTTCCCGTCATCCGCGCAATGTTGACGAACGGTGCGATGTCCTCGCTCTCCGGTACCACGGTAAACGCGGCTTTGCGCATCGCAGCGTGACGGGTGGGCACGGGGGATTCAAGCAGTGCCATCGCGTCGGGGTGCGTAAGCTGCCAGGGCGCCTCTTCGGGCTTGTCGTCTTCATACGGGTTGTCGGCACTCCAGCTGTCCAGGCGCACGGCAAACAGCTCGTCACTCTTGTCGGGGATCGGGTCGCTGGAAATCACGTAGACAAAGGTCAATATGGTCATGCACGCGCCGACGCCAATACCGATAGCGCTGACCATTAGAGTCGTTAACAGCGGCTGTTTCATTAGACTCATGCGAGCAAGCCGAAGGTTGTACAGGAACATGCAGATTCTCCTAAGCGACGGGTTGCAGATCGGCTTCGACGGTCGTCTGGGCTGGCGCGGAAAACGGGTCCGGGCTTGCAAGCTGTCCGTCGAGCAGCTGCACGTTACGGTGTGCGCGGCGCGCCAGTTCGGGGTCGTGCGTCACCATCACAATGGTCGTGCCTTCGTCGTTGATTTTCTCCAGCAGGTCCATGACCTGGCGGGCCATTAGCGAGTCGAGATTGCCGGTGGGCTCGTCCGCTAGGAGGAAGGCCGGCCCGCCTGCCAGCGCCCGCGCGATGGCCGCGCGCTGCTGCTGTCCGCCGGAGAGCTGCGAGGGCAGGTGTTTCATTCTCGCGGCCAGGCCAACCTGCTCCAGCGCTTTCTCGATTCGGTCGCGGCGTTCCGCGCCGTTGAAGCCGCGATAACGCAGCGGCACGTCGACGTTGTCGAAGATGTTGAGGTCCGGGATCAGGTTGAAGCTCTGAAAGATGAAGCCGATCTTCTCGTTACGAATCCGCGAGCGCTGATTGTCGTTGAGGCCGCTCACGTCCGTGCCGTCGAGCCGGTACTCGCCGCTCGTGGCCGTTTCGAGGAGGCCCGCAATGTTGAGAAACGTCGTTTTCCCCGAGCCGGACGGGCCTGTAACCGCGACAAATTCTCCGGTGCCGACCGACAGGCTCAGTTCGCGCAGAGCGTGGGTTTCGACGAGGTCGGTGCGATAGACCCGGCTTATCTCTTTCATTTCCAGCATGACGTTGTTCCTCTGTTTGCTCAATTTTTTCGTTTAGTTGCGCAGCAGCACTCGCTCGGAGCCCCTGAAGCGGTCGATTTCGGAGATAACGACCGTGTCGCCCTCGGCGAGACCGTCCAGAATTTCGATGTGCGACACGCTGGTCGCGCCGGTTGCGATCTGTACGCGCTCCGCGACGTCGCCCTCGACCTTGTAGATCAGACGGCCGGCGCCGGTGTCGTAAAACGGCCCGCGATCGACGACCAGGATGTCCTCCCTGGCCTCGAGCACGATACGTGCCGAAACACGCTGGTTCTGCCGCAGCCCGGGAGGCTGTTCGTCCTGGAAGCGAACGCGGGCGCTGACCGTGCTATTGACGACTTCGGGCGAGACCGATATGAGCGTTGCCAGGTGGTCGTTGCCGGCGAACTTGACGCTGACGTCCGAACCGATCACCAGATCGTCGGCATAGCTGTCGGATATGGACAGGTCGATCTCCAGTGCCGAGAGATCCACGACGGTTGCGATTTCCGCATTCGCTGCGACGACCTGCCGGCGGTCCACGGCGAGCGTGCCGACCATGCCGGCCACTGGCGCCGTCAGCGACAGTTCGCTCACCCGTCGCTGCAGATTGCTGACGGTCAGACGCTGCCGGTCCCGCTCCAGCCGCAAGGTTTCCAGATCGAACCCCAAGCTTTCCACGTTGAGCTCTGCATCGTCGGTCGCGTGCTTAAGGGCAATGCGCGCACGTTCCACGTCGTCCTGCGCTTTTTCCAGGTCCTGCAGGCTGATCACCTGATAGCTCCAGGACTGTTCGGCGCGTCGCAGTTCGCGCTCGGCAGCGGTCAATTCGACCTGCGCCAGATCGACGACCTGCCGCGCCCTGATGATGTCTTTTCGATTCTCGATTTCCTGCCGCTTGAGGTTGGTCTCGAGGCTTTCGAGCGTTGCCTGTTCGCGATCGAGTTCGTTCGCGAGTTCCGGGCTCTCGACCGTGGCTATCAGGTCGCCTTCCCGGACGGTATCGCCGGCGTTTACGTGCAGGCTGACCGTGCCGCCGGTTGCCGTGTACAGGGTTGGCGCGACCGCCGCGACAACGACTCCTTGCGCCGAGATATCGCGAACGAAGTCCTCGCGCCGGACCTCTGAAAAGCGCAGCTGGGCCCGCTGGGCGCTTCTGTCCGAGCCGAACCAGGTGAGTGCCGGCGGAATCGACACGGCAAGCAGCGCAAACACGACGACACCCGCAACGATCCAGGAGCGATAGCGCCGCAGCGGCGACCGTTCGATTGCCACATCCTGATCGTTGGTACCGCGGATAGACCCTTTATCTGCTTGCTGGCCGATCACGTTTACGGTCGCGCGGTCAGGCATGGGAGATCACCGTTGCGGGCGTAGCGCCGCAGGTGCCGTACTCCACCGGCGTCAGCTTGGCGGCGAACTCGAACAGCGTTTCGAACTTGTGCTGCACGAGCGGCGTCAGCGCCTGCCAGTCGTCACCCATGACGGATGCGCCGAAGAAGTCCACGAGGCCGGCGGCCTGTATCAGCGTTTCGTAAGCTGAACCCAAAAAGCAGATCTGGTCGGTAAAGCAGTCCATGGTCGGTCGTCCGGTTGCTCGAGATATTGGTGGCAACAAGGACTAAGCAGGAACCGTGCCAGCTTTTGCGGTACTCTTAACTCATTGTTTTTAAAAAGCCTTGAAGTTTTTCTAAAGTGTCCGATGTGTCCGCTGTGGAGGCCGTGCGGACGTACGGACGCTTGTCCGGCAAGGGTTTAAACGCTTGCAAAAAAACTCGAAAAGCGCTTGTAGCTGGCTGTCCTTACGCATGCTAGGCTTTGCCGCAGGTTCTTGCAGACATCACAACAGGGGCACCATGCACTCTCGAATAGCCGCCGCATCACTCGTTCTAACGCTCCTCTTTGCAGGCAGCGTCAAAGCTGTCGAACCCCTATCGGCCGAACAGCTCCGCGATTACTGTATCTCGAGCGATGCGAATTCCGCTGTAGCGCCGAGCGAACTGTGTGTCGTCTACGTCACCGGTTTTCTGGACGGTGCCGTGGCCACCGACGAACGGGTTGCCGAGAATATTGCCGATGAAATCGAGCGGGAAGAGTCGTTTACGGAGAGGGCGCTCAGAACCCGGATGGTGCGACGGATGCGTGACAGCGGACCGACGGTGTATGCGGAGTTCTGCGTCGGCAATCCCGTACCGATAGCCGAGGTCGTGGAGCACGTCATCGAGGAGCTGTCCGAGTCCGACAGCCTGGTCGACAGGCTTGCCCAGGACTTCGTCTACGCGTCGCTCAAGAAGCACTACCCCTGTCCGCCCGGCACGGCGCGGTAACCGCCGGCAGGTTTGCGGAAGGCGGTTCCCCGAAGAACAGGCACGGCTAAGCCCCGTGAGCGCCGCCACAGGCGCATAATTCGTCACTTTTTCCACCGCGGTTTGCCAGCGTACGCGGCTAAAAATCTCCAGGGTGTGCAATCAGCACGCATAAATGCCCTGGAGGTAACCCATGGTGGAAGACGAACGGCTTTGGCGTCGCTGGCGCACTTTCTTTCAGTCTCGGGCAAATGCTCCGCTGCCGGTCCTCGAATCGGCGAACGAGCTCCATGCGACGGCACGTCTCGGTGCTTCGCTCGCTCGTTTTCAGCGGAGTGAAGCGCGGGCGGGCTGGCATGCCGGCGGCGGCTTGACCGCTGGCGACTACGGCGCGGAACAATCGCGCGCGACCGCGGCGCTAGGCGCCGAGAAAGCGCGGCATGGCAATATTCTGGCTATTGCCGTGCGTGCGCTCGGTGCCGAGATCCGCCCGCAGCGCTTTGGTTCGCGGCGTTCCGGCATTGGCCGCTGGCCGCTTTTCGGGCTTGCCGCCGAGGCCGCGGGAACGGCGTATTACATGAGTATCGCCGCCAAATTGCCCGTCAGCCGTGTAAAATCGTGGCTCGAACAGATCGTCTCGGAAAAACGCTCGCACCTCGAGTTTCGCGCGGAGCTGTTTGCGGCCTCCCGCGGACCGTCGGCGGCGATGGTTAACGCCGCCTGGCCCTGTGTCGCCGCTGCCGCGGCGCTGCACGTGCTGCTGATGCATGGCAGGACTCTTCGGGACATGGGGATCGAAAGGGCAGCCTACCGGGATCGTCACCGGGCGTTGGCCGACATGGCCAAAAAGCTGGTACAGGTCAGTGCAACACCGCATCCCGGCGTTGTCGAAGTATCTTAGGGCCTGTTAATGCGGCGGCGTCAGGAAAGCGAGGTTTCTCATGAAGAAGTTTGCACTGATTCTGGCTCTCGGTTTCTGCCTTGGCGGTATCGTCGGCTATCTGCTTGCAGGTACCGTCTCCGGGTCGAGTCCGGAGAACCGCTTCGCCGCGCCGCCCGTACGTGACCTGACCGACAGCAACAGCGTTACGGTCGAGCGGACCGAAGCTCTGCGCAAGGACCGGTTTTCGGCTATTCAAAGCATCGAAGATACGCTGGCCTTGCCGTCGGATTTTGCCGAGACCGAGGCTCTCTATGTTCTTGCGGGACGCTCGAATGCCGACGAGCTGCAGGATCTGATTTATCAGGCATCACGTATCCGCGAAAACCAGGACCGAAACTACGCTCTCGGCATACTGCTCGGACGATTGACGGAGTTGGATCCGCGCTCGGCGATTGCGATTGCGGCGAGTCCCATGCTCAAAGGACAGTATCCGCATGAGCGCGAAGTGTGGATAGCCTGGGCCAGACTCGATTTCCAGGCCGCACTGGCCGCCGCCAGGGAAACCTCCGGCGAGCGGCGTAATCGCGTTGCACAGGCTTTGTACCGTTCGCTGCGTGAACCCGATGCGGCGCGCGACCGGCAGATCCTTGCGGCTCTCGAGCGCAGGCCTTCCGCGAGCACGAATGCCCAGCGGGTCTCCTGGCTGGCGGAGACCTCGCCCGTATCCGCCGTGGCTTACATAGAGACTCTGGATTCCCTGTCGGCGCAGCAAAGCGCGGTGCGCGTGCTGGCGTCGAGTCTGCAGCGCAGCGGCGCGGATAACATCGAGGACGTCGCGCAGCTATTGAGCTCGCCCGTGCTCAGGCGGCTGCTTGCAAACTCGATTCGCTATCAGGCCGCGCGGGGCGACCCCGAGGCGCTGCTCAATCGGCTCGCGGCCAAGGGTACGCTCGGACAGTCCGGAGAGTTGCAGCTGGCGCTCGCAGCGTTTGGCCAGCTTGCTCTCAGTGATCCGGAGCGTGCCCGGCAGCTTGCGGAGCAGGTTGACGGCGGGCGCAATCGGCAGGTGGTGCAGACGGTTGCCGCGGTGCTCGTTCAGGTCGATCCTGCCGGAGCCCTGGCGTGGGTGCGGGAACGCGATCAAACACCCGGCCAGGAGATGCTCATTAGCGTGCTGACGCAAATGGCCACAGATAACCCCGATCTGGCAATGGCCGAAGCGCAGCTAATAGGAAACGACAGCCTGCGTGAGCGCGCCGTCAGCAACATCGTGCAGACGTCTGCAAGCGCGGATCCCGCCAAGGCTGCGGACCTGCTCGAGTTTGTCAGCAACCCGCGGCAGAGGCTTCGGGCAATCAATCAGCTCGCGCAGCTTTGGTCGCGGGTCGATCTCGAAAGCGCGCTGGCCTGGCAATCCCGCTTGCCGGCGGACGAACAGCAGCCGGTCCTGCAGCAGATGGTCGGAGCGCTCCTCTACTCCGATCCGGATGCGGCAATCAGCCTGTTGCCGCGGCTGGACGAACAAAACACCGGTCGCGTTGCCTCGAGTGTGGTCGGCGTGCTGAGCCAGCAGCGTTCGCACGCTGAGGCCATGGCATTCGTCGAACGCTATCGCGATCAGCCTTACTACGACAGCCTCAAGATGCAGGCGCTCAGCAGCCTGGCGATGTCGGATCCCGACCGGGCCATGGCTTTGCTGCGCAGTTCACCCGCCGGCGCCGAACGCGATCAGGCATTGACTCACGTTGCGCAGCAAGCGGCCGGTACCGATCCACAAAAGGCGCTGCGCTGGGTGGCTGACCTGGCCGACGAGAATCAGCGCAGTCAGGCACGTGCGCAAATCGCCAACGTCTGGCTGCAGAACGATCCGGTACGCGCGTTGAACTGGATCGATAGCCTTCCCGGCGGGCGGGAGCGCGATACCGTGGTGTCGATGGCGGCCTACTCATTGGACACCTCGAACGTTGCAAGCGCCACGCGTCTGCTGGGGAGTATCGAGGACCGCAATTTGCGGGCCACCTCTCTCGCCAATTTCGCCATGCAAATCTATCTTAGCGATCCCGCCGCCGCCGAACGGATACTCAACGACGTCGAGTTGCCGCCGGAGCAGCGGCAACAGTATTTGGACGCGATCCGGAGGCAGGGGCGGCAATCCTGGTGAGCGTCGCTGCCTACTAGATCCAGCCTTTCTGCCTCGCGAGGCGCGCTGCCTCCGTGCGATTGCCGGCATCGAGTTTTTGCAGCGCGGACGACAAGTAATTTCTCACCGTGCCTTCGCTCAAGAATACGCTTGCGGCGATCTCGCTGTTCGGCAGCCCGTCGCCGGCAAGACGCAGGCACTGTTGCTCGCGCTGACTCAGCGGGTTGGGGGTTGCCCAGGCCGCTGCGACGAGCTCGGGGTCGATAACCCGCTCGCCCGCCGCAATGCGTCGTATCGCGCTCGCCAGTTCGCCGGCCGGTGAATCTTTCAGTATGTAACCGGCGGCGCCCGCAGCCATCGCCCGCTCGAAGTAGCCGGCGCGCGCAAACGTGGTCAGCATCACTATCCTGCAACTCACTGCGAGCGACCGGAGTTGTTCAGCAAGCTCGATGCCGGTCTTTCCGGGCAGCTCGATATCGCTGAGCACAACGTCCACGCACTCGTCGGAAATACCCTTCAGGGCTTCTTCCGCCGATGTCGCTGTCCCGACTACGTCCAGGTCCGGCTCCCGTTCGAGCAGCGCGGCCAGCGCCCCGAGTATCATGGCCTGATCCTCGACGATATAGAGTCGAATGGGCTTGCCGCTCATGTCTGCTGCGTGGACGTGAGCGGCAGACGTACGACCAGGCGCGTACCGTCCTGCACGGCAATCTGCAGATCGCCCGACATCTGTTCGACTCTCTGCCGCATACCGCCAAGGCCGCGTCCCGGCTCGATGGTCCTGACATTGCCATTATCGCTTACGCGGGCGACGGCCGACTCCGCTTCGACCTTCAGTTCTATCCGGCAGGCGCTCGCCTCGGAATGACGGATGACGTTGGTCACCGCTTCGCGCAGGCACATTGCGAGCGCGGTCTCCGTGTGGACCGGCAGGTCGATGGTCATGACGTCGAGCTTAGTCTGAATGCCTGCCTCGCGTAACGATGCCGTCAGCGCTTTGAGTTCGGCATCGAGCGACAGCTCCCAGTAGCCCGAGAGCGTTGCGCGGATTTCCGCAAGCGATTGTCTTGCGACGCGATTCACGGCGAGCATTTCGTCTGCGGCGTGTGGTTCGCCGTCGCGAGCGAGCCCGGCCGCCAGCTCGCTCTTCAAGGCGATAACCGAGAGGCTGTGGCCAATAGTGTCGTGAAGGTCACGGGCAATGCGTTCGCGTTCCGCAATGCGTCCCAGGTGCTCGGCTTCTTCACGGCTACTGCGGAGCGCTTGCTGGGTTTCTTCGAACCGCCGCGAAGCCAGACTCATTAGCCCGAGGCCGCAGCTCAGGAGTAAGGCGGGCATTACGAAGTCGATGTCCAGGTCAAAGACCAGCGTCAAGGCGACCGCCAGCACGCCGATGCCGGCAATTGCCAACAGCGCCTGACGCGGTGGATAAGCACGCCCGAGAAACCATGCCGGATAGGAGAAAAAGACGTTTGCTCCGGGATTGACAGGCGCCATTAGGACGCCTATTCCGAGCATCACAAACGACGGAGCGCGCAACGCCCTGGGTTTTCTGTAGTTCCTGAAGGCCGTGAAGTAGCTCGCGAGGAACACGCTTATAGCGGCGGCCGACAGCAGCACTTCCCAGACTGGCGGGGTGACGTAGAAGAACTTGACGAAAAAAAACGAGGTGAAGACCAGCCAGGGTAAGGCGAAGGCCAGCATGAAGGCCCGCGACGGCCGGTCGCGGGCCCGAAGCGGGGGCGTTGCCTCAGCGTGATTCGGCACTGTCACGCAGAGACCTCGCCCAGTTGAACGCGGGCTCCAGTTCGAGGGCCTTGTTGAAATCGGCAAGCGCCGCTTCCGGTTGATCCGATCGCTGCCGCGCTATGCCGCGCCAGACGTAGGTATCCGCCTCACCCCATTTGTAACGCCCCGGTCCGTTTGCCTGGAAAGCGGCAAGCGCTGCGTCTAGCTGTTTCAGCGCCTCCTCGCGGCTGCCGCCGAACATCGACGGCGTGTTGAGTTTGCCGATCGCATCGAGCAGCAGTACACGGGGGTTAACCGGCTCGATTTCGAGTGCCGTGCTCATGGCTTTACTGGCCGTCCGCCCATGCACGAAACCGAGAGTGACCGGGCGCATGCCGATCCGCATTCCCAGCGTACTCGACAGCATGGCCCAGGCCTCCGCCTTCTTCGGTGCATCCTCGAGCAGCGTTTCCAGCGTGAGCTGACCGCGCTCGAGGCTCGCTTCTGCCGATGCCTCGTCCCCCATGCCGATGTACAGGCTGGCAAGCCGCCAGTCCAGGTAGCCGGCCAACAGTGTGTCGTTCGCATTGTCGTTGCTGAGCTCGGTGCGCAGTTCTTCAAGTGTGTCGGCGTCGCCGCGATAATAGGCCTCGTTGATACTGTCCTCGGTAACTACCGCGAAGGCGGATTCCGCGGCCAGCGCGAGTGCGAGAAAACCTATCGCTGTCAAAATCTGCTGCATAACGGGTACTCCGTGTTTGTGGATCACCGTTGCATCGTGCCGGCGCGGCCGGTTGCAGGTAATTGCAGCTTGTCATGAATAGCCTGTGACTTTTGTCACATTATGCCCGCGCTCCCTTAGCGGCCAAGACCGGCGTCGAGAACCTCCGCCAGGATCCGGTTGAAAGCGGCAGGGTCTTCGAGCATGGGGAAGTGACCTACGCCCTGCATCAGCCGCAGGCTGGATTGCGGGTGCAGGGCTCGCAGCGTGTCGGTGTCCGTGGGCCGGTAGGCCGCATTAATGAGGACAAGGGGCGTAGCGCTTGCCGCGCGCAACCCGTCAGGATTGCTGTACATGGTCAGTTCGTGACCGGCGGCCAGAGCGACCTCCGGATTCGCCCCGGCCATGTCGGAGGCAACGCGATCAACGAGTTCGGTCGGCGAATCGGGCAGAAAGAAACTCTGCCGGACAAATCCGGCGGTTGCGGCTGCGTAATCGTCGCTGAACGGCGCCCACAGACGCCGGGACTCCTCCGCTGTAAGCGCCGGCACACCGGGCGTCTGCAGCGTATCGACGCCGACGATGAGAGCGACTTTGTCGCCGAGCGCCTGCGCTGCCTCGAGCACGACCTGGCCGCCCATTGAATGCCCAATGAGTACCACGGGCCCTGGCGCCGCGGCGTTTACCACCGCGGCAACGTCCCTGCCGAAAGCCGTCATGCTCCAGTCCTGCCGCTCGGAACCCGATTGGCCGTGCCCGGCGAGATCCAGCGTGATCACCCGGTAGCGGTCATCGAAGGCCCGTATCTGCTCCGACCAGTAGCCACTGTCGCATGACCAGCCGTGCACGAACACGAGGCTCGTGTCGCCGTCGCCGCTGACGGCGTAGCGAATATCGACGTCGTCGGCACCGCCGGTCACCGCAGTACCGCCCAGGGACAAGCTGCTGTAGGCGCCAAAGACGAGGAGGGTTAAGAGACGGAACGCGTAAGCGGCGGGTGGCAGTCTTGTGTATCGGGTCATTGTCAGCGGGATCTCTTGTTCGACTTCCCGGACTGTAGCAGAACGCAATACGGCACCCGCCTTTTCTGCTGCGCCGTCTTACAGGAATATCCATTTGTTTTTGCCCATGGGCTGTCGCGGCATGCGCTCCGTAATACCCCTTATGGCGGCACCCGAAAGCCAGGGCTAATGTGCCAGGTTGTGCAATTCAGAGGTGCTCGTACGGTGGCCGCCATTCTTATCGTGTTCTCGACCCGCGAAGGGCAGACCAAACGCATTGCGGAGCGAATCGCCCGCGAACTCGGCGATCTGGGTCACACAACGATGCTGAGAAAAGCCGGCCATGGCGACCGGATTCGCAAGCCGGACGCCTTCGACGCCGTGATCGTTGCAGCGTCCGTGCACGCCGGCAAGCACGGCCGCGATGTCCGCGGTTTTGTGGCGCGGCATCTGGCGATACTCGACAAGAAACCTTCCGCTTTCCTGTCCGTCAGTCTGTCGGCGGCTGCATCGACCATAGAAGGACGAACGGCGGCGCGAACTCAGGCGGAGCAGTTTCTCGCAACGGTTCGCTGGGCTCCGGATCTGCTCGAACTGACGGCGGGCGCACTCAGGTACTCCCGGTTCAGCAGGCCCTGGCGCTGGGTATTACGCTTTGCGCAGCGCCGTTTTGCGCAGGACCTTGCGCGCAGCGGCTGGCCGGAGTTAACGCAGGACAAGGAATACACGGACTGGGAGCGGCTTGGCGTGTTCGTCCGCCGTTTCGACGACCTTGTTGTTGGGCGGGTGCGATCGGAGGATAAGCATACCGCGCAGGGCCTGCCCGCCTGAGTGAGCGGTTCCCGCGGGCCTACGGCGCCTCGTTCAGATAGCTCCAGATCTGGGAGATAACCACCGAGCCTTCACCAACCGAAGAGGCCACGCGTTTGACGGAGCCGGCGCGGACGTCGCCGACGGCAAACAGGCCGTCGCAGGATGTCGCATACGGCGATGTCTTGCCAACGGCTTCGCCGGTAAGCACAAACCCCTTCTCGTCGAGCCTCGCGAGATCGGATATCCAGTCGGTGTTCGGCGCGGCTCCGACCATTACGAAAACGGCTCGGCTTGCGATCTTGCGGTCGCTTGCCTTGGCTTTGTCGACAACGGTGACCTCGTCGAGCGTATCGTCGCCGTGCAGCTCGCGGACTTCGCTCTGAAAGTGAATCGAAATCCGCGGGTCCGCCTCCAGGCGGCTCAGCAGGTAGTCCGACATCGAGTTGGCGAGGCTGCTGCCGCGCACGAGGACGTGTACGTGATTGGCCGTGCGGCTCAAATACATGGCGGCCTGACCGGCCGAGTTTCCGCCGCCGATCACGATGACCTCGGTGTCCTGGCAGAAGCGGGCCTCCGTCTCGGTCGCGGCGTAGTAGACGCCTGCGCCCTCGAAGTCTTCGAGTTTTTCCCAGGGCAGGCGCCGGTACTGCACACCCGTTGCCACGAGTACGGCGCGTGCACAGACCTCCACGCCGTCGTCGAGCGTGGCGATAAAGCGATTGTCGTCGCTGCGCCGCAGGTTGGTGACGCGGCGCGGCATGGCAAAGCGGGTGCCGAACTTCATGGCCTGAACCTCACCGCGCCAGACGAGGTCGGCGCCCGAGATGCCGGTCGGAAAACCCATGTAGTTCTCGATGCGCGACGAGGTTCCGGCTTGACCGCCGATCGCGGTCTCCTCGACAACCAGTGCGCTCAAGCCTTCGGCGCCGGCATACACGCCCGCGGCAACGCCGGATGGACCGCCACCGACAATCAGCACGTCGAACAGTTCGTCCTGCTCGAGGGCAAGGTCCAGCCCCAGCAGCTTTGCGACGCTCGAGGGGGTCGCATCCGGGATGACGTTGTTTGCGCCGAAAATGACCGCGGGCTCGTTGGCCGGAATCGCACAGGTTTTTGCCGTGTCCTTGGCCTCCGGCGCAGCCAGGTCGATGGAGCGAAACGGGATGCGGTTACGCGACGCAAACGCCGCTATCTGCCGAATGTTCCGGTCCACGTCGGCGCCGATCAGCGTGAGACTGCTGTCCTCGTCTTCGAGCTGACGGCGGCGGCGGGCCGCATAAACCGTAATGATGATGTCGCTCATTTCCGGGATGCGCGACATTAGTTTGAGCATTTGCCGGCGCGGCACCGCGATTGCGCGGGTTGCCTGAGCGGCGCGCAGTCCGAGCGAATTTGCGCCGCCGTTGAGAAAATTGATCTCTCCGACGAACTGCGTCGGGCCGAGCGTGCTCGGCAGGTGCCGCTCACCGGTGTCCGGATTCACAACCTCGATTTCGCCCTCCAGAACGTACACGAAGCGATCGGCCGGTTCGCCGACTTTGGCCACCATGTCGCCGGCGGCGAATTCGACGATTTCACCCGCTTCGCGGATGGCTGCTACGTGCGAGTCGTGTAGCGGTGTGCGCCGCATTTGACGCAGGTCGGCCGCAAGTGTCTCCACCGAAAGCTCCTCGGATAGCTGAAAGAAGTGCTGAGAGACCCGCGTCGAAGTGAACCCTTGCGGGTACGCTCGATCATATACGACTGCGGCATCCGCGTGCAGGTTTGACGCGCCCGGGCGGGAATTCAGAGCCGCCTGGACGGTTTGTCCGGCCAGCGGCGGTAACATACCTTTTGCCGTAAGGATGGCCGCGGGCAGCCATTAAAGGGGGTATTGTCATGTTCCACTCGATCATCCAGCGCTTATGGGCGTGCTGTTCGTTCGCGCGCCCGGCCGCGATGCGTAATCGCCGGATTTTGTTGGCAACTGCGATGCTGTCCGGCTTGCTCCTCTCCGCGCAGTCTTCGGCTGCGGAGGCAGCCGTAGAACTGCCCGTGCTGCCGCGGCTGCTCGCTGACGAACCGTTCACGGGTTGCGAAGGCATCGCCTTCAATGGCGAAGGGCGCCTGTTCGCAACCTGCAATCGGGCCTTTTGGGAGGTGTTCCCGGACGGCCGCTCGGAGAAGCTGGCGGAGCTCGATTCGAATCTGGGCGTTGCGGGTATCGGCGCCCGTGACCTGCTGGTGGCGGACTTCGGGCCTACCAACGCGTTTCGCCACGATCGCAATGACGACGGCATCGTCTGGCGGATTGCTCCCGATGGTTCCGAGAAGCGCGCGGATGCGTCGGGATTCGGCGATCCCAATTTTATCCTGGTGCTCAAGGACGGCTCCTATCTGGTGTCCGACGATGCGACCGCCGACATTTACCGGGTGGTTGACGGGCAGGTCGAACTGTTTACGACCGCCGTAAACCATCCGAACGGTATGGTGCTGTCACGCGACGAATCCACGCTGTTCGTGGCGCAGATGTTTTCCAACATTCGCCCGGTAGTCGGCGTGAACCGGCTCTGGGCCATCCGGCTCGAGGACGGCAAACCGTTTCGCGATGCGAAACTCGTTGCGACCACGGGTCCCGGATCGATGCCCGACGGACTGGCCATGGACGAAGCAGGGCGCGTCTACATTGCCGCCAACCGGGAAGGCAAGATCTGGCGCTACGACCCTGAGTCCGAGTTGACCGAGCTGGTGGCGGAGAACGTTCCCGGGGCGGGCAGCCTGGTATTCGGCGAAGGTGACTTCGACTCGATGTCGCTGTATGTCACCAGCACTTTCGCGCGCGGCGAAGGAGGGAAGATCTGGCGGGTTCCCGTTGGCGTGCGCGGCGCGCCGGTCACGCGTTAGGAGTTGGAAGTTCCGCCTCCCGGCGTGTAGCGTTGCACGGCGTTCGAATGGCGAGTAGGCAACGATGAATCTGCAGTTACCGCAAACGCCCGACTGTTTCTTCTGCGGAATCCTCGAAAGCGGAGCGAACCACTGGGCGATGTGGGCGGAGGACGAGCTGACCGTTACGCTGTTGAACGGCAGGCAGTTCGAGCCGGGGCAGTCGATGATCGTGCCGAGACGGCATGCGCCGACGCTGCTGGACCTCCGTCACGACGAACTCTCGGCAGTGCTAAACGCCGCTCAGCGCGCTTCGCGGGTGCTGCTCGACGTGCTGTCGCCGAGCGGCCTGCTGCTGTATCAGAATAACGGTGTCGGCAGCGGCCAGGAGGTCCCGCATTTTCATCTGCACGTCGTGCCGCGGTCACCTGACAGCGACTGGGGATTCGGTCCGCCGCATCTCGCCGAACTGGAGCGCAGAACCTCGGATCCCCGTTTCGATCATACGATCCATACGAAGGATAAGCAGGCCATGGCGCTGCGTCTGCGAGAGTCCGTAACGTAAGCTCCGCCAAGCCGAGTTTTCTCTCGGTAATAACTTATGGTGACGGGCAGCATGGCTTTGCTACCTTCACCCGCAGAGCTCGTGTACATCCATATATGACCTGAGGTCCGCCGCGCGGCAAATCGTATGCAACGATTCCAGAACATACTGCTGGTCGTCGAGCCGGACGCCGACAACGGCACTGCGCTTAACGAAGCGGCCATGCTCGCAGCGGACAACGGCGCGAAACTGACGATCATCGACGTGGTCGATCGTTTGCCGGCCGATCTGCAAATGGCGATTACCGCGGTCCTGCCCGACGAACTCATCAAGCTGGTGATTGCGGAACGCCGCGAAGTAATCTCGGGACTCAAGGCCTCGGCTCTGCAATCGGGAGTGCCTTCCGTGAAGTCGTCGGTGCTTACCGGACGACGCTTTCTGGAGGCGATAAAAGCGGTGCAGCGCGACCGCCACGATTTGCTCATCAAAGCAGCGGTCAATCAGCCAGGCCTGCTGAGAGTGCTGAGCAGCACCGACATGCATATCCTCAGGAAGTGTCCGTGCCCTGTATGGATGGTGCGAGCGAAAAGCGGCATGCCGCAACGCCGGGTGCTCGCAGCGGTCGATTTCGAGCCGGAAGAGTCCGATACCGCAGCGCTCAATCGGGAGATTGTCAGCCTTGCGTCGTCACTGGCGGCGAAGTACGCCGCCGACTGGCATCTCGTTCATGCCTGGAGGTTACCGCACGAGCGGTTTCTGCGGTCTGCGCGTTCCGGCCTCAAGGCAGCAGAGGTTAACGCACTGGCGCTGCAGGAAAGACGTAAGCGTTCGCAGTGGCTGCAGGCGCTGCTCGATGAGCCGGCCGCGGCGGACGGCGGTGAAACCGCGGGCGCCGGGCGCATCCAGCTGCGCGAGGGCGATCCGAAAGTGGAGGTGCCGCGGGCTGCGAAAGAACTCGAAATCGATTTGGTCGTCATGGGTACGCTCGGGCGTGTCGGCATACCCGGGTATTTCATCGGCAATACCGCAGAGGAGATTCTCGAGCAAGTCGGCTGTTCGGTGCTGGCCATAAAACCGGCCGGCTTTGTGAGCCCCGTCCATACCGAGGACTGAGCGGCGCATGCCCTGGCTGCCAAGCTCGTTGGGGCTTGCCGAAGCAGGTTCGCACTAGTTCGTAGCGGCGGGGCGGAAATCGGTGAATACGAAACCGTCTCTGCTTACCGAATTGCCGCGGACGAGGTGGATCGACTCGCTGAACATCGGCCCGCCGTGGACGAACGTGTGAAACTCTCCGTTTTCCCCGCAAGGGTCGGCGGTCGAAGGCAGCGAGGCGAGCAGGGCCCGAGTGTATTCCTTGCCCGCGATCGCTTCCGGGCACTGCGCGGGGTCTACGCAGGTGATGACCGCGTGCAGTCCGCCATCGAGCATGTCGTCCGCCAGTTGCCGCGTGTCCATGCCCCACAGGGGAAAGCTGGCTGTAAGCCCGGTATCCGCAAGCAGGGCCTCTCTGTAGTCCCGAATGTCTTCGAGGAAAAGGTCGCCGAATGCAACGGCGTCAATCGAAAGTTCGGTGCGTAAGCCGGCAACCGCGGTCTTCATCGCCTCTTCGTAGGCGCCGTTCGGGCATGGGTACGGCAGTTCGACCGGAAACAGCGGCAGGCCGGCCAGCTGCGCCTGACGCTGCACCAGTTCACGCCGTACCGCGTGCATCGCTACGCGGCCCGCCTCGGCGTTGAACGACGTTAGCAGACCCGCTACTTCTATCTGCGGGTCTTGCCTGAGCAGGTGCAGACACCATGCGGAGTCCTTTCCGCTGCTCCATGAAAGAACTACACGGCGTTTCGACATGAATCGGTTCCTCGAGCGACGCTACAGTGACTTTGCCGTTGTTATAAGTGAAGCCGGGTGGATCGACAAATCTGGCAACCGGCGACCCTCGCGAGCTATTGGGCTGGATACCGGCTTTGGCGAGCTGCTACGGTTGCGCTATGAGCCGCCCGCTACCGCCCCTAAACGCGATTCGCTATTTCGAGGCTGCCGCCCGCTATCAGAGTTTTCGCCGGGCAGCGGACGAACTCGGGGTTACCCAAGGGGCGGTCAGCAAGCAGGTGGCCTTGCTCGAGGACACAATCGGCGTTCGGCTCTTCGAGCGCGATAGCGGGGGTGTCACGCTTACGCTCGAAGGCCGCGAACTCGGGCTGTCGATTGCGCCGGCATTCGAAATTCTGGAGCGCAGTTTCGAACGGTACAATCGTACAGGTCCTGGTTCGAAAAGGATTCGCCTGGCGACGCTCGCATCGTTTGCCGCCGCTTTTCTGGTGCCGCGGTTTGACCGTCTGACGAGCGGCTTGCCCGGCGTCGAACTCGAGCTGTTCACCTCCGACCGGGTCGTTGACCTGGCGAAGGAAGAGGCGGATCTCAGCATTCGCCACGGCGGCGGCGGCTGGAGCGGCGTCGTATCGAAGCCGCTCGATCGTGGCATGCTGGTTCCGGTCGCCGCACCGGGCCTCCTGCAGCGGCATCGAGGAGCCGACCCGAACGATGAGCTGCCGCGAAAGGCCCGTCGCATTCAGGTCTTCTTGAGCGACGAGTGGCGGACCTATGCAGCGGACAGAAAGCTTGCCGGCGGTCTCTCGCCGAATCCGATAGTCCTCGAGCACTTTGCCGTGGCAACCAGCGCAGCGCTGCAGGGACTCGGTGTCGCCTTGCTGCCGAAGCTCCTGATCTGCGATCACCTTTCGAGCGGCGCTTTGCTCGCCTTTTCCGACCCGGTGCACTGGGAGCAGGGGTTTTATCTGGTGCAAAGCGGGGAGGAGCCGCAAGTACCCGAACTCACGGCGCTGGTGGAATTGCTGCAGCACGAGGTTGAAGACGCGCTTGCGTCGTAGTGTCCCGTTGGGTCGACGAATTAACTCAACGGGACACTAGCGCCCGAGAATTTCTCGGGCGGCGCGTGAGCAATTTTCGCTTTTTCGCCGGTAAGCGGCGGCGCATGCTCGGTTCTTCAGACGGTTAACAACGTGTTGCGCCCATTGCACGCGTCGTTCCGGTCGTTCACCGAGGAGTATCACATGGCAGTCCGACACGACCCGTTTCCCGTGCAGCGTCCTTACCACGGCATTTACGCCCACGGGGTCGAGGCATCCGCGGAAGGCAGAATACTGCACGTCTCCGGGCAAACCGGCATGCGCGAGGACGGCTATCTGGCCGACGATTTCAAAACGCAGTGCCGCCAGTCGATCCGCAATATCGAGGCGGTGCTGCATTCGGCCCGAATGAGTTTGACCGACCTCGTAAAAATGTCTTGTTTCCTCGTTCGCAGGGAAGACATGGACGAGCTGGTGGCGGTCCGGCAGGAACTGCTGGACGGTATTCGGCCGGCGATCACCACCGTCTACGTAGCAGGCCTGGTATCGCCCGACTGGTTGATCGAAATCGAAGCGATCGCCTGCGCGGGACCTGAGCCGCAGGAAGCCCCTTAGGCAGCTCTTGTTGCCCGCATGGCGGGAAAACAGGCATCCCCATTGCCAGAAGGCGGCCCAGCCGCAAGCTTCCGGTTGTAATACAACCCTAACGTTCAACCAAATAGTTGAACGTTAGGGTTCGATATGTTATTAAACCGTATGGTTGAACAAAGCGAAGAGCTAAACGCCGTGTTTCACGCCCTGGCAGATCCAGCCAGGCGTCAGATTCTGGCGGCCCTGCGAGAGGGCCCAAAAAGCGTCGGTGAGCTGGCATCGCCGCTGGCAATGAGTTTTGCCGGCGCGTCGAAGCATATTGGCGTCCTTGAGAACGCGCGTCTCGTGCGTCGGCGAAAACGGGGAAGAAGCCGGATCTGCACGCTGCGGGCGGGACAGCTCACGGCGGCCGAACGATGGATCAGGACCTACACCGATTACTGGAACGAGCGCCTCGACCTGCTGGAAGAGGCCATTGAGGAGGAAAACCAATGAACGAACTTGGCGCAATGACGGCCGACGGACGACTGGAGTTTGTCCGCGTATTTCGCACCACTGCCGACAGGCTGTGGAGCTATCTGGTGGAAGACGAGCACCGGCGCAAGTGGATTTGCGGGGGTGACGTGGAGCCGCGCGTGGGCGGCAAGATCGTCTTCGACTTCGATCACAGCCGGCTGTCGTCGACGCCGCCGCCTGCCTCGCATGCGGACGAAGGCTGCGTCAGTTTCGACGGCGAGGTCCTGGCATACGACCGCCCCCGTCACCTGGCCTTTTCCTGGCCGGAGGCCGAGCCCGGTAAAAGCACGAGGGTTTCAATTACACTCAAGCCTGTCGCTGAAGGCACCGAGCTGCATCTGATACACGAGAATATTGATGTCGAAAGCCAAAAACTCAGCATTGCGGCAGGCTGGCACACGCACCTCGACTTGCTGGGGGATCTGCTGGACGGTCGCGCGACGCGCGATTTCTGGGTTCGCCACACCGAAACGGAAGCGCTTTACAGCAGCGAGCTTGCCAGCGCCTGAGGCGTGAAGGGCGCCGCCGCGCAGCGTGCGCTGGCCGCGGTCGAGCGCGCACGGATTGCGGTGCGCCGCTCGCCGCAGCGCTTAACCTCTCTCGAGGAGGCGGCACAAGCCGCGGCGCTGTCGCCGATTCGCCTGCACCAGGTATTCGCCGATATCCAGGGTGAGACCTTCGGCGCGTTTGTCCGCCGCGTCCGCCTGGAGTACGCCTGCGGCCTGATGCGGGCGCATACCGATTGGACCTGTACGCGCATCGCTCACGAAGCAGGTTTTTCCGAAAGCTCGGACTTCACCCGCACCTTCAAGCGGGCATTCGGTCTTGCGCCCAGCCGCTGGGACCGCGTCGAGCCGCTGAACCTCCGGCCCGATACCGATAAGAATTGTCAAGCAGCCTGCGACGACAGCGATACGCTGGGACCTGTCGCGTTTGCGTCGGTGCCCACAGACCAGGAATGGCCAGTGCGCGTCGAACGGCAGCCACCCCGGCGCGTCGCTGTTCTGATGATTCGCAACGCGAACATTGGTGACAACCTCCGCCAGGGTTTCGATGCGCTCGAGCAGTGGCTCGAAGCGCGGCAGCAACTCAGCGACGAACGGACGATGCTGGGATTGAGCTATGACAGTAACTACGAAACCCAACCTGAGCAGTATCGCTACGAGTTGGCGCACGAGGTGGATACGGATATTGAATCGGCGGGAGACGTAGTGGTGCGTACGCTGCCGGGCGGCGACGCGGCCGTTCTCAGCTGCCGCGGCGGGCCGGAGGCGTTTGTGCCCGCATGGGACTATATCGGCCGGGTTTTTCTGCCGGCCGGTCGCTGGGTGCCGGGCGCCGGTCCGGCGGTCGAGCGCTATTACAACGATCCCCGGCCGCACGGCATGGCCTACTGGGATATGGACTGCATACAACCGATTAAAACGGATACTGGAGAACAAGATGCCGAATGACACTGAGCTGGCTGCGCTGATCGGGCGCATGAGCGGACGCTTTGTGGGCGACGAGGAAATCGTAATCGATCCGGCGGAACAGCGGACACTGCAAGCAACCGGAAAGTTCGTTAACTCGGCCGTGCTCGGCGGGACAGGCATCCGGGCGGAATACGTTCAGGAGATAGGCGGCGAGGCGGGTATGCGCTGCGAAACGGTTTTCCGCTTTGACAATACGGGTGCGGCCGTCATGTCCTGGCTGCCGTCCGAAGGCGACCCGCAGGTGTATCGCGGGTCGTTTGACGGCTTTGTCATCGAAGCATCGCACACGAGCGGGGACGGCACCCGGCAGACGCTTACCGCGGACTACTCGGACTTGTCGGGCATGTCCAACTCCATGCACGTGCATCTGCCGGATGGCAGCAAAATACCCGTGTTTTCCGGCAGCTACCGCCGCGTGCCGACGGTGCAGGGGCAGCAGATGTGGCGCGACCTAACTGTTGACGACGCAGCTACGGTAAGGACCTTCTACGAACTGGTTCTCGGCTGGTCGGGGCAGGGCGCCGACATGGGGGGGTACGAGGATTTTCACATGCTGGATGCCGAGGGGCAGGTGGCGGCCGGGGTGTGCCACGCCAGAGGCGGGAATGCCGATTTGCCGCCGGTCTGGCTGCCTTACTTCGCGGTCGATTCCGCCGAAGGGGCGATGCGTAGGGCAGAGGAGGCAGGCGGCCGCGCGGTGTCGGCGCTGAAACAGCACGATCGCTATCGCTATATTGCGCTCGAAGATCCGGCCGGAGCCAGCTTCATTGCTTGTGAGGAAGTGTTCGGGTAAAGCTAGTGCCTGCCTTTGCGAGTGCAAGTGCAAGTGCAAGTGCAGGCGCCGGTCTAGGGAGAGCTGAATGAACGCCGCGGCGACAACACACGGCTATTCGGGTAAGCCGCTGTATCAGAAGCTGGGCCTCAAACCGGGCATGCGCTGCCAGCCTATCGATCCGCCGGAGCACTACCCGGAACTCGTGGCCGGCGTGTCGGATGTGCGTTTCATGCGACGTGCCAGATCCGCCGACATGGTGCATCTGTTCTGCCGCAACCGTGCGGCCCTCGACCGGCGGATAGAGCGAGCGCTGGCCTGCGTCGCGGCGGGTGGCATGCTGTGGGTTTCCTGGCCGAAGAAGTCGTCGGTCTTGTTTGCCGATCTCACGGAGGACCGGCTTCGCGAAGTCATTCTGCCGCGCAATTGGGTCGACGTGAAAGTGTGTGCGGTCGATCGGGACTGGTCCGGGCTCAAGTTTCTCAGGCGAAGAGGCTGACATCGCACGCGAAGCATGCGTGCGCGCGTCTTCGCGAGGTTTCTTCAGGTACCTCATAAACGTCGTTCCGCAGCAGCAGCCGTTTGAGCTGTTGAGCCGGTATACTCTGCCTGACCTTATCGTGCAGGATACGGCGCAAGTCGAGGGTGTGAGAGTCGAGGGTGTGAGAACAAATGATTAAGCATGTCCTCGTTACCGCGCTGCTGCTTGCATCGCTTGCGCACGCTGATGAATCCGGTGCCCGCAAGATAGCGCTGAGCTTCGACGACGCGCCGCTGGGCGACGGCGCCTTCTACACTGGCGATGAACGCACGCTTGCGCTGATCGATGCGCTGCAGCGCGCCGGCGTGGAATCCGCAATGTTCTTCGCTACGGCCGGGAACCTCGAGCGCGCGGGCGATGCGGGTGTTACGCGTCTGGAGCGATACGCTGCGGCCGGGCACCTTATCGCCAACCACTCACACGGTCATCGATCGGCCAACCGTACTCCGGCGGCAGACTTCCTTGCCGACGTGGATCGCGCGAACCGCGCCCTGTCAGGGCTGCCGGGTTTCGCTCCTTACTTTCGCTTTCCGTTTCTTCACGAAGGCCGGCCGGCAGCACGGAGAGACGCCATCCGCGACGGGCTCGAAGAACGCGGCCTCGGCAACGGCTACGTTACGGTCGATAACTACGACTGGTATCTGCAGGTGCTAGCCGACGAGGTCGTGGCGGCCGGAGGCCGTATCGATACGGATGCGTGGCGCGATGCGTATGTGGAAACCCTGACCGACGCCGTCGAGTTCTACGATGCGCTGGCAAGCCGCTCGATCGGCCGGTCGCCGCATCACGTGCTGCTGCTGCACGAGAACGACCTGGCCGCGCTGTTCGTCGACGATCTCGTCACGGCCTTGCGGGCCGACGGTTGGGATATTGTTTCGGCGGAGACGGCGTATGACGATGCAATCTCGACACGGGAACCCGATACGCTGTTTCTGAATCAAGGGAGGGTCGCGGCCATCGCCCACGTCCAGGGCGCCGCGCCGCGCCGTCTCGTGAGCACGTACGAAGACGAGGCTGTGCTGCGTGCGGAGTTCCTGCGCCGCGGCCTGATTGACCCTGGCGAAAATGCGTATCTGTCGGCAAGCCCTCCAGGGAACGAGCCCACGGTGTTTGCCCCTGGCAAAGTAAGCCGTAGCGATGCCTATGAGTACGGCTCGGTGTTTTCGGCCAGCGGTACGGAAGCGTTCTTCGGTGTCGACGTGGGCGAGCGCGCCGAAATCAGAACGACACGGCTGGAAGACGGTGAATGGAAGACGCCGGAAGTTGTGCTTGCCGACCCGGTCTTCACCTACGGCGATCCGTTCCTTTCACTCGACGGTTCCCGTCTGTACTTCATTTCGAACCGGCCTCGCGAAGGCGGCTTCGAGCCGGCAGATTTCGATATCTGGTACGTTGACCGCCGGCAGGATGGCTGGTCCGAGCCGGTCAACCTGGGCGCGCCGATCAACACGCCGGCAAACGAATACTACGTATCCCTTACCGACGACGGCCACCTTGCGTTTGCCTCGAACCGCGGCGCCGGAGGGCAGCGTAACTTCGACGTGTACGTGGCCGCGCCGAAGGACGACGGCGGTTATTACCCGCCGCAACGCTTACCGGATTCCGTCAACAGCCCGGCTTACGAAGCGGACCCGTTCATCGCGCACGACGGCAGTTACCTGATTTTCGGAGCGACGCGCCGTGACGGGTCGGGCAGAGGTGACCTGTATATAAGCTTCAAGGACGAGGAGGGCGAGTGGAGCGAAGCCGTATCGATGGGCCCGCGAATCAATACGCAACACCACGAGCTTTGCCCGTATGTCAGCCGCGACGGCCGTTACCTGTTCTACACGAGTAACGAAGACATCCGCTGGCTCGACGCAGCGGTGATCGATGAGCTGCGGCAAGAGCCATAGGAGACGCCTTGTTCGCGGTTCGAGCCTGTCTCCGCGTCAATCGAACGCTTTGCAACCGTTAGCTGGCTCCCAGGCATCTGCATGACGACGCGGCCCTGAGCCGAGCTTCCGCACGTAAGGTGCTCGTATGCAACTTCTATCGAAGATATCTCTAATCCCACTCACGCTGCTCTGCGCCTGCCAGACGGTGAACGCGCCGTCCGGGCCCGCACAAACCGCTGATCCCGGCGACGCGCCCGACCGACTTGACCGGCATGTTCCCGAACTGCTGCAGGAACACAACGCCGCCGGTGCCGGCGTCGCCCTGATTCGGGACGGGGCGATAGTCTGGACCGGCTACTACGGCGAGCAGGGCCCTGGACAAGCCGCGAGCCGGGCTACGGTTTTTAACTATGCGTCGGTGGCCAAGACGGTTGCGGCTGAAACGCTGATCGCGCTGGCTGCGAAAGGGCTGATTTCCCTTGACGAACCGATTCACCGGTTCGTTGGGCACCCCGATCTTGAGAACGATCCTCGTTTCGAGTTGCTAACCGTTCGAATACTCCTGTCCCATCGCGGTGGCCTGCTGAACTGGCCTGCCGAATACGAAGACGGGCGCGCGGCGTTTATCGACGATCCCGGGCAGTCCTTCAGCTACTCCGGCATGGGCATTGAATTGGCGGCCCAGTACGCGGAGAACAAGATCGGCAAGGACTTCGAGGCGCTCGCGTTCGAGCATCTGCTTACACCGCTCGGCATCTCCGATATTTCGCTGGGGCGAATCAAGCCGTGGATGCAGGGCCGTCTGGCCACCCCGATGGACAGCAGCGGCGCATACTTCGATATAGCCGACAGCAGCGGCCGCCTGGCGTCGCAACCGACTGAAGGCGACTGGAGCGGTGCCGACGATTTGCTGGCGACCGTCGAAGCCTACGCCGAATTCATGACGGCGCTGTTCGCGAACGGCTGGCTTGACGACACGTGGCGCCGGGAACGGGAGACGATACTGAGTGACCTCGACGGCAACGCGATCTGGAACTGCGAGCCGGCGGTCGTTTTACGCTGCGCGGAGGAGTATGGGCACAGCCTGGGTTGGATGGTGTACCGCTTCGGGCACAAGACGGTCCTCAAACACGGCGGCAACGATGCGGGCGAAAACGCGCTGGTTATCTACTCGCCCGAAACGCGGTCCGGAGCGGTGATCGCCGTCAACGGCGGCAACGGCATTTTTGTCTCCACGCAGATTCTGGATTTGCTCGGCGAGGAGCCTGAAATAGCTGCGTACTATCGCCATCTCGTCGGTAAATTCTACGGCATAGAACTCCGCTCACTCAGATAAGAACCGGTCCTCGAGGCTTGCCTGCGGCCGCTTGCCCGCTGGTGGATCGAGTCTACGGTGTGGCCGCATAAGCAGCCATAACTCGTTCTTCTAAGCGATATCGAGGAGGTTCCGGCGTCTCCTCGCGTCTTACTAAGGAAGCAGTCACGAGTTCCCGACCGACGGGAAATCGTTTGTGGTGTGACGAGGAGACGGTGTGCATCGCCCTGCCAGCCTTGCAGAGCTCTTTCTCGCGCGCCGGGCTGCGGCTAACGGCGGGAGGGCCCTGACGGTTCGAGCCATAGTGCTTCCTGGCTGGACATCAGGGTGAGCGGGCGGTGGCGTGAGGTGATTGACCTCACGCCACCCTTTTTCCGCCGTGCGTGGAACGCTACTGTGCAATGGAGGAACTCTGGATGGACTGGGCGCCCTGGTACCGCCGTTACTTCGATAGTCATCGCCGCTCGAGACGCGCAATCAAGGATCCACTGCGCGGTTGTTGCGCCGAACGCGCGGCAGGCGCTTGAGCGTTAAAGCGCCGAACATGCATACTGTTTTGCCAGGATCATCTGCGGAGGTCGTGCGATGCAAGACGCGGGCTTAGGATCGTTTCGATTCGGCTGGTGGCGAGCTTCGCTTTGCCTGCTGGCCGGCGCGGCGTTGGGCGCGGGCGCCGTCTTTCTCGGCGCTGACGAAGATCAGCCGCGCAGTCTTCCGCCGCTGTTCGGCGGAAGCGCAAGCGACACATCGCCCGGTGCCTCTGCCGCAGCTCCTCGGACTACGGCCGGATTGGCCGGCCAGACCTTTATCGAGGCTGCGCGCATACCCGCGCCTTTTGCGCGGCGCCGGGCGTTCATCGAGATTGCCGCAGCTGCGACCGCGGACGACATCGGTATGCAGGTTGCCGAGGCCGGCCGCATCGGAGTGACGGAGCGCCGCGTCGAGGCGCTGCAGATTGTGCTGCTGCGCGCGCTCGAGCTGGATGCCGGGCTTGCCGTCTCGCTGCTGAACGAGCAGCAGGCGCCGTACGCACAGCGCTTGTCGCTGAGCGTTTGGGAGACCTGGGCAAGGAGCGATTTCGATGCCGCGCTTGCCGCCGCCGCAGGGCAGGCCTACTCGAAGCGGCACCGCATAGCAGAAGCGCTTTACGCCGCCGCGGGTTCGCTGGACAGTCCGGAAGCGCAGGAAATCGAGGCGGAGCTCGGCATTCCGCCGTCGCGTGAGCTCAGGCGGCGGTATCTCAACAGCCTCGTCGACCGCAGTCTCGAGGAGGCACTGGCCTACGTCAGCCTAATGAGCAGCCCTCTGGAGCGGCGCGAAGCGATTGCGTGGATCGCGGAGTACCTGTCGCCGGCGCAACTCGAGCAGGCGGCTGCTTTGCCGGAAGGCTTGCTGTCCGCAAGCGACCGCCGCGCGTTGCTCATGGCGGTCAGCGTCCGGCGGGTGGAACAGGACCCCGCGGGTCTGCTCGAGCGTGCCTTGATGACGGGTACCGAGAGGCCGAGCTTTGAAGAGATCAGCCGTGCGCTGCAGCTCCTCGTCGTCGAAGATGTCGCGCTGGCCGAGTCGTTTGTCGCACGCTCAAGAAGCAATGGCAACTACGTGCAGCTGCTGTCGGTGTTCGTGACGGAGTTTGCGGCCGCGGACCCGTTGGCCGCTATTGCGTGGGCGAAGGAGAGCGACCACCAGGATGTGCGGGGAGCGAACCTGTTGCTGCAGGCTCTGAACTCAGTGGCCCAATCGCAGCCTGAGCTCGCGTTCGACGAAGCTCTGGCGTTGTCTGCAGACGGGCACGATACAATCTTGGTGAACGTCTTCAGCCTGGTCGCCCGCAGGGACGTCGCGCTCGCGCAAGAGATGGCGGCGCGGATACCGGACCCGAAAATGCAGCGTCAGGCATATCGGAATCTGGCCACGCAATGGGCAAGGGAGCATCCTGAAGGTGCACTGGACTGGATACTGGCCCAGGAGCAAGAGCTTGCGAAAGACCTGCTCGGCAGCGCGCGGATGATGATCATGCGCGTCGATATTCAGACCGCCATTCGGAACATTCACAGGCTCGACACCGCGTCCCAGAAGCAGTGGCGGCGGCAGATCGTGAAACAGCTGGCGGAGCGCGGCCGTGTCCACGAAGCGCAGGCTTTTGCCGGCCAGTTCGAGGCGGAAGCCGATTACTCGGAGATGCAAACGTCCATTGCCGTTGCAGCCGCTAAAAGCGACCCGGAACTCGCTCGCACAATCGCGGCAAGACTCGAGTCACCTGAGGCGCGGGACCGGATTCTGGCGGAAACCCTCGAATACGACAGCAATCTGGCCGCTACGGAAATCGAGCGGCAGCTCCTGGGGATTAGCGATCCGGCCGTGCAGTTCAACAAGGCCCGCGAAGTCTATCGGGAGTGGGCGGATGACGACCCGGCAGGGCTGTCGTCATGGGTACGGCAACAGGATCCGGGGCCGCTCAAGGATGCAGCGATCATCGGGATGATCACTGCGGATGTGGGCCTGGGTGCAGCGCAGGATGAGCTCATAGCGTCGATCTCGGTACCGGACAGGCGCACCGAGGCGAAACGCATCCGTATCATGCGCGTCATGCGGTCCGATCCGGAGCTGGCCCTGGAACTCGCCGAGGACCCGGATATATCGGATCAGGATCGTCTGCGGCTGCGGCGCTGGATCGATCGTTTCTGAGCGCGGGCAGTTCGATCGCGCCGGCAGATCGCCGCTTCCGCTACATTGACCAGCCGTTCACGCGCGGCCACCACTCGCCAGCCTCGGTTCCGTCAACAACGTGATACCCGGGATATGCGTTGGTCGTCATGCACACATGATTGGGCATGACTCGTACACGGCGCCCGACCGGTAGCTGATCTCCCGGCGCGGGGGATCCGCCCCGCCGCTGAACGAGCCCGTGCTCCTGACTGACCGCGGCAACGATGACGTCGCCGTCGCCCAGCGGCTGCAGGGTTTCGGCGTCGCATACCAGGCCATACCCCTGATCCTCCGCATGAGAGGCCGTGCTGCGATCCTGAGCCAGGGCAAGAGCCCCGGCATCGATGTAGATCCGGCCGGAATCGGCCTTGTGCTGCACCACCGTCGCCAGCACCGACACTGCGACGTCGTCGAGGCTCGTGACTCCAATGCCGCGCTGCGCGAGATCCTGAAAGACGTATACCCCGGCGCAGGCTTCGTCGACACCTTCGTAGCTTGCGGCATCGTGCAGAGCGGGCGAAGAGCCAATGCCGAGAATCGGGCAAGCGTGGCCTGCATCGCGCAGCGTACCGGCGGCTTCGACGAGCGTATGCCGGTGCTGCTCGATCAGATCGACGCGTTCTGCCTTGCCGGCTATTCGGTAGGTACCTCCGCCGTAGCTGTAGAGGCCGCGCAGCTCGAGCTGCTCGTGCCGTTCGAGCATTGCGGCCAGCTCCCGGAACGCCGGCGACGCAGGCGAAACTCCGCCGCGATAGCCGTCTACGTCAACTTCGATCATTACATGCACGGCTACACCCGACTCGGATGCCGCGCGGCCTACGGCGGCTGCGTTACCGAAGTCGCCGATCAGCACCTCGAAATGCAGCCCCTGCTCGATCAGCGGTGCGACGAGCGGCAGCTTCTCCGCCGCAAACGGCGCCGTGTAACGTAAATCGCGAATCCCCGCGGCAAAGAAGGCGCTCAGCTCGGCGAGCGTGGAAACCGCCGCGCCTGACCAGCAGTCGCCGAGAACCTGCCTCGCGACGTCAACCGATTTGCAGGTCTTGAGGTGCGGGCGCAGAGTGACTCCGAGTTGCGAAGCACGAGCGTTCATACGTGCCAGATTGCCTTGCAGCCGCTGTCTGGAAAGCAGCAGGGCAGGCGTAGTCAGTTTCGAAATACTCATTCTTCGCAGGTCTGGGCTGCACCAGGTTGCGCCTCGTTCCAGTTTTCTCTGCGGACCTCGAAGATCACGTGCGGATTGTCCTGGTCCTGATCCCTCGCATGGATACCGTCGCGCAGTACCCCGCCGATCTTCTGCGTGGCAAGCTGCGAACGCAGGTTGGCCACACCGACCCAAAGCACGACGGTCTCGACGAACCTGAACGCGTGCTGCAGCATGAGCTGTTTGATCTCGCGGTTATAGCTGCCGCCCCAATACGCTCTGGCGAGAAAGGTCCAGCCGATCTCTATCTCCCGGGTAACGGGGTCGTGACCGTCGTAGCGGCTCGAGCCGACGATCCGGCCGCATGCCCGGTCGACAAAGACGAACGCGGAGCCCGACTCGATGGCTTCGTCGAAATACTCGCGAAAGACCGGCTCGCGGTAGCGATCCCTGGCAGGGTGCTGCTCCCAGATTTTCGGATCGCCCGCCGCCTCGAACAACTCGTCCCAGTCGTCCGCCGCAATCGGCCGGATCGTGATGCGCGGGCCCCGCAGCGTGGGCTGAAAATCGAAACCGACTTGCATTCAGGGTATTCCGCGAACCGGGCGACAAGATGACGATGCCGCATGATCTAGGCTATGAATGTCGCAGTCAATGCAATCCGGGCCAGGCTGCCTCGAAGAGACCTCCTAAGGCGTTTCGCGTAAGCCTGCCTCGGCTATGTCCTTCAGCGTGCCGGTGAAACTGATGAACCCCTGCCAGCCTTTGGCATTGGTCATGACGGCGATAGACAGATCGCTGGCCGGTGCCTGCATGACGATAGCCGATCCGCCGGCTTGCCGCCCGCTATGCCCAAGCCAGTAGTCGCCACCGGGAAAGAACATCACACCGTAGCCGTAGTGGTTTTCCGAGGGAATCGCATTGCGCCACGAAGGCGCTTCGCTTGCCGCGGTGCCGGGCGGGTTGAGTGGCCGGGACAGCAGGGCAGTCGCGGATGCCGACACGATCTTCCGCGATCTGAACGCCAGCGCAAAGGCTACGAGATCCGCGGCGGTGGTCAGGTGGCCGCCGGCCGGCAGATTTTCGCTTACATCGCGCATATCCGCGCGGCGTAGCGGCTGTCCTTTACTCACGCGATAGCCGGTAGCCCGATGGGGAATTATCTGCCACGCATCGTCGGCAAGCGTATTGGACATTGCCGCCGGGTCGAAGATCTCGCTTTGCATGATGTCTGTATAGCTGCGCTTCGCAGCCCCACGCAAAACGCAGCCCAGAACCCGATAGCCGAATGAGGTATACAGCCAGGCGGTACCCGGCTCGAATTCCAGCGGATCGTGTTTGAAACTCTCGAGCGGAGCCAGCACATCGGTGTAGCGGGTGTATTCACCTAACGCGTCGCGGTCCCGGCGCCGCTCGATCGCGGCGCGCTGCGTGGCGTTGGCAGCCGCCTCGAGTTCCGCTTCGTAGTCGGCGTAGTGGCGAATACCCGAGGTGTGAGTAAGCAGGTGCCGGGGCGTGACCGTCCAGCGCTTCTCTGGAAACTCCGGGCAGTAGGTCTGTATCGGGGCGTCGAGGTCGAGCTTCCGCTGGTCTGCAAGGCGCATGGCCGCAGCGGCGGTCATCCACTTCGATATGGATGCCGAGCGGTATTTGGTTTTTGTGGTCGCCGCAACCTGATGTTCCACGTCGGCGAGACCGAAGGCGCGATCGTAGACAATTTTGCCATTGATCCCAATCGCAATTTGCAGAGAGGGCACGCTGCTTTTTTCGAGCTCGTCGATTGCGGCTTCGGCAATCCGTTGCCGCCATGCAGGCGCGTCGGATAGTTCGGCTTCTTCTGCATTAAGACCTTGCGCGAGCAGCGTAACGCTCAAGAGGGCGGCCATTGGAAGGCAGTAAGGGAGCAAAGCGGATTTGTGCATGACGATTTCCATGAAGGGATGCAGTGTGGGCGGTAGCGACTCGGCAGCGCGGAATTCTCGAAGGCGGAACGGTCTCCGCGGTTTGCGTCTCGGCAAACTAATCACGTATTGGACGACACTATTCCACGATGCGTTTACAAGGATTCCGCTTCCGCCTGCCTGCAGCGAGCGCAACCGCGGCAGCGCTCGCCGTCGCATTGCAGTGAACGAGAATTGCAGCGCCGAACACTGAGTTCGCGGTTGTTTGTATGTGCCTGTCGATGATGCGGGCGTTGCGCTCATTGGCGCGTTTCCCGGCTGGAACAGGTCGAAACGACACCTTGCTTCGGTGTTCGAGAGTGCAATTGAGCAACTGCTAAGCATTCATCTGAAGCTGGATTTCGAGCCAAAAATGATGCAATGTTCACATATAGTTGCGGGCATAACATAAGACAATACTTTCAGTCGGTCCGACTGCTGAGAAAACGTCTGCAACGCGTGGCTGCGAGGGGGCAGTTACGCCGACCGCTTTATCGGGTCGATACCGCTCGCACAAACAGTCGTCTGCAACGCAACAGCAGAAATGCAGCGACGCAAAGAAACAGTGGGCATACCGTCAGAGCTTTGTCGCTATTGCCTGTAAGACCTGCGGAAAATGGGGTGAGCGTGGCTGCAGCGGCCTTTCACATGTATTCGAAGGGCAAGACTCAGGTGTTCTCGCCTGTTGCGGCAGCAGATTTTCCCCACGACGTGGGAATAAGCACTAAAAAAAGCTCGTTGCGCGAGGAGCGTCCAATGAACCGGCAGTTTTTCCTTCACAAGATTGTGTCCCGGAAGTTTTTTTACGCCTCATGTCGGTTTGCAGCGGCGCTGCTGCTAAGCGCGTGGATAGTCATCCCCTCGAGCAGCTATGCACAATCGCCGCCACCACCGCCGCCGCCGCCGGAACCGTCCGACACTTCCACGATAGGGCAAACGGTAACCAACCCGGTCACGGGTCTGACGACGACGGTGAGCGGACTCCAACTCGATCCGGCGGGTTCACCGACGGTCGGTGAGACGGCGTTTGTGCAAACCGCGGACGGCTACGCGTTCCTGGTCAAGGATATTGGCGAGTTCATTTACAACAACGATACGCCGCCGCTGCCCTTCGAGATCGTCGGTCCAGGCGCGACGGCCGGTACAGTTCTGCTCGATGCAGACCCGCCCGGCGGTCCGACCGCGGAACTCAGAACCGGCCTGCTGGATTCGGAGCTGCAGGCGGAATTCAACGGCGAAGACACACCCGGCGACCTTCCTCCCCCTGTCATCGTGTCGGGAGAAGGCGGAGTCGTTGAAAATCGACCCGGTCGAAACGGAAGCAATGGGCGTCCCGGGGCGCTGTTTGTCCCGCCAACGGAAGGGGGAGACGGCTCTACCGGGCGGGACGCCATAGTAGACAATCGCCAAAACGTAAACACAACGGAAAACTTTGGCATTCTGGCCATAAGCCGGGGCGGCCAGGGCGGCCGCGGCGGCGATTCATACCTGTCGTTCTGGGATGGCCGCGACGGCGGCGACGGCGGGCAAGGCGGCATCGTTGACGTCACCAACAACGCGGGGATTGAGGTGGCGACGTCCCGTGACGGAAGACACGGGATCTTTGGCTTGAGCCGCAGCGGCAGAGCGGGCAACGGCGGTTCGGGTTTTGCGGCACCGGGGGGCGGCACGGGCGGCAAGTCGAGCGACGGTGGCAGCGTCGAGGTCAGCAACTTCGGTGAGGTGACCACGCTTGGCGACGGTGCGTTCGGTATCTACGGTCTGAGCGTCAGCAATAACGGCGGCGATGGCGGGTCGCAGTGGGGACTCGTTGGCGAGTCCGGGGATGGCGGCTTCGGCGGCAGCGGTGGCCGCGTATCGCTCACCAACGAGAGCAGCGGCACGATCAATACCTTCGGTGATTTCAGCCACGGCATTTTCGCGCAGAGCGTCGGCGGTTCGGGCGGTTCGGCCGGAAGCGGCGGCAATCTTCTCGTGAACTTGCTGGGCAGCGCGGATAACGGTGGCAACGGCGGCGAAGTCGATGTGACAAACAACGGTCAGATCGTAACGGCCGGCCGTTTTTCACGCGGCATGTTTGCACAGAGCATCGGTGGTGGTGGTGGTTCCGGAGGCGGGGGTGGCGGACTCATCTCGATCGGTGGTGCGGGCTCGGGCGGCGGCAGCGCCGGGCGGGTCCGGGCGTTCAACAACGCATCGGGCGTCATTTCAACCTTCGGTCACGGCTCCGACGGGATCTTCGTCCAGTCAGTCGGTGGCAGCGCTGGAGCCGCTTCCGGCAACGGCGGCTTGGTTGCCATCGGCGGCAGCGGCGGCAGTGCCGGCAACGGCGGTGAAGTCGTGGCGCGCAACTTCGGGTCGATCATAACCCGCGGTGAAGGCGCACGCGGCATCGTTGCGCAGAGTATCGGTGGCGGTGGAGGCGACGGCGGCAACACCGGTGGCCTGATTGCGATCGGCGGGCGCGGCGGTGTCGGTGGAAACGGCGGGATCGTGCGGGTCACGCAGGGCGGCAGCATCACGACGGAGGGTGACGGCGCAGCGGCGATCTTCACGCAATCCGTCGGCGGTGGCGGCGGTAACGGCGGCAGCGGCATCGCCGGCGGCCCGTTTGTCAGCGTCGCGATAGGCGGTTCCGGCGGTGACGGCGGTCGTGGCGGGAACGTTGAAGTTACGTTGCAGGGCAGCAGCGATGGCGGGGCTTCGGTTATTCGTACGGATGGTGATCGATCCAACGGTCTGTTCGCGCAGTCCGTCGGCGGTGGTGGCGGCAATGGCGGCGGCTCGGTGTCCGTTTCTGCGGGCGCGTTCGGCGCCTTGTCGATTGCGGTCGGCGGCCAGGGCGGTCTGGGCGGAGATGGCGGTCTGGTTACGATGTCGCCCGGTACCGGTGGCGTAAGTGTCGTCGAAACGGTCGGCGACGACTCGACCGCCGTGATGTTGCAGAGCGTTGGCGGCGGCGGCGGTAACGGCGGCTACGCTGTCAGCGTGGCCGGCTCCCTGGGGCTCGGCGCATCGGCTTCGGTAAGTGTCGGCGTTGGCGGCGACGGCGGCGGCGGCGGTGAGGGCGGCGAAGTTGGGGTTGGCACGTTCGACGCAGACGACAACCTGACCGAAGTGGGCCTGAACGGGAGCATACTCACCACGGGTGATCGCTCGACCGGCCTGCTGGCGCAGAGCGTTGGCGGCGGCGGCGGTAACGGTGGTCAGGCTGTCTCCATAGCCGCGGCCGGCAGCGACGGCGTGGGTGTAGCGGTTGCCGCCGGTGTTGGCGGCAGCGGCGCCGGTGGCGGTGCCGGTGGTGACGTGTCGGTGGGAACCGCGGGTAACGTAACTACCGAAGGTGATGCTTCCACCGGGATGCTCGTACAGTCGGTCGGCGGTGGTGGTGGCAACGGCGGCGGATCGATTACCGGTTCCCTGTCGGTTGGCGGCGCAGCGGCGGGCAGCGTATCCCTTGGCATCGGTGGCAGTGCGGGCACAGGCAATTCAGGCGGTAACGTTGTTCTCGCGACGCTCGAAGGCATGGTCACGACAAGCGGTGAAAGCTCGACGGGGATTGTTGCGCAGTCGGTCGGCGGCGGCGGCGGCAACGGCGGCTATGCCGTTGCGGTCGGAGCAGCCGGGGCTGGCACAGGCGCGGGTGCAGTGACTATTGGCCTCGGCGGCAGTGGTGGTTCGGGCGGCAGCGGTGGCGAAGTTCGCGCCGACCTGGAATCGGACGTCGACACATCGGGCGACAGCTCGACCGGGATACTTGCGCAGAGCGTAGGTGGTGGCGGCGGTAACGGCGGTTTCAGCGTGTCAGCCGGTATTGCGGGAGCCGGCACGGGTGCGGGAACGGTGGGCGTTGGTCTGGGCGGCGCGGGCGGTTCGGGAGCGACCGGCGGGCTGGTGAATGCGTCGTCCACCGGCGCGATTACGACCCGCGGCGACAATTCGAGCGGCTTTGTAGCGCAGTCCGTTGGCGGCGGTGGCGGCAACGGCGGATTCAACGTGACCGGCAGCCTTGCGGCCAGCGGCACCGGTGCTGGCGCCGTGAGCGTCGGCCTTGGCGGTACGGGTGGCACGGGCGCGACGGGCGGTGAAGTCACGGCGTCGACATCGGGTGACGTGGTCACCGAAGGCGATCGTTCGAGCGGCATTGTTGCTCAATCGGTCGGCGGCGGCGGCGGCAACGGCGGCTTCAATGTCAGCGTTGCGTTGAGCGGAGCCGGCACGGGCAGCGGTGCCGTGGGTGTTGGTCTGGGCGGCAGCGGCGGTGCCGGTAGCGACGCGTCGACCGTCGGTCTGACCGTCGATAACAATGTTATGACGATGGGCGAAGATTCGACGGCGGTCGTTGCCCAGTCGGTCGGTGGTGGCGGCGGCAACGGCGGCTTCAACGTCAGCGTGTCCGGCAGTGGCGCGGGTACGGGCAGCGTTGCCGTTGGTGTAGGTCTCGGCGGCAGCGGGTCCGGCGGCGGCGATGGCGATTTTGTAGAAAGTATCGTCCGCGGCGATCTCATGACGTTCGGTGACAATTCCAATGGTTTGCTGGCGCAGAGCGTCGGCGGTGGTGGCGGCAACGGCGGCTTCAACGTCGCGGCAAGCATTAGCGTCGGCGGTACCGGCAGCGGCACAGTTGGCGTTGGCATTGGCGGCAGCGGCGCGGGCGGCGGCAGCGGCGGTAACGTCGAGTCGACCCTGACGGGCAATGTCGTGACCGAAGGCGAGGCGGCAACCGGTATCGTCGCTCAGTCGCTGGGCGGTGGTGGCGGCAACGGCGCGTTCAACGTCACCGGCTCGATTGACGGTTCGGGCAGTGGCGGCGGTGCGATAAGCGTCGGCATTGGCGGTGCAGGCGGTGCCGGAGGCGGCTCCGGCACGGTAATGAATACGGTTACGGGTAACGTGGTTACAGCGGGCGACGCGGCGGACGGTGTACTTGCTCAGTCTTTGGGCGGCGGTGGCGGCAATGGCGGTTTCAACGTCAGCGGCGCAATCGCCATTTCGGGCGGTACCGGCGGTGCCGTCGCCGTCGGTATCGGCGGTTCGGGCGGCAGCGGCGGCGGCTCTGACGCGGTCACGAACACCGTTAGCGGCGACGTCGGCACAAGCGGCAGCGATTCTTTCGGTATTGTCACCCAGTCGATCGGCGGCGGCGGAGGCAACGGTGCCTTCAACATCTCCGGCAGCGTAACGGCGACGACTGACGGCAGCGGTAACGTGGGCGTCGGCATCGGCGGTTCGGGCGGCAGCGGCGGCGATGCCGGCACGGCGGATACGATGCTGGTCGGTGACGTGACGACCATGGGCGAGGGTGCCGGTGGCGTAATGACACAATCGCTCGGCGGTGGTGGCGGCAACGGCGGCTTCAACGTCACCGGCACGGTCACGATTTCGGGCGGCAGTAGTGGCACAGTGGGTGTTGGCGTTGGCGGTTCCGGCGATTCCGCCGGTAATGCCGTGGCGGCGACGAGCAGCGTGACCGGGGACGTCGTGACCGTCGGCAGCGATGCGGTTGGCATTACCACGCAGTCCGTAGGCGGCGGTGGCGGCAACGGCGGCTTCAACGTCACGGGCAGTCTGTCTGCAACAAGTTCAGCCAGCGGCAATATTGGTGTCGGTGTGGGCGGTTCAGGCGGCGGCGGCGGCAACGCCGGCACGGCTGACAGCACAGTCGTTGGCGATGTAATGACACTCGGCGACGGTGCCGGCGGTGTGCTGACCCAGTCACTGGGTGGTGGCGGCGGCAACGGCGGTTTCAACGTGACCGCTGGCCTCACAGTTTCGGGCAGCGGGGCCGGCACGGTCGGTGTCGGCGTCGGTGGATCGGGCGACGGTGGCGGTACGTCGGATGCCGTCAGCACGATTGTGACGGGCGACGTCATGACTGCGGGCAGCGATGCCGCAGCGATCGTCAGCCAGTCGATCGGCGGTGGCGGTGGCAACGGCGCGTTCAATGTTACCGGCACTATTTCGGCAACGAGTTCCGGCAGCGCCAACGTGGGCGTCGGCATAGGCGGCTCGGGCGGTGGCGGCGGCAGCGCCGGCTCGGCCGGCGCCAACGTGACGGGCGATATCGTCACGGAAGGCAGCAGCTCCGGTGGCCTGCTCGTGCAGAGCCTGGGCGGCGGTGGTGGTAACGGCGGCATGAACGTGACGGGCGGCCTGACGGCTTCGGGTTCCGGCGCGGGGACGGTTGGGGTCGGCGTTGGCGGCTTCGGCGGCGGTGCCGGGGATAGCGACACTGTGGAGGGCACGTTTGCGGGCAACATTACGACAACCGGCAACGACTCCTACGGTGCGCTGCTGCAAAGCCTCGGCGGCGGCGGTGGCAACGGCGGCATCAACGTGACTGCCAGTGCGACGATCGCCAAAAGCGGCGCGGGAACGATTGGCGTCGGTGTGGGCGGTTTTGGTGGCGGTGGCGGTGACGCCGCTACGGTGACGGGGACGATTGCGGGCGACGTCGTTACCGCCGGCAGCGATGCGTTTGGCGTCATGGCGCAGAGCCTGGGCGGCGGTGGCGGCAACGGCGGCCTCAACGTTTCGGGTGCGGTGAACCTGAGCCGCCAGGCTTCGGGTTCGGCCGCACTCGGTATTGGAGGCTTTGGCGGCGGTGCCGGTGACGGCAGCGACGTCGTGCTTACACGCAGCGGCCTGACCCGCACGATGGGTTCCGGCGCGGACGGCGTGGTTGCGCAGAGTATTGGCGGTGGCGGCGGCAACGGCGGCCTCAACGTCTCGGGTGCCATCGCCGGCAGCAGCAACGGCACGGCATTGTCGGCTGCATTGGGTGTAGGTGGTTTCGGCGCGGGCGGCGGCGACGCGGGCAACGTGACGGCGAACGTTAGCGGCGACGTCATTGCGACGGGTATCGAATCCGAAACGACGGAAACGATCGACGGCCTCGAGCGGCGCGTCATCAGCGGCGGCTCGAACGGCATCGTTGCGCAGAGCGTCGGCGGATCCGGCGGCAACGGCGGGCTCAATGTGTCAGCCGGGATTGCGTTTACCCCCGGCGGTTCGAGCGGCACGGGCAATGCACTCACGCTTGGCATTGGCGGCTTTGGCGGCACCGGCGGCAATGCGGGCAACGTTGACCTCGGCGTAATGGCGGATAACGTCGTCTCGATGGGCGACGCTCGCTCCGCGGTCATGGCCCAGTCGGTCGGCGGCGGCGGCGGCAACGGCGGCATTAACGTCTCGGCCGGCATTACCTCGGATGCAGCTGTGACGGTGGGTATCGGCGGTTTCGGCGGTGGCGGCGGTACCGCCGGCGACGTCACGGCCAACGTAACGGTGGGACAAATCTCCGCAATGGGCGAAGCGGCCCGCGGCATCGTTGCGCAAAGCGTTGGCGGCGGCGGCGGCAACGGCGGCATCAACATTAGCGGCGGTATCCAGGTGAACCGCGATTCCGATCTGCCTTCCGTCGTATTCGGCATGGGCGGCGAAGGCGGTGCGGGCAATATCAGCGGCAATGTGGACCTCACCCAGACGGGGGACATCCTTGTCGACGGCGTGAACTCGATTGGCGTACTTGCACAGAGTGTCGCGGGCGGCGGTGGCAACGGCGCGCTCAACGTGTCCGGTAACCTGGCTGCGGGCGGGGGGTTTGCAGGCGTGATAGGCGTCGGCGGCTCGGCCGGCGACGGTGCCGATGCCGGCAACGTAGCGCTAAGCAGCGACGGCGTTATCGACGTTAGCGGCATTGCACTCGCCGATCTCGACGAGGCCGGCGAAGACTTCACCAGTTTCGGCGACCGCACCAACGGCATCCTCGCGCAAAGCGTCGGCGGAGGCGGCGGCAACGGCGGCGCCAACGTCTCCGGTGTGGCAACGCGGGGCAACCCGATTGCGGTGAACGTCGGCAGCGCGGGCGGTGGCGGTGGCAACGCCGGCGAAGTCAGCGTGGCGCGCGGAACGACGAGTGCCGCGCTGCTCAGAACGCGCGGCGATCAGGCCAACGGATTGACGGCGCAAAGTATCGGCGGTGGCGGCGGTAACGCCGGCATGAATTTTCAGTTTGCCCTGAGCGGCGTTGCGACCGACGACGAGCCCGTCTCCGCAATGATTACGATCGGCGGCAGCGGCGGCGATCCGGGTGACGGCGCGGCGACTACTGTCGATCACGTGGGCGACATCGTCACGGACGGACGCCAGAGCGTCGGCATACTCGCACAGAGTGTCGGCGGCGGCGGCGGTAACGCTAACCTCAATATCGCGGGCGGCTTCAACAAAAAGTCGACTGCTTTCAATCTGGCGATCGGCGGTGCACCGGGCGACGGCGGCGACGGTGACGAGGTGGCCGTATCGCACACAGGCAATATCGCAACGGTCGGCGACGACTCCATGGCGATCTTCGCGCAAAGCGTGGGCGGCGGTGGCGGCAATGCCGCAATGAACATGGCAACAAGCCTGGGCTCGAGTAACGCTCTGAATATTGCGATTGGACGCGTAGGCGGCGACGGCGGTATTGGCGGTGACGTGTCGGTAGACGCGGACGGCATGCTCAGCACCGAAGGCGATCGCGCGGTGGCCGTGCTAGCACAAAGCGTCGGTAACGCCGGCGGCAAGAGCGGCGCAACCTCGGTCGGCTTCTCGAGCGCCAGCGGCGAAGGCGAATCGGCGCGATCCACGGGCGTAAACGTTGCGGTGGGTCTCGAAGGCGGCATGGGCGGGCGCGCCGGCGACGTCGCCGTAAACACGGACGGCATCGTGACGACCGAAGGCGAGGAGGCTCACGGTATTCATGCGCAGAGCGTCGGCGGCGGCGGCGGTATCGGCGGCGCGGCAACCAATATCGTGTTCCGGGAAACGACTTCGGTACGCGTGGGTGTCGGCGGCGCGGGCGGCGATGGCGGCGTGGCCGGCGAAGTGTCGGTCGCCAACGATGCGCTGGTCGTCACCGACGGTAGCAAGGCGCACGGAATCTATGCACAAAGCATTGGCGGCGGCGGCGGCACGGGCGGCTACGCAGGTCAGATTGCGATTCAGGCAGGCGGTGCCTCCGGCAACGGCAACAACAGCGTTGGCGTATCGGTCGGCGGCAGCGGCGGCACGGGCGCCGCGGGTGATGCAGTGACGGTGGCCAATCGTGGCGTCATTCTGACGAGCGGCGACGAGTCGACGGGTATCACCGCGCAGAGTGTCGGCGGCGGCGGCGGCGACGGCGGCATCGTCGTCAACGGCACGCTCGCGGGTAACGGTCGCAACAACGCAATGACCGTAGGGATTGGCGGCGCCGGCGGCACGGGCGGCGTCAGTGCCGACGTCGACGTGACCAACGAAGGTGTCATCATGACGTCCGGCCGGGAAGCAACCGGCATCCGGGCGCAGAGTATTGCCGGCGGCGGCGGCAACGCCGGCCTGCTCGTCAATCTCGATATTTCCCGTCAGACGGGCAGCACGGCTTCCCGAACCGCGACGATGAACATTGGCGGCGCGGGCGGCAGCGGCGGCGTTGCCGGTGACGTGACGGTTGTAAATCGCGCGGCGGCCGACGGCAGCGGCGGCATGATAGTAACGGACGGCAACGACGCTTACGGCATCCTCGCGCAGAGTATCGGCGGCGGCGGCGGTAACGGCAGTTCGATCATTAACGGCCGGTTTGCCCAGGACAACAACACGAGTGGCCGCAATGCAACGCTCATGAGTCTCAACGTCGGCGGGTTCGGAGGAGACGGCGGCGTCGCCGGTAATGTCACGGTTGACAACGAAACGCTCATCGACACGACGGGTGAGAACGCGCACGGCGTGTTCGCCCAGAGTATTGGCGGCGGCGGCGGCAACGGCGGCATGGTGCTGACGATAAACAAGGTCATCGGCTCGGCAAAGAAGGCACAGGGTGCGGCCACGCAGGGCAGCGACAAGATGCTGTCCGTGGGCGGTGTCGGCGGTAACGGCGGCGACGCAGGCGCGGTAGTCGTCAACAACAGCGGGCAGATCGTGACCCGCGGTGAAAACGCACACGGCGTATTTGCACAAAGCGTGGGCGGCGGTGGCGGCAACACCGGCTGGAAAGTCGGCGGCAACAGCAACAAGTTCGTTACGGGTGTCGTCGGAAAGATCATCGGCGCGTTCGGCGGCGACGGCGGCCTTGGCGGCGAAGTAACGGTCAATCACAGCGGCGACATCTCGGTCTTTGGGGATGGCGCACAGGCGATCAAGGCCGAGAGCATCAATGGCGGCGGCGGCACAACGGCCATCGATTTCAACGGTATTGCCGGAGTTCCGGGCGGCGCGGCTCTGCCCGAGATTCCCGGCGTGGGCCCGATAACGGGCTTCGAAGACGTCCCCGTGCTCGAACTCCGGATCGGCGGCGAGCAGCAGGAAGACGCGAGCGCCGAGAACGTGACGCTCAACAACACCGGCACGTTTGGCGTATTCGGTGACAACGGCGCCGGTAACGGCTCGATGGCGGTCGGCGGCGGCGGTGGCACGGCAAGCGTAAACGTCAACCTTGGTGTCCCCGAAGCGACGGACGAAGAATTGGCGGCGATCGACGTCGACGTCGAACTCGGCGGTCTCGACGGCCAGAACAACGCAGGCGGCGATCTCGACAGCCGGCACGACGGCGATATCCTGTCCATGGGCCGGAACAGCCATGGGGTTGCCATCCAGTCCATCGGCGGCGGCGGCGGCCGCGCCAACTACGCGTTCAGCGGTGACGGTTCCTTACTGGGCGAGCTGTCGTATCGGCTCGGCGGCACCAACGGCAGCAACGAAGCGGGCGGCAGCGTCGAGCATCGGCAGACCGGCAACGTGGTGACCGAAGGCGATCTCTCCCACGGCTTACTGGTATCGAGTGTCGGCGGCGGTGGCGGTACCCTGTCGCTGAGCTTCGACTTCGACGAGCCGGCTCCGGCCGCGCCGGATACAGACGATCCGCAGCCCATGGCTGCCCACCTCGGCGCAACCGGGATTACGCTCGGCAGCAACGGCGGCAATGCACTCGACGGCGGCAACGTCGCGCTGAACCACAACGGCGGCATTGCGACGACGGGAGACCTGTCTACCGGTCTCATACTGCAAAGCATCGGCAGCGGCGGCGGTGAAGTCCGGGTGCAGGGCGCCGAAAACCTAAACGTCACGCTGGGCGGCAGCGGCGGCGCCACCGGCGATGGCGGCGACATCGAGCTGTTCGTCCGTGATACGGTCAATACCGCGGGCGATCGCTCGCACGGTGTCATGCTGCAGTCCATTGGCGGCGGCGGCGGCGCCGTGTTCACGGACATCGCGCCGGCTTCGGTCCTGTTCTCGGCCGACAACTCGGGCGACGGCGGCGCGATCAGTGCCGTCTTCCTCCGCGACATCGTCACGCAGGGTGACAATGCCAACGGCGTGATCGCACAGAGCCTGGGCGGTGGCGGCGGTTTTATCGACGGAACCTTTTTCGGCAGCGCGGGCGGCTCAGGCGCAGGCGATGCGGTCGATCTCGAAATCGCCGGCGACATCTTTGCCATGGGCGCCGGTTCGTCCGCGATTCTGGCGCAAAGCCTCGGCAGTGACGGAGGCGGCGACATCCGCCTGTCCTTGTCCGCCGATCGCACCCTGCTCGGCGGAGTGGGAGGCACAGCCATCACGATGCAGGGCGGTGCGGAAAACACGGTTATCAATCGCGGTTTGATCACTACCATGGAGGGCATCGACGGCCTTGCCGTACTCGCAGGTGCAGGCAACGACACGATCCTCAACGAGGGCGAACTGGTCGGCAACCTGAGTCTCGGCGACGGCACGAACGCCGTGAACAACACGCTCGACGCACTGTTCGAATCCGGTGCAAGCGTCGATCTGGGTAACGCGGAAAGCACACTGACGAATGCCGGCGTGATGGCTCCGGGCGGGCGAAACCTGGCACAGGCCTCCGCGCTCAACGGCAGCTTTGTACAGACCGACACGGGCGTTTTCGAAAGCGAACTCGATTTTCTGTCGGATTCACTCGACGCGCTTACCGCGACCGGCAGCATCGACACAGCCGGCGACCTGGTCCTAAGCCTGCTGAACACTCAGGTCATACTCCCGGGCGAGTTCACCAGGACACTGTTTGGCGGCGCAGCGGGTTACACCAACAGCGGTGTTAACTTCGAAACTGCGCCGTCGGTTGTCGTGACTTACGATCTGCTCGAATCCAGTAACGCGCTCGATCTCGCCTACGCGGTCGATTTCTCGCCTACGGGTCTCGGCGACAACCGTACTAGCACTGGCGACTATTTCAATCGCGTACAGCTCGCGGGCAGCACTGAAGCGCTTGCGGATACGATCATACGGCTGGTTGCCATTGGCGAGCTCGAAGAATACCGGAACGTCATGACTCAGCTCAGCCCGGAAATTTACGCTGAACAGCAGGCGCAAACGCTCGCGTCCGCGCAGAGCTTCCTTCGCAACGTGCGCGAGCGCTGCACTACGGGTGATGCCTACAGCAATGAAGCCGAAGACGAATGCGTCTGGTTGCGCTACGACGTACAGGACATGGACCGTGACGGAGGCCTGGGATCGCCGCAGATCACGGGCGACGGTCGCCGTTATGCATTCGGCTGGCAATACCGCCGGCCCGACGACAGCCTGTATGGCATTGGCGTTGCCCTCGACGATACCGACTTCTCGGGCTTCGACGAGCGCTGGACCACGCAGGGCCGCTCATGGCAGCTAAGCGCCATTGGCGAACTGCCGATGCGCAACAACCAGGCGATGGTCCTGCAGGCAGGGCTTGGCCAGACCAGCTACGAAACGCGGCGCAGGCTCGACGTCACCGAGGCGTACCTCGCCGAGGCCGACAGCGACGTCGTGTTCCTGAGCGGGCAGATCGGTTTTCTCGACCGCCGGACGATGGGCCGTTTTCGCTTTGAACAGGGAGTCGATTTCGGGTTTGCGCATCTGCGCGGCAACAGCCTGTCAGAAACCGGCGCGTCCGAGCAAAATCTCATCGTAGACGGCCGGTCGGATAATTACTTCTGGGTTAAGCCGTCCGTCGAAGTGTCGACCGGCTCGATACTGAACAACAACGTCAAGTGGGAAGTGTTCGGCAGAGCGGGATTGCAGCACTACATTAGCGATCCGAATACCACGAGCATTGGCCGGCTTTCCGGCGGTCCCGTCGGCACGGCTGGTATGGGCAACGAGGCGGACCTCGATAGCACGCACGGTATCTTCGGTATCGGGCTGCGTGCAACGAGCGGTAATTTGCGCTTTAGCCTGAGTTACGAAGCGGATGAGTCGAGCAACCGGAGCGTCAACGGCGTCAACGGCAAGCTGATCTTCACTTTCTAGCCGGCACAAGCGACGCAGTCATCACCCGAGCGGGCGATCGCATTGAACTGATCGAACGGCGATATCTGCGAGCACGTAGGGCTGGCCCGCGGTCAGCGCCTTCGGCTAGTGTGTGATAATCCGGGCTGGCCAGACGCCTTTGCCGTAACCCGTTCGTAACAAGGACACACCGTCATGAGATGCTTCTTTGTGCTGCTCGCAATCGGCTTTCTATACACGCACTCCGCTGCGGCTAACGAGCTGGAACGGCTGACACTTGCGTACTTCGATCTGCTGGAATATCAGGAGTACGATGCCATAGCGAGAACTTACGACCCGGAAGACCTGAAGGCGGTGCGTGAGGCCTTTGCTTTTCTCGATGACGCACCGGACGGCTTTCGCCAGCCTCTCTACGAGAGGATGTTCGGGGCGTGGGCATCGCAGGCAACCGTCGACAAGCTGACCGATGCCGAATTTTTCGCCGGGTTTCTGAGTAATTCCAGAGCCGCCGTTCAGCGTTCACGCGTCACGGCACTCCGGGCGGAGTATCTTGGTCACGTAAACGAAGGCGACGAGACCGCTCATGTTGTCGTTCGAACGATCGCGGAGGCTGGCGACGAGCAATACAGCGAGGTGTCGGTCGACACTTACGTCAGGCGTGACGGTAAGTGGCGGCTCAAGCTGTCGAGCGACTTCGACAATACGATCAGACGCTACGAAGCGGCGTACGCCCGTTACCAGCAGCGCGCCAGCCGGGAATCGTCGAACGAGTAGGCAAGCGGGTTTGTCTGCCGCAGCCGCGCGAATACGCCTTACACCTTTCCGGAAAGCGTTTCTGAATACACGCTCTCCAGGGCAAGCAGCTCTCTAGGGCTCGACGCCGGCATCCCATAGCGTGTCGAAGCGGACCTTCAGGCCCTGGGCAAAGTCCGCGCTGCCTATCGCCAGCGAGGTGTCGTGATAGCGAAAGTACGATCCGGATGTCCAGTTGTGCGAACCGATTACCGACAGCTTCCCGTCGATGACGACAAATTTGGAGTGCAGCAAGTTGTCGGTCGTATCGGTCCGAACCGGCACGCCCTGGTCTTTCAGAAACGCGATCGCGGGCGCGTTGATCGTGCGTGACCCGTACGGGTCGTCTTCGCTGTCCCGGTCGAGCAGTACCCGAACCGCGCGCCCGGCACCGTGCGCGTCGGCCAGCAGGGCCAGCAGCTTGCGGTTAGGGTGCTTGTCGCCGATCAGGCTCATGAAGAACATGGCGACGTCGATACGGTCGGACGCCTTGGTCAGCAGCGCCTGCATACGCGGCAGATACGACTCGTCTTCGAGGATCTCGACGCTGTCCGCCTTGACCCCGGCGGGCAGTTTCGCCGAGGGCTGCGGCAAGTCCGTGCGCCGCCGTCCGAGCCGCGTATAGGGATGCGGGTCGCCCGCCGTCATTGCGGCAAGCATCTCGACGGTATCCAGCAGGCGATCCGCTGCGCTGTCAGATGACTGCCGCTGGAGAAGGTTACCGAAGTCCGCGTCGAAGTCGCCGGTGTAGGGTTTGGCTACGGCGTGCTCGGAAAAATCCAGCATTAGAGAGAGCCGCTCGGCCCCCGACGCGTTGACCCCCGTGACCCGTGCAGCAATATCCGCCGGCGCGCCGAAGCGGCCGCCGTGGCGTCGCGACTCGATCGTTCTGGCGGCCGTTACCGGGCCGAGCACGGGCAAAGGCAACAGCTCGTGTTCGCTCGCCCGATTGACGGCTATGCGCTCCTGTCCTGCGAGCAGCCGGTCCAGTCCGGCGCCGCCGGGCCCCAGATCGCAGCCGGGCAGTGCGCGCGTCGCGGCATACCGCCGCCTCAGTGCCGCGCCCGTTGCCTCGTGCAGCAGGCGCGTGCAGGCGCTCGTGCAGTCCGCCGCCGACCATTCCGTATCGGACACGGGCAGGCCGCCGGCATGTGCGAGCGTTGCTGCGACGATCGGCCGTAGAGTCTCGTTCGAGGGTTCGTTGCCGGTGCCGGCAAGCGTCCGCAGGCGGTCGAGTGCAGCGTCGGTCGCGACGGTCTGCCAGTCAATCAAGAACATCGAAACCGTCCTCTTTTCCGGTGGCCCAGCGCTCCGTGAAGCGCGACGCGAAGTAGGCGGCCAGTTCGGCGTTGTCGACCAGCACGCTGTCCTGCCGTTGCCCGCCAAGTGCGCCCGGCGACCAGTTGTGTGAGCCGAGCAGGCAGCGGGTATCGGACACGAGTATTTTGGAATGCACGGAGCGTTGCGAGGTCGCCGCGACAAGCCGGGCCGGAACGCCGAGTTCGAGGGCGCGTGCGCGCGATGCCAGGCAGGCATCGCGTATGCGTGTATTGTCCCGCGAGCCGCCAATCAGAAGTTTCGTGTCGGTCCCGCGCCAGGCGAGGGCAGCCAGTTCGTGCAACAAACCGTCGACGAGCAGCTTGTCGTCGTCCGCAGGGTCCGTATCGACGATGAACAGGAGGCAGTGGCAATAGTGGACAGCGGACTGAATAAACGCACGCGCCACGTCCGCGTAGTCGCCGTCGGAAGCCAGGGCGACGCCAGCCGGGGCTACCCCAATGGTTTGCTCAGCCATGTTCCGGCTCTCCAGACAGGGTCAGTGCGGCGTCAGCGAGCAGCTTCTCCGTTTCTTCGAGCCAGAACAGCGCTTCGGCCAGACGGTTGTACTCCAGGCCGGACGTCTCGGCGTGGTGTGCGCGGTAAGCTGCCTGAACCTTCTCGCTTTCGGTCAGCAGCCACGGATCGCCGTCGAGCAGCGGGCGCGCCTGCTCGAGAAAGTCGAGGCGGGTAAGCGCTAAATGCCGGGAAAGTTCGGCGCGGTCGCGAGTAGTCCGAGCGGTCTGCAGGGTTGCCAGCGCCGCTTTTTGAGACTCGGAAAGTGCCTGAAATGCCATCTGCGTCCTCCTAACCCGAGCCCTTTTCGAGTTCCTCGAGCGGTTTTACGTAGATTTCGTAGTAAATAGCGCCGGCCGCTTTCCCCTTTGGCTTGGAGTCCTTCAAGAGTTTTTCCAGGCGCTTCTGCCGCTCCTTGCGGGCATCCTTTTCGTACTGCTTTTTTTCTTCCAGGTATTTCTGGTAGTTCTCCATCGCCAGCTGGAAAAGCACGCGGATGATCCGATCGCCGGCATCGAGTGCGCGATCCGGCTGTGCCGCGGTGAAAACGTCTGATTTGATCGTGAAGCTGCTGTCGCCGGTGCGCCCGAGGTCCGGGCCTGCGGTGGCTGCACTGCGGACTATCGACAAAGGCGGGATCAGATCGTCGATGCCGTTAATCTCGGCCTGGATCCAGTCGATGAAGTCGTCGAAGCGCTCGTCGGCTGGGCCGGCCGGGTCGGCCGGGTCGTCTGGCCAGGCCGAAATGAACTCTTCGCGCGTCATCGCAAACTCCTCGCATACCGCAGCCGTCGGATCATCATCGTTACCTTATTCGACGCTGTCAATGCCCGCAGGCCGCTCATGGGTTGCAAGCATCACTACAGGTTGCCCGGGGCTTACGGGATCGTTGCCGACGGGCGCGAGAAATCGCGCAGGTAATCCGGGGACGCCCCGTCAGCTTGTGCACCGGCCGATAATATGTGACTATTTGGTCACCTATGAGGCCGCAGCAGACCAACCCGTCGCCGGAATCCGCGCATACCGCCGACGATGACGCCGTATGGAGCGCCATGAACGATCCGTCCCGGCGCGGCATGCTCGATTTGCTGCGCTCTGAATCGATGAGCACGGGCGAGCTTTGTCGCCACTTCGAATTCTCGCGATTCGCAGTGATGAAGCATCTGAAGATCCTCGAGCAGGCGGGGCTGGTCGTTGCGGAACGGCGCGGCAGGACCCGAATCAACCACCTGAACCCGGTGCCGCTACAAATGATCTATCGCCGCTGGGTCAAGCCGTTGCAGCAGTTGCCCGCTGACCGGCTGTTACGAATCAAGGCGCTGGCCGAAAACACCTAAGAATAAGCAGGAGACACAGCAATGGATATTCAAGCTGCACAAATTGCAACCGTAACAATGGAAATCAGCATTGCGGCACCGCGGCAAAAGGTATGGCGGGCGCTCACGGCCGATATCGGTAAATGGTGGCCGGCCGATTTTTACACCGGCGGTGCCGACAACGAGAGGGATTTCCTGATCGAGACCAAACCCGGCGGACGGATGTACGAACATTGGGATAGCGGCGGCGGTCTGTTGTGGGGAACGGTGGTCAATGTAAATCCCGAGCGGAGTCTGCAGGTGTTGGGGCACGTGTTTCCCGATTGGGGCGGTCCTACCGAATGGTTCGGAAGCTGGACGCTCGAGGAGTCGGGCGGCACGACGACCCTCAAGTTCAGCGAAAGCGGGATAGGGCGGCTCTCGACGGAGAGCATGGCTGACAAGGACAAGGGCTGGCGCTTCCTCTGGGCTTCCCTCAAAGCACACATCGAAGGTGAGCCTGCACCTGAGTGGGCCGACTAAACGATCAGGGCGGTACGGGTACGCCCGTATTGGGCTTGATCTCGCCAATGACAATCGTGCTTTGTATGTCCTTGATGTAATTGAGTTCGCCTAGAGTCTGGGCGACCTCATAGTAGTCATCGAGGTCGCGAGCCACGACCTGCAGCATCATGTCCCACGGCCCTGCGAGGGCGTGGCACCAGACGACCTGCAGCATGTTCGCCAGTTCCTTTCTGAAGTACTCGGTGTCGCTTTTCCGATGTTTCTCGATATTGAGGTGGATGAACGCCGTGATTTCCCAGCCGATCTTTCTTGGATCCAGGCGGGCGCCGTAACCCTGGATTACGCCGTCGGATTCAAGGCGCTTTACGCGCCTTAAGCAAGGCGAAGGCGACAAAGCGACCTTTTCGGCGATATCGGTATTCGTCATGCGGCCGTCGTCACTTAGCGTTTGCAAGAGAAGCCGGTCGGTGCGGTCAAGCGTTCTGAAGGGCATATTCTATTTCTCTGAGGCAAATTGCTTACCAAATATTGCTAATTATCTCGATTCTCTAGCATATTTTGCAATCCATTTGCTCGCGGTGTTTGGAATAATCTCGCCCCCATGAGTACTCCGAACACACGAGAAGAGTGGTCGTCCCGCTGGGGCTTTATCGTTGTCGCCACTGGCGCGGCGGCCGGTCTCGGCAATATCTGGAAGTTTCCCTACATCGTTGGCGAGAACGGAGGCGGGGCCTTCATGCTGGTTTATCTCGCCGCCATTCTGCTGGTTGCGTTACCGATACTGGCGGCGGAGCTATTGCTTGGGCGTCTCGGCAATCTCAACGTGATCGACGGTCTTCGCCGGATAGCCGTTGCCCGCGGCTATCCGGCGGCATGGTCTCGCCTCGGTTGGATCGGCTTGCTGTCCTGTTTTGTCGTCTTGTCCTTTTACAGCGTGGTCGGCGGCTGGACGCTGGCATATTTCGTCGGCGCGTTGAGTGGAGGACTTGTCGTCGAGGGAGGAGCGCCCGGCCCGCTGTACTTTGCCGACCTGTTCGACAGTATCGTGAGCAGCCCGGCACGTTCCGTCGCATGGCACACCGCGTTTATTGCGCTTACCGCCGTCGTGGTCGGCTCCGGCGTTGCAAGGGGCATCGAGCGCCTTTGCCGTTGGCTCATGCCGCTCCTGTTCCTGCTCCTGCTGCTGTTGGTGGTATACGCCGCGGCTACGATGCCCGAGTTCAGCGCCGCGCTGCGCTTCCTGTTTGCGCCCGATATCTCGAAACTGAGCTGGGAAGGTGCGTTGACCGCGGTGGGGCATGCGTTCTTTACGCTTAGCGTGGGCGTTGGTGCCATGTTGACCTTCGGCTCGTACTTACCGACGGGCGTGCGCCTGGGGGCCGCTGCTTTCACCGTCGCGGGCCTCGATACCCTGGTCGCAATACTGGCCGGGCTTGCGATATTTCCAATCGTCTTCGCCTACGGTATGCAGCCGGGTTCCGGTCCGGGGCTGGTGTTCGTAACGCTGCCGGTGGCGTTCGCAGCAATGCCCGGCGGGCCGTTCGTCGCCGCTTTGTTCTTCGCCTTGCTGGCGGTCGCCGCCTTTACCTCCGCGCCCTCGATGCTGGAGCCCATGGTGGAGTATGTGCGCGAGCGGTCGAAGGGCAGCCGCACCCAGGCCACGCTCAAGGTCGTGCTTGCGGTCTGGCTCTTCGGTCTGGCCCAGGCACTGTCGTTTGGCGACTGGGCGAGCGTCACGCTGCTCGGCAAGAACCTGTTCGAGTTGTCCGATTTTCTGGTTTCCAACATCCTGCTTCCCGTCGGCGGCCTGCTGATCGCAACGTTTGTCGGATGGGCGCTCTTGCCGGCCGATACGGCAGGATCCCTCGGCATTCGCCAGCCCTTGCTGCACAAGGCATGGTTGCTGAGCCTGCGTGTGGTCGCTCCCCTGGCGCTCGTGCTGTTACTCGCAGGCGGACTGGCCTGATGCCGGCCCGGCAGGAGTGGACTGTACGATGCGCCCGGCCCGCCGATCGCGAGGCCTTGACCGCCTTGTCCCGCTTGGCGGCCGCCGCTATCGGCAGGCACTACTACACCGATCGGCAGCTCGCTGCCGCAATCGATCGTCTCGCGAAGATAGATCCCCGGCTTATCGCGGAGGAAAGCCTGTACGTCGCGGTACTCGCCGAAAAAATCATAGGCTGCGGCGGCTGGAGTCGAAGGGGGAGCCTGGTCGCAGATACGGTCTCCGCACAGCTCGACGCGCCCGCCGCAGTGCAAACCGGCGGCGCCGCGGCGCTGCGCGCGTTTTTCGTACACCCCGACTACGCCCGGCAGGGAATTGCGTCCGCGCTGTTTCGCTGCTGCCGCAAGGATGCGAGAAGGCAGGGTTTTCACAAACTGGAAGTGCTCGCGTCAGCCGCCGCGAAACAGGCTTGCCTGCACTTCGGGTTTTCCGCCGCCGAAAAAAAGTATCTTAGATTCGACGACGGCGTAGAGTTGCTGAGCTACCGTATGTCGATGAGGATTTGATCTACACGGATCAAATTTGCGGCGGGCAGTGCGCGAGCCGCGAATGCCTAGTTCGATGCTCCGAACATGGCAAATATCTCTGCGCCCGTCATGTCCTTCGTTGCATTCGAGAAGCTGTAGTAGTGCGGCTTTTCGTCAATGAAGACCTGATGGCCAAAAACCAGATTCTTGTCATCGGCGAAGATCCCTACCGGCACCATGTGCTGTCCGGTTTCCTTTATGCGGTAGAACAGATGAGTCCCGCATTTGCGGCAGAAACCCCGTTCCGCCCACTCGGACGAACTGAAGAGCGAGACGTTCTCTGCGCCGGTTACCGATACGTCCGCACCGCAATCGACTTCCATGAACGGCCCGCCGCCCCAGCGCCTGCACATGTCGCAATGGCATGCGCCTACCGTATTGCTCGCACTCCGTGCAAGGATACGCACTTCGCCGCAGAGGCACTGCCCCTGCATTTCAGTTGCTTCCGATTTTTCATCGCTCATGCGGTCAAGATTAGCAGAATCGACGCGGGGCTACGATCAGGCCGCGCAGTGCATTTTTTGTGCGACCGGTTTTTTCGTAAACTGGATAGCGGCAAGGGCGGCTGCGCAGGCAGCGCATCCGTACGAGACAGCGAGAACGAATCATCGTGAGCAGTTCATGAATATCAGGTTGGCAACGGCCGACGACGCGTCCGGTGTTCTCGGCGTATACGCGCCCATCGTGAACGATACGTTGATCTCATTCGAGGAACGGCCGCCCGGCGTCATGGAAATGGCAGAACGCATCGAGCGTACGCTAAGCCATTTGCCCTGGATCGTGGCGGAGGAGGCAGGGGAAATCGCCGGATATGCCTACGCCTCCAGGTATCGGGCGCGGGCGGCTTATCGCTGGTCCGCCGAAGTCAGCGTATACGTGAGTCCGGCGTGGCAGCGGCGGAAACTCGGTACGAAGCTTTACGAAGCGCTGTTTGCCGTTCTGCGTCTGCAGGGTTACCGGATGGCGTACGCGGGCATTGCGCTGCCTAACGACGGCAGCGTGGCGCTGCACGAAGGACTCGGGTTCGAGTCCGTCGGAGTGTTTCGCGCGGCGGGGCGCAAGTTCGAAACCTGGACCGATGTCGGTTGGTGGGCGCTGCTCCTGCAAACGCTGGGCGATAGGCCGCAGGAGCCCGCACCGTTGCCGAGCCTGGGATTGGATGCACACATCGCCTGACCCGGCCCGGACTGCGGATCGGAGTTCAAGCAGCGCACGCAGGCTCGTCCCTGAGCACCGTGGCGTCTGCGCCGCTACATGCCCGTTCCCGGCACGCCGGTCATAGCCGCGGCGGCGGCCAAAACCACGTTGATCGCCAGGACCAAACCTGCCGTGTGAGCCGCGCTGACTTTCCTGGATTTTGCGTCGCGCATTTCGGTGTAGCGAATAAACTGTTCGTCGCCGCCAATGCCTAAGGGGCTTACCTCACTGACGGTGAACTCGACGCGATCGCCGTCGCTCATGGTGACGACCACGCGGTCGCCGACGCTGAACTGCTCAGCGGACAGGACGTTGTCCTTTGCGGCTATCGGCTTCATCGTCGAGCAGGCGCTCGTGAGGCATGCGACTACAACAAGAAAGAACCCTAGGCACTTGGTACCGGGGAACCTGTGTGGGTTGGTCATGATCTACTCCGGACAACGGTGTAAAAGCGGTCGCAGCGTGTCCCGTTTGTTGCTTCGGAGCAGTGCGAAAGCGGGCGTTAGTATGCGCCGCTCAATACCGTGCCGGAAGAACCTGCGAGGCCCGGCTTGTCCCATAGATATGTCTCGACAAACGTAACCCCCGTCGTTCCTTGCCTGCAGCGGAACGCCTGGCAGATCACGACGTGTAAACGTCATATCGGCAAAGAGAGAGATGCAGTGCCGTTAGTTCCATGGCAGTCGCTATCGACCGTTTGGATCACCGAACATTAACTCGATTACACCTCTGCGGCCGTTCGAGTCGGGATCGCCGAAAGACGCACAGCCCGAGACCTTTGCGCAGGTGACAGGATTGTTCGACGGGTTTCAACGTCCGCCTATTGCCGCGGCGGAAAGCGTTCGGCAGGACTCCCGAGCACGGGCCTGATCGGCGAGCTGAAAGACCAACGCCGCACAAACTCGGAAAAGTCGATGTAAACGGCTGCAAACTTCCAATTTTTCTTGCGCGAACGATCGAGCAACATGTTTGACTGGGAAGGGCGAATCTACGCAACGTCCACCACCCTGCCGTATGCCCGCCGAAGGGCGGCCGAGGAACACTATGCTTGAGTTTACGCTGAATCGACGAACGTTAAGCGTTGCAGCGGACCCTGGTACACCCCTGTTGTGGGTGCTGCGCGACACGCTGAAGCTGTATGGAACGAAGTACGGTTGCGGCCGGGCGCTGTGCGGCGCGTGTACCGTACATGTGGACGGCGCTCCCGTTCGCGCCTGCGTACTGCCGATCGAGTCGGTTGCCGGCCGGTCGGTTACCACGATCGAAGGCATAGGCAACGGCGAGCTGCATCCGTTGCAGGCGGCCTGGATCGATGCGGACGTGCCGCAATGCGGGTACTGCCAGTCCGGCCAGATCATGAGTGCGGCGGCGCTGCTGGCGACGAACGCGAACCCCGGCGACGCGGATATCGACACGGCGATGCGCGGCAATCTGTGCCGCTGCGGCACCTACGACCGCATTCGCCGCGCCATTAAAGATGCGAGCGTGCGGCTGCGTGATGACGCTGCGGCGGCACTCGATGAGACCGGGGAGACGGGCGCGTGAGCAGTCTGAACCGTCGGCAATTCATGCAAACCGGCGGTGCGGTCGCGCTCACGGTGGTGATTGGTGCGCCCCCGCGCGCGGCGTATGCTGACGACGCAGCGGGTCCCAACGCCTATTTACGCATCGAGGCGGACGGCCGTATCACGGCGATCCTGCCGACGAGTGAAATGGGCCAGGGGACCCACACCGGGCAACTCATGATTCTGGGCGAAGAGCTCGGCGTCGACCCGGCCGCGATTCGCGTCGAAATGCCGCTGCGGCCGTCCGATCCTTACCGCCTGTCGTTCGGTCAGATGCGCAGCGTTGGCTCCTTCGGGATACGATCGTGGTACGAACCCTTACGTAAGGCAGCCGCGCAGGCGCGAACCGTTTTGCTCGCCGCGGCGAGCGAACGCTGGGGTATTCCCGCCAACGAGTTGACCGCTTTGGACGGGCACGTCGTACAGAAAAACGGCGATCGGCGGCTCGGTTTCGGTGAGCTCGTGGAGGCGGCGGCAGCGCTGCCCCTTAGCGACGATCCGCCGTTGCGGCCGGATTCCGAACGGCATATTACGGGCCACCCGGTCCCGCGCGTGGATACGCCGGCGAAAGTGGACGGCACGGCCGTATTCGGCACCGACGTCGACGTGCCCGGCATGCTGCATGGAGCGGTGCGTATGAGCCCTGTGTTCGGCGCGGAAGTCGCGGGCTTTGACGAAGATAGTGTCGCCGGATTTCCGGGCGTGGCGGCGGTCGTGCCGGTGCCCAACGGCGTGGTCGTGGTAGCCGATACCTGGTGGCGGGCCAAGCGGGCGGCGGATGCGCTCGACATTCGTTTTACCGACACCGCAAACGACAGTCTGAGCTCGGTCGAGCTAAGCAAGGCAATGCTGGATGGCCTCGCAGGTGAAGTACCGCCGGTAATGCGCCGCGGCGAGGCCGCCGCCCGCTTGCGGGACTCGGCCAAGACGGTTGAGGCAACCTACGAGGTTCCGTTTCTCACGCATGTGTGTATGGAGCCCCTGGTATGCACCGCGCATACACGCGAAGATGACGTGGAGCTGTGGATGCCGACGCAGGGGCACGATATCGTTCGCATGACGGTCGAGCGCGTGCTCGGATTTGCGAACGAGCGAATGACGCTGCACACGACGTATCTGGGCGGTGGCTTCGGCCGCAAGACCCACGGCGAAATTGCGGAGCAGGCCATGCTCGCAAGCCGGGCAGCCGGCCGCCCGGTGAAAGTAATGTGGGCGCGCGAAGACGACGTGCAGCAGGGTTACTATCGTCCGATCATGACTGCGCGTTTACGCGGCGGGCTCGATGCAGACGGCCGGATCGCGGCAATGCACATACAGCTATCCGGCCCGCAGATGGGCCAGACGTTCGAACACGTCACCGTAAGAAACAATACCGACTTCTTCTCGGTCGCGAGTCTGGTCGATCAGCCTTACACGGAGCACTTTGCGCTGGACCATCGTCATCTCGATGTCCCGATGCCGCTCTCGCCGTGGCGGGCCGTATCCAGTTCGCAGAACGGCTATTTTCTCGAAGCCTTCCTTGATGAGCTGGCGGAGGCGGCGGGGCAGGATCCGGTCGAGTTCCGGCGTGCCCACTATGCCTCGCATCCACGCCATCTCGCCGTGCTCGACCGGGTTGCGGCAATGTCCAAATGGGAGCAGCCCCTCCCCGAGGGACATCACCGGGGCGTCGCGGTGGTCGCAAGCTACGGCAGCGTCGTTGCGCAGGCGGTAACCCTGCGGATGGAAGGCGGGAAGCCGGTTGTCCAGCAGGTGCACGTTGCCATCGATTGCGGCCGGGCCATCAACCCGGATTCGGTCGAGGCGCAAATGCAGGGCTCGGTAATCGAGGGCCTGGCCGCCGCGCTGCGGCACGAAGTGCCGATCGCAGACGGCCGCGCCCAGCGGCGCAATTTCGACGACTATGCGCCGCTGCGTATCGACGAGGCGCCCGCCATTGCGGTCGAGGTTGTGGAGACGGGCGCACCCCTGGGCGGTGTAGGGGAGCCGGGCATTCCACCGTTGGCGCCGGCGCTCGTCAACGCCCTGTTCAGTGCGACAGGCAAGCGTGTTCGCCGGCTGCCGGTGGCGGAGCAACAAAGCTAGGGGGCGCAACACGCCTGTATGGTATTAGTTGATGTCGGAATACTTCAGCGGTAGACAAATCGTACGGGCTGACTAATGGAACAACCCACACTTCGATCGCCCAGGCTTATGCTGCGGCCGTTCGTGCTGCAGGACGCGGCAGACGTCCAGCGGCTCGCCGGCGATCGAGCCATCGCGGATACAACCCTGAACATACCTCACCCCTATGAGGACGGTGCGGCAGAACAGTGGATTTCTGGCCACCGTAAACAGTTTCGCGCCGGTACGCATGCGGTCTTTGCGATGATCGAAAAGCGATCAGGGCAACTGATCGGTACGGCCAGTCTGACCGTCGACAAGCTCTGCAACAAGGCGGAGCTGGGTTACTGGGTTGGCAAGCCGTTCTGGAATCAGGGCTTCGCGACCGAGGCGGCTGCTTCGGTCGTTGCCTACGGCTTTGCCGAACTCGGCCTCAATCGGATCGGGTCGCGTCACGTCGTGCGCAACCCGGCATCCGGCAAGGTGATGCAAAAGCTGGGAATGCAGCAAGAAGGGATCCTCCGCCAGGATGCGCTGAAGTGGGGCGAGTATGAGGACCTTTGTGTATACGGGTTGCTGAAACAAGAGTGGCAGGCCCGGCGAGGGTAGAGTCTCCCAGGCGCAAGCGTCAGTATCCTAAGGATCGTTCCATCCTTGATCCGATTCCAATCGTCCGGGTGAACATACCGGACCTCCTCGGCGACCGGCCGCTTCGCGCAACATGTTCACAAGCTGCAACATGCAACGCGCCGACCGTCACCTCATAGCGCGACGTCGTTTGACTGTCAACACATGTTCATGTCTGTAGTTGGCGCTCACCTGCTGGCTGAATAAGTCTACGCCCTGCCGTTTGGCAGCGCATGGCTATGTAAGCTTTTAGGGGAGTAACGGCAATGCCGAGTGAACGACGAACGCAATGTAAGAAAGTAAGGCCACAAGACCGGACGACGCGCAGGAACCTGCTTCAGGCGACGCTCCTGAGCAGCACGTTATTGCTTGGAAGCACGATGTCCGTGGATGTGCTTGCCCAGAGTGCTACGGTCGCTGACGACGGAGAACTCGAGGAGATTCTGGTCACGGGCTCGCGCATCAGGAATGTGAACCTGTCGGGCGCGGCCCCGGTCACTGTACTCGATGCGGAAGCGATCAAAGTAACCGGCAACGTGTCGATTGGCGACGTATTGCAAGACCTGACCGTAAACGCGAACGGCATCAACGTACAGGCAAATAACGGCGGTGACGGCACGACGCGCGTTAACCTGCGCGGCGTCGGTTCGGCCCGCACGCTGGTTCTGGTAAACGGTCGCCGGCACGTCCTTGCGTCGCAAGGCACAAACTGGTCTGTCGACCTAAACGCAATCCCGCTATCCGTGGTCGAACGCGTTGAGGTCGTCAAAGACGGCGCTTCCGCGGTGTACGGCTCCGATGCCATTGCAGGCGTCGTGAATATCATCACCAAGACCGAACTGGAAGGAATCGAGCTAAACGCATTTGCCGGGCAGTCCGGCGAATCCGACGGCGAGATTGTCGACCTTAACCTGACTCTGGGCGTGACCTCGGATCGCGGCAGCATGATGCTGTCGACCGGGTTCTATGAGCAAGAGCCGATCATGGCCGGCGACCGGGGGTTTAGCCGTTTCGACAAGGACTACGACTGGACCGCAAACGACGGCTCGTTTACCGCAGCCGGAAGCACGGCGCCGCCGCAAGGCGCGATCTGGGACAGAAACCCGGACCTCGCGGGCAACGAAGCATGGCAGGCGCTCGTGGGCGCGTCGACAGGGTCGATACCGCTGTTCTACAACGATCCGGCGAACGGCTGGCGAGACTTCAATCTCAGCGGTACATCCGACGTCGGCTCGGGCGATTTCTATAACTATCAGCCGGAGAACTACTTGCTGACGCCGCAGAAGCGCTGGAACATATACGGCGCCGGACAGTACAGCGTCAGTGACAGTGCCGAACTCTACATCGAAGGCAGCTACATCAACCGGCAATCGGAGCAGCTCCTTGCCCCGACGCCGCTGTTTACGATTACCGAAGGAATTACGGTCGACGCGGAGAATTTCTATAACCCGTTCGGGCGCGACCTTACCGATGTCCGGCGCCGGTTTGTCGAAGCCTCGAACCGTTTCTTCAGGCAGGACATCGATACCTACCGGGCCGTGGTTGGGCTGCGCGGCGATATCGGCGCAGGGGCACTCTCCGGCTGGAGTTGGGATGCGTACCTGAACTACGGGCGCACCCAGGGTGTTTCGCTCAACGAGGGACGATTCGTGCGTAGCCGCGTGATCGAGGCAATCGGGCCGAGTTTTGTCGACGAGAGCGGTACGCTGCGCTGTGGCACGGCCCAGAATCCCGGTTCCGCGGGCTGCGTGCCCCTCGACCTGTTTGGCGGTGCCGGCAATCGCCCGGTTACGGCCGATCAGCTGGCGTGGATCTCGTACGTAGGCGTCGACGACCTGGTCGCTACCCAGAAGACCGTGGCATTCAATCTTTCGGGCAGTATCGCCGAGTTGCCGGCCGGGCCGCTTGGCCTTGCATTCGGGGGCGAGTATCGAGAGGAAGACGGGTCCAATACGCCCGATCCGATTACCAATTCCGGCGACACGACGGGCAATAAGGCGGAGAGAACCGCGGGCGGTTACGATGTAGTGGATATCTACGCCGAGCTCGGCGTTCCGATCCTCGAGAGGCTGCAGGCAACCGCGGCGGTGCGGTACTCGGACTACAGTAACTTCGGTGACACGACCAACGGTAAGGTAGGCCTGATCTGGGACGTAACGGATTCGCTGACGCTGCGAGGAACGGTATCGCAGGCTTTTCGTGCGCCGACGATACCCGAGTTGTTTCTGGGCAGCTCGGACGACTTCCCCAACGTAACCGATCCCTGCGATACGTCGGATGAACCGCGCACACCGTCGCAGCAGGCGACTTGCTCGGCGGACGGTCTCCCCGACGACTACGGGGACAATCGCGGCCAGCTTCCGAGCACCCTCGGGGGCAACGAGGAGCTCGAACCAGAGGTTGCCGACACATGGACTCTCGGCGTGGTGTATCAGCCGAAGTGGTTCGAGGGCGCCGCTGTCACTGTCGATGCCTGGAACATCGAAATAGAAGACTCCATTCAATCGATTACGGCGGGCGTTATCCTCAGCAGTTGCTATAACCAGGGCCTGGAGAATCGTCAGTACTGCGATAGAATTTCGAGAACGGGCACGGGATTTCTCGATGATATCGACGATCGCAATACCAACATAGGCGGGGTCGATGCCGCGGGTATCGACGTAACCTTTACCTATGCCCACGATACCCGGTTCGGTACTCTCAACTATTCGATCGACTACGCGTATCTCGACGAATACACCGAGACGCAGGCGGACGGCCGGCGCATCAACGGCCGGGGCGTCTACGATCTCGGCGTGTTTGCAAAGAACAAGGTCAACGCCAATCTTCGCTGGAACCGCGGTCCGTGGAGCGCCAACTACAATGTCCGCTGGATCGACGGTTTCCGCGAGTGCGAGGACAACGATTGCTCCGGCACAGGGGCAGTAAGCCGCAAGGTCGAGGATAACTGGCAAAATGACGTACAGTTTAGCTACGACTTCGTGCAGAGCCGCAGCAAGCTCAGCCAGCTTACGCTAGGCATTCAGAATCTGTTCGATGAGGAGCCGTCCGTTATCTTCAACGGTTTCCTGGCAACCTCGGATTCCAATACCTACGATTTTCTGGGACGCTTCATGTACCTCTCGTATCGGCACAGTCTTTGAGTCAAAGACAGTTTGCCGGATCACAGATGGCGGTGGCGGGCTCAATGCCCGCCATCGCTGTTTTGCCGGTTGCGTAAAGAGCATTCTCATTGATTAGAGTTTTTCTAATTAGTTACTATAAGTATCTGATATATATTCTAATACTTTTATGCATCCCGCTTGGCATTTGCGCGGCCGCGCCTAAAACGACTTCCTGATACAAGACTCCGCCATACTGCAGCTTCAATTCCACCGGCGGCGTGTTCAACGGCCGGTTTACCGCGCTCGTCGGAATGCCGCGAATCCGCTATCTTAGGCTCTGGCGGCTGCAGGCCAGCCGACTTCAGCTACCAGAAACGCACAATAGTATTGCCCGAATCCCTGCGCGGCACCGTCGTGTGGCGCAGCGGCAGCCGTTATTACGCGAATACACGGGCACAGGGAAAGCTAACAATGAATTCGTTCGGACGATGGCTGAGCAGACGTCCACTATCATTAGCTCTTGCGCTCTGCGGCGGGCTTGCGATGCTTGGCTCCGCAAATCCTGCCGTTGGCGGCGGCTTACCGGCGCCGGAAAAAGGCGGCGAGCCGCGCGTGGTCGTGGCTACGTACAAGTATCCGAACATAGACCGGCGGGCCGCGGTGACGCCCCTGGCCGAGCTTGTCGAGTCGGTCACGAAGCGGAGCGTCGAAATCCGCGTTGCGGAAAGCCCGACGGAACTTGCAGATTGGGTGATAACGGGCGAAGCGGATTTCGCCGTGCCGAACCTGGTCGCTTATCTTGCGATAAAGGCCGCTTCGAAATCTGTTCTCGACCTCGCGGTACCCGCTGCAGAGGTGCCGGGCAGTGACGCGGACGACGCCTATACGAGCAGTATTATCGTACAGCACGCGTCGCCCCTCGAGTCTGTCGTAGACATTGAGGAGAGCCGCACTCCGCTCGAGGCCGTCATGGTCTGGCCGGACTCGGCGTCCGGCGCTCTTGTTGCGGAGGCGCACTTAAGGCAGGAACTGAAGGACGCCTTCGAACGGCTGGGGCGACGATACGCGGGCAGCCATCAGAACGTACTCGAGGAAACCGCCAATGGGCCGGGCCGGGTCGGCGTGCTCGCCACGAAAGTCTACCTCGATGCCCTGGCAGAGGCGGATCGGGCAGGGACAGGCAGGCCAGCCGTTCGGGAAACCTGGCGCTCGGGGCCTATCCCGTTCGGGCCGCTGGTATGCACGGCCTCCGCGGCTGCCGCGTGTCTGCAACTCCGCGAGTACCTGTTGAAGACTTCAGATGAAAGCAGGCGCATCCTTGGCGGGCTGCAGAGCGGTTGGCCCGAGTTTGCGGGAGCCTCGGGTTTCGGAATTGCCGAGTCCACGCATTACGAAGCTTTGATCGAAACCTATGCAGGCAATAAACAGACAGCCGACAAGGATGTACCGTAACGCCATGCAACAAGACAAGCCGGACAAGATAGAGGACAGCCCGCTCACGGAGTCGGTCGAGGCAATGGAGATGCTGATCGCGCAGCAGGCATGGCAGGAGGCAGCCGGTTACATGTCTGAAGACATACTGTACAAGGTGGGCGGGCGCTCTCCGGTTTACGGCGTGGGTGGGATCCGCGAGTACATGAACTGGCAAAATGCCCTGGTGCATTGGGACGGTCATGACATACGCATGAAATTCAGCCGCGGTAACACGGTTGTCATAGAGGTCGACTCGAAATTCACGCGCCTGGCCGACAACGTTCAACTCGTTGTGCCCTGTACGGATATCTATACGTTCCGCGACGGGCGGATCGCCGACTGGCGGGTATACGCCGACACCTCCGTGTTCTCCGCCTGACGATACGTGCGATTTCGCCGGCGGTGGCCATGAGCCCGCTGCGTGACCCCGAACGAGAATCTCGGAATATGCGGATTTCGACTGCGGTCGGGAGCGCGTATATACAGGGTCGGAGGTTCGTCCAATGAGCGGAGCGCGCCGAATGACCCGGCGGACATTCAATCAATCAGTCTCGGTCGCAGCCCTGGCGTCGGTTGCCCCGGCGGGGTGTGCCCGAAACGAAACCCTGGCCGGCTACGACGAGCTAATGGCCGACACCTGGCGGCATACCGAGCCGCGGGTGGAGGGCGGCTCCGACTTGCTGCGGGAACTGGTTCGGTACGCAAGCCTGGCGGCCAACAGTCACAACAGTCAACCCTGGCTCTTCGAACTGGGCACGGATCGAATTACCGTACGGCCCGACTACAGCCGGCGCTGCCCGGCCGTCGATCCGGACGATCATCACTTGTTCGCGAGCCTGGGCTGCGCCGTCGAAAACCTCGTTCTCGCCGCACAGGCCCACGGGCTGCACGCTGACGTCACCCTGCCGGGACCGTCGGAGGATGCGATTCGCGTCGACCTGGAGTCCTCCAAGGCGAGCGACTCCGTTCGCTTTTTGGCAATTACGGAACGGCAATGCACGCGGGTGCCGTACGACGGCAAGCCTGTAGCTGGCGCGGAACTCGCCAAGCTCGAGCTCGCAGCTAAAGAAGAAGGCGTTGCGTTGCGCATGTTCACCGACGATAAGACGATGGAGGAGGTTCTCGAATACGTCGTTGCGGGAAACAGCGCGCAAATGAACGACGATGCATTCTTGCGAGAGCTCAAAGACTGGATCCGCTTCAATGAAGCTGCGATCGTCGAGCATCGTGACGGCTTGTATTCCGCGTCGTCTGGCAACCCCACGCTTCCGGGCTGGGCCGGAAGCCTCGTCTTGAGATTCGCGTTCACGGAAAAGGGCGAGAACGACAAATACCGGCAGCAAATCAGAAGCTCTGCGGGGATCCTTGCCTTTGTTTCAGCGCGCAATGACAAGGCAAGCTGGGTTCGCGTAGGCCGGTCCTATCAACGCTTCGCGCTTGAATCGACGGCGCTCGGCTTGCGTCACGCGTTTGTCAATCAAGCCGTCGAAGTCCCTGCGGTCCGCGCGCAGCTTGCACAGTACCTTGGGATCGGCGATCGGCGTCCCGATCTTCTGGTGCGTTTCGGCTACGGTCCGCTCATGCCGCGTTCCGCGCGGCGTCCCATCGACCAGATACTCGTCTAGCAGGCTCTTAAGAAGGCGATCCACCAAGATGAACGAGCTCGAAACTGGCACCGTCGTCTGGCATGACTTGCTAACCCACGATGTCGAACTCGCGAAGCGCTTTTACGGCGATTTACTCGGCTGGGACTACGAGGTCGAACACGCCGAGCACTTCGTGTGGACCGGCAAAGCGGCAGATTATCCTTTGATAGTTGCCGGTGAAGTCGCGCACGGCGGCTTTGTGGAAATAGGCCGGGAGGAAACAGCGCACTGGCTTGCGTTTGTCGCCGTTCCGGATGTCGATTCGGCAGCGGCCAGAGTAGCGGGTCTGGGCGGTAAAGTAGTGAGGCCGGCCTTCGATATTCCGGGTGTCGGCCGAACGTCGGTTGTTGCCGATCCCGGCGGCGCGCTTATTTGTCCATTCTTACGAAGCCATGATTTCCCGGCGCCGCGGGGCACTTTCGTGTGGGACGAATTACTAACGGACGAGCCGGACGCGGCAGTTCTGTTCTATGCGGGGCTGTTTGGCTGGAATTCGGAGCCGGTCGACGCGCCGGACGATCGAACAAACGGCGGAGGTGTTCTGTTCAGAAATACCGGCGGCGAGTTGGTTGCCGGCATGCGGGCGAAGGCAGGCGGCGAACCCGACAGATGGGTTACGTACCTGCGGGCTCAGGACCTGAATGCGACGATCGCCGCCGCGAAGCGCCTGGGCGCGGCAGCGGGTTCGGAGGGGGCTCCCCACGGCCGACTGACAGATCCAGCGGGCGCTGAGTTCGGGCTGGCTGTGTCTTCGCGGCGGGCGGCCTGACATGTCTAACCCCAAGGATTCGCAGTGGCCGTGTTCCGCGAGTCTAGGTTTCCGGTGACTCTCGCTCACTATCGAGCATCGACTTGAGCGCCTCCGCGCCGTGTTTGCTCTCCAGTTCGAGTAGCTTTTTGTCCAGGCTTGCGTGGCGGCAATAGTTAACGGCCTCGTTGTCGACGTACGCTTTCGGCACCTCGACGTCTGCGCAGATGGCAAGTGCGACCCGGTAGGCCTGGACTTCTCTCGGCAGCTCGTCGGGAAGCTCGTCGAAGTGGCGTATGAGACGCTCATGGAAGTTTTCGTGTTCCGAGAAGCAGTCCGCCCGTCCTGTGTGCCACGCGGCCGGCGTGCCGTCTTCATACAGGCATAGCGTTGCAAAAGGCTCGCCGTCGTGACGGTAATCCCTGGCGACATCCAGACTGTTCGAGAAATAGACCGCAAGATCCTGAACGTTCGGATCGTGCTCCGGGCCCTTCGAGTGCAGGAACTTCAGAGCAGCGGCCCGAAACTCCGGCGCCTCGGGCGGCAAACGGGAATAGAGCCACAGGAAGCCGTCGCCGCGCTGTTCGGAATAACCCGGGCTGCCGCGAAGGAAGTCTTCCTGCAGGCGGTCATTCGTAGCGAGCGCCAGGGTCACGTAGGCGGTCACCGGGAGGAGCGCGATCGCCAGAGCGGCGATCCGATTCAGCTTCGTGCGCCTCGCTGCCGTAAGCCAGAGCCAGGTGATCGCGGCATCGGTCAGCAGGCACAGTCCGAAGTAGTTGCGATGCAGCCGGAACGGGCTGCTTTGCACGTCCGTCGTAATACTCAGGTAGAGACGTTCGAGATTGAATAGCTGAGCGAGTCCCACCAGGGCAGCAGCCAGAATACCGGCGCGCAACAGAGCGGCCGCGCGGTCCGGGAGTCCGAAGTACAGGTTGGCGAGCACGAGGGCCGCGACGAAAGAAGGGACGTGAAAGATACCGCCGGTGATCGGTGCGGGCACGATGAGGTCGCCAAAAGCCGAGCCGCTGCCCCAGATACCCGGCCAGCCCAGGATGCCGGCAACGACGGCCGGCGTGATCCACAGAACCAGAGCCAGTACGAAAAGCGCGGTTTTACTCATTTCCCCAGTATTCGTGAAGGCCCACCAAGTCGCTGCGACCCAGGTCGCGGTATTGGTCCGGCGAGCCGCGGCTAACACCCTGTCGGCAGATGCCGTGTCACCTGTATACGGTGGCGCGGGCGACGAAGCCGGGTCATAGTACGGAGTTGCCGGGTGGTTGCTGCCAGCCGAGCTCAGGCCACTTCATATCAATAACGCCGGGAACCGCTATGCGCACTTTGATTGCTCTTGCACTGCTTATCCACTCGGGCGCGACTCCGTTGCAGGCGGCCGAGCGAATCGAGTACCGGATGCCAGCCGGATTCACCTATTCGTTCGACAGTTTGACCGAGTCGCGGTCCGTGGTGGACATGATCTCAGCTGGTCAGAGCACGACGCTCGAACAGACTTACGAACAGCATATACAAGGCGCTGTCGAAGTGTTGGAAGCATCCATGGGCATACCGACGGAACTGCGAATTCGTTTCGATCAGTCCAGCGGCTCGAAGACGATAGTCAGCGGTACGACGCAGGAGACGCCGTTCGCACTGGCCGGGCGCACGATCGAGGTGACGGTACTGGACGAACAGGTCGTATCGATCACTGACGGCAGCGGCCGTAACATGCCGCTCGACGACGAGACGCGCAGCGTCGTAGCCGAGCTTGCGATAGCCGAGCGCGCGATACTTCCAGGCAGGGCAGTGGGCATAGGCGATCAATGGACCGCGGATCTCGTCCGCGAAGACCGGCCCCTGGCGCCGAAGCTTACGCTTGAGGTAGCCGGCTTCGGAGAACAGGCCGGCCGCCGCATCGTCAAGCTCGACGCCGACGGCCCCTTCGAGGGAGCGCAGCAAGGCCTGGACATGCAAGGCGATGTCAGCGGTCCGATCATTGTCGATGTCGAATCGGGACTGCCGCTGTCGTCGCGTCTGTCGGGAACGGCTGCAATCAGCGGCGAACTCGAACAAAACGGTTCGCGCGTGACACTAACGGGTAATCAAACCATCAAGATCAGCTCGAGGAGCCAGATCGGCGGGGCGACAGTGGTTGCTGCAAGTACCCCGCACGCTGGCATCGAAAGCCAGGCAATCGACAAAACCGCGCCCGGAGGCTGGAAGGAATTCCGGCACTCGTCGGGAGCGACTCTGCTGCATCCGCCAACATGGCGCCCGGAAGAGTTCTCAGGCGGCGTTCGCTTTCAGCCGGCGGACGCGGGCGCTGCGGAGACGATTGTCGCCACAGGTATGGCCAGTAATGGAACCACAGACCCGCTTTCTCCGGCCGTTGCGAGCTATCTGGATACGTCTCTGCAGCAAATGCTGCCGGGACTCAGGCGCGCGGCCGCACCGGTCTCCATTGCGGCCGCCAACGGTCAGGGTGCGCTCTATCGCTACGCTGGAACGCAGTTCGACGGCAGTGAGATCGCGTCCAGCGTGTACGTCACGATCGAAAACGGCGTTGCGCTGAGCCTGTCCGCAGTCGCGCCGCCCGATACTCTGAGATCCCGGGAAGCAACGCTTGCGAAGATCTTTGCGAGCATGGAGTTCGGTTCTGTCTCAAGCCCGGCCGTGCCTGCGGGCGGCAGTACGCCGACCGGCGACGACCCTCGACTCGTGGGGATGTTTGCAGGCGAGGCGCTGGCCGGCGGCGGCGACTACGGGGCCTACGTAAACACCCAGCTCGTGTCCGTGCTAAACGCCGACGGCACCCTCTATTACGGCGCGCAGTCACATTTCAGCGCATCGCAGCGGGACTTCAACGGCAATCTCAAATGGACTGCAAGCGGCAATACTGACGGTAGCGTCCAAAGCGGCCGCTGGAGCGCGCGGGGCGGATTCCTGACGATCCGTTGGGACGCGGGCGGGCAGTCGGTTTTCGCCTACGGCTTCGAGCCGGACGGCAGCCTGGTATTGCGCAATCCCACGACCCGGAAGCTGATTAACTTCTACCGCAGAGTTCGCTGATCTGCCGGAGATGCGGTCGGATTAGCCGGCCGCGCCGTTAGTGCGCCGCGTCCTGGCTGCGGCAATCCTCGCTGCGCGTCTAGTAGAGATTGTTTTTCGGCGCTCTCTCCGCGCAGTAGGTCTGGGACCTGTTGCTGTAATGTGCGCAGTGTCCGTTCTCCTCGCGGCGTTCGCAGACCTGCACCGTACGGCTTTCCGTGCGTATACACTCGCGGAACATTGAGGCGCAACCGGACACCGATCCCAGCATGATCAGTGACGCGAACAGCGCAACGCTGCGCGTGACGAGCAGGTACAGAGTGTTTCCTGAGATATTCACAATGAGTTTCCTTGTTTCTGCGTTGTGAGCGGTCGCTTTCTTCGGCGGGTCTTCGGGCGACCCGTGTTTTAGGGCAGCCGTACGGGGACGGCCATAAGGTACGGCTGGACGGTGCGGATTCCGGGCGCCCTCGAGTTTTTCTTTCGCTCGTCGCTGAAGACAAAGTCACCGGAATCGAGGCCGATGCCGTGGTGGATAACCAGACCGCGCTCGAAGTCGATCAGATTCCACAGGCCATAGTCCTGATAGTGCGCGGACAAGTAGTTGAAGCGGCTGCCGCCGGTCTCGAGGTTGACGATCTCAACGCCAATGAAATGGTCGTCTCCGGAACGGAACCGGGAGTGAGGGCGGTACACGTAGGTAGCATTCTCCGCGACGGCGTAGCTGTCGAGGATGGTGTCCCGAAACAGTGAATAGCGGTCAATGAGCGCCTTGACGCCGGCGGCGCGCCACATCTCGTTTAGCTGCACGGCAAGATTCATGATCGACAGAGACATTTCGACGGCCGCCATACTCCGAGCTTGATTCGACGCGATACGGGCCGATGACTCGGCGCGCATGGCGTTAAACCTCGCACTATCGGCATTCGTGTCGAGGCCGGCGCTCTGGGCCATGAATGCCTGCGTGCGGTAGGACTGCGCCTGACGGTGATAGCGATTGGCCATGTTCTGAAATTGTTGCGACTGTCCGGTCTGGAAAGAACTTTCGGACTGTTGGCCAAGCTGCTGCTGCAGTCGCGGAGATGCCGCCGCGATCGCATTCAGGCTGGCCGCGGCCGACACCGGCGACATGCCGTGGCGGAACTTGATTCTGCCGCTGTCCGGCTCGATACCGGCGATAACCAGTTCGCCAATGTAGGCAATGTGATCCGGCAGTTGCCGCAGCCGGACCGGATAGCTCTGACCGGTATCCGTTATTGCAACCGAGTAGCGTAGCTCCCCGGTTCGGGCATCCAGGCGGAACACGGTCGAGCCGCTCGCGTGAAACACGGAATCGCCGACATGCAGAATATTGCTCAAACTCGCGGCTTCTGTGCGATGACTCCAAAGCGTCCTGCCGTCGGAGCGGTCGAACGCGAGCAGCCAATGGTTGCCGCTGCCTGTCGCGCGCACATACACGCGGTTGTCGTAAGGGTAAATGTTACTCGATGCGATACCTGGCGGCAGAGCCGTCCGCCAGACCGTCTCGCCGCTGGTCATGGACACCGCGATTAGCCTGTCACCGCCATCGACGGTGAATATCTCACCGCTGTCGAACTGCGCGCGAGTATGCGTCGCGGAGTCAATGTCGATCGACCAGAGGCTCAGGCCGTCGTGTGTCGACACGGCCGCGAGCCCGCCGTTCGGATCCAGCAGCGCAGCGCCGTCGGTCAACAGCGACCTGATGTCATTGCCTTCCGGTGATAGTGGGCGCTGCCAGACCGTATCGCCGCTATCGATCGCCAGTGCGGACACGCTGCGCTTGCGGGTATCCGTAAGGAGGACGAGGCCCGCCCCGGGCACGATGACGGGTTGTTGGGGCGGGGCCTTTTTCAGGCTGCGGACTGCCGCAGACCAGCGCTCGGTGCCGCGCCCGGTATCCAGCGCCAGCAGCCTTTGCCGGCCTTTGGCATCCGTCCGGGTGAACAGCAGAACGTCGGCCGTAGCGAACAGCAGCCGGTATTCGTTCGCATTGCGCGGCTGCCGCCACAGGATTTCGCCCGTGTCTATCGCGAGCACGAAGTGATCGAGGTTTTCGAGTTTGTCCGTGTCTTTCCTAAGGGCGACATACAACCGGTCTTCGTCAACCCGGCGCACCGTCTCTATGTGCGCGGGACCGAGTGGGATCTTCCAGTGGGCGTCGCCGCGGCGGGCCAATCGCCGGTCCAGATGGCCCGCGGCGGCGGGCACCGGGACATCCTTTTCGATGTCGATGTCGAAGAGAATGCCGGCGTTGGCGTGTTCGCCTGCGACCCCCATCAGAGCAAGTCCGAATGCGGCTACCGCACTTCTTCTCAGCGCGCTTTTCGTCAGCGCACAGATCGTACTATCCCCATGACCTCGTCGACGCCGCGCGCGTCCGCCGTCGCCGGGCCAACCGCAATAAAGCCGAGCTGACACTTGCCGTTCTTGACGGCGGCTGTGACCCCGTGCAACTCGACGGTCGTCCCTCGTGACTCGGTCCGGCCCTCGTAGAGCGTGAAGTAGGCCTGCTTGCCGTTTGCGGCCCTGGACTTGTCCTTTCCCCGAACGGCGATATTCGGCATGTTGCTCGACATCGTGGTTTGCATGACGTCTTCAATCACTTTCCGGCTTGCGAGCATGCCGCTCATGCACATGACGGTGATGGTATTGCCGCCGTCGGAGATCGATGCCAGGTTGATCTGTTTGGCCTCCGTCGCAACGGTCTTGCCTTCCCAGCCCGCCGGCAGATCCACCGTAAACAGCGGGTGCTCATAGGTTGACGGCGCGAGCAGGATCGGCTCGGAAGGGCGGTGCTCGACGTCCACGACCCTGGTCACCTCGCCGGGCTGGTCGCCGTAGCTTCGTATGCTGAAGAACGCCGCTTCTATAGCCGGGCGAAGCGCCGCGAATTTCGTATCCGGCATGGAGACCGACAGGCCTACGAAGCGGTCGTCCAGCTCTATGACCCCGAGACCGGCGATCATGCCGTCGCCATTGCCCTCGCGGCGCCCCATCCAGCCCCAGCGCGCGGGCAGACCGCCAATCTCGAGGTCCTTGAGTTCGCGCGCTTCGGTGGCGCCGCCAAAGACCTCCTCAACCGTCTCCAGCATCGACGCGAAGATCTCCTCGTTGCCCTCGTAACCGCTATCGAAGGACAGTGCGCTGACGACGATGGGGGATTGATCTCCGTGTTCGAAGGTCAGGATTGTTGCGCCAGGCGGCTGCTGCCTGGATCGCTCCGCGTAGCCTTCCGGCAGGTCGATCGCGAACCCCGCGATGGGATCTCCGAAATCGGATGCGTTTGCAGTGACCGCGAGTAGCAGGCTCAATCCCGCCAGATGATTCAGGAAGCGCTTCAAACAACTCATGCTTGATCCTCTGTTTGTCATTCGACGGCGAACCCGAAGGTTCGAATCAGGGGATCACTGTGCGCTTAGAGGCCCGGGAAGACCTGATGAAAAGCTGATTTTTCGCTGAGGATTGGATCGTTCGCCCGCCCGCGCCAGGCACTTGGCGCATGGCCGGTCCCTTAATACTCGGTTTGCCCAGGCAGTGATCCGTTTTGCCGCCAGAAGCTGTTTGTCAACATGAGAGCTGTGGATTCAGAGGGGCCAAGGGACACGTGACGGGCATGAGACAGGAGACGCACCGACGGGCAACCGCGTTGCTGCTGGCCGGGCTTGTTCTGCCGGTTTCGTTGCCGGCCGACGATCAGGCAGGCAATCGCCCCAAAAGCCGGCCGGACGTTGGCGGCACGCTGACTTTGACAACTGACTACGTTTTTCGCGGAGTCTCACAAACACTCGGCAAGCCGGCCATCCAGTTGGATGTGGGCTTCGAGTGGCCCAGCGGCTGGTATGCATACGCCTGGGCCTCGACTGTAGACTTCGTGGCCGCCGGCAATCCGGAGGACGGCGCCGATGTCGAGTTGAACACGGCCCTCGGATTCGCGGTGCCGTTTTTCGATCGCTGGGCGGCCGACGTAGTAGTCGTGAACTATCATTACCCCGGCACCGTTCAGGGCGCCGATTATGACTATGTGGAAATCATCGCTAGCGTCTGGCTCGACGAACTCGTCGGCGCAACCGTTGGCTACAGTAGCAACGTGTTCGGCACAGGGCGGGAAGCCTGGGTATACGAGCTTGGCGCGCAGCTGGAACTACCCGGCAAGCTCGATATCGCTGCAGGCGCGGGATGGTATGACCTTTCCGCCAGTGCCGGTGACGGCTACGCGTACACTGCACTCGCGCTTTCGCGGACCTTCGAACGCGCCACTGTCTCGCTCATCTGCAACTACACGAGCAGCAGCGCGCGAGACTTATTTTCTGCGGAGCTTACCGGGCGGCGCCTGGTTGCGGCACTGTCCATTTCGTTCTGATGCCCGCGCCGGCAAACCGGTTGCTGCGCCAGGATAAAACGCGTTTTAGCCGTTGCGGAGCCTGCGAACGCGATCGGCCGGACTGATTTCGTCAGCCCCATCTCCCGATTCAATGTCCGGGGAACCGCCGCCAAGCGAGAACAACCCCAGACCAACCAACGCCGCCCCAACATAGCTCGTCAGTGCGCCGCCTGCCGTAAGCGAGTCGGCCAGGAAGAGTGCAAGACCAAGAAGAATCGATATGCCGCACATGATAATTTTTAGCATCGAACTGACCCCTAAATCACATGAAACGCTCGGGAGAAGCATATTGGGTAGTAGCTGTAAGAAGTAGGGTATGGTTCTCATTATTGTGTTTGCCGCTGCAAGGGCAGCCGGAACCGCTCGAATAGTCCCAATAAGCGCTATGACATAATGGGTAGTACGCTGGCTGTTCTCGTTCTCGAGTTTGCCGCGAAGTTGCCGCGGTTCCGGAAGTTCTTCCGCGCATGTTTCGGTCGAGACGACCGTGTGTTCGAACGTTATGGCGACGGTTTTGGCGGGCCGGCGGTTTCGATTTACACGCCGGCGGCGGGTCTAAGCCTATTCGAAGTTGCTGCGCAGCGTGGGCATGCGATCGATGGCGCTCGCCTCGAATACCTCGGTTGCAAGCGTCGACTGCGAGGTCTCGGTCGCAAGCAGGTTGTGCACGGGTTCGTTGACGGAATTACGATAGAAGCGGACGTCGAAAGTATCCGCACGATCCTCCACCGTAGTATTGTTCCTGCGCTGCCGATAGCGTATGCGGAACGGGGCGCTGAAAGACTTTGGCGTGTGCCAGAGCCAGCGCTCGCCGGCCTCCAGTTCGACTAAGTCTATGTCGAGGATGTTGTGCTCGCGGCCGGCAAAAATCTGGCTGAGATTGTCGTTGACATAGCGAACCAGGTCCTTTGCCGACGGAGCAGGGACACCCTCGTACTCGTTGTAGGTAGTAAGGAATCGCTGGTATGTGTACTCGTCACCGACGAGTTGATACCGCGCAAGTCCGCCGATCACAACAACGGCATCGGGGACGTCTTGAAGGTTTGCCTTGCGTTTGATAACGACACCGCGATCGTAGACCCAGACCAGACTGTCGGAGTGCAGGTACGATTCCCCGGAACCGCCGTCGCTTACCCGGACGTCGACGACATTTTCGGTATCCGGGGGCGTGGCGTCGGCGACAACCTGGCGGTCGCTCGGCAATAGCCGACCGTCGGCATCCTCGCTGCTGCCGCTGCAGGCGGCGGACAGTAGTGTAGCCAGAGTTGCTACAACGGCAAGGCTGGTACGCGAACCTGTGATGCGCGCGGGGGAGATTCGGCTAATCCACGAATAGTGCTGTTCTATATACATTGCTTGATTCCGTAAGGCTCTATGGTCGGTTTCATTCGCTGCCGATATCGATCGGAACGAGTCTGTCGCCCATTTCGTCGGCCGCATCGCCCGTGCTTGCGACATTCTCCTGGCCAAGCTGGCCAGCGTCGTTTTCGCCCCAGCACTTTATGTCGCCGGAGTCGAGCAGGGCGCAGCTGTGCGTCGAGCCCGCCGAGATTCGGATCGCCGTGCGGCCGCTGCCAAGATCGACAAACGGCAGATCGAAACCCATTTCTCCCGGCTCGTCACCCCGGTCCAAGGTATCCCCCAGCCCGAGTTGTCCAAAGCTGTTGCCGCCCCAGCATTTGACGCCGCCGTTTTCGATCAGCGCACAGGTATGTTCGGTGCCGGCGGCGAGTTGCATCGCGGCGAGGTTGACGCTGCCGAGCGGCACAACGGGCAGCTTGTCGCCCAGTTCGTCAGGCTGATCGCCGCGGGGAAGGAGGTCGCCCTGGCCGAGTTGACCGTTGTCGTTTCGTCCCCAGCATTTGACGAAACCGGAGTCGAGTAAGGCGCAGTTGTGATACGACCCGCTGACTAACTGCACGGCTGTCTGTCCGGAACCCAGCTGGACCGCGCCGAGTGCCGCGCCCATGTCGCCGGGATTGCCACCGCGATTGAAGGCGTCACCGAGTCCCAGCTGTCCGTAGCTGTTCGAACCCCAGCAGTACACCGCGCCGTCAGTCTGGAGAATGCAGGTATGAAACCCGCCGACTCCCAGACCGGCAATGCTGAGCTTCGGGTCGCCAACGTCGACGGCGCCGAGGTTGTCGCCCATCTCGCCGGACTGGCTTCCGTGGCTTATTGTATCTTCCTGACCACGTTGCCCGAAGGCGTTATAGCCCCAGCACTTCAATTCCTCGTTACTGTCGAGGGCCGCGTCCAGCACGGCGCAGCTGTGGAAGAGACCCGTACCGGCCAGCAACGCGGTGCGGCTATTGCCGATCGGATTAGTGCCGAGGTCGACCGCCGCCAGGTTGGCACCGAGTTCCTTGGGGTCCTGCCCGCGGTCGATCGTATCCCCAAGTCCGAGCTGCCCGTCGCCATTTCTCCCCCAGCATTTCACCCGGCCGTTTTCGAGCACGGCGCAGGAGTGTTTTCCCGGATCGATGCCAACGGGAAGCGCTGCCCCCGAGACGTTTACGTACTCTAGGTCGTTACCCATGTCGCCCGGAAACCCGCCGCGATCGAGGCCGTCGCCAAGGCCAAGCCCGCCGTAACGGTTGTCACCCCAGCACTTGATCCGGCCGTTTTCGAGTATTGCGCAGCTCACGGAGTCGCCCGCGGCGATGTCGACGGCGGCAAGCGCCGCGCACTCGATCGTAACGCCCGTTATGTCGGTATTGGCAACCACGCCGTTGCCGTTCGTCACGCTGCAGGACAGATCGGGATCGGTGGGGTTGTCGGCGACTTCCACGGAATAGTTGGAACCGCTTTCGACGGGCGCCGCGAATTCGTGCACGCCGTCCTTGCCAACGGTAAGGTCGTCGCTGCCGCCGTTCCGCAGGGTCAGGATACCGAGTCGCAGCCCGATCACCGTGACAGCAAGCCGGTAGCGGTTTGTCGCGCAGTCGACGGCGATATTGGCGACGTCACTGCCGTTCACCGAGCCGGAACCTGCCGTGATGCCACAGGTCTGCCACGGACTTTCCGGCTCGTTGAGCACGGTAACGGCGTAAGCGGTGCCGTCCGCTTCGGTCTTCGTGAACGCAAACGTGCCGTCGGCACTGACCGTCAGGTCGCCGCCGCCGTTGTTCTGCAGTACCACGTTGCCGCCCGCGAGCCCGCTGACCGTGCCCCCGATGCGATACAAAGGCTGAGCCACCACCGGCGGCGGCGACGAAGCCCCGCTGGAACCGCCGCCGCATGCAGCCAGCAGCAGTGAATGGAGAAGCAGTGCAAAGCAGCTTAGTCGTGAAGTTCGCGTCATGTCGAAGTCCTGTGTAACGGCATCCCTTGTCATCGCATACAGGGCGGCGCCCAAAACCGGCTCATGCCGTTTATGTCTTTAGTCCGGGACGGGGGGTGGATGCGGGTATCCGATGAGAAGGCCAGCGACAGCGAACGAGAGCCAGTTTGCGGGCTCCGGCTGCGGCATCGACGGCAATCTGGTCAACGAAAATGCAAGCCGCTCAGGTGCGGTCTATTTATACTGGCGCCTGACAGTCGCGCTAAATCGCCGGAACCGGCGTGAGCGAGATGCGGAAGAGCAGGCAGGTCAGGCAATGATTGTCCCCGAATACTGGGCGGAGGCCAAAGAGCAGATCCGCATCGACGGCAGGCGACGTACGCTAAGGCGTTTCGGCTGGTCGGACAGGAGCGAACGAGACGCCGCCGGGAAAGCCCGGGAGCGCGTACGCGATGCGGCAGAGCGTGCCCGCGCTGGCGAATCCGTGCGCCGGATCGACCCCAAGGTTCCTTACAACGGCGCCGAAGGCGTGCCGATTCGCGAAGAGATAGTGGAGCGGCACGGCGATGCTGTCATTACACGCAATTCATACGGCGCGTTGTGCCTGAACACGCCGGACGTCCTCTTCACCGATATCGACGTGCCTGAACGCGGCAACGCCGGGTTTGCAGGGATTATGTTCGGCCTGCTGCTGCTTGCGGGCGTATGGTTCGGGATGCAGCTCAGCGCATGGTGGCCGTTGCTGGCCGCATTTGTCGTTGCGGCGTTCATTTCAGGGCCCGTTGCGCGGGTGCTGCGAAAGGGCACCGACAGATTCCGCAAGGACCCGTTTGCCGCCGCGTTTGCCCGCATCGAGGCGTACGCTCGTGCGAATCCCTCCTGGCTCCTGCGCGTCTACCGCACGCCGATGGGCTACCGTGTCCTCGCCATGCACTCGACGTTCGATCCGCGTGAAGATGCGCCGTTCTCGTTTATGGCGGCTCTCGGGAGCGACCCGCTCTATGTGCTGATGTGCCGCAACCAGAAGTGCTTCCGGGCAAGAATCAGTCCAAAACCGTGGCGCATAGACATGCCGCACATACGTCCCAGGCCGGGCGTCTGGCCCGTCAAAAGAGAACACATGGACAGGCGCCGGCGCTGGGTGGAGGAATACGAGCGAAAGTCCGCGGGCTATGCGTCCTGCGAGTTCGTCGCGACCCTGGGCGGCGGGAGAGAATCGCGTGACTGCGAGCGGGTCAGGGCAGTGCACGACCGGTATTGCAAGGCTGAGAGCAAGCTGCCTCTGGCCTAGATCAGTGCCAGTCCAGTCCCGCAGCGCGTGCGCGGGCTCAGGGACGGGGGATCGCTGTTCTCGCGACCGTTGCGTTGACGCACTCGTTTACAATTGTAAACAAACTGCTTGACTCTAGCGTTTACGTATGTAAACAATAGCGCATGACCAAGACAAACCGACAGATCAGCGTGGCCGAGAGCCGCGTCATGGAAGCGCTTTGGGAAAGGCAGCCGCTAAGCGCCGAAGAGATCACAGCCGAGGTTGGCGACGAGCAGGACTGGAGCCCGGGCACTGTAAAGTCATTGCTCAACCGGCTGCTATCCAAGGAGGCGATATCCGCGGAGCGTGACGGCAGGCGCTATCTGTATAGCCCGCGGCTCGCGCGTGCGGACTATGTCAGCGCCGAGGGGCGCGGATTACTCGATCGTCTGTTCGATGGCCGCGTCTCGTCTCTGTTGACGCACTTTTCCGAACACGAACAACTCAGCGCCGACGACGTTGCCGAGTTGAAGCGTCTGATCGAGGAGCTCGACGATGGGGCTTGATCTTCTCCTGTTGCTCGCACGTATTACGCTAAGCGTAAGTATCGCGATACTCGTCGTGCTTGCGGCGCGCGATTCGCTGCGGGACGCGTTCGGCGCGCGCATCGCTTACGCCTTCTGGCTTATTGTTCCCGCCGCCGGTTTCGCAAACTTTCTGCCTGCGCGCCGCATGGCAGCCTCCGAAGTCGTTACACCGGCCGGGGAGCCGTTGCCGGCGGTTGTGTCCTCCGGGCAAAATCCCGTATCACCCGATACCGGTGCCGAAACGGCGGCTACGATACTCTCCGTCTTGCCGCCGGCTTTCGGGCTGCTTCTGCTCTGGTTCGCCGGCTTCCTGTTAAGCCTTGCGCTGCTGATCTACCGGCAGAGGCGTTTCCTGAAACAGCATGACCTGAATCGCACCCGCGGACGACTGTGCATTGCCGGAAGCAAGGACATCGGTCCGGTTGTCGTCGGCGTTTTCAGGCCGCGTATCGTTCTGCCGAAGGATTTCGAGCAACGCTACGATGCGGTGGAGCGGCGCCTGATACTCGAACACGAGTGGTCGCACATTCGCGCGGGCGACGTCATGGTCAACGCTTTTGCCGCTCTCATGCAGTGTCTGCAGTGGTTCAATCCGCTGGTCTATATCGCTTTGCCCAGACTTAGAGTCGATCAGGAACTGGCTTGCGATGCGCGTGTGATGCGCAAGCATGCAGCACATCGCAGGACGTACGCCGAAGCGCTGCTCAAAGCCCAGCTGGCAACGCGCGCCGTACCGCTCGGCTGCGCCTGGCCGCCGGGCGCTATGCAGCCTTTGCGACAGCGAATTGCGCAGCTGGGGCAGTCGCGTCCCGCACCGGCCCGCTGGGTGTCCGGCGTGGTCCTGTGCGGCTTGTCGACCATGGGCACCGCGGCCGTCGCCTGGGCCGCTATCCCGGCAGAGGCGGTGCCGGAGCGGGAGGCGCAGGCGTCAATAGTCGAGGACACGGAAGCGGGTACGCTGTCGCGGGCGCTTGGCGACGCCCTAGTGACCGCTCTCAAGGAGGGCAGGGCAAGCCACGCTCAGGCATTGATCGACGCGGGAGCGGACGTCGACTACTACCGGCGCGGCGACGGTACGCCCCTGACGGTGGCAGCGCAAAAGGGCAGCCGGCCGTTGACGGAGTCGCTGATTAGCGCCGGCGCCGATGTCAATCGCGCTGCGCCGGGCGACGGCAACCCACTCATCGTTGCGGCGGCGAGGGGCAATCTTTCGCTGGTGGAACTGCTCGTCAGCAGCGGTGCCGACGTCAATGCTTACGTACGGGGCGACGAAACGCCGCTTATCAATGCAGCGGCCCGAAACCATATCGAGGTCGCGCAGTTTCTGATCGAGCGCGGCGCCGACGTCAACCTTGCGGTTGACTCGGGCAACGGGCGGTTCACGACCGAAATGCGGTCACCGCTCGGGCAGGCGCAGAGGTTTGGTCACCGGCGTATGGCAAATCTGTTGCAACGGCGGGGCGCCGTTTCTACGGGTAAAGAACGCTGACGTTGGGATAACGGCCCGGCGCAAGTCGCCGCCACATCTTCGCAAGGATCTATTCGACATGATTATCGACCTGCTCGATCTCCCCGCTCGCACCGAGATCAGCGCTGACGTCGTTATTATCGGCGGCGGAATGGCGGGGATTACCCTCGCAAGAGAATGGGCCGGACGGGAAAAAACCGTTGCGATTCTCGAATCCGGCGGTCGCGAGGCGGACGATGTCAGCCAGGAACTGTACGCAGGCACTGGCACGCTTTCGGGTGAAGGTGACGACAAGCGGAACATCGACGACTATCTGATTAGCTCCCGTGCCAGATTCTACGGCGGCTCCGGGCACTGGTGGGGCGGCAAATCCGTGCCGCTGGACCCGGCGGACTTTGCAGCGCGGCCATGGATAAAACACAGCGGCTGGCCGATGAGCCGGGCCGATCTGCAGCCGTATTACGACCGCGCCTGCGATGTGCTGTCGATTCCGCACTTCGACAAGGATTACGCGCAACCTCAGCACGACGGCCGGCCGCCGCTGGACATCAACGGCTCGCGGCACATCACGTCCCTGCCACGCGACCACTCCGAAGTGTCGGGAAGTACGAACAGGCAGCTGTTCGATGAGTTTCGCTATGGGTTTACCGACGAACCGAACATATCCGTTTATCTACATGCCAACGTGGTGGGTATTAACGTCGCAGGCGACAAGTCCCGGCTCGAAAGCGTCGAGGTCAGCACGCTGGACGGTAAGAAGAGCACTGCACGGGGTACTGTCTACGTGCTTGCCTGCGGCGGTATCGAAAACGCCCGTTTGCTGCTGGCGGCCAACTCGCATAACGATCGAAAGTTCGGCAGCCGTTCGGATGCGCTGGGACGCTACTTTCAAGGCCACACGGTGGTCTTCAAGGAAGCCGGCGACGACGATGCCGGCACCCAGGTGTTTTTCACCAACCCGCCGGACTCGCTCGATCTTTACGTCAACCGCAGGCTCGGTAACCCGCATGCGGTGCTCGGAACCACGCTTGCCGGCCAGACGAAGTATCAGTCCGCGGCGTTTACCGTCACGATGGGCCGCGACGAAGAGCGTAAGGGCGCGGATCGGCGCGCCTTGCGCTCAACGGCAACACGGATCGACCAGGCGAGTGTTACCGCGGACGGCAGCGAGATGTGCTGGTGTTACTTCATGACCGAGAATCTGCCGAATCCGCATAGCCGGATCACGTTGACCGACCGTGTCGATTCGCTCGGCATGCCGCGTGTGAACCTGGAGTGGAAGTACGCTGCGGAAGATCTCGACGGCTTCGATCGCTCGGTCGAGGCATTCGCGCGTGAACTCGGCGCGGCCGGGCAGGGGAGGACCTGTTGCCCCGTGGAGCGAAGCGAGATCGTCGGCCTGATGCAGCCTTCACGTCATCATATGGGCACGACAAGAATGCATGCCGATCCGGCCGTGGGGATAGTGGACACGGATTTGAAGTGCCACGACGCGGATAACCTGTACATTACCGGTTCGTCGGTATTCCCCACGAGCGGCATTGCCAATCCGACGCTGACCTTGCTCGCGCTGACGCTGCGCCTGTCCGATCACCTGCAAGAGCGGGTGGACGCCTAGAATGACATTACTCACACGACGTTCCGTAGTGGCTACGCTTGCGGCCGTTTCCACGCTGCCGCTGGCAGCCTGCGATCGACATGCAGCGATTGACACGGATGATCCAATCGCCGCCGGCCTCGACCTGAGAGGCGTAGCCGCGATCGCCGCAAGCTACCGGGCCGCAACCGGGGATCCAGTCGGTGACGACGTCCGGCGTAACTTGTTTCCACGGAACCTCGCGGATCTCGCGGCGATCAAGGCAGCGGTAGCCGCGGATTTTGCGGCAAGACGCCTGTTCGTTCATGCCGGGTGGCGTCTATCCCATACTGAAGGACAGCTGCTAACTATTTTGGTCCGACTGTCCGTGTAGGAAACCGACAGGCAGACGGTTTAATGGCTGTCCCTATTCCGCGCCTATTCCGCGTTCCCGCAGCAAACCGCGCCTTCCACCGGTATGCGCTCTCCCTCCACAAACTCGATTGGCCCAATCGGCCGCTCTCCGCTCTCGCAGAGATAGTCGGATCGATAGATGCGGCCGTCGCCGATGTCGCCGGCGATCGAACCGCCCATTTTGAGACATCGCGCGGTGGTCAGCCGCGTATCGTTCTGCCTGGGCGCGCAAGCATAGGCGAAGAGAACGGTGGTCAGGCAGACGGCGACAATTGCAAGAGGCGGGCGTTTCACGGCTGAGGCCCTTTTTAGCTGACCGAGTAGTGCCTATGTTAGCGGCCCTGATTCGTTGTTTTGTCGAGATATGTGTCGCTTTCGTCAGCAACTGTGCGGCCGAATCGCCTTCCGCGTCGCTCATCGTGGTGCCGTGGAACTCCCCGTTCGCCAGGACGTCCAAGCTCGTCGGAACCCACGGATTTGCCGTGCCTCGAGCGTCTTCAGGAAACCATCGGGAGTGCATACGAAGAATGAAGGGTGTCCACTTCTTCTCAGTGCTTGCGATGCTGGTAAGTGTAGCCGGATGCGGACCGTCCGGGCCTTCGGACTTTTTTCTCAGCCTGGATGCCGATAAGGACAAAAGCGTGGACCTGCAGGAATGGATGGCTTACTACGGGCCGCATGACCATGCCTGGGAGAACTGCTCGGGGAAGGATTTCGAAGAAGCCGATTGCAACGACGACTTACGCTTGAGCTGGCCTGAATATCACGTAGCGCGGTTCACGCCGCACCGCTGCGATGACGCGGCCGGGTTCCTCACTGTTTATCGGAAACCGGAGCTCAACCAGGCAACCGGTCGCTACGTCACGGTACCTCCTGCCTGCCGCATTAGCCTGGCCCAACTTGCAAGCGCCAGGCCTGTTGCGGCCGTCGTCGGCACGGACTCCGAACTGTCGATATGCGACTACTACGGAGATGAGATCATGGAAAGACGCACTGAGTAACGGCGAGTGTTTGCAGCCATGTTGGCGTTATTCGATCTCTTCGTTCAGGCCGTTTTGCGCGCCCCGCCAACGCCAAACCGGCATGTGATTCTGAACTCGGTCAGAACGCGATCCAGAGCATCGCGGTGCTCGCTTTCGTGCTGAGAAATGCGATCGCTCGGGCCAACCACACCGATGACCAAAGCTTCGCCTGAGTATTGCGCCTCAACGGGAACACATACCGCGCCGATACCTTGAATGAACAGATCGCCGCGCGCAACGGAGCCGCGAGACACGAGCTCCTGCTTTACCTCGCGAATCAACTTGATCTTCCCGGAGTCACGCCGTTTTGCCGTCGCGTCGCCAAAACGCTCTAAGTGCGTCTTGAGATCCTCGTCGCTCAGCAAGGTGAAGCGCCATCCGCGATAGGGACTATGCACCGCACCGAGGTTCCGGCTTTGTTACTGTCAATGGCAAGCCTGGCGGAAATCGAAGCGGCTCGAATTTGCATATTGTCGAGCCCCCGCCCATGACCGCGGCTCTCGATGCCCTTGCCGTCGTCCCGAATCTCCGCCTCCAGAGTTTGGGCATCGGTCGATACCGAGATCCGAATGGTCTTGCACTCGGAATGCCGTAAAGCGTTTGTCGTAGCTTCCTGGATAATGCGCAGCAATGCCAAAGACTGATCGGCTTTGAGGCTGACGTCGTCGGCAATGGACAGCGTCCATTGCATCTCGATGCCGGCACGTCCAACGCTCTTCGATATCCTGTGTCGAAAATTGGCCAGCAGGGAACTAAAACCGGTTTCACTGGGAGCCAGGCTATCGACAATCAAACGCAGGTCGCTAAGCGCGTAACGCAGCGCCTGTTTTAGATCGCGCCTGTCCTCCTTGTTTTCAGCAAGGGATAGAGCATGCACCAGATGTCCTCCCAACCCGTCATGCATATCGCGCATCAGGCGAGCACGCTCTTCGGCAACCTCGCGCCGTTTTTCCTCCTCGGTCAGCTTCCGGTAGCTGTCTTCCAATTGTTGCGCTTTCTGGCTCACGCGCTCCTCGAGCTCCGCGTTGAGCTTTTCCGAGAGCCGCAATGCCCTTACATGCCTGCGCAATAAGAGAAAGCCGAAGAACAGTAGCGGTATGACCACGATGAACTGAAGATAGTAGGTCGTACCCGGCACAAAATCGTGAAAGTCGAAGAGATGATCGCGAATGCCAACGACGACAAAAATCGAGGAGCTCAGCAATAGCCCGATGCTGTCGATCGACCAGCTTCGTCGAACGGCCATAAAACACTGCACGAAGACGAACAGGCCGAGAAGCATTATCCAGGGCATCCAGAGGTGGTGCGTCGCAATGTATGCGAGATCCTTGAGGCCGAGCACCGCTGGCAGCAGGAGCGTGCTGGCGAGCAGCGTCGTGACAATGGCGATGAGCTTTTCAACCCAGCGCATTCTGAGATCGAAGTAGCGATTGATGAAGATTACTTCGCAGGGCACCAGGGCGAGGGACAGATAGGTGAGCGCGAACCAGAGTTCGTGGTGTATGGGTATGTTGTCGACCAGGGCATGTGCGGTGTGCGCAGTCCACAGAAACATATAGAGTGCGTACCAGCCGTATGCCGTATCCTGCGGTCGCATGATGAAAAGCCCGCCAACGAGCGCAGTCATCGTGAGCGCGACTGCAACAAGCAGTTTTGGGAGTGTCTGCGCGATCCAGTAGGTGTGCCTATACGCTGTCGTGAGTTCGGCGTAGGGCGCCAGATAGATATTCGGAGGCATCAGGAAGCCGCGGGCCTTGGTCAGCCGAATATGCATCCAGGTGCGTTCGACTGACGTATCGAACTCACCGAGCGGTATCAGGAGCGGCGTTTTAATGAACGCCAGCGGCTCTTCGATCGGTGCGGCGGTATGCTGTAGCTTGCCACGTAACCAGACCTGAACATTCGCTCTGGCCTTGGGGATGTACAGGGCAGTTGCCCGGCTGAGATCCAGCCGCCGCGTTACGTCGGTGCGTATCCAGACGCTGGCGTAAGGATCATCCGGTACTTCGATCGAACGGTCGAAACGCCTCCATTCCCCGGAAACCGCCTCCGGCTCGTTGGCGTGGCTGGCAACATATTCGAAGTTGCTCAGCAGAAATTCCGTGCGCGGTTTGACGTCTTTATCAAATACGTAAAAAAAGCTCAGCACACATATCGGCAGCAAGACGCATGCGAGCAGTAACAGCGCTACCTGCGCTACGGCGGGATTGCTGCGTACCGCTTCGGTGTGCGGTTTGACGTCTCTATCAAATACGTAATAAAAGCTCAGCACACATATTGGCAGCAAGACGCATGTGAGCAGTAACAGCGCTAACTGCGCTACGGCGGGATTGCTACGTACCGCTTCGATGGCGTTCACTGGGAAAACCTAGCACCAGGCCCATCTGCCGCGCCTCGAAGATTGCTTCCGCTCGCGAGGACACCGCAAGTTTCGTATAAATGCGTTTCGTAAAAGTGCCCACGGTGTTGACGCTGACACCCATTAGCGCCGCCGTCTCGCGGTAGCTCAGGCCTTTGCTTGCCAGCTGCAGCACTTCCAGCTCCCGGTCGGACAACGGGTGCGTATTTTGCGGATTGGGGGCCAATTGTCGGAAACGGTGAATGAGATGCGCCGCAATACTGGGCGATATTGGCGACTCTCCCCGCAGGAGGCGATCAACCGCATCCAAAATGATGTCTTCGTCGTCGTCCTTCAGCAGGTAGCCCTGAGCGCCCGCGCCAATCGCGCTAATAACGCGTTCTTCGTCCCCGAATATCGATATGACCAGAATGGGCAGGCCGGGATTGCGCAGCGTTTGCTCCGAAATCAGATCGATACCGTTGCCATCGGGAAGCTGGAGATCCACCAGAAGTATATCGGGATTCCATTTCGCCAGCGTCCGCCGCGCGCTCGCCAGCGAGCCGACGGCACCAACGACACGATGGCGCTTACTTCGGCTGATCTTGTCTACCAGCATGGCACGGGTGGACGCGTCATCTTCGACGACGAATATGGATACCGTCACAGAGCAACCTCCACGGCAGGTTTACCAGGCGCCGGACGCATTCGCGCTGAGCGCCACCCTACATCGCCACACCCTAGCACGGCGACGGCGCCTGCGCAGAGCCGATAAACCCGACCTTGTCATGATTCTTGGTGACAGCCCCGGCGCGGATCCGTGCCACTGTTTCGGCGGACGTGGGGGTGCCTTGCGGTGCTCGCGCGGAGCGTGATAAAGCAGTGACAAGTGTACTCGAACATGAATCTGTATTTCAGAGTCCTGATTGCTCTCCTGTCGAACTGGTTCCGGCCAAGAATCAGCTATCGAGACGTACTCGTAAGTAGGCACCGGGTGTGGCCGAGCGATGTCGATCTCTTTGGCCACATGAACAACGGCCGCTACCTGCAGGTCATGGACGTTTCCCGGTCCGCATGGATGCTGCGGGCCGGTGTCGCGCGGGCAATGTTGAGAAACCGCTGGTCCGCGGTTATCGGCGGCGCCGTCGTGCGGTTCCGGCGGACCTTGAAACCGCTGCAGACTTACCGGCTCGAAACCCGCTTGCTGTCCTGGGACGAGAGGTGGTGGTTTTTGCAGCACCGGTTTATCGACGAGGAGGGCCGCTCGGTGGCCATGGCCATTGCCCGCTGTGCGCTACGGGATCGCGATGGCTGGGTGGATACGAAGCAGGTGCTTCGTGCCGTTAGTCCGGATGCGATACCGCCGGTGCCGCCGGAGTTTGCCGTGCACTGGCAGGCATCCGAAGACGCAATGTGGCAAATGGGCTGTCGCTCAGTTTCGGGGAGTGCCGACGCGTGAGATGGCGGCCCTCCGGAACCGCGGTCTTTTGGCGGCTGACCGAACATCCGGTTTGGGCAGTCATTTTCAGCCTGGCTTTTATCGTTTGGGCCGCCGTTTTCCTCGGACGTCTGGAAAAGGAAACATCGTTACGAGCTTTTATTCCCACCGATCACCCATCGGTTCTGGCGGAAGAGTCGATCGAAGAGATTTTCGGGCTTGGCGATGCGTTCGCCGTATACATAGAGTTTCAACCAGGCAGCTCCGTATTCGACACGGATGCGCTTGCGCTGATCGACGATCTCACGACGGCGCTTGGCGACATCGATAACGTCAGGCAAGACCGTATTGCATCCATAACAACCGAGTCCTCGATATCGGGAACCGCCGACGGTGTGGACGTCTTGCCGTATGCTGCGACACCCATCGACGATACCAACATGACGTCTGCCCGCGAGCGCTGGCTCAGTATGCCGCCACACCAGGGCACGCTGGTTTCTTTCGACGAGTCCAGCGCACTGGTCTTGTTCGAACTCGAAGATATCGGCCGCGCCGCGGAAACCTATGCCGCGGTACTGCGGGTGACGGCAGCGGCCGAGCGGCCGGGCGTGACGCTGGGCGTTGCGGGTCCAGCCGCGGTAAGCGCCTACTTGAGCGAGCGTATCGACCATGACGCCCGCCTGCTGCAGCCGGTCGTGTTTCTGGTGGTGTTGCTGTTCGTCTATCTCGCATTTCGGCGCGCGGGAGCGATGCTCTGCGCGCTCGTCATCGTCGCCGGCACGACGGTCGGAGCCTTGGGCATCATGTCCTGGCAGGGCGTTGCCTACTACGCCATTACCAACGCCTTGCCGGTGATCCTGGTGTCCGTTGCGGTCGCTGACGCGATACACGTGCTGTCGCACTACTATCAGCTGCGTGCGGCTGATGCGACGCTGCCGGTACGCGATGCCGTCGTGGCCTCCATGCAGGCGATGGCGCGGCCGATATTCTTTACCTCCGCAACGACGGCTGCCGGTTTCTGCGGTATCGGGCTCGCATCCATTATGCCGCCGATAAGCTATTTTGCCTGGTATGCAGCTCTCGGGGTTGCCCTGGCGTGGCTCTTTTCCATGGTGACGCTACCGAATGCGATGGTGCTGTTGAATCTCAAGCCGAGCCCGGCATTCGAGTCGTGGAGCGCCCACAAGCCGAGTGTCGTGGGCGAAGTGTTGCTGGCCGTGAGCCGGGTTGGCGCGCGTCGCCCGCTAACGGTACTCGGAGCTTTTCTGCTCCTGGCCGTCCTCGCCTTGAGCCAGGCCGCCGCGCTGCGATTCGATCGGTCTCAGGTCGAGAACTTCTCGCGCGACGAGCCGATCCGCAAGGCGGACGAATTCATCAACGCGAAGTTCGTCGGAACCTCGTTTCTCGACGTGCTGGTGGAAGCCGAGGGCTCCGGCAGCCTACTGTCGGCCGCGGCAATGACACAAATCGTCGGTTTGCAGGAACACATGGAGCGGCAGGAGCACGTGGCGTTGACCGTGTCGATTGCGGACTACCTGTCATTGTTACATGCCGCGATAGAGAACAAGATGCTCACCGGACGCGAACTGCCTGACGATGACGATGCCATTGGGCAGTACATGTTCGTGTACGAAGCGTCGGGAGATCCCACGGACTTCGAGGAGGAAATCGACGCAAGCGGATCGAAAGCGTTGGTGCGCGGCATGCTGAACACGGTGTATTTCTCGGAGTCCCGAAAAACCGTCGAAGCCATTCAGCGGTACATCGACGATACGCTCGAAGGCACGGCGCTACGCGCCACTCTTGGTGGCGACGTCAATACGACCTATCACTGGATGACCAGGCTCGAATCCTCACATTTCAAGGGGGTCGCCTTGTCCTTGTGCATGGTTCTCCTCTTGTCCATCGCCGTCTTTCGGTCCGTTTCCATCGGACTCGTCGCTGTCGTACCCGTTACTTTTACGGTGTTGCTGATTTACGCCGTAATGGCGAGCCTCGACATATACCTGGAGCCGGCAACCAGCATGTTTGCCGCAATATCGGTCGGTTTGGGCGTCGACTTTGCAATTCATCTCATTGACCGCCTGCGTCAGGCACTTGCAAGCGAAGCCACGTTTGCCAGTGCGCTGGAACTCGCCATCCCGCCAACCGGCCGCGCCTGTTTCTTCAATATTGTGGCCTTGGGCCTGGGCTTCTCCGTGTTGACGTTGAGCGGGCTGCCCATGTTGCAGCGATTCGGCGGGATGGTTGCGCTCGCTGCGTTTGCGAGTTTTATCGCTGCGCTGCTCGTCGTACCGTCCTGGTTTGCGCTGATGGAACGAATGAAGAAACGGCCGGCAAGCAAGCCGCACGAGATCACGGCAGGGGTAGTACTGCTGATTGCCGCCGTTTTTGCCTCCACAACCGGGCAAAGCTATGCAGCAACCCCCACGCCGGAATGGGTCGCGCAGCAGATCGCCGACAGAGCGGAAGCTCCTGCGACACGCCGTCTGATCGACATGACCCTTACGAACCGGCGGGGCCGGTCGAAAGAGCGGCAGGCAATGGTGTTGAAACTCGTCGACACATCCCGAAGCCGGATGACCCGCATAAGCTTCCTCGCACCAAGTGCCATTAGAAATACGACTTTTCTGAGCGTCGAGCACGAGCAAGACGGCGAGGGCCGATGGCTGTACCTTCCGGCCACGAAACGGGTCCGGCGTATCCCCTCGTCGGACCGTGGCGACCATTTTCTGGGTACGGATTTCAGCTATGAAGACATACAGAGCGAGCTGAAATTCGATCTGGACGACTACGACTTCGCGCTCGAACCAGGCGCTGACTCAAACCTCTACACGTTGCTCGGGCAGACAAAAAGCGCGTCTATCGCGAAGGAACTCGGGTTCGAACGTTTTACCGCGACCATAGACCCGGCAAGTTTCCTGCCGCGTCGGATTGAGTTTTTCAAGCGCGGCGAGAACCCGTTCAAGGTCGTTGAGGTACGCAAGCAGGCGTTCATCGATGGCTATTGGACCGCAACGGAAATTTTCGCGGAACATCTACAGAATCGGCACAGCACGCTGTTCGAGTACCGGGAGGTCACGTACCCGGACAGCCTGGACCCCCGGCACTTCGACCCCGCCTCGCTGGAGCGTGCGCTGCCGGCCGCGCTGCTGCAATCACCGTGAACGATCAAGTCCGGTTCACGGCGATCGCCGCCTGTTGCTGCATCGCAATCGTACCGTGCGCTGATGCGGCCAGCGTGCAGGAGTACACGCTCTATGCAGAAGCTTCGTATGCAGCCAGCCCGGCTACAGGCACAGAGGTGCAACAGGCTTTGGCTGTCGAAGCCGAGGCTACGGTCAGCATGTCGGAAAGCTTCCAGTGGCGGTTCGGAGCGCGCGCTTCGTATGACTTTGCACAACGGCTCCGGCCCAATCGCGATGATGATCGTTTCTTTCAGTACGCAAACGGAATCAACCAACGGCCCGGTATCGGCGATAGCGGAGACATTGAGCTTCGCGAGCTCTATCTGGAATGGCATCGCGATGCAAGACGCGTTCGGCTCGGTCGGCAACAGGCGGTGTGGAGCAGCCTCGACGACATATCCATGTTTGTCCTCAACCCAAGCGACTTTCACGAGTTCGTTCTAAGCGGGGAAACCGAACGACAACGGCCGCAGTGGGGACTGTACCTCGATGTTCCAGCCGCCGGCTGGCGTCTTGAGAGCGCCGTATTCCTCGACAATACCGTCCACGATGTGCCGGATCCAGGTTCGTGGTTCGAGTTCACGGCGCCGCAATTCCGGTTCGGGGCACCGCCTGAGCAAGCTACAAGCGCCACCGAATTCGATACAGAACTACCCGATCCCCTTCGGGATGCAACCTACGCATTGCGCGGCTCGAGAAGCTTTGGCAATACGAAGATCGTCTTTGCAGGCTTGACGGGAAACGAGTACGAAGCGGTTGCCGAACCTCGTCCGGGCGCCACCGGCCCGGTTCTGCTTCGCAAATTTCCGCGGCGGCATCTGGCCCAAATTGCTATGGAAACGGGCCTGGGATCGGCTGTAATCCGCGGCGAACTCGTCATGCAGTTCAATAAGGTCCTGAACGTCAGGGAGGAGGGCACGCTCTCGATGGCGGAGGTGGACGTGCTGGCCCTGGGATTTGGCGTCGATCTCAATCTGCCCCGCGATGTGTTCATGAACGTGCAGATTCTCCTGGACCGCGTGCAGGATGCGCCGGAGACGCTGATAAAGCCGCAACGAAACGACTTGCTGACGGTTACGCTGCAACGCTCTTTCCTCTACGACAGCCTGATCGCAAAGTGGCGCTGGTACCGCGATCTCGAGTTCCGCGATTCGCTCAGTCAGGTCAGTATCAGCTACGCACCGTCCGATGCGACCACCATTGAGTTGCTCGGCGCCTGGTTTACCGGCTCGCCTCTGGGGCGCTTCGGCCAGTTCGCCGAGCGGGACCTGGTCAGGCTGACTCTGGGTTACAGCTTCTGAGCGAATCGCTTCTGCTCAATCGAAGCCGTCTTCGAGCGCACGATCCTGGAGCTGCTCCAGGCCGGGGCGCGAGAGTTGTACTGTTTCGCTGCGCCAGCCTCCGCGGCTATCCCGTGACTCGCGATCCGGCAGCGGTTTGATTTATCTCCGACTCGGTGGAATCGCCCGCATTTCCCTCTGGTTGCGCACGAAATGCCGCAGCCAGGAACGCTAGTGCCGCCAACAGCAAGCTCAGATCAATGCCGATCAACAGCGGTTTCGCGGCCGCAGAGGCGGCCAACGCACTCGGGAAATGCATCGCCGCAACGACAGCAAGCACCGTCGCGATCGCCATGTAGTGATAGCGAACCCAACGAACCGGGTTTCGGCTTGTCGTGATTAGCGCAAGGCACGCCAGCCAGACTGCCAGGAATGCGGGTAGCAACGGGACTTGCAGATTCGCGACGGTGACCAGAGCGGTTGCGACCAGCGCGGCCGACAATCCCGTTGTCATACCTCGCCAGAGCGCCTCGGTTCCGGGTTTTGGGTTGCCTTGCTGCTGCTTGCGCTTGAACCAGATCATCATCCCGCTGCTGGTGATGTAGGTGAGCGCGAGCGAAAGCACGAAGTACAGAATCTTGATCGGGTAGCCGCCGAACGTGCCGTAATGCAGTGGTTGCACCATGCCAAAGACCCGCGCACCGGCCGGGCTGCCGCTACCGCCGAATTTTTCCAGGAATTCCCCTGAGTTGCGGTAGACGTCGGACGTGCGGCTCGAGAGGATCCCTTCCTCGTAATACGCGACGCTGGTCGTGTAGCCACTGTTCTTCGGGTTCCCCGCCACCAACAGGGAAAAGTCCCTGTCCGGTGCGGCGGAACGTTCGAGCATCGATGCGTAGTCGGGTGGCGCCGTCATCAACGGCGCATCCAAAACGGGTTGTGGACCCTGTATCACCTGGATAGCGGCCTCCTGGTCGCCTTCGTAGGCGAGCATTGCCAAGGCAACGACGGTAATACCCGCAACACCCAGAAATGCCCCTGTAAACGTAATTACGAGATGAAAGGGCAGGCCCCATACGCTCAAGCGATTGTGAACGTCGGTCCACGCCATGCGCGCGTTCCGCTTCAGGCGCAACTTGAACGCGTCCTTGACGATCGTCGGATGTGCAAAGATACCGGACAAAATCAGCGTGAACATGCACACACCGATGATTCCCACGAGATAGCGCCCCCAGGGATTGGGCAGCAGCAGCACCGTGTGCAAGTCCTCGATCAGATGGGCATACGGCGCCTCCGCGACGCTTAGCAGCTCGCCCGTCTGCGGGTCGGCTATCCAATCCGTGCTCTCCAGCGGCGCGCCCTGACCGGCGCGCTGATTGAGCCGAACCGCCAAATAAGGCCGGAACTCGTCCGGGCCGTAGGCAACGACGTTTACTATCTCGTTGCCGTCCTTGAGCTCCGCTTCGGCATTGTGCGCGGCGGCGGCAACCGCTTGTGGGGTCGTGGCGTGAGCGGCCGGCGTATCGGGCAGCTCCCACAGCGATATTTCCGATACGAACAGCGTCAGCGCGCCGGACAAACTCACGATGTAAATCAGTGCGGCGAACGACAGGCCGAGCACGGAGTGGGAATCGATCATTTGCCGCACAAAGCGGTTGTTGCTGCCTTCGCCGCTGCTCCGTTTTTCTGTTCTTGAAGTCATATCAGCAGATAAGCGGCGGCGGAGACTGCTGTGAGCGTTACGGGTACCCACAGCACTCGCCAGAGATTCGTGTCGACGGTTGCGTGCAGTGCGCCGAAGGACCAGAAAAGTGGCGTGAGCAATCCGCCCGTGAACAGGCGGGTGATTTCCTGCGCCCAGGGTTTGGTGGCGATCAGCAGGCTGATCGAAAGTGCGCAGATCAGGTAGAGAGGGCCCGCGGAAAACAACCGCAGCGACAGCCGCGCCGCGGATCCGGAGGGGGAGGCGGGCATCATTCGCTCACGTTTCGGGGCCCGGCTGTGGCCGATCGCGGCTGCGGTGAAGAAAGGCAGCAGGATCATGCCGTAGGCGATCACCGAAATCGTCACCAGCGCCCAGGTAATACCGAGCTCGACGCCGAGCGCCTGCACGAACAAAGGCAGCGAGAGAGCGAAGCCGAACAGTCCTCCAAGCACGAGTATCTTCGAGTGTGATTCGGCCGACCTCGAGCGGCGCAGTAAGAACACGCACAGCGCCTGCGCGGCCACTCCTGCAGTCATCCACATAATTCGCTCAGCCCCGCTGGATTTGATGTAGGCCATATACAGTATTGCAAATGATAATAATTCGCAATACGATTCTCAATAAAGGCTGTAGCCCAAACAGGCTATGCCTCGCTGAGCTGAAGGAGGCTCCCTTGAACAGAAGAAACCGCCGCATCGCTGCCCGCTTGCTGGCCATCGTCAGTCTGGGCTCCGTGCATTCAGGCTTTGCGCAAGCGGCCGACGGATCGCTCGACGAAGTTACAGTCGACGAGATTATCGTGACCGCCGAGAAGTTTGGGCGCTCCGTCGAAGAAACGACCACTAGCGTCGTCGTTGTGACGGGCGAGGAACTCGAGGCGCGCAGCGTCAGGGACCTTTACGACGTTATCCTGCGCACGCCAAACGTGACGCAGAGCTTCGGCGAAAAGGGCTTCACCATTCGCGGTATCGACCAGCGACTGGGGGCCGGGGGCGGGTTGCTGATCAACACGATCGTGGACGGCGCATCGTTGCCGAATAACCAGTCGACATTCTTCGGACCATACTCCGCCTGGGACATAGGTCAGGTGGAAATCCTGAGGGGTCCGCAGGGCACGGTGCAGGGCCGAAACGCTATCGGCGGGGCGATCATCATCAACTCGGCTGACCCCGAACTCGACGCCTTCAACGGCAAGGTCAGAGCGTCTTACGGCGAACTCGGCAGCTATCAGGCAGCAGGGGCGCTCAACCTGCCGCTGATCGATGACGTTCTGGCGTTGCGGCTATCCGCCGACCGCCGGGAAACCGACGGCTGGGTGACCAACCCGACGCGCAACGGTGAAGACTACGACCCGCGGGAAGCCACGACCTTGCGCGCCAAACTTCTGTACCGGCCGGCAGACCCTTTATCGGTGAAGTACACGCTCAGCAGCACCGACAGCAGCGGCGGGGAAGATCTCGTCGAGTTCGATCCGTTCCCGGGAGACCGGATCAATACCTCCAACCTCCCCGCGGAGGAGGGTTCGGAGCACCTGATCAACACCCTCGAGCTCAACTGGACGGTCAACGATGCTCTCAGCCTGACGTCCCTGACGACGTTTTATCAACACGACTACGTGCGCATCGAGGACATCGACAACACGCCGCTCGACCTCGGTGGACTCGACCGGACGCAGGACGACGACAGCTTCGTGCAGGAGATCCGCGCAAAGATCGACACGGGCGGTGCATGGCGGGCACTCGTTGGCGTCTACTACGGTGACTTCGACAATCTGAGCTTCGACAATTTCTTCGTGCCGACGTCTTTCCTGAATCCACAGCTTCCGCCCGGACTGGTCTTCCAGGAGCGGACCTTCTCGACGAAGGAGCGGAACGCCGCGTTGTTCGGTGAGTTCGAATACGACCTGACCGATCGTCTTACGCTGATTGCAGGGGCCCGGCATGACGACGAATTGCGGGAGTTCTCTGCACTCAGCGCTACGAACACCGATAATCCGCTGGTTGTACCGTTTCTACCGGCCGACGAACTGATCGAAAACGAAACGGATTACGAGGCGTTTCTGCCCAAGCTTGGTGTCCGCTACAGCCTGACGGGCGACACGTCCGTCGGCTTTGTCGTGCAGCGCGCTTACCGCGCCGGGGGCACCGGTGTGGCGATAGTGAGCGGCCTGGTGGCCGAATTCGACCCGGAGTACACCTGGAACTACGAAGCGTCGCTCCGATCATCGGCGTTTGACAACAGGGTCTCGATCGAGGCAAACCTGTTCTTTACGCAGTGGGACGATCAAATCCTGAGCCAGATTACGGAGTTCGGCCGTGATAACGGCGTGCCGCTCGACACGATCCCGGTCAACGCCGGAGAATCGGAACTTTATGGATTCGAGCTTGCCGTGGATGCCTTAGTCACCGACAGCCTCACGGTATTCGGTTCGTTGGGATACGTCGAGACGGAGTACACCGACTTCGTGACGGCAACGGCCGAACTCACCGGCAACGAGTTCAATAACGCATCGCCCGTCACGGCAAGTGCGGGACTTAGCTGGAAAGGCGAACACGGCTTCAGCTTTGTCGCCGACGTCAACTATCGCGACGAGTTCTTTTCCGTCAGCACCAACGATCCTGCGCGAGTGACTTTTGTCGATGTTACTAACGATACGGGTGACGTCATTGGCCAGCGGGAGATCTGCTCGGCGACGCCGTGCAACGATCCGCTGACGCTGGTCGACTCGTCCGTGGTTGCCAACATGAAAGCAGGCTACGCAGCGGATACGTGGTCGGTGTTCCTGTTCGCCAGAAACCTGTTTGACGAGGACTACGCAACCCAGCGAAACGCGCCGGGCGGCCTTGCGGCATCCGGGCAGCTTCGGACCGGCGAGCCCAGGATTTTCGGCGTGGAGTTCAATATGGCTCTTGGGATGTCGCTGTAACGCTCAATCCTCCGGGCAGATCCCTCCGGCGAACTCAACCGCGTACGTGTCCGTTTTGTAGCGAGGCACGTAGGGAACCCCGTCCGGAGGATCCTGAACGACCCAATAGCGGCCGCCGCTCGCGTCGGGTCCGGGAGGATAGACATCGCCGGATTCGCGGTGATGCCATTCGACGTCGATTAGCCAGCTGTCGACGCTCAGATCGCCGACGTCCAGGGTTTCCTTGCCGGCCCAGGTTGCAATGACGTCGTAAGTGCCGTCGAAGCTAACCATCGACGCCGTAAAGCGCACGGGTTGCGGCTGATAGTCGATCGTCGCCAGCGGCAAGCCCATGACCGCTCCATGGATCATCCTGCGGCTGGCACGGCCCTGCAAAGCCTGACTGTCTTCTCCCCGGGTCGCCACGCCGGTGTAGCCGTCCTCGCCGAGCAGCCGTCTTTGGCTGGCCAGTGTCTCGCCGTCTCTGCTGACGCTCACGTCGATGCGCAGCGGCGCGAAGGAGGCGCGGTCGAAATAGGTTTCCGCCCGGCTGACCATTCCGTCCGGGCGTTTTGTCGACTGCCGATGACGGACGACACCGTTGCCGATCGCCTCCAGCCGCTCTGTTACGGTGCCCTGGCTGACCCATCTCTGCTCCTGCAAGGCACACTGGCGCCAGCTAAGTTCATAAGGTTTTAGCTTGTTTCCCTGGATCATGCCGTCGCCCACTGTCATCTCCGTATCGGCCTGTGATACCGGGACGACAGCCAGAAGAATCAGTGCTCGAAGCGCCGCTCGCGTCATTGCCTAGCTCCCGAAAAGTCACGGCATCGTCGGCAGCACGGGCCGATTCGGCAACTCTTTTTTTGTCTATTGGTCCATACTAGGCAGAAGGTGGGGGTGACGTGGCCAGTTCGAAACTGCAGATTGACGAGAGAGCACGGCAGCTGACCTGCAACGGCCGTGCGACCGTTCTACAGGAGAAAACCTGGCAGGTATTCGAACTCCTGCGCCGGCGGTCTCCGGCAATCGTCGAACGTCGCGAGATTATCGACGCGCTCTGGCAGGGAAACTGGCTCACCGGCGAAAAAGGCTTGAACCAGGCCATCTGGACGTTGCGCCAGGCGCTGGGCGACGACGCTCGGGCGCCGGCGTTCATTCGCACGATTCCGCGGCGCGGTTACCAGTGGATTTACATAGCGGCCAGCGCTAAGACATCGGCAAGCGAAACGAGCAGCAGGACCTTCGTCCTGCGACTGGCCGCAGGGCTTGCCGTCGTGGCCGGAGGGTTGACGTTATTGTCGATGCGCGCGGCCCCTCTACACGATTACGCGGAACCGCCGCCGCCACAGCGGATTACCCGCGCCTACCTTGTGAACAGAGACATTCACGTCGAACTCGACGGCGGCTGCCTCGGCATCCTCAAGAACGCCAACAACGCCGAGATCAGCGAGCCGGTGGTATCGGCCGATGGCCGTGAAGTTGCGGTTGCCGTGCACGAGCCCGGAGGCTGCCGGCTCGTCACAATAGACGTCACGAGCGGCACCAAACGCGATTTCGGTAGCTGCCCCGCGGGCTAGAAGGCGCCGCCTGCTCTTGCAGTAATTACAACTGAGGTGAGAGATGACTGAAGGACCCGTACGCGCGCACTCGATCACTGCGAAAAAGGGCGCCAGCGTCTACCCGGAACCCTTTGCCCGCCTGGTTCAGGGCCGGACCAAAGCCAAGCTCGGCGAAGTCTTCTCGTTGCGTAACTTCGGCGTCAACCTGACGACGCTCGATCCGCGTGGCGCTTCCGCGCTGAAGCATTGCCATACCGTGCAGGACGAGTTTGTCTACGTGCTCGAGGGCGCGCTGACGCTCGTCTACGGTGACGAAGAGTTTGCGATGTCCGCGGGGGACTGCATGGGCTTCAAGGCCGGCACAGGAATTGCGCATCAGATCGTGAATCGCTCCGAGCAGCCCGGAACGTACCTCGAAATCGGCGACCGGCTGCAAAACGACTCGGTAGCCTATCCCGATGACGACCTTGTTGCCGAGAGCGGTCCGGGCGGGTCATGGGCGTTCTCACACAAGAATGGCACGCCGTACTAAGGACAGGACCGCTGCAGTTGCCGGTTTTGCCGCGGTATTCGACTATTCTTCAGGCCCATTCATCCAGCCGAAACAGGAACTCCTGCATACCGTTACTTAGTAACCGCGCCCGGTCGATCACAAACGGCCCTGCGCTGTTGCCGAGCGCTTCAGGTGAGTAGCGCGGCGCCGCGGTCATGGCGCTTTTGGCGCCGCAATCGATGAGTTCGCCGTCTGCCGTCGGCACGAAGCGGCCGGGATGCTCCTGCATGTCGGGCTCGGCGTAAAAGATCAGGGCGTGGACGAGGGCGCCGGGACGGGCGCGCTGCCCGATCGCATTCATTAACGCCGATAGCGCTTTGAGCGTCAAATAGTTCGGCAGATCCCAGCAAAACACGAGATCGACGGCATCGTCCGGCAGTCGGCCCGGCAGCAGGGATTCAGCCGCTTCGACCAACTCCGGGCCCGGTTCCGCCTTGTTCAGCTGGTCAATGCCGCCGGAATGTACGAGGTCCGTGATTTCCACGCGGCAGCGGGCGCGCCCGAGCAAAGCCAGCATCGCCGTTGACGCGGCGCCGAGATCCAGAACGACATGCCGCTCGGTCTCATCCAGTCCGCCCACGAGATTCTGAAACAGGGGCGCGTGTAGCGCGACCGGAGAATCCGGCCGCGCCCGGCGTAATGAGGCTGTCACCTCCGTTACGCAGTCTTGGCCGGCGGGTTTACGCTCGCCCCGGTGCTCCTGGCGGCGTCTTTGGGCACGGCCTTGTTGCTACCGGCAGTGCTGGCCGTGGTCCGGGCGACCGGCTTGGCGGCGCCGCTCGCCGTAGTCTTGCCGAGCGCCTTCTCTATGGCGGCCGAGTCCATCTCGATCGAGCCCTTGAAGTGTGCGCCTTCCTCGATGCTAACCCTGGGAGCAATGATATTGCCCTGAACCCGGGCGTTGACGTGCACGCTGACGCGCTCGGTTGCGTACAGGTCGCCTTTGGTCTCACCGTCCACCGCGATCGACTTGGCATACACGCCGGCCTTGACCTTGCCTTCCTTGCCGATGGTCAAAGCACTGTTCCTGAGCTCGACGGTGCCGCTGACATCACCCTCGATGCGCAGGTCCTCGTCGCCGCGCAGGTCGCCGTTGATCTGGATGGAGCGGCCGATAACGGCTGCATCGCCGCCGCGGGGGGTGGCTTTGGGTCTTACTGACTCGAAACTAACGTCTGATTTGGTCCGATTTGCTTCCTGCGATTCGATCGTGTCGCCGTCTTTCTTGCCACGCTCAAACATGTCGCTCTCCATCTGCTTTATGGATGCCACTAGTTATCATGCTGTCATAATGTGGACAAGTGTCGCTGAATTGCGACGCCAAGGCCCGCTCGGGCATGTAAGTCCTTGTTCGAAGTTTCTGGCGGAATTGTCCCTGCCTGTTTGTAGCGGGCTGGAAAGGCCAGCGCCTGCAACCAGGCAGGAGTTGAACACCTCCTTCCGGAAAGACTGGCTATAATCCGGAGTACGCTGATTTCGAAATCGGGAGCCGACCATGAAGCTACGAACGATTGTCGTCTTGACGGCAACACTGTTACCCGCGATTGCCGTAACGCAAGAAGCGGGCAAGTATCAATGCTCGTACGGCGACATGCAGCGCCGTGTCGAAATTGCCAGCGAACCGGGTGTTGAGGTTCCCTGCAGCGTCCATTACTTCAAGGACACGGAGATGCCCGGCGAGCAGCAGGTGTTGTGGTCGGCGGACAACGATCCGGCTTACTGCAGAGACAAGGCGACGGAGTTAGTCGCGAAGCTCGAAGGCTGGGGCTGGGATTGCGGCCGAGGGAGCGACACTGCCGTTGACGAAGGCATAGTTGAGGACACGGAAATTGCCGGGTCCGAGGAGATGCTCGGAGATCCTGAGCCTGCGGAGGTAACGGATCCGGACGAGTAGTTGGTGGACCGGGCAAGCATGAGTGAACGTGAGACGCCCGATCGGTCTACCAATTATTGCTTCACTTCGGATCTGTTCGAGATCGAAGCCGGTGAAGACGAGCAAACGAATCCTTACCGCTACGGCAAGCAGTTGGCTCATTGGTTAGCCGAGAAGCTATCGGTCAACGGCTACCCGGATGCAGAAGCGCTCCCGGAAGACTGGGGATGGTGCGTCACGTGTTTTCGGGAACCGTTCGCGCTTTGGATTGGGTGTGGCAATACCGAGTCAGAGGAGACGCTGGAGAACCCCGGCTTGCGCGATACCCAGCCGATTATCTGGCAATGCTTCGTGGTAGTGGAAGTACCGTTCTGGAAGCGTATGTTCGGCAGACCTGAAACAAGGGCCCACGAGCTCGAGCTACACGAGAAGCTGTGCAGCTTGCTGTTTTCCGAACCACGAAATCATAAGACTGCTTGCCCGTAACGATCGAGCGAAGCCGGTCAACGCAACGACACGGAACAATCACGTGTTTCCGTTTCGACTTGAAACAACCATCGAAGACAAGTCACGATAGACTCTGTACATGGATTCTCTGTCCCAGGTCGTGTTGGGCGCCAGCGTCGCCGGCGTTTGCGCTCCAGCCAACCATCGCGGAAAAGCGATGCTTCTCGGTGCGGGGCTCGGTACGCTGCCCGATCTCGACGTGTTCATCGACTTCGGCGGCGCCGTCGAGAATTTCACTTATCACCGGGGCTTCAGCCATTCCCTGTTCGTATTGGCGCCGTTCTCGGTACTGGTCTGGGTTTTTTTGCGACGCTGCTGGTCTCCGGTCCGCGACCAGCCACTTCGATGGCTGGCGGCGATCAGCCTCGCGCTGCTCACGCACCCGCTGCTCGATGCGCATACGGCTTACGGTACGCAGCTATTCTGGCCGCTCGATACTCCACCGACTTCATGGGCGACGCTGTTCATCATTGATCCAATGTATACACTGCCTCTGCTGGTCGGGGTAGCGCTGGCGGCCTTTCGCCGTCAGGCGGGCGCAAAAGCACTGCGGGTTGGCCTGATCGTCAGCACGCTGTATGTCGGCTGGTCCTGGATAGCGCAGAGCATAGTCACGCGCCATGTCGATGATGCCCTGGCATCGATGCAGGTACAGGAAGCGCAGGTTTTCGTGACGCCAACTCCGTTCAACACCTTGTTATGGCGCGTCGTCGTTATCGACGATGAGAACTATCTCGAAGGCTTCGATTCGCTGCTGGTCGACGAAGTCACACTGCGCTTCGAAAGCTACACATCGGGTGTGAATATGCTCGAGGAAACCGGGCACATCTGGGCGGTCGAGCGCCTGCGCTGGTTCGCGCGGGATTTCGTCAAGGCTCGTATCGATAACGACAGGCTGGTGATCAGCGACCTGCGCATGGGGCAGGAACCCTTTTACGTCTTTAGCCACGTCGTCGCCGCGCGCGGCAACCCGCACTGGACGGAAATTCCTGCCGAATTACTCCCGACGTCCCTGGATGACCGGCTTCTGGCGGAGACCTGGGACCGAATCTGGCGTGATGACAATGCGGCAATCGGCCACTAGGCATACCAGCCGCAGGGGCTGACTGTACTGGAGATCTTATGACGAATTTGGTTGATGAGTGGATAGATCAAGCCGGCGACTGGCAACAGCGATCACTGCAACAGCTGCGCGCCGTGATTTTGGCCGCAGTGCCGGACGCAAACGAAGCGATGAAATGGGGTCAGCCATGTTATTCGCGAAACGGCTTGTTCTGTTATCTTCAGCGTTCGAAACAACATGTGACGCTCGGCTTTCAGAAGGGCGCCCGGATGAACGATCCGGAGGGTTTGCTGGAAGGTGACGGCAAGCAAATGCGGCATCTGAAATTCGACGCACAGGCGACCATCGACGAGGAGCGGTGTGCCGGGTTCATAATGGAAGCGATCCGTCTGGACTGACGACTTCCGGCGCAGCGCGACGAAGGATCTCGGGCTAGTTGGGTCGAGAAGCGGCCAGAATCCGTTGCGGCGAGTAGCCGTGAACAATCGTGCCGTTTGCGTTTACCAGCGGAACGCCGCGGCCACCGAGCCTCTTGTATTCCTTGTGGGCCTGACTGGATTTTTCGATGTCGTACTCGACAAAAGGAATGTCGTGTTTGGCAAACAGTTCACGCGTCTTGTCGCAATAGCCGCACCATTCGGTCGCGTAGAGCACAACGCCTGCATCTGCAGATTGGTAATCCGGAGTACCGGCAAAGAAGTCACCAATATCGTCCCAGTGTAGATAGAGACCAACTATCAAGACGACCACAACATATTTGTTCATGATATACGTGCGCCTCCGCCGTGCTTCAGGCGTTGCTGGCTACAGTATTTCACGAATGACAGAAGGGTTTACGGACTCAGGTCACAGCGCAGGAATCGATGGCTAGTGGGCTGCTTGATAAATTCCTGCGCTTTCAGCGGGTGCTGCCGGTTCGCTGGTTTATGCCCGTCTGGGTGCAAGGCACGTCGCGCCGGCAATGGCCTAAGTCCTTGGCAAGCGGCGTAACGCCTGCCGGCACGTAAACCCCTGACAGATCCACGGCATCCAAGTGTGGACGACACCATTCACTATGCAGGGAGACTTTGGATGTTTCGACGGTGTTTCTATCTGGTTGCGGTCTTGCTCTGGGCCTTCGACAGTCAGGCCGATAACGGCGAAATCGCACGAGCTGCGCCTTTGGATGGGATTGTCGTTGACGGCGACCTGACCGATTGGCCGGCCGGGCTGCCGCGTCACCCTGTGCGGATGAATGGGGAGAGCGAAGCCGTCGAACGAACCGACAGTTTCGCCGCCAGTTTCCGCGCCGGCTACGACACGGCCGCGAACGCCGTGTACATTGCGCTCGAGGTAATTGATGACGTGCATGTCGTGTCCGACGCCGCCGCGCCGGATGACTGGCAGAGCTTTGACAGCGTGATCGCCTACGTCGACCTCAACCATACGGTCACGGGATCCGGACCCGCACTGTACCTGGTGATCGGCGATCAACAAGCCATGCTCAGCGATGAATCGAGCTGGGATGCCGATGCCGCGGCGGCGAGCTGGGAAACAGCGGAAGCGGCGGTTGCGAGGCGGGGCACGACGACCGTCTACGAATGGCGCTTCACCAGCCCGAGGAAGCTCCTCGCGAACTCTGTGCTGGGAATCGATTTCCTCGTTGCGGATCACGACGCGCCCGGCGAGGATGGCCCCGCTACACTGTTCTCCTGGGGACCGGGCTTCGGCAAGAGCCAGGCCGGTGGTCGCCTCGGTGATTTGCTGCTCGTCGACGCAGACTCTTCGTCAGGTCTTCTCACGGGCCGAATCGAACTCGCAGATACCGACGCTGAGACGCAGGCGAGCCGGCTGCGGGTTCGCGCGCGGTCAACGGAAAACCCCGCGCTGTGGCTGCAGACGCTTGCCGACGAGACGGGCGCATTCGCGATCGATCTGCCGCCGGGCCGGTACGAACTGACGAGCGTAGACCGCCTGACGCGGGTGGAGGAGGAGGCCCGGGTCGTAGCGCCGGCCGCACCCGTGTCGGTCACGGTCGAGCAAAGCGCCGAGACCGCCGCCCCGACGCTGCGGCTGACGCCGGTACCGCTGCCGGTGGAACTGCCCGAGACTGGCGCGCTGTTCGGATTTCAGCCGGACGATCGGGACGCTTTCGATCAGGTCGTCGTGAGCCTGATGGAGCATTTCCAGGTGCCCGGAGCCTCGATTGCGCTGGTCAAGGATGGCGCGCTCGTGCATCACAGTACGTACGGCAGCCAGAACGCCTACAGCGGCGAGCCGGTCGAAAACGATACGCTGTTCGAGGCCGCATCGGTCACCAAGGCGGTGTTCGCCTTCGCCGTCAATCGCATGGCGGAGCGGGGCCAGATCGACCTCGATCGGCCGTTGCACACCTACCTGCCGTTCGAGGAGATCGCGCACGACAAGCGCTACGAGAAGATCACGGCTCGGCACGTATTGTCGCACCAGACAGGATTTCCGAACTGGCGCTGGATCAATCCGGACGGAAAGATCGACATCAAATTCTATCCGGGAATCCAGTACGGCTACTCGGGGGAAGGCTTTGAGTACCTTGGCCGCGTCGTGGCGCATATTAGCCGCGAGCCGCTGGAGACCGTCGTACGTCGCGAAGCACTCGCTGTCCTGGACTTCGAGAAAAACACCTTCTTTGCAGACGGTCCGGAGGTTCACGAGCAGGCCTCTCGAGGTCACTGGGCCGGCATGGCCGGGCCGCACGGCTTTCCCGATGAGATCGGCGTTGCGCACAGCATGTACACCGAGGCTCGTACGTTCTCGAACTTCATGCTGGGCTTGCTCGCCGAGAAGGGGCTCTCGGCCGATGGCTACGAGAAGATGCTCGAACCACAGGTCGCGACGCCGCTCGAGCCCGGTGACGAACCCCAGTGGCCCGGGCGCTTTGGACTTGGCTTTCACATGATGAAGTCGCCGTTTGGGCTCGCGTACGGCCACGGTGGCAACAACGGCGACTTCACCTGCCAGTTCGAGCTGTATCCGGATCACCAGATGGGTTTTGTCGTCTTCACGAATGCGGATACCGGGTGGTTGCTCGTCAATGCGCTGCGCGAGTATCTCGTGACGGGAAGGTCGGGCGTGGAAGAGGGTGAGGATTAAGGCTGGACGTCCTGATCGGAAGGTTCGGCATCAGGCGATTCTACGGATCGGGTATTTGATTCTGCGCGGAAAACTGCTCGTGGCGTTCGCAGATCTTCCCCCAAAGGCCGGCAGCTTCCGGCACGATCAGCTTGAACTCGTCGCGTAATGTGGCAACGAGTTCGTCGCCCGAATCCAGCAGGCGTTTGCGCTTGCCTTCCTTCGTAACTACAGAGAATACGCGGCCGCGCAGAACGACGTGAGCGTCCGGCCGGCGCAACTGGCAGACGAGGTTTTGTACGAAACCCGACTCCGGGCTCGTCTGCAGGTAATGGCAGCGAACGGCCATTGCCTGCTCGTCGGCAGGTGCGTTCTCGAAGTCAAATGAGAATTCCTCTTCGCCGAGGCTCTCCCAGAACTGCCAGTAGCCATCGTCAAGCTGACGCAGCCCGATTGTGAACGGGGCGTGATCGTGAGTCTCTTCATGGAGCCGTATCGGTTTTAACATGCTCCCGCCAAAACCGGCATCGACGAGCCAACGAACGTCGTCGTTGGGCAGGCCCACGAGCAGCGTAAGGTGGTTTGCGTGAGCTGCAGGTCCGCGGTGTGCGCGCATGACCGTGGCCGCGATACGCCGCACGTCGAAGCCAATCTGCGACAGTGCCCAGCCGAAGAGACCATTCTGCTCGTAGCACCAGCCGCCGCGCCGTCCGTTTACGATCTTATCGTAGGCGTCCTCGACTTCGGTCGTTAGCAAATTGCCGAGCTGAACATCGAGATTTTCGAACGGGACCTTGTGATTGTGAGCGCGTAGAAGAGCGCCCAGTGTGTCGAGCGTTGGCGCCGTCACGCCAGACCAGCCGATCCTCTCGAAATAGTCCCTGAGCCGCATGCAGCCAATTATGCATCAGTAGCGACTCTCGACTGAATCTGTGCTCGTAAGCGACCGCATTTGGTGCCTGCAAGGAAAGCTCGAGATTCGATAAATTTCCATATATTAATCATACAGATATCGAATTTACTTAAATTGAAGTCTGTAGACGGGCGCTTGTTTTTGCGCAGTCGGAGAGAGGCTTGTTCCGCTAAACTCTCGTAGAACTTGTTGCCGCAACATTCCCGCATTACGATCTTCCTTACAGGTTCCTCAAGCAGGACTGTTTTCCGACTGAAAAACCATTTGGCCCGCACTCTCCGGACGATCGTGTGCCCCGGTTACTTTTTTGCTGGATTGATAGCTATGTCCTGTCGCAGGTACTTGATTTGCTCTATCTTTCGTCTTTGACGGTTCCTCGTTGTCGTTTTAGGAAATGAATCCCTCAATCATTACCCGGCGGCTCGCCATTGCTCTGATGCTCTCGCTCGGCGGGGCGTTTTTCTATGCGACGTATAACGCCATCGACAACATCGTCGCGGAGCAGAGCCGGGTACAGCAGGAGGCTGTGTCCCCGGTTTACGAGCTGGTTCGGGACGAACTGCTCCGGCCTCTGTACATTGCCGAGACCTTCGCCAGCACCATCAATTTTACGACGACGATGGACTCACCCGAGTTCGACGAAGCAGTCTTGCTTCGCCGTTTGCAGGAAATGGAGCAGGATCTCGGCCTGAGGTTCTTCGTTGCCAGCGAGCGCACGCGGAAGCAGTATTTGTCCGACGGAACGACCCTGGATCTCGTCGAGGGCGAGGTGTCGTGGTATTTCGAAGCCCAGCCGCACGATAAGGACTTTATGGCCGATCTGGGTCAAGTCGGCGACGTACACCTGTTTTTCGACGTCAAAGTTTACGGCAGGGATCGCGAATTCCTGGGCTATGTCGGAGTGGGCAAACATATCCAGCAGTTCATCGATACGTTCGATCGATACAAAGCACGCTACGGCTACGACTTTCTGTTCGTCAACGATCAAAACGAAATCATCCTGTCGTCGCTGCCGGAACTGATCGTGACCGATGCCCATATCCCGAAGCTGGAGTCACTCGAATGGTTTGATCACGGCGATTCGTCGCAAAGCCGTCATGACAGTGAAATCATCCAGATCGACGACGAAGACTTCCTGATTTCGGAGTTCGGCATAGAGCAGCTGGGCTGGCGCCTGCTGTTACTCATACCGCTCGAGGCCAGACAGGCGCAAACCACGCGATCCTTTGTGATCAGCGCGGTCACTGCCGTGGTCAGCGTGTTGTTGCTGGCGCTGACGATCTTCTACCTGATGCTGTTGTACAAGCGAAACCTCGAGAAAAAGGCCGAGGTTGACGTGCTCACGGGACTGCCGAACCGCATCTTCATTCAGCGATACTACGACCAACTGCAACGCGACGGCGGCACGCTCTGCGCCATCATCATTGATCTCGATCGTTTCAAGAGGATTAACGACACCTATGGTCACGATGCCGGCGACCGCGTACTCAAGGCAGCGGCAACTGTTTTCAGAGACGTGTTACGCGACCGGGACGTCGTTGGCCGCTGGGGTGGCGAGGAGTTCGTCATGCTTCTCCCCGCCACATCGGTCGACACGGGTATGGCCATTGCGGAAAGGGCCCGTCGGAAGCTGGAAAGCCTGAAGATCGGGCTGCGAGAATCCAACGTTTCGATCACCGCAAGCTTTGGCGTTGCCTTTGGTCCGGCTCGCGATGAATCGCTTGCCGACCTGATGGACAGAGCCGATAAAGTGCTCTACGAGGCCAAGGAAAACGGTCGTAATCAGGTCATGCTCTATAAGGAAGCGAGCTAGCGAATTCCTGCGTCGCTCGACGAGCCCCTCATTGTTGAATTGCCATTGCTGGCCGATGATAGTAGAAGATCTCCAATTTCCAAGATAAGACGTTCCAGCGGCACACTTCGGGAATGTCGGCCGTCCAATTCGGCGCAAAGCACGAGTCGAAACTCAACGTCGAAAAGAATTGCTCCGGGCAACACGCTACGATCACTAGGCGGCCTTCTCACTGGAATCGACATCAGTGCTTCTCTCTGCTTCAAGGAGTAGGGCAGATGCAAGCTCCAGCAAATAGCTGCCACTCGTGATTCGCTTTCCTCTTTCCAGTGCCCAAGTGGGTAATGGCGTTTGCATAGGGAGCCCATCCAGTTCAGGAAACATTCATGTAATTGCGGTAGTGTTTGCCTGATCTACGATAAGCACCGGCAGCGATAATAAGGGGAAACGATGCGAGCCTGGATATTGTGGTTTGCGCTGCTCGCGCCAGCCATCGCAACGGCGCAAACCGGCGAACTGGAAGGCACCTGGTTGCTCATCAACGACCAGGGCCAACCGAGTTACATCGCATTCAAAGGCGACTTGGCCATCTACCGGAACCGCTTATCTACTGTCACGGTGAATAACAGCAAGCACCATTCAGATACCGCGGCAGAGGCCGCGGAGATCGAGACGTTCCTTGCCGACAACCAACGCACCGAACAGTTATCCGACGCGGCCGCGGAAGTTTTTGTCGATCGGCTCGACTTGCCCGACATGGATGACGCAACGCGAGCCGCCGGTACCAACGAGCTTAGCGATGCGTTTCGAAAGCGACTTCGGGAACGCCTGCAGGGATTGCTGGACCGGCTGCAGGACGCGGCAAAAAACGGTGACGGGACCTTGACTCGCCTGGACTTAACGTTCATTTCGGCCGGTGACTATTCCGGCGAAGTTGATGAGCGAAGGGCAGATATTTCGGTCTCCGGCGACCGTCTGTATCTTATGATAAATGGGCGCATTTGGACTTACGACCGCACGTCCGCTTTGCGTGGCGAGAAGCGAGCAGAGTGGAACCGACGCGGACATCGGGCATTCGAGCGCCGACTCGACGAAGAATACAACCGGCTGTTTAGCCAGTGCGTGTCCTTACAGCGCAATGAGCAACCGGTTGAGATTTGCCGCGCAAATCGTGATCGCATGGCGGAATTCGGGGTGCAGCTAAGACCGGAGTTCGTGTTGGAGCGCTATCGCGACTTCGACAAGCCAAGTGAGACAGAAACGGCTTTCTGGAAGAATCAGCTACCCGAAAGCGGCGCCTGGTCGAGTACGTTTCCGGCTCTCGACTACTGCTTCGACGGCCACTCGACCGGTGAAAGCCGCGAGGCATTTACAGACCGTTTGGCCGCCAGGGGCTTTATGGACACGATGTGGCGCATGACGCTCGTAAGCAATGCACCGCTCGAGAAGCCGCGCAACTGGACACAGGCCGAGTACATGCAATGGGCCCCGCCTTCTGACCAATTGTTTGGTAGCCGGCAAGGCGCGGTTTTTTTCCGCGCCGACGGTGTGCTGGGGTACGGCTCGCGTTTTGAGGGATTGCATTTCGATCCTCGCGATCGCTGGTCGTATGAGAACGGTGAGATCCGTATTACCTGGTACAACGGCACTTTCGAATCTCGCATCCCGTTAATGCGTGACGGACAAATGCGGGGCACAACCAATTTCGCGTTAGCGGAAAACATCTACCTGGATCTCGTACTGGGCAACTACGACCTGCTGACCAAGATGCAGAATCCGCAGTCGCATCCCGACTATGCTCGCTTGTTGCCTTTCGCGGAGAGCAGTACGTGCGGCGATGTCGGTCTTTCGACCACCGTTGTAGAGGAAGAGGGAAATCCGGAACCTTCAGTGGACTGGCCTACGCGCGCGCCGAATGCATTTCCGACTCACTGGTGGGGCCGGACCGAAATGACCGACGGCAGCGAGCATCCTGACGCAGACACTTGGGAGGAGATGCAACGTGGTGCGTTCTATCACCTCAACGAAAGCGGCGTTGTCGGCGTAAACATTAATCAGCCGGCGGGATACGGCTACGACAAGTCGGCGCAATGGAAAGTTGAAGGGCAAACAATGCGTTGGACCTGGACAAATTGGGACACGTTCGAATTCGAGCTACCGGCGAGTTTCGACACCGAAATTAGCGCAGTGGGCCGGAACAACCCGCAGTATCGGATGGTGTTGAATCCAACTGACTTGCTCGAACCGGGCACGCGTCGCCGCGCTGTTGGGCAGACGGAAAAGGCAGACGCGCCAGAGCCTGCACGGGCGCCAGAAACCGTCACTACTGCGCCAGCAACAAAACCAACATTGGCGCCACACGTTGAACCGGAACCGCCGCCTCCGCCGCAGCCGACTTTGGCCGGCTGCTGGAAGTGGTCTAACGGACTAAAGATCTCGCTGCTGGAAGACGGCACCGCGGTCAACGGAATTGCTCGGGGTACTTGGCGGGCAGTGTCCGGTGGCTTCGAGATTGAATGGCCGCCGATAGAGGACACGCTTACTTTGTCTGACAACGGCAGCCGCTTCGATGGCAAAGGACTGTTTGGCGTCACATTTTCGGGCGCGCGAGTCGGCGCAGGCAGCGGTATAAACGGACAGTGGCGGCGACAGGATGGCGTGGTGCTCGAATTCAGAGCCGACGGCTCCGCAACGGCAGGTTCGCTTAACGGAGCCTGGGAGCGTCGCGACGCCAAGCGCTACTCGGTAAGTTGGCCCGTCACGGACACCATCTCCATGTCTGCCGATACCAATCGTCTCGATATCGTCAACCAGTTTGGCAAGGCGACAGCCTTACGCGACTCGGGCTGCTGAAGCAGAACTCTGGGATGAACGAAACCCGGAAGCAATAAACGATTTTCGTTTCGGTCGCCGAGCCGCCGCCTGGCTGGGAATGCACATCACCCACTTACGATGTGGCAATGCGCCAGGGGAGGGCGACTTACCCGAGGACAGACCGAGGAGCGGTTGTCGCCAACCAGTGGCTCCGCGCTTCCAGGGACGCGCGGCATTGCTGATCATGTTTTCATGGATTTCGTCACGGAATCCCCACAACCGACCTTGTTTGTCGGCGGGATTGGGTGATTGCGCCGTTTTTCCCTGGCCGCGCCAAAGTCGCTTTGATTTTGAAGCGGTGCCACCGCCCGCCAACATCGAGACTGGAGACCATCGCACCGAATTGTCGATGCGTACTCGGAGCCTCGAATCTAATTGTGTGCGTCGTCATATCCCCACGGCGCCGGAGGTGCTTCGACGGGATTGGTCAAATCGAAGTCCACCCTGAATTCCCGCCCTTGCCGGATCAGTCGGTAGGTAAATCGCTCAGGGTAGATGTACATCTGCCAGGTATTGCCGACGGACTGCGGAATGGCATTTTCGACAAACAATTCTTTTGAATACTGATCGGCCGGAAAAGACTGCACCTGTGCCCATCCGGCATCGACAGTATGACCGCCATACTGGGTCAGCACATCCTCGGAGCCGTCGCTATGTCTATGGTCGTGCTTGAGCGACAGGCCGGAACCCGTCTTGGTGATCAACCAGGTACGAGAGGCATCTTCACCAACGTGAAAAGGTATTTGTAGTTGAGTCTCGTCGCAGCGCCTGACGTGCATGATGAGTTTCTTGTTCGCAAAACTGTCACTGCTATCGTTATCGACTGTGACCGTTCCAGAATAGGCTTTACCGCAGAGCTCGCTGATCGCGCTGAAGAACGCACCCTGCGACGGGATAGAGGGAACGGTTTCCTGTGCGAAACCGGATACGTATAGAAGATTGGAAAGTACAACGAGAGCCGGCAATTTCATGGTCATTAAGCACGCTGAGCGAAGGGTTGGTGGCCAGAATACCCCAGGCAGGGCGTAAATGAACCGGTTCAGATACTCGAATGTCGAGCCTTCCTCCGGCACGAGCTAAACACCTATTGACCGCGCCGCTATCTGGATTCACTGGCGCTACAGCGATTTCGGAGCCCGCCAGACGAGGGTCGCTGAAATAACGCGGGAGATGCAGTTCAAAGATTGGTTCGCGGTGCATGCCCGGTCGTTGATCGTGGTTTTTGTGCGACAGATACGATATTTTTCGACCGATCGCTGTCATTATGTCGCGCGGGACGGTTCGATACGGCGAGTCGTCAACCGAGAAAAGGTAGCGAGGCGATGACAATCAGCGATACCTACAGAGTTGTTACTACAGGACAGATCCTCGACGGATTCGACCCGGACAACGTCCAGAAGCAGCTCGTCTCGGTTCTGCGCCTGAAGCCCGCCCAGGCGGAGCGCTTCTTCGAGCAAGCTCGCGTCGTGAAGAAGGATGTGACGTGGGCTGGCGCGGACAAGATCTGCAGCCAGCTCGCGAAGCTCGGCGTGGCAGCGGAAATACAAAGCACCGCACCGCCGGTCGCGAGCCCGCCCGCCGAGCGGAAGCTCGCGTTGCAGGGCGAACCCACCCTCGAGCTCGTTCAGGACGAGGCCAACGCGTCCCCCAAGCAGGGCACCGTCGAGTGCCCGAATTGCCGGCACGTGCAAGCCAAATCGGAGCAATGCGAGAACTGCGGGGTCTGGTTTCACAAGTTCGAATCGTCGGCCGGACTCACGCAGCCCGAGAGCGCGCCGACAGCGATACCCGCCGCTGCTGCCATGCAGGGGGCCGACAGCACGGTTGAATCTGTGCCATCCGGTGATGTCTCGGAGAAGGGCTCGCTCAACCCTGTTGCGATCGCCGCCGCGGCGGCTGCGGCACTGGTCGGCGCCTGGCTGTGGAGGTTTATTGCGGTCAACTTCGGATACGAGTTCGGTCTCATCGCGTGGGCAATCGGAGGCGCAGTCGGGTTCGCTGCGGCCAGCGCGGGCTCCCGGGGCGTGCAGGCCGGCGTCGTGTGCGCAGTTCTCGCTTTCGGCGCGATCGTTGTTGGTAAGTATTGGGCGTACGGCGCTTTTGTTGACCAGTTCCGGGAAGCGATCTCCGGCGTCGCGGAATTCGACTCGCAATTCGATGAGGAGATGTACGACTACTTCGAAGAGGAAGCGGAGGACGCGCGCCTGCTGGTCAACGGCTCCGGCAGTGACGACTTCGTCCGTCGCTTCATGGTGGAACGAAACTACACCGACGCCACCGATCCGGCCCGCGTCGGTGCGGACGAGCTCGCCTATTTTCGCGAATACGTCGAACCCGCGCTGCGCGAGATGGCAGAGAGCGCACCGGACTTCGAGGAGTGGCAAGGGGACAGCATCGAAGCTCTCGAGCAGATCTCGCCCTGGGCATTGATGCGTGAGGATTTCGGGATACTGGACATTCTGTTTGCCTTCCTGGGCATAGGAACCGCGTTCCGCCTTGGTAGCCGAATGGACTGATGTCGTCCCGACTGGAACCGGTCAGTCAATTCCGGTTGTGAAACCTTTGAATCTCAGTCGGGAGTTGGAGCTGTGTGGATCCTGGTTGCCTTCTCCTCGGTCAACCGCGATAGTGAGGACATGCCACCTGGCCGCTAAGACTGCCAAGCCGCATTGGAAGGACCGCGCTATGAACGACTTCTACGGCCGTCAAACACCAGAGTTCGGCCAACCTCGTTGGCACATCCTTGCGGTAATGCTCATGCTCGCACTGAGCGGATGCACCAGTGTCGGAGACGCCTTGATATCCGTCATCCCGACGCGTGACATGGGCCCCTATAAAATCGACCCGGTCTATGACCAAGCGGCCAAGGCGCTTCGGCCGGAACCAGGGAAAGGCTTGTTGTACGTGATACTGGACACGCGCCGGGACGACTGCGGTTATCTTGACGTGTGGCTCGGCGACGATGGAATGGGGCGGGTATTCGAGCAAGAGTACCTCTACATACCGGCAGAACCCGGCCCGGCCATCCTAAAAATGCAGGGTACGCGGGTTGACTGGCGGGCGAGGAAGCAGTTCTTCGTCACGACAACGGCGCCGATCGCGATCCATGCTGACCAAACAAGCTTCATCGTCATCGAACCGACGCGGGACCGACGCTGTGTCTACAAGAACGTGAGCCTAACGGAGTTGTCCGAGGCAAGTGGACGCGCCTTGCTCGAGCAGCGCCTGCTCAGCAAATTGAACGACCACGGTTTTTTCGAGCGAGGCATGAAGCTCACGAACGATGCGACGGTTCTTAAACGAATTGACTCCTGTGGAGGACGCGAGATCGCCGCAGAGCCTTTCGGCGATGGACCGAATCCCTATTACTGTCTCTATGAGGAAAAGGAAGTCCTGAGGGAGGACTGACCGGTTCAGAATGACCAACGTGAGCGCGAGATAACTCGAAGAAGTCCGAACGACGGCTCTGGTCCGCGTTGAACGCGACTACATGGTATCTATGGATTGGCTGCAGTAGCTCAGATCTTATGGCGTTGACGGGGCATATATACAAGCCTATACTTATATAAGTTTAGGCTTGTATATAGTGAGTGAGTAATGCAGTTCGATTTCAGTACTTATCTCGGCGAAGTCACGAGGACGGTGTCGGAGCTGGAGCGAGAAGGAAAGCCCGCTCGCAACGTCACACTCGAACGGTCTTACGACACGACAACCGAAGATCTTTGGGATGCAATAACGAATCCGGAGCGATTGCCGCGCTGGTTCCTGCCCATTAGCGGCGAATTGCAGCTTGAGGGACAGTATCAGTTCGAAGGCAACGCGGGCGGTATGATCACCGAATGCGTTCCACCGCGTCTGCTCTCTGTGACATGGGAAATGGGTGGCGGCATCAGTTGGGTCGCGGTGCGCATCAGCCCGGAGGGCATCGCCGGGTCCCGGCTGACGCTATCTCACATCTGCCCGGTCGATGATCACTGGGAGAAATATGGGCCGGGTGCGGTCGGCATAGGCTGGGATTTGGGGCTGTGTGGGCTGACGGTTCACCTTCTTGGCGGCGGTGCCGACCGCTTCGATGAAGAAGCCTTCGCGGGCTCAACCGAAGGCAAAGCACTCATCGCCAGCGCCAGCGAAGACTGGGGGCGGGCGGCTGTTGCAGCCGGGGAAAACCCGTCGCTGGCAGAGGCAGCAGCGAAACTGACAACCTCATTCTATACGGGCGAAGAGGCTTAGGAGCGCCGTATGCATGCCTTCGACGTCATCGGTGACCCGGTACGGCGCCGCATTCTGGAGTTGCTCGCGGAAAGTGAGCATCGTTCCGGCGATATTGTTGAGGCGATCGGAAACGAGTTTGGTATCACCCAGGCAGCTGTCTCACAGCATCTACGCGTTCTGCGAGAAAGCGGTTTCACCAGCGTGCGTGTCGATGGGCAGCGTCGAATCTATTCGGTCGATGTTCAGCCGCTGCAGGCGGTAGACGAATGGCTCGACCGCTTCCGTTCATTCTGGGAGCCAAAACTCAGTGCGCTCGAAACAGAGATCGCGCGGGGCAAAAAGAAGCGGCGAAATTGAGAACTAATCGTCATCCAATGGACTTCGCTGGTCTTGGTCGCTTTGTCGATACAGTTAGGTATCGACAAAGCGACGAAGAGAAGAGTAGGTTGCCGAGAATCAGGCAGTCACGGCTTTAGCGTCACGAGCACTACAATACCGCTGACAAGGGTTAGCCCTATAGGCAAAAACCATTGTCCACCGGCCACAGGGTCGTCAGTGGTGTTTGTCGCACGGCGCAATTTTCCGGTCAAGGCGCCGTGTACCCCGGAGAGAGCCAGTACCAGGAGAATCTTAACTCCAAGCCATGACTGCGGAAACCATCCGCCACGCACCGCAAGAACGAGTCCGAAAGCCCACGCCAGGATCATCGCGGGCGTAGTGACGGCTCGGTCGTAGGCTCGCAGCGGTTTCATGAAAGAGAGTACGGGATGTTTCAGAGACAACGCCATCGCTGCCATCCCCGCGACCCAGACAAACAAAGACACGATGTGCGCCGCTTTGGCGAGCAAGTAGGTCATTCGAATCCTTTTTGAGTTTGTTGCTGTCGGAGCCATCGTTCATTGACGAAGCCGCCGACCGGAATCAGGGCACCCACGAAAAGCCGGAGGGCACCCATTCCATTGATCAGCCCCTCTGCCCAGGAACGCACAACGAACCACAGGAATACCATGAACATTAGCCCATGCACTGGTCCCACAACGGAGACCAACCAGGGATCTCCGACGATGTACTTGAGCGGCATCGCGACACAGAAAAGCGTTAATAGCGTCAACGCCTCCGCAATCGCCGCGCGCCGAAGTCCCGTCATAGTGTGCTGCTAACGCTTGGCTTCGATGTCATCTACTGCGCATCGCGACATTGAATTCCCCAGGGTATAGCCAATGCCAACTGGCCACGTAGAGAGCCACAAAAAGCAAAACCAATAGCCCGATCAAAATACGGCGTCCCGCAGCATGCATACCAGATGCCTCCTCGATTTCGATCTCGTATCACTCTTTCTGCGCGTCAATACGGGAGCGCCTGCTCACACCTATTAAAGCAAATCATGCTGGACATTCGAGTTGGCGTAAATGACAATATTCCGACAATTACGGCCAAGTGATAGGAGAACATTATTAGCCCGCGGAAACCCGAGGAGCCCCACCACGGCAAGCGCCGCATCGCCTTCTTGTCATTCCCGCAGGTCATGCTGCTCGATCTCGTTGGTCCCTGGGAGGTGTTTTCGCTTGCCAATCGGCTTGTAGGCGGGAACTCGTTACCGTACGAGCCAATGCTCGTTAGTGCCGAGTCGTCGTCGACCATTCCGTCGGGAGGGGGGATATCCATGGTTAGCCATCGGTCAGCACGACATCTTCGTGGAGCCATCGACACGCTGATCGTTCCGGCGGCTGATCTTGTGAGGGTGGCGGACCCACCACAGGAGTACTCGACAATCGTTCGACGGTTGGCGCGGCGATCCCGGCGCGTTGTTTCGGTATGTGGCGGCGCGTTCTTTCTGGCAGCGGCGGGCTTATTGGACGGCAAAAAGGCGACAACGCACTGGGCCGGTACTGGCGACCTCGCTAAACGCTTCCCTCAGATTGACGTACAGGCCGACTCGATTTTCGTGAAGGACGGCGACGTCTATACGTCCGCCGGCGTCACCGCGGGAATCGACCTCGCGCTATCGCTGGTGGAGGAAGACCTCGGTCAAGCCATCGCATTGGAGTGCGCGCGGTACCTCGTGGTATTTATGCGACGCCCCGGCGGTCAGTCCCAGTTCAGCGCCACGCTCGAATCGCAGAGTGCTGAACGTGACACCGTCAACGAGCTGGTAGCGTGGGCGTCCGACAATCTTTCCGGAGACCTGTCCGTTCAGGCTATGGCAGAGCGGGTCAACATGAGCCTCCGAAATTTCTCACGAGTATTTCGCGATGAGGTTGGCCAAACACCTGCGGCGTTCGTTCAGCAAATTCGTATCGATGCGGTGCGCCGACGCCTTGAGGAATCGGATGAATCGCTGGATGAGATATCGGCAGATTGCGGCTTCAACAGCACGGACTCGATGAGGCGCTCATTCCAGCGGGTCGTAAAGGTTACTCCTTCTGATTATCGACAACGCTTCTGTAGCCGGTCATGACGATTGCATGAATTGGTGAGTGGCATTATCGCTAGTTATCTCAGAGAGAGCAGGGGAGACGCGACCGCCCAACTATTCCGCAAGAGTTAAGACTGACGCTCGCTAATACGGCGACTAGCAGGCAAGGATCCAATCAATTGGGTATTTAGGTGTTGCCGAAATGTTCTGTTAGCAAAATTTCTGTGACTGTCTTGGGTACATCGAACATCTTGCAGTATTTTGTCAGAGCTCTCTGGCCCGACTCCTTAAGAATCATGTTATTGATCACAGAGCGGACTCCGATTCGGTTCTTGATAGACAGAAGTGGATCACCCTTCGCCGATAGTTTTAAGACACCCAATCCAATGGAAAAAGTTGCCGCGCCGGTACTTTTTCCAAGAATCCTGTCGATGTTTGCGGATACGTCACTCAGCACTCCGTAATGCTTCTGAATGGCACTCAAATCGTCACTCTCCAGCAGTTTTTCCGTCTTGCGAAGCCAGTCTCGGAGTGGTTTGAACTCTGGACGGAGCTGCAGAGCGACTTTGACGAAATCGCCCGGATTGGTGCTGTCCTCAATGATCCTGATTGGAATCGGTGGGAGCATCACATTCATCGAATAGATAAGTGCGGCGGACGACGTGCGCTTCGCCAGGCGCAGTCTAGACTCGTCCACAACTTCTTCTAGTCGACCTAATGCGTCGGCACGGCCATCAAATAGCTTGGCAGCCTCAAAGAGCCGGCGGCGTAGAGGGTGGGGGCGGTATGCGCTGTCGAAAACCCAACTCCGCGCGACCATTCCTGCACCACCCCAAAGTACAGCGGCCAAATAGGGATTGGCGTTTTCTCTTCTTGTCGTCCAGCTATCCACATTCGCGGAATGGTCTACTTTGAGCGAGTCGGTGACACACAGCCGATCTGCGATTAGATCACGTACATCAGCGAACTTTTCCTCGTTGCTAAGAAATGAGAGCTGCCTTAGCAATCCATTTTTCGTTAGTTGTCCTAGACACTCATTTTCACCTACCCAAGTATCCGCGTAGGCCGCATCGACTATGATTTGATCTCGCAAAACGATATCCGTCAAGAGATCGAATAGTGATTCAGTCTGCACTCCTCCTTCCAAGACGTCCACGTACTCATGTGCGCCTCCCGCAATTCGAATAACACTGGCGTCGGCCTCCGAAATTCCACTGTTAAGGAGCTCGGCGACATTCTGAAGCGTCCAATTGTCGGCTATTACGTGCTCTGTCATTTAGGGAACCCGCGAGAAGCAATACTTAGTCCGTGAGTTCCGTCGATGGCACTGGCGGCGAACTAGAGTCACTGCCAATTATTTGCTCTGAACTGATGCTGTTCTTGGGAAGATTCCCGATTAGCCTCCCAATGATCTGTCCATACAGTTCCAGCTCACCATTGTTAATCACATTTCCGGGGACCTGACCATGAACAATTGCGCGGCCACCGTCGTCAATCACCAAGCCGCCTACGAGCTGACCAAAGCATGTAAGGACGCCACTACTTCGCACGTATGTGGTGCCTAGCACTTGACCGTTTTGCTCAAATGCGCTATCTACTTCCAAGTCATCATGATGTTGCATACGCTACCTTAGCGATCGATCGTTCGAAGAGCTGGCGCCCATCCAATCAGAATCCGTATTTGAGGCGACGCATCTCAAAGGCTTCCTTGCCGCCCTCGAGAATCTCTTCAACCATTTCACATACTGCTGGTGCGTCGATCGAGCCCATATATTCTCTGGGGATACGAGCCTTACCTTCCTCGGCCTCGCCTGTGGCAACCAGACCCAAAATTAGCTCGGCGTCTCCCAGGACAGGAACGTTGGCGTTATGCGTCGCAAAAATGAACTGCCTCTTCCGTTTCTCCTCTTTCATTCTAGGTACCACTCCACCTGTAATGAAGCGGTTATCCAAGTCATCTTCCGGTTGATCAACAATTAGCGGAGCATCTGAGTCAAGGAGCAAGAGAAGCAGCACCGCGGTTGCTTTTTGTCCGGTAGAAAGCTCTTCAAGTGTTCTCCAACTCGCTTCGTCTCTATCTGCTGAAATATTCAGCTCAAGGTTTGTTGTCGAGGTGAGCTCTAGTTCCTCGATCTCGAATGGTAGTTGAGAACTGGATTCACATATGTTTTTCGATTGAGTAAGAGTCAGCCCAAAGTTCTCACGGAGTGAATCAGGACCAGATCTGCATGAAGTGGCAAGTTCGGTCAGTGAAATGCTTTCGTGACTATTCAGCCTCTCAACTACATTTGCCATCTGACCGCCGACTCGATTGCGAAGGAGGGTTTCTAGGGCGTTCCGATCGCCAGCGGGGGACACCTTTACTCGCACACGACCTTTTAGCTTTCGCGTTACCCGCTTAGCCGCCCGCTCCAGTTTTCGCAGTTGCTCTGCTTTCGCGTCTTCCCACTCCGCTAAATCAGTTTTTCGTTTCGCAACTTCTTCCTCTAGCAATGCGCGTTTTTGCTTGACTTGGTTTTGGAGAGGACGCAGTTGTTCAATCTTTTCCCTTAACTTGATGAATTCTTCTGCATCGACGCTAGTCGCTTTTAATTCTCTCAGAAGTTTCTCGTAGCGGGCCTGAACTTCTGCTCGCCTTTCTCCCCAATCCTGGTCAATCTCTTTGGTACTACTTCTTGCTTTCTCAATCGCAGCTGCCCCGGTTGTCACTATTCTTGCCAGGGAGTCCGACAACTCCGAAAGGGCACCTCGGTATCTGCCGAGAATTGGTTTTCCGGGCAGCTCCCCAAGCTCATCATCCGACAAGAACTCAACATCTACAGGCAGCTTCTCCTTAAGTTCACCCAATATCTTGTCGAGTTCCTCGATCTCGACTGGAATTCGGGCTTTTATCTGCTCTTCCTCAATAATCTCACTTCGCTCCTTTAGTTGTCCTTCCAGTCCGGCATCTTTATAGCGCTTAAGCGTCTCATCGAGCGCTGGAAGATCAGCTAACCGTTCTTCCGCAGCTTCAATGTCACTTTGGATTTGAATTATTCGTACTCGAGAAGCGGCCAGTTTTCTCTTGATTTCGCTCTTCGTGATCTCCTCTTCACCGCTTTCATCGATGAATCGCTCCAAGAGTTGTGTACGAGCAGAGGCAGCTTTGGTCAATTCTGATATCTCATGCTGTCCGAAGATTTCAATTCGCGGAATTACATCGATAGGAGAGAGCGGAAGTACCTCGCCATTCTCGTCCTTTACCAGAGGCGGGTTTGGCACAGTTCTCTCGATCAAATACTCCCGACGCGCGGGCATATGTGAGCTCAATACCAATGAGACTTTTGTGCCAGCGCGCAATACGCGTTTAATGACATTTTTGTGCGCCGATATCGCGTCCTGACCGATCGGGTCGATACCAAGAACGTATCGAATACTCTCTATAACAGTCGATTTGCCGGTGCCGCGCCCTCCGACTAGAACGTTTAAGTTTGCATTTAGATTTAGCGAGGCTCCATCAAGAAAGCCTCCCTGCCAGTTCATTCTCAATAATTCCGCATGTTCTACCGGTTGCGGATCACTTGCCAAACGGATACGCGAAGAAGGATCGAGGAAAGCCTGCCGGAGGCCCTCTACCGTTACATCCGACATCTTGATCCAGCAAGAACTGCCAGGCTTCGAAACGTCGCCTGGGTCGCTCACGTCCTGAGCGTTGATGACCGCAATTGATAGGGATCTTCGATGCTCGGGGTTCTTGTTTTTTATGATAGGTCGTAAGTTGTTGGGCGCATTATCTGCCGCTCCGGGCAACGCGCACGCTAGCAAGTTAGGCGATCGCCACGCGTTTATTCGGGTTTGCCCACTAAGGGTTTGAAGGAGACCACCGTCTCCTGCGACATGAGCTGCCACGCAAGCCGATCCCCAGCGCCGGGCATGTTCCAACAGATCAAGACAGTCGAGCTTACCAACAGGTGACTCAGCCGCTTCGTCTCGAATCCCGCACTCGCCTATAAGTCGCTCAAGTTCTTGTTCGCTCTTATTTTGGTCGAAAATGCAGAGCAGATGTACACCATCTTTGGTGACCGCCTCAAAACCAGGCAGCACATGTATTCCAGCTCCCTCTGCGGCACTTCGGAGTGTTCCTATGCCACTAACTCGATAGTGGTCGGTAATGCTGATGACCTCAACGTCGTTCTCGAGTAACTTACCAACAAGCGCTTTGTTATAACTTTCCTCGTCCGGGAATCTGCTTTGTCCCTTGTGACGTTGGACGTAGTCAAACGGATTTACTTGCAAAGCACACCGGAAAAACCGTGCGCCATTCGGTAGTCGATTTACGTCATCTAGCGCCACTGGAATATTCCCTCCAAAGTTTTGGTCTGCTGGATCTCCTGAAGGGTGACATCGGACCTAGACTTCCAAAGCTGCGTAAATAGAATCAATTTCTTCGCCCTGGATGCAAAGATAGTCGAGCGTTTGCTGTTGGGTAGCGTGTCCGAATGCTTGCATCAATAGCGGAATAGGGGTGTCCTGCTTCGTGCGCTGCATGTATCCCCAGGTCTTTCGCAGCGAGTGACTCCCATAGTTACCCTTGCAGCTAGCTTTCCGGCACCAATCCTTCACCAAGTTGTTTAAATACGGCACGGTCAACGGTTTACTAGGATCTTTGCCGGCGAACAAGTAAGAATCATCGTCCACCCAAGAAAGATCCCTCATTTTCAGCGCTTTGCGCTCCAGATGCTCAAGGAGTTTCTTAATCGCCTCAACGCAGCCGTTGTTCAGTGTCACGGCCCGATACTTCTTAGTCTTCTTCTGTTTCACCTCAAGTCGATCGCCAGCTTCGAGGTGGCGAACCTGGCCAAGGCGTATCGATAGAAGTTCTGATGCTCGATACGCAGTGTTCACACCGACGACAAAAAGTGCAAGATTTCGAGGGGAGGGCGCCAGTGCTTTCTTGATCTTGTTCACTGCGTTGACGGTCCGAATTGGCTCAACCTTGATCGTGTCACCCAATTTCGGATGGTTTGGGTTGGCAATTGCGGTCGATACATTGGTGTCTAGCATTTCACTAACTTTTAACCATTTTCCTCGAAAACTTAAGGGAAAATATTCTGCGGGAGACTGTCAAGGTACTCCTATACGGGCCTCACAGTCGATCAAATCAATAGGTTAGATTATTTCTAGACGCCTTAACTTTTATGTATTAGTTAAGATGAAGGACGCTCAAAAATCGTAAACACCCACTCGCAGTTATTATAATATAAGTTATAACTCTCTCTCTAAGGATTTAGCAGTGGTCAAAATCAAGGTTCGCAAAGTCGGCACATCCTCCGGTGTCATTCTTCCAAAGGAAACCCTGAAACATCTCGGCGTCGCTGAGGGCGACACTCTGTACCTTGTAGAGTCCACGGGAGGTTATCAGGTCACCGCGTATGACCCCGAATTCGAACACCAGCTGGAGATCGCCCAGGACGGCATCAAAGCGTATCGGGACACGCTGCGCGAACTCGCCAAGTGAAAGAGCCTAACTGGCTGCTAAAACAGACTGTGCTAGCGGTCCACAACCAACTCGTTCTAGAGTTCGGCGGCGGAAGCGGCATTCGTGATGAAGGCTTGCTGGAGTCCGCATTGGACCGGCCACTCAACGTCTACCAATACGATGATTCGGCTGACCTGCATAGCCTGGCGGCAGCGTACACAGGCGGGATTGTTCAGAACCATCCGTTCGTCGATGGCAACAAGCGAACCGGTTTTATCTGCGCTTACATGTTTCTCGCCCGTAATGGGCTGCGGCTAGACGCAGACCAGATAACAGCCACGGCGATGACACTGGCGCTGGCTGCATCAGACGCAGACGAAGCGGAATATGCCGCCTGGCTCCGCGACAACGCCAAAACCATCGACTAGGGCGGCTACTTTCAATATCAATAACTGCGCATAATGTATATTATGTTAAATTATTAGTTAACTGTCGAAACAGACTCAGGAAGCCTCATACTTAAATAGCAACGCGTTCCGCTGGACCTGAACGCCATCGGACGGGACAACTTCGGAAATTGCCCCAGCATGCTCTGCCGCAACGTCGAACTCTGCATCTCGGCCGCGGATTAAGGCAACAGTCTGACCTACTTCGACGTATTCCCCGACTTTTACACGCGCCTGGAACACACCCTCCGATCGTGCCAGTTGAACGCGATAAGCATCACCGATGGCAGAAGGATAGATGCTCAAAAGGGGCTGATCCACCTCAACGTGCTCTCCAGCTCGAACGAAATACCCTCGAATTCGACCGTTATACTCGGAAAATACATCAGTGGTCTTTGAGCCCTGTTGCATTTCGCCAACCCGTGCACCTCTGAGGACACTCGTGCCCACTGTACAAGCGGGTTCAGTGAAGAAGCGGCCGCTGTGTTTCGAGTTCTGAACTCGGAATTGCCTTGGTGGGACGCTTCCCGGAGCAGCTATCGGGTCAATGATAAACATCGTGCCGCCATCGCTTACGGCAGCTCCATTTTCGGGAATTATCTTTATGATAACGCCACTCACCTCGGCAGCGACCCTGTGGTATCGCTTCATTCTTTCAAGAATGCACAACTCATCTCCCTTAGAAACCAGGTGCCCCTCACGTACAAATGGTTGATCGTTTGGTGACGAGGCACGATAAAAACTTCCGCCGACACTCGTCTTTTGGTAGTACAAAGGATTGTTCGCCGGGGCTTCCACAGGCAAGAGCGTGAACAGCTCTTGGTTGTGAGCTACTTTCGCAGAATCTTTCGGCATCACGGCTTCAACGTAGCCAGGGTGACCCGCGCGCAAGAGAACAAAGCTCTTATCAAATTCAAGAAGACAGAGTGCTTGATTGACCTCCACGTAGTCACCAACGGTAACCAGAGGTAGGTTGTCGTTCCCCTCCGATTCGTAAAAGGTTCCGTCACGAGGAGACTTTACGACAATTCGAGATTGAGTCTGGTCATCGGAGAGGTAAATGACTTCGTCGGGTGCGATCATCGTCTTAACGCTTGACGTACGCGAAGCCGTGCGTCGATATCGCTCCTCGCATTTGAGTAAAATGCCCTCAATTTCCTCGTGGCAGTCGACTAGGTAGCATTGAACCCCGAAGCGCTTGAGGTCACTAATATGCAGCTGCTGCTTGGTCTTTCGGTACGCGAACGCGTCATCGGCCTCACCGCTAGTTTTGGAAACCTTTGCTTCGATCCAATAATGCGGTCGAACAGAGTCTTGCAACGCAACCCTGAGTTGACTCGCAACGTAATTGAAGTTCGGGTCAGTGAAGCTGAAACCCAAGAACAGGAACGTCTTTTCAAGTAACGCTGTAGATAGGATATTCAGCAGCAACGCTCGCTCGGACGAATATCGCTCATAGTCATCCCTGGTTATTACAATGGTATTTGGATTGTTTATGTCACCATGCATTTTATAGACAGTGGCATCCGAGCCTTGCTTTGTCATTGTCAACTGGTCAAGGCCATAGACGACGCGGGGGTGTTTGCGAGCTTCTTGCAAGGCTGTTTCGATGAGTGTGTCGTAGTTGGTGGTCCAGTAGGTGGAAATCGGTAAACGCGCAAGAATGGAGAAACTGCTTGAAGGCGTGACTTGACCGGTGAGCTTGGAGAGTATGTGGTCTGAAAGAAGTGTTTTCATTTGCGCATTTTCGTTGACGAAATACTGCGCCACGGTAATCAAGTCCGTTTCTTTGTCGACATCTAAGCGAATTTCCTCCGCCTTCGAGCGCAAAAGTTCGCGCCAACCGGGTAATCCAGCCTGCATAGATAAGCCGGCACCCGCGAAGATGGCAAGATTCGACTCTACAAGTTTGTTTGTAATCGTGTTTACAAATTCATCTTCGCTAATGTCCATGCGCCTCTATCTCTGGCCCCCAAATTCTTCGCGTGGAACGCGATGTAGACGAACTTTGATGATAGCAGGTCACAGCTGTGTGACACTCGTTACGCCTGTACGGTATTCACTACCGTCCGAGAATCGACAACTCGTCGACGATCTCGAGGTGCTCCGGCAGAAAGCATTTCAGTCATTTATACGACGCGCTCCCTCACGACGCGCGAGAGCTCACTCACTACCCATGTGGGACAAAGTCGAGGCTATAGAAGTCGCTCTCTGCAAACGATCGGGCGTGTTCTTAGCGCGACGGTACCGTTGCCGTGTCTACCCATCTATATCAACGCATCGATTTCTGTATATTGGTCTGTATGCAAGTTACCTGGTACTTCGACTTCGTCTCGCCGTTTGCCTACCTTCAGTGCGAGCAACTGGAAAAGCTGCCCGTAAAAACCGGGATAAAGTACCGCCCCGTCCTATTCGCCGGGCTGCTCAAGCATTGGGGTCATAAGGGTCCTGCCGAAATCTCCTCCAAACGCCGGTTTACGTACCGACAGGCGCTATGGACCGCCCGGCGTGAAGGGATTCGATTTCGCGCCCCGGACGCACATCCGTTTAACCCGCTCGACGCGCTACGTCTCAGCATCGCGCTTGGCTGCGACGGCGACGTCGTGAAATCCATATTTCGCTTCATCTGGGCTGAAGGCCATCGCCCGGATACGCCAAAATGCTGGAATTCCCTGCTCGAGCGCCTTGAGAAACCCGAAGCCGGCTGCCGAATAGCAAGCCCGGAGGTCAAGTCGGCGCTACGTTCGCACACAGAGGAGGCAATCGCGCGCGGCGTGTTCGGCGTGCCGACGATTGCGGTTGGTAAGGAGCTTTTCTGGGGCTTCGACATGACCGATATGGCGGCAGCCTATATAGAGAATCCGGCCGCGTTCGAAGACAGCGAGATGCAACGCGTCAGCAATCTGCCGATTGGCGTCGAGCGTCCGCAATAGTCGTTTGCCGGCCGGGAGCGCGAAGATCACATAAACCCGGGCGCTTACTCCGCAGCCAACGCCGCAGGCAAAATTGCATCGCGCATGAAACGGTCGCGAAACTCGTTGCGGGTGCGGCCGTCGCTGTAGTTACCTGCCTGAATCAACGCTACAAGCTCGAGCTCGGGGACGACAAACAGAAGCTGGCCGCCGTTGCCGCTGGCGTAATAGGTTTCGACGTTTCGTCCGTTGACCTCGTAGCTTTGTCGCCACCACGCATATCCGTAGTCATCCGGTCCGTTCAAAGACGCGTGCGGCGCGGCCGAGGCCTTTACATACTCCTTCGAAACGATCCGCTGCCCGTTCCAGACTCCGTCGTCCAGATACAGCTGCCCCAGCTTCAGAAAGTCCCGCGGACGGAAGCGGATGCCGCCTCCCATGTAGGCTTCGTAGGTTGGCGACAGATTCATCTGGTAGTAGGAAATGCCGAGCGGCGCAGCAAACTCTTCCTGGAAGAAACGCGGCAGGCTAATTCCGGTCGCCTCTCGCAGGACACCGCCGATCAGATTGAGCCCCGCCGTGCAGTACACACCGGCCTCCCCCGGCTCCCGAATCATCCCGAGGTCCAGCGTAAAGCGATACCAGTCCGGCTGTTCGTCCTGGCTCTGCATGTTGTCTTCGTTGCCGGGCGATTCGAAGTCACCGTCGTCGCAGTCGAAACCCGACGACATGGTAAGTAGATGGCGAACGGTCATACGCTCCTTGCGCGGGTCCGGATTGGCAAAACCCTCGACACCGCCGAACAGCGGATAGACCGGCTGATCGATACTTGCGAGAGCCCCTTTTCGGAGCGCGATCCCGAGCAATGCCGAAGTCAGCGTTTTTCCCGCCGAACGGGAGTCATGTGTCATGTCCTTGTGGTAACCGTGGAAGTATTCCTCCACGACCAGCTTGCCGCGGTGTGCCAGCAACAGCCCGTGAATGTAGGGCTCGCGTAAGCCGGTCGGTTCGAAAGCGGCAATCGAGTTGACGAGGCTTAGCAGCGGTTCGGCGTCGAGGCCGGTTTCGCGGGGGGCTGCGGTTTGCCAGCCATCCTTGCCCTTAACGGGCTGCGGTAGCGACGAGAGTTGCCTTGGCGAGCGTCTGGGATAGAAGCCTGGAGCGTTCGCCCTGGAGCGGCGGGTGAAGTTCATGGTTTCGCCGAAGCGGGGAAACAGCAGCGTAAAACGCTCACCCGGTTCGACGCTTCGGCCAACCGCCAATACTTCGCCGTCCCGATTGGCGAAACGGATTTCATCGCCCTCGGCTGTCGCCGTCTCGATTCGAAAAAACACGCCCAGATTGCGCTGCGGATTACGCAGAAAGGTACGGTATTCCGTCGTTCCGGATGTTGCGGCGGTACCGTCCGGTATGAGAGGGATGTTGAGTGATACCTCCTGCGGAAACGGAACGATGTTGCCCCTGTAAGCATTGTCGCCGGCCGGTGCGAGTCGCACCGGTGTCGCAAACGGATAGTTCTGAACCATACCCGGCGGTTGCAGCCAGTGACCGTCGACAGGCGCCCCTGCCCTCTGCTGCCAGCCTGTAAACCGGCCCTGACCGTGAAACGCAAACGACCAATCGACCGAGCCGTCCTCGAGCATGCTTCGATCGGCGATCGCCGTCTCCCCCTGCAGCCGGGCAATCCATTCCGCTCCCGAGCGCTGCAGCGTTACCGGCCCGCGAAACCGGGGCCCGAAGCTTCTCTCGGCTACCCACAGCCCGGCCCAACTCTGGGACGAAGAAGCGGCCGGCGAATCCATACTGTCCTGGGATTCCGCACACCCTGCTCCGAAGCCAAGGCCAAGGGTTACACAAACAATCGCTACGCTACGGTGATTCATCATTCCCCTTCGTGGAGTTCGTTCGGCGCCGGCATCCGGCCGCCGCGGATTTCGTTTCGCGCCAGGCGCCTTTTACCTCGAGCGACCCGTCAGCCAATTGACAATCGGTGCCTTGCCGCTCTGCATATTTTGCAGGAGCATGGCGCAAGCTTCGTCGAGGTCGTTATTCCTCAGAGCCGCAACAATCAGGTCGTGCTCATCGCCGGCAACCCACACGTTCTTGGTTTCCCTGAACAGGGCGTGTTCGTAACGGCGCGTCCGCACGATCATCTGCCGTATTAGCTGTACGAGAATCCGGTTCGGGCATGCCGCCAGCAGCTCCATATGCCACGCATTGTCGATTTCGATCGCCGCCGACGCCGTCTTTGCGGCGAGCAGTTTTCGATTCAGTTTTTCCAGCCGCTCGAGGCTCGCGGGTACTGGAATGCCGGCAAGTCTCAGCGCTTCCGGATCGAGGATGGGGCGGATGTCGTAGAGCTGCTCGAATTCGGAGAGGGTCAGCGGCGCGACAAAAAAACCGCGCCGGGCTTCTCGTGTCACGACCCTGTCGGCGACCAGGCGGCCCAGGCCTTCGCGCAGCGGCGTCCTGCTTACTCCGAGCTGATCGGCGAGGTGCACTTCGTTAATCCGATCGCCGTCGGGAAGCACGCCGTCAACGATCATTTCACGCACCGTATCGGCGATTTTCTTACTGATATTACTGTCGGCCAACTGCATACTGTATACAATACAGATACCGGTCAGGCTGTCAACAGCGTGTTCGCGCCGCTACCGGAATGGCTGTCTTGTCTTAGGTAGAGAAACCCTCTTTTGCGAGGGGTAAAGTACGAACGCGGTGCCCCGAAGCGGCAAAAATTGCGTTGCAAATTGCCGGCGCAAGGGGCGGCAAGGCAGGCTCGCCCGCGCCCGTAGGCGGGTTATCGCTCTGAATGAAGTGCACGTCCACCGCTGGTGCGTCCGCCATGCGGAGCAGCGGATAGCTATCGAAGTTCGATTGCCGTATCCGTCCGTCTTCCATGGTGACTTCCTGCCGCAACATGGCGCTCAGCCCGTCGATGACGGAGCCTTCGCACTGATTTTCCGCGCCGCTCAGATTGATTACCGGACCAATGTCCGCGGCAACGGTAACCTTGTGTACGGTCAGCCTTTTCGATTCGTCAACGCTGACCTCGGCCACTTCGGCAAAATGACCGGCGTGACTGAAATGAAACGCCAAGCCAAGCCCTCGCCCGGCCGCCAGACTTCTGCCCCAGCCGGCCTTTTGCGCGGCTAAGCTGATCACCTCGACGGCACGGCCAGTGTGCATGCCATGCAAGGTCTTCGGTTCGAGCCAGGCAGGCTCTCCCATCAGCTCGATCAGGAACTCGAGATGGTCTCGTCCGGCCGCAACGGCAAGCTCGTGCAGGAAACACTGAACGGCCCACGCCGTCGTGTTCGATTGCGGTGCGCGCCACAAACCGCAGCGCGTCTGCAACGGCAGCAGAGACTGGGTCAGCCTGAAGTTGTCGATGAGTTGCGCGGGGAATTCATAAGACGGCTGGCGGGGCGCGCCCGCGATGACCGGCCTTTTCCCATCGTGACTAAACGTGATCAGGTGATCCTGCCAGTAAGCCATCTTTCCCGCGGAGTCCACGCCTCCCTTGAAGGCGTGAAAACCGCCGGCGCGGTAGAAATCCTGCGTCATGTCGTCTTCGCGAGTCCACGTCAGTTTGACGGGAGCATCGATCCGTTTGGAGATCGCCGCCGCCTCACACACGGAGTCGTTAACCAGCCGACGGCCGAAACCGCCGCCCGCCCGTGTCTGATGCAGGGTTACCCGGTCTTCGTCGAGGCCCAGCGTATTGGCAACGTTGGTAAGCCCCCTCCCCGGCGATTGCGTGGGCGCCCACAACTCAACCGCACCGTCGCGATACCAGGCCGTACAGTTTTGCGGCTCGAGCGTGGCGTGCGCAACGAACTGAAAGCTGTAGAAGGAACTGACGGACGCAGCCGAAGCCCGGCTGGCCGCCTCGACGTTACCTTTTTCGAACAGCGTCTCTTTCCCGGCACGGTCTTCGAGCGCTCTGCCCTGTTTCACGAGATCGTCCCAGTTATCCGTTGACGCGCCGCTTTCGTCCCAGGCTACTTTGAGTTGCCGCTTCGCCTGAAATGCAGCCCAGGTGGAAACGGCGACGATCGCCACGCCCGGCATCAATTCCAGCCTGTTGCCGTTCCCTTCCAGCACAAAGGCATGAGTAACCCCTGGCAAGCTGCGGATTTCGTCGAGATTTGCGCCGGCCACGGTTCCGCCTACGGACGGACACTTCTGGTAAACGGCATACAGCATGCCCGGCAGCGTCTGATCGATACCGAACAGCGGCTGGCCCGTCACCAGGGCACGGTTGTCCACACCGGAGATGCGCCTGCCGAGCAGCTTGTACTCCCGGCAATCCTTTAGCCCCAGCGCGTCTACCGGCGGAACCGGCAGCGCGGCGGCATCTTCGGCGAGATCACCGTAAGAGATTTTTCGTCCGGTCCCGGCGTGGGATACAAAACTCCTGTCCGTGGCGCACTCGCTCGTCGGCACGTTCCACCGATTCGCCGCCGCCTGTACGAGCATGCTGCGCGCCGTTGCCCCCGCTTCCCGCATCGTGTCCCAGTTGTTCGCTATCGATCTCGAGCCGCCGGCGTTCTGCCTGCCAAACCGCCGTTCGTCGATGGGCGACTGCTCGACTTTCACATCTTCCCAGTCCGCATCGAGTTCCTCGGCGATGATCATGGGCATGGCTGTCTTGATACCTTGACCAATCTCCGGGTTCTTCGAATAGATGAAAATCGATCCCTCGGGCGAGATTCGAACGTAGGCATTGAGTGCCGAAGGCTGCGCCGAATCCGACGCGTCTGCGCTCTCCCGCAAACAAAACGCCAGTACCAATCCGGCGCCCGCTGCACCTGACAGCTTGAGAAAAGCCCGCCGATCGATGCTGACGCCGATGGGTAACGCAGCGTTCCCCGGAGATTCGATTTCGTCCAGAAGGTCTTCAAGCGACGAAACTCCGGAACTGTCGGCAGCTCGTTTCACGAATCGGCCTCCGGCCGGGATTTGCTGCCGGCGGCAGCGTGTATTGCAGTCTTGATGCGATTGTAGGTACCGCAACGACAATAATTACCCGCCATTGCCTCTTCGATATCCTTGTCGTCGGGATTGGGGACTCGCTCCAGCAAAGCTGCGGCGGACATGATCTGTCCGGCCTGGCAATAGCCGCACTGCGCGACGTCAAAATCGATCCAGGCTTGCTGAAGTGCATGCAAGGTCCCGTCGTTTCCGGCAAGACCTTCGATCGTAAGGATTTCCTTGCCGGTGGCCGCGGAGACCGGAAAAGAGCAGGAGCGGATGGGTGTGCCGTCGAGATGCACGGTGCACGCTCCGCATTGAGCGATACCGCAACCGAATTTTGTGCCAACCAGGCCCAGAGAGTCTCGCAACACCCACAGCAGCGGGGTTGAGCTGTCGCCGAGTTCTACGGCATGCGATCGTCCGTTAACGCTGAGATGAAACTCGGGCAATGTCTTGCTCCCAGAAAAAAGGCGGCTGAACGAACGCCGTCGGTGCAGATCTCGATCCTAACTTACAGTTCGGAGCGCCGTTTTTCCGTCCGTCGCGCGTCAGGCACGTCTCGTCGCGTTTTCGTAACCCGCGGGCGCCGGATTGTTCTCTCTCCTTAGCTGCTCAGTACCGGGTAAGGCCCTGCGTCGAGATCGTCCGGCGTCCAGTCCGCATGCGTAAAGCCGTGGAAGCGCCGATTCTCGAGCTGGCATACCTTCTGCAACGAATGACGGTAAAACTTGGCGTGGCTGAAGTCCTCGAAGCGCACGTAATAAGGCTCGCAAACGGCGCTCTGGAACTGCTGGCCGCTCAGCACGCTGCGAAACCGCTTGCCGAAGTCGTCAACACGCTCTCCAACGACGAACCCGATGTGCTCCAGTCCCATTGGGTAAACCCGCTGGTGAAACGGCGGGATCAGCTCGATGAGATCGACGCTGGCCTTGGAATCCAGCTCCAGCGGGGAACCCAGGACGAGCTTCGAAATCGGCCGGCCGTTCCACACGTTTTCCACGTTGGCGGCAGCATGTTCTTCCAATGTGTTGCGCATCTTAAGGTACTCGCGAAACGTGCCGCAACGAAAAGCCAGATGGCTGATCGGGAATTCAGCGCCTGCGATTCCCCGCTCGGAGAGCCGGGTGCAGATCTTTCGATAGAACGCGCTCGCGCCGCCGAGTAGTTCGGACACGTCATCCATGCTTGCCGTCACATCGCTTACCGGCTATTCCTCGATGTCGAAAGTGAGTCCCGCGTGAGCAATGAGACGCGAGCGCAGTGTTGCGCCCATCGCGGCGGCAGGCGTGTAGATGCCGCCGGGAAGCCCGGCACAGTCCTTGACAAGACATGCGGCCGCCTCGGCAATGATCTTCGACGTGGACCCATAGCCGGGATCCTTATCTCCCGTGACGACGACCTTCAGCGTCTCGCTACCCGGTCCCGTGCCGATCGCCACATATTCGTAGTGTCCGGCATCCCGTTCCTCGCGCGAAGGACCTTCGCCAGGGGCCGGCGGTTTATCGCCGCCCGTGGACATACCGAACGCATCGGCGATCTTCTCCGCTATCGCTTTGCCTTTATCGCCATGCCCTGCAATCACCATTTCGTCGTAGACAAAGTCTTCGCCATAGGAAAAGCCTGAAAGCTGGTTCGAGCGGTGGATGTTCTTCGTGTTGATCGGCGCCATGATGAACGGCGCGAGCCAGTACCCGTCTTCCTGCAGTACTTTGTTTCCCGGCGGTTGTTCAGGCCCCTTAAAGCCCCGCACCAACGCGAAGGGATCTCGCAGCACCTCGATAAGCGCGGGATTCTCCTTTACCTGAGCCATCGTTGCGGCACCCGATGCAGCCGTGCCGCCCGAGAACGTGCCCACCATCTTCCGCATGCGCCCCCGCACCCGCGGGCAAGGCGCGCCGAAGCGCTTTACGGCCTCCTCTTGCAGTTGCTGGACCCCAAGGTCGAACGGAATCGAGTCGAATCCGCAGGAATGAACAATGCGTGCTCCCGACGCTCGGGCGGCCTCGGAATATCTGTCGATCGTTGCATGCATCCAGAGCACTTCACCCGAAAGATCGACATAGTCAGTTCCGGTGGCCGCGCAGGCCGCCACCAGCTCCGACCCGTAGTGCGTATAGGGCCCGACAGCGGAGATAACGCAGGAAGCCCGCTCCGCCATGGCACGCAGGCTCTCCGTATCTGCGGCATCCGCAACGATGAGCGGTATGTCCTCCGGCGCTCCCCTCTTCTCGCGAACGGCGGCCAGCTTGTCGGCCGAACGCCCCGCCATTGCCCACGACAGATCGGAACCGGCAGTAAAACGAGTGCTCATGTATTCGACGATCAACTGCCCGGTAAAACCGGTTGCGCCGAAGATGACTACGTCGACTTCCGAACTTGATTGCATATTGCTGCCTTTTAACTGAGAAAAAATGCTGCGTTGGGTCAAAGCCCGTTTAGCCTTGCTTAGGCTTCTCCGCAACCCACCACTTGTGCATTTCGATAAACATGCTTTCGAGCCGCCGGGCGCGCTCGGTCGCTCTGTACTCGACGCGCGGCGGAACCTCGGCGTAAACCGTCCGCTCTACCAGACCGTCGGCTTCGAGTGCGCGCAGCTGTTTGGTCAGCATCGTCTGCGTCACGCCGTCGATCGTGCGGCGCAGCTCGTTGAAGCGTTTCATGCCGCGGAAGATAAGGATCTGCAGGATGATCAGCTTCCACTTCCCGCCGATCAGTTTGGCGATGTCGGGCATTGGACACAGACCCTCCGCCGACACTGGAAATCCTTTCAGTTCGGGTGCGCTCGCCACTGGCTGCTCCTCGGAATGCTAATGGGGATACTAATCGGAATACTTAGGTACAAAAAACGTACTATATACGAAAACACTGCCTACTTGTCGAGAGTTACCATTGGCGTATCCTGCGCCTCAAGCTAACGAAAGGCAGGACACACATGCACATTACCGTTTACTCCGTTTCCGGTGCTCCCCGCCCCTGGAGAGTACTGCTTGGGCTCGCCTTCAAGGGCATCGACTACGACATACACACGCTGCAGGCCTCCAAGGGCGAACACAAAGCCCCGGAGTATCTGAAGCTCAATCCACGAGGTACGGTGCCCACCGTGGTCGCCGACGATCTCGTGATCCGGGATTCGCTGGGGGCACTCGTGTGGCTCGATCGGGCGTTCCCGACAACGCCCCTGTTCGGCGACACGGCCAATGCCGCGGCTAACATCTGGCAGATCGCAACGGAGTCTTCCGACTACCTGCGCGGCGCCACCAACGACGCCCTGTTTCCGCTGCTCGTGCAGGGCAAGCCGTTCCCGGCTCCCGACACCGAGGCAGGGGCCGCCACCTCTGCTGCCATCGGGAAACTAAAAAGCGAATGCCAGCGGCTCGAAGACCTGCTCGACGGCCAGCCTTACCTCGCCGGCGAGAAACCCAGCGCGGCCGACGCAGTGTCCTTTCCGGATGTCCGCCTGATCGAACGGGCCGTCGATACCCGGTTCACGGACATGGATGCTTACGGCATGACCGATCTCGCTGGCCAGTTTCCGAATCTGGACGCGTGGAAAACACGCATTAGCCGGCTGCCCGGCTACGACAAGACAACGCCGTCTCATTGGTAACCCGGCTCTCCGCATCGCACAAGCAACCGACAGGAACAGGCAACGGATCATGAACGCAGAAAACTATAGCCGCACGATTACGGTGCGCAACACGGCAAGCGCGGCCTTCGACGCACTAACCACCGGCTTCGAATACTGGTGGACGAAGCCCGACAAGCCGATTCAGAGCCCTGGCGATCAGGCGAAGTTCACATTTCCGCCGGGAAAATCCTACTGGACCTTCAAGGCAATGCAACTCGAGCAGGACAAGCGAATCGAGCTGGTCTGCACGGACGCGCTGCACCTCCATGAAGGAAAACCGGAGGAGATCAGGACAGAGTGGCTCGGCACTCGCGTCGTTTGGGATATCCGCTCGACTGGCGGCACAACGGAGATAACGCTCGAACATCATGGACTGGTGCCGACGTTGCTCTGTTATGACATCTGCGAGGCCGGGTGGGATTTTTTCTTCCTGGACAGCCTCAAGAGCTATCTGGAAACCGGGACCGGCAAACCGCACGACGGCAGCGGTGCATAGCGCGGTCGAAACAGAGCTTAACCTCCGCCGGCACGCCGCCGGGAAGCGGCGGGAGAGATCGCTCTCTCATCGAGAACTCGCAGCGGCACGGCCAGCGCCTCCGGCTTGTCCGGCCGTGCATGTACGTCGGGATGCAATGTGTAAGCCAGCAGTTCCAGCGCATCGATCAGGCCAGGCCCCGGACTGCTGAAAAACGCATTGCCGTCCGCAAAGTACACGCGCTCGTTTTTGACGGCCCGTAATGACTGCCATGCGCCGCTTTCGGCAACCAGCGCCAGGTCATCGCGGGCACGGTCGAGATCGAAACCGCAGCAGGCCACGAATAACACTTCGGGGTCGAGCTCGGAAATTCGCTCCCAGTTCGTAGTCGTCGAGGGGCGACCGGCACGACCGAGCAGGTTGACGGCACCGGCCATCTCGACAAGCTCCGGATTCCAGTGACCGCCGTGAAAAGGCGGTATTAGCCATTCGAGAAACACGACCCGGGGCCGTTCAGAGCGCGGTATGCGCTTACTTCGCTCGGCGACGCGACGAACGCGCTCCTGCAGGCTCTCGAGCAGCCGGCTCGCCTCGCCGGCGACATCCAGCAAGCGCCCCACTCTCTCGATATCGGCAAATACGTCTTCCAGAGTGTTGGGCGTTAGATCGATTAACCGAGGCTGACAGGCGAGCGTCAGTATCGCTTGCTCGACATCGTCCGTAGCCACGGCGCACACGTCGCACAGGGCCTGGGATACCACGATGTCGGGCTCGAGACCGGCGAGCGTCTCGATCTCGAGGTCGTAAAGCGCCGAGTGGCCGGTCAGGTGCTCGCGCACGAACGCGTCGATGCTTGCGCTGTCCGCCTCGACGGGCACGCGGGTACTCGTCAGCCGAGGCAGATGCTCGAGCCGCTGCGGCAAACGACAACTGTGCGACACACCCACCAGCGACGCCTCAAGCCCGAGCGACCGGACAATTTCCGTGGCGCTGGGCAGAAGCGTCGCGATCTTCACGACGGCTCGGTTGCGGGCTGCCGGCGCTCGAGAGCCGCATGCAGGCCGAACAGCACAAAGCAGTACATCGCGTCCGCGAGCATCGCCTGGCCGAGATAAGGCAAGCCGTTGACGTAACAGGCAATCAGACCGCTCAGGTCGCGCGGGTAGAAAGCGAGCCACACGCCGAAGTTCGATAACGCGTAGAAAGTGAACGCTCCGGTCGCGACGGCACCGGCAAAGCGTTTCAGCGAACGCCGGGGCGACAGAAAGAACCGGCCGGCACAGGTAGCCAGGACGAACCCGGCCAGCACGGCGGTAAGAACCCGGAGATCGTACAAACCCGTCAGCGCCAGACCGAGAGACAGCGGCACGAGCGGAACGAACCACCGCAGAGCCGAGCGCTCGCTGGCGCCCGAGTACAGGGCTAGCGCCCCGACACTCGATACGCCGAACGGATGCGGCAGAAGGTGAATCACGGTGGCGAGCGCAACGATGATAAGTTTCATGTCGAACTCCTAGCGGCCGAAGTCGGCCCGTATGCCGACAAACGCCGTCCGCCCCGGAGTCCGGTAGCCAAATACCTGCTCATAGTCTTCGTCCAGGATGTTCGCACCGCGCACGAAGGCCTGCAGCGTGGACGACAGACGATAAGAAACCGCCAGATCGAGCAGCCAGTAGTTCGACAGCGTTACCGTCTGCTGTTCGCCCGGGAACGGCGGGAAGAACACGTCGGTCCGCGTGCCGCCATAGTCGGCGACCAGATTGATGTTTAGCCTGTCGTCTGCAAGCCTTGCGTTGAAAGCAGCGCTGCCGCTATGCCTTGGGCGTCGAATCTCCCTCACCCTGACCGCGGACGTATTGACCTCTGAGCTATCCGTGTAGGTGTAGTTGGCGCGGATGTCTAACCAGTCCGCAAGCAGGATACGTGCGTCGAGTTCGACCCCGGAGCGTTTGCTTTCTTCGGTACGATTGACGGCGGTCAGGACAAGGTTGACCGGGTCGAAGGCAAAACCGTTGATTTCGTTGTCGAGGTCCTGGGCGTACAGCGACGCGCTAAGCAGAACCGCGCCGTCGAGCAGAGTCTGATCGAGCCCTATCTCGTAAGACAGCGAGGTTTCGGGCTCGAGATCCGGGTTGCCCAGGAACTGTCCCGGGAAGAAGCCGAATCGTTCGGTGAATGTCGGCGCTTTCTGCGCGCGTCCGACGCTTGCACGCAGGCGGGAGTTTTCGGTCAGCGAGTATGCGAACGACAGACGTCCCGTCAACGCATCGTCGAAGTCGCTGTAGCTGTCGAAGCGGCCGGTAAGTATTACGCTCATGCGCTCGACGCTCAGGTATTGGAACTCGGCAATGGCGCTGCTGACATGCATGCTTTGATCCTGGTTCGGATCGCCGAAGCCGATTGCGCCCCGCTGGCTGAAATCGCTCTCCTCGTGCTCGACGGCCAGCGCAAGCAGATTATCGGCAAGCGGAAGGTCCGACTGCAGGCGAACCGTCAAACGATCCGCCTCCGTGGAAGAGTCTTCGAGACCGTCCACGCGATTGACGTGCTCGCTGTCGAAATAGCTCAACAGCAGGGAATGCCGCTGCCGGGTTTCGCCGGGCTGCAGCTCGAAACCGATCGATGCCACGCGGTTTTCGCTGTCCGTGCGGCGGTCGGCGTCAGTCGGGAGGCCAGTGGAGAAATCGACGGGATCGGTCTCCGTGCTGCTTTCCTGCCAGCGAAGATTCGTGGACATCGAGAGTGAGTCGGTAAACGAATAACCAGCCCCAAGCGTGACTGTGCTGAGATCCGACGCGTCGTCCTCACTTCCGGTGCGCGAGATGTTCTCACCGTCGGTATCGAGGGACTCCACACTGCCGGATACATTCCAGCCGCCAAGCGACGCAGAACCTCGCGCACTCAGGTTCAGCGTACTATTGCTTCCCGATTCGAGTGACAGGCCCAGCCGTTCCCCCGAGTCGCGCGAACGAGTGATGACGTTCACCACCGCGCCCACCGCATCGCTGCCCCACAGGGCGCTCTGCGGCCCGCGAACGATTTCGATCCTCTCGATACCGGCAGTAGACAAATGCTCCCAGCGAAACTCATCGCTCGTTGCCGGGTCGTTGACCCGAATGCCGTCGATCAACACGAGCACGTGATTGGCTTCGGAACCGCGAACGCGGACCTGCGTCTGGGTGCCTGTTACGCCCGTTTGGCTAACCTCGAACCCGGGCTCCGAACGCAACAGATCGGCGACATACCGGACCTGACGGTTTTCGATTTGCGCCCGCGTAACAACGGTTGCCGCGCTGCCCAGGCGACTTACGCCGATTGGTGTCCGAGCCCCGCTGACGACGATCTCGTCTACCGGATCGATGGATTCACCAAACGCAAGTGCCGAACACGTGAGAAGGCAACCGACAGAGGCCGCCCGCAGAAGAAAATGCATACCTGTCCCCTCTGGAGTACCCCGACTCCAACAGTGGGTTCTCGTGAGACAGGAGACAACGCCGCTGACGACGCACAACCGCCCGCCGCAGTTGAACCGTGAATCATCGACAGGCAGGTTTCCGGACTTCCGAGTGATGCTTTGATCGCGCCGACCGCCTTCCCGCGCATATGCGCAGTGGCGTCTTGATCGGCTTACTCGATTACCGTTGCGGGGGCAGTGACGGAGTTGCGTATCGCCTGGACCACGCGCACCGTCTTCCCTTTTAACGAGCGCCGAGAGGCGCTCGTTCACCCGTCAAGTGAAGCGTCACGGTAAAGCATTCGGGAGGGCTTGGCAATGGCCTGGCTAGTTGGTCTTGGTTGGCCTCAGGTGTTTGCTCACGACGTTTAGACCCACTCTTTCACCCAGTCGAACGCCTTCCTCCGAATCGTAGCGAAAATGGATACCGAGATAGATTCGCGACAGACCGCACTGCATGGCCGCGTCGGCAAAAGACTCGAACTCGCGGGTCGGCGGATGCATCTCGATCTTGCCGGAAAACGGCCCCGCAACATCGACCATCGGAGTCCGCATCCGAAACCGATAGTCGTCACCGAACACTTCGCCAAACGCGCTCATCGCCGCGGCACACGCCGTTCCGTGCGCAGAAGGATAAGACGGGAACGCATAGGTATGGCGATGCGTATTGGTCCAGGTCTCTTCGGCAGCGGTATCCGGATTACCGTCGTGCTCCGCCCAGCGGATGGCCGTGTATGGCCGCCAATGGTTGTAGTGAAACTTGTTATCGAAGCTGCTGACGTAGCCGTCGAATACAGCCATATTCAGCAAAGCCAGCAGCCGGGCGGCCTCCCTGAGCGTTAGACGTTCCTTAACAATGAGATCCCTCGCCAGACGGTTGTGTGAGCTCTCCACAAAGTCTTTCCACCACAGCGCAATATGCGTTTGCTCCGGCGTTCGCTGCATACTCTGAAAGCGTCCAAGGGCTTGCACCTCGTTGAACGCCCGCGCGTACGCCGCACTTGGTATGTCAGGCGGAGGAGGACTGCGAAACTGATCGGGCCGCTCGAGTGCAAAGCCGCGCGCTTTGGCCCAGCCGGCGCCAAAGACGAATCCCTGCGGCGTACCGCTATGCTCCTGAAACTCAGCGTAGACACCCGGCGCCATGGGGTGCCAGCGATACTCCGCTTCGGCGTCCCAGCCGTCGCCCTTGCGATTCTCGATAATCGCCTGCGCCACCGCGTTGCCTTTTGCCAGATCGTTCCGGTCGACGTCGTCCTCGCTCAGTTTGTCCAGCCACCGTTTGCGCAGAATCTCGAAGTGCTGCCTGTTATCGGGATACTGATCGGCCGCAATGTAGAACGCGGCTTGCGTTGCCATAACGGCGGGGTTCGCATCGGGCGCCGGTTCGCCGGGCAGATAGCTTGCATAGCGGCTGTCGACCGAGTTTAGGGCATCGTGCATTGCCAAGTGCATCATCGCGGCCGTTCGCAATCCCTTCAGCGTCATGAAACCGTCCTCGGCTTCGGCAACCTGCAACACCGCTGCATTCCAGTCAGTTACGAGTACCGCGTCCTCCGCCGATGCGTGCCTGCTGCACGCAGCCAGAACGATCAAGACCAAACACAAACCGGCTTTCCTCACAGCACCCTCCCCTAATCGCCCGACAAACCCTACCGCCCCTTCGCGGGATGGACTACTATTATTTCTGTAGTAAGTTGAGCTGCAAACAGCATGTCTAAATCGCCGGTAAACGGCTCCACCTACGGTCAGTATTGCCCGCTGGCGCTGGCGGCCGAACTCCTGTGCCGGCGATGGACCGTGCTCGTCATTAGCCGGCTGCTCGACGGCTGCCGTACGTTTAACGAGATCCACCGGGGTTTGCCGAAAATTTCGCCTAGCCTGCTGTCGACGCGACTGTCCGAGCTCGAGCACGCCGGCCTGCTCAAACGCCGCCGTATTGGAAACGGAAATCGCTACCGCTACGAGCCCACGGATGCCACTCTGGACCTGAACGACCTGGTCGAAGGCATGGCCGTGTGGGGACAGCGCTGGTCGCGCGACATGTGTATGGACGATCTCGACCCGGCGTTCCTCGCCTGGAGTATGTCGCTACGTATGGATACCGGCGCCATGCCGCCGGGACGCACGGTCGTCGAGTTCGAATTCACTGGCACTCCGACGGAGTTCCGGCGCTTCTGGCTCGTGAACAAGAGCGGCGAAGTCGAGATGTGCCTGAAGGACCCTGGCTATGAAACCGATTTGCACGTGAAATCCGACATGCGCCGTTTCGTCGAAGCGTGGCGGGGCTTTCGCAACTTGCGAGGGGAAATTCGTTCCGGAAAGATTCGGCTCACTGGTCCGGAAGAGCTCAAATCGTCGTTTCCGGACTGGATGCTGCTCAGTACGCTGGCGCCCTACGACCGGCGCGCAAGCGGCCGGGAAAAGCGCCTGCAATCGGACTAGCGGATAACATCAAGTGCCCTTAGCCGTGCAAATCTCACCGCTGTCCGAAATACCCTCTGCCTTGCGTGAGGTCACGGCCTTGCTGAGTGAAGCAGGTTTGCCGATCGACGATATCGATCGCGATGAAGTCGTACTTTCGGTTGCAACCGCCGACGGTGCAGTCGTCGCGGCTATCGGCACGGAAATCTATGGCTCTGTGGGGCTGCTGCGTTCGTTAGTAGTCAGCCACGCAATGCGCAGGAGAGGCTTGGGAATACGAATGGTTGCACATCTCGAGGACTTCGCAAGAAAAGCGGGTGCCGCACAGCTGTTCCTGTTGACCGAGACCGAGACCGGGTTCTTCAGCCAACTTGGTTACACCGCTGTCCCTCGCGAACAAGTACCCGACGCCATTAGGGCGACACGACAGTTCTCTTCGCTGTGCCCGGATTCGGCGGACTGCATGCACAAGTTACTCGACGCAAGCTAAAGCATCATAGTGCGAGCGGGTGCCCCGGCGCGTACTCAATGAGATCCCAGAGATTGCCGTAAAGGTCTTCGAAGACCGCCACCGTGCCGTACTCGGCTGTTTTCGGCTCACGAACGAAGCGGATGCCCCGCGCGAGCATGTCTTCGTAATCCCTGCGGAAATCGTCTGTGCGCAAGAACAAAAACACACGGCCGCCGGACTGGCTGCCAATGAAGGCCTCCTGTTCCTCGCTGGACGCCCGCGCCAAAAGCAGACTCGCGCCGTTGCCGCCGCCCGGCGGCGACACGACCACCCAGCGCTTGTCCTGCTCAGGCTGATACGAATCTTCAAGCAGCTCGAACTGCAGCGTTTGGGTGTAGAACTCAATCGCTTCGTCGTAGTCGCGTACCACCAGCGTTATGTGTGCAATAGACTGCTGCATGTATCAACGACTCTCGCGCTGCCGAGGCGGAGAACCGCCGCCGGTACTGCCCCCTGGGCATGACAGCGTAAACGCATTCGCGTTGCCGTCGAAGTCGACGAACTTGCGGCCCGCCGCCGCGTTCGATCCCCAGGGATCGGCCAGACGGTTACAGTCGTCCGAACGGCCTATCTGGCGGATGGTGGCGTCAACCTCTCTCGACAGCAGCCGATAACCCATGCACACGGCGTCTGCCGCCCCGACGTAACCGTCTTCGTTGCAGTCGACCACAACGGACGGCGCCGTGCCCTGCACCACGAAGGCCTTAATCGTTACGTCGTACTCGTCCAGACTGACGGTATCTTCCGGCAGTATCGGCCCGCCTTCGACGCGATGTGCGGTGTCGCAGCCGCCGTCGTCGTTTACGAAACACTGATCTTCCAGGTAGCGGCGTTCGGTCAAATGCCGGGGCACCGTCAGTCTCGTAGTGATCGTCGTGCGTCCTCTTTCATCGTTGAGTTCGTAAGCCACGGACGTCATGAAGCCCGCAAGATTACGGCTTTGCATGGGCACCGGCCGTTCCCAGCCGCGGGTCACGAGCACTCCGTCTTCTTCGACGACTTCGAGATCGCTGAGCACCACGCCGACACCAGTGTCGGCCAACAGCACAAACCCCGGAAGATCGTCGTTTGCCCCGTAGCCGAGGCCGTCCGCGGTTTCGTGCACCCTGGGTCCGAAACTGTGCGGCAAATCGTTCTTGTAATTCACGATGGGCCGCAGAAACGGGCTTTTCATGGCCAGCCGCAGTTCGTCCGAGCCTTGTGCATCCGGGACGTCGGGCATGTCCTCGTCCGGCGTAAAGGCAATCCAGAGTTCGTCTTCGGGCGTATCCGGACAAGCGGGCTGACCGAGTGGGTCCAGTATCTGTCCACCGGCGGATGGGCAGCCATCCAGATCCTTCAGCATCAGAAAGCTGGTGGCGCCGGGTTCCGGCCACGCCGAGGGCGACCCGCCGCCAACAGCCGGGACGACCAGCGTCACGTTCCGCCGTGCGCTGATCTTGAATGCCAGCGGCCAGCCCGCGGCGTGTTGAATCGATCGCTCGTCTGCTCTCAGCGGTGAGACCAAAGTCAGGCGCACAGGAAACCCTCTTGCGCCGCGACGATGCGCCGCGTGCGCCGTGAGTTCGTGGTAACCCTCGTCGCCGGCCGCTGCGGCCGAAGCCGGCGGCGTCAGGCACACGGCCAGCGCGATAAGCGTCAGATATTTCATGGGTGTTCCCCCGGAGCACGGCGGTGCTCTCGTCCGATGGGTAAATAAGGTTTCTGATGAGCTTAACGAAATCGGCCGGTGGATTCCCTCAAAGAATTTCCCCTACGGTGTAAGCAATTGTTTTATATATCTAATTTAGCCGCTTTCTTTTGCGCTATCATGCACCCGAGCGACCTGCCCGTTCGCACGTCGCTCTTCACCACCGGGCGACGGCCCTTATCTGCAAAACACCGTGAGTGACGTGAGCTTGAGGCTGCAAACAAACCGTCGGCAGGAAGCCAGATGAGCAGCATCGAACCGGACGATCGCTGGCAACGGCTCTCCGTGCTGTTCGACCAGGGCTCGGAGCTGCCGGGCAACGAAGTGGCCGGGTTTTGCGAACGCGAGTGCGGCGACGATCCTGAGCTGCGCGACATGCTGCATGACCTGCTGACCTCGGCAGACATTGACGACGAGCGTGTCCAGCGCTCCGTCTCCAATCTCGCCACGGAAGTAGCTACGGAGCCCTCCATCGAGGGCGAGCGGCTGGGCGCATATCGGGTTGACGAACTGATCGCCCGCGGCGGCATGGGCGAGGTGTATCTGGCCACGCGCGCCGACGGACAGTTCGAAAAGAGCGTGGCCGTGAAGGTAGTGAGCCGCAAGCTCAACGAAGACGAATACGTCGCGCACTTCCAAACCGAACTGCGGGTACTCGCAAGACTCCAGCACCCGTATGTCCCGGCGCTAATCGATGCCGGGCAACTGGACGACGGCCGGCCGTATTTCATGGCCGAGTACGTCGACGGGATACCGATTGACGAATACTGCGACGAACACCGATTGTCGACCAAACAACGGCTCGCACTGTTCGACAAGCTGGGCGATGCCGTTCAGCACGCGCACAGCAATCTCGTGCTGCACCTGGATATCAAACCCGCGAACGTACTGATCAGGAAGGACGCAACACCTCAGCTGCTCGACTTTGGCATTACCCGGCTGATCGACGATCCCGAAACCGGGCACAGAGCCTGCACGCCGGACTACGCAAGCCCCGAGCAGCTCGTGGGAGAAACGCCAACCGCGGCCAGCGACGTGTACGCACTCGGCGTGCTCCTGTACCAATTGCTGACAGGACAGAAACCGTTCGACGTTACCGAAACACTGCCGCCCGAGACGAAACTCGCGGCGCGCTCGGAGCTCGCCGAAAGCGTCAGCCGAAGCACTGCGGTACCCGGACTCGATCCCGACCTGCGGGCTATCGTGCAAAAAGCGACCAGCTATTCGCCGGCAGCGCGATACCGCACGGTCGAATCGCTGCTGAGCGATCTCAGACGCTATCGAAATCACCTGCCGGTAACCGCGCGGCAACGGAGATTCTCGTATGTTTTTCGCAAGTATCTGCGCAGACACTGGGTGGCCCTTTCCGTCACGACGTCTATCATCGCGATCCTGCTCGCATTCGGCATTCGCGAGATCCAGTTGCGAACCGCCGCGCAGGCCGCGTACGCGCAGGCGGAACTCGAGGCCGAGACCCTCCGCCAGGTCTCGGACTTTCTTACCAACCTCTTCAAGGTCTCCGACCCTGGCGAAGCACGCGGCAACACGGTAACCGCGCGGGAACTGCTCGACCGCGGCGCCGAGCGCATCGTGGACGACCTCAACACGCAGCCCGAAGTGCGTACCCGGCTAATGCGTACCATGGGAGACGTCTATAGCAGTCTCGGGCTGTATGGCGAGGCGGTGGAGCTCGATGAACAGGCATTGAGCCTGCGGCTGGAGCTGCTGGGTCCGGACCACCCCGACGTAGCGGAAACGCTGTTTGCGCTGGGTGCGCTGTACAGTCAGCAAGCCCGCTATCAGGAATCCGAGGCGGCGCATCTGCGTGCTCTGGCCATCCGCGAAAAGGTTTTCGATCCCGAGCATCCCGCCGTGGCCGAGAGCCTCAACGGCCTTGCGCAGGTCTCCTGGTATCTCGGCCAAGCCGAGGTTGCCGAGGCCCATTACCTGCGGGCGCTGCAAATTCGGGAAGCGGCCTACGGCGCCGACCAGCCACAGGTTGCGAACAGCCTCGTACACCTCGGCTGGTTCATGGAGCGTGAGGGCCGCTTCGACGAGGCACACGCTTATCTGTCACGCGGGCTGTCCATTCGTGAGACGGCGCTCGGCAAGGATCACTACCTCGTCGCGGAAAACCTCGATCTGCTCGCGCAAATCGATACAGCCCTTGGCGAGCACGAACAGGCTGAAGCGCAGTTGCTGCGCGCGCTTGCGATCCGCGAGAAGGTCCTCGAGGCCAGCCACCCCGATATCGGCACCAGTCTGCTGCTGATCGGTCGCCTGTACAGAACGCAGCAGCGTTACGAAGAAGCACTGCTGAGCTTGCGGCGTGCAGAACGGCATTTTGCCAATGCGCTCGCGAGTGACCACTTCCAGGTGGCCGTCGTGCTGGAGGAGCTTGGGCTGACTCTGGCGCAGACAGGTCGATGGGCCGACGCCGAAACGGCCTACCGGCGTCAACTCGACATCCTGCAAAGCCGGTTTTCCCCGGACCACACGCTGGTGGGTGCCTGCCTCAACAACCTCGGCTGGGTGCTGAGCGACGGGCTTCAGCGCTACGCGGAGGGCGAGCGGGTACTCCGCGACGCCGTGACGCTGTTCTCGCGCATCGCCGATCCGGACGATTACTGGAATGCGCTGAGCCGCTGGAGCCTCGCCAACAACCTTCGCGACCAGCAACGCTACGACGAAGCAGATGGGCTGTACCGGGAGGCGCGGACGATTCTCGAGCGCAGCGGCGGTTCCGTCCGAGTGGACAACCCGAATCTGGACGAACTGCTGAGAGACTACGCCCGCTCACTGCACGCTTCGGGCCGCGGGGCCGAAGCCGAGGCGCTGTAGCTTTGCGCAAGCGGCAGCGGATTCGCGCACAACGGTGCCTTGGGCCCTAGACTTCGCCATCCTTGCAACGCTCCAGAACCGCGATAACCCGGCGCAGCACCGCGGCGACTTCCCGTGTTTCCTTCAACGCAGCGTAGCTGACCGCGAGTTTTTGCTCCAGATCCACCGAGTCGTCAGCCTCGATCAGCGTGCACAGCAGCAAGTTTACCCGGCGCTTCAGTTCGCGGAGCGCAAAGTCTTTTTGCAGGCAGGGTTCGCCGGAGCGATTCGAACTGCCGTCCTCCACCGCCGGCTACGCCGCTCGGCTAGCGCTAATACGCAAAGACTCCAAACCGTCCTCATCGTCGGCCTGACCGTCGTGCATGTTGCGAATGTAAGCGCGAACGTCGTCCACCGTGACGGTGTGATCTTCGTCGACTTCAATGACCTCGTCGCCCGTGAACACCAGTTCTTCGTAGCGCGGTTCCGATCGCGTGAGGGTATGGACTTTTAATGCGTTGTATTCGAAATAGTTCATGGGGAACTCCGGAAAGGTCCGCTTGGCTGTTGTTATGTCCTACTTCGAAAACCGCCGATAAACACCCTCAAGAATTCCTGTTCGCCTGTTAAGGTACAAGGATTGATTAGTAATATTTTACTATTCAATAAGTTATATAACTTACTTTACGTAAATTATCCGGTGGCTGCAGCTCTCTGTTAATCCTTCAGGCGCCGCGCAAGCAGCGCTCGCAGCATCCGCAGCTCCCGATGCAGCGTTGCCTCGGAAATATCGAGAGCCGCGGCGGTCTCCGCGTACGTACCGCCGCAAAAGTAGTAAAGCTCCGCAATACGGACTTTGCGCGGGTCCTTCTTTTCCAGGTCGGCAAGCACTGCCTCCAGCGCAAGAACATCCGTCGATGCATCCTCCTTGCCGACTGCACCCTCGTCGATCGGCACCTTCTGCACCCCGCCGCCGCGCTTTTGCGCCTGTTTCGCACGAGCGTGATCCACGAGGATCTGGCGCATGATGTTGGCTACTATACCGATGAAGTGCCCGCGGTTTTCAAGCTCGGTTTTGACGTCGCCGAGCCGGCTGAAGGCTTCGTTTATCAACGCGGTCGCCTGCAGAGTATGCTGCGCCGGCTGGCCGCGCATGTAGCTCTGCGCCACGCGGTGCAGCTCGTCGTACACGGCGGGCAGGATCTGGTCCATCAGCGCTGGATCGCCCGTTCGCCAGTCGTTGAGTAAGCGCGTGATGTCCTTTTGTTTTTTCACCGGGATCGGATACTTTCCAGTCGTCAACAGCAGCACGCGCACCCCGCCACTCCCGCGTTCTGCCGCGAGGCTTCTGTGATCGGCCCCTTCCGCGTATGCTTTGCGGCGGCGGCGAGAGCCCGGTGCTCGTGCTGCAATCATATCGCAACGAAGACGAATCAACGCCAAAGCGGCGGCAGATCGACAGGAAACCGATGACACGCGAGACAAAGGGCTATAAGAGGGTGCAAGCATGAGCGGCCTTCTGGCGCTGCTGGACGACGTGGCGGCAATCGCCAAGGTGGCGGCCGCCTCGGTAGACGACGTTATTGGCCAGGCCGCAAAAGCCGGCGCAAAAGCCGCCGGAGCCGTCATCGACGATGCCGCGGTTACGCCCAAATACGTCCACGGCTTCGAGGCCAGCCGCGAGCTGCCCATCGTCTGGCGTATCGCCAAAGGCTCGATTCGCAACAAACTGCTGATACTGCTGCCGGCGGGCATGCTGCTGTCGGTCTTTGCGCCGTGGGCAATCAATCCGCTGCTCATGCTTGGCGGGGCCTATCTGTGCTTCGAGGGGGCGGAGAAAGTGTTTCACACGCTATTCCCGCACGCCGACGCGCATGTAGAGGCCGATCTGGATGTTGGAGAGCCGCTGCACCTCGAAGAAAAGCGGGTGGCGGGAGCCATCAAAACCGATTTCATCCTGTCGGCGGAAATCATGACTATTGCCTTAGCCGCGATTCCGGGCGGCAACCTGTGGCTGCAGGCCGCGACGCTTGCCGTGGTCGCGATCGGCATTACGATTGTCGTTTACGGCGGCGTTGCGCTAATCGTAAAGGCCGACGACATGGGTCTGCTTATGAGTCGCGCCGGCCGCCTTCGCGTCACCCGCGCCGCCGGCCGCGGTATTGTCCGCGGCATGCCGCGGTTTCTGGTCCTGCTTTCGACCATCGGCACGGCCGCAATGCTGTGGGTTGGCGGCTCCATCGTGATTCACGGCATGGAGGGACTGGGTCTGACCTGGCTGGGCCATTTGATTCACGACTGGGCCGCCGCCGCCGGTCATGCGATATCGGCCGCCGAAGGCGCCGTCGAATGGATTGCAAAAGCGACGCTGGACGGGATCTTCGGCCTGATACTCGGGTTGCTGCTCATCCCGCTCGTCACGCGACTTGTGGCGCCGTTGTGGAGCGCCGCCGGCCGGCGGCTGGGCCGCACCGCGGAATCGCAGTAGCGCCGTCATGAGCACCGGCTGATGAACTAAACAGGCGGCAAGCCCGGCGTGTTCGTGAACTCGAGCAGCTCCGGCAGGAGCTCGATCGTCGCGTTGCAAGGCACTGTGAGCGGAGCAAGGGCATCTTTTTGCCACAGCGCGAGAGCCCCGCTGTTACCGCAGACCGTTCTGGAGTAGAGATAAGCTTTGTAAGGCTGCTCCAATATCGAGTACTCGCCGATCCTGACGATCTCAGGGTCGCCTTCGAGGTCGTTGCCGCAGCGTTTGCCCGTGTCGAGCTTGATGTGGTCGTCGAAGGTCATGAACCCGTAAGAGTCCTTACACAGACTCCCGAGCAACGGCATCAACACGGCCAGACGCAAGCGATGCCCCTCGCGCCTGTCGGGAAGCCTGCTTGTCGTCTCTATGCCCAGGTTTCGCAATGCACCGTCCAGCCCGCTCCGGCGTCCGGACTTGCCCTGCAGAAAGCGCCGAAACAGATCGTCAGCAGCGTTCTCCCCGGCTTCGTTGGCAACAGCGAGAAAACTCTCTGCCGTGAAACCGGGAGCCTCGGTTCGTTGTAATACTCTCCGCCAGATCGCCGCGATATCCCCGTTTCCTGCGCGCAGCGAGGCAATTTCGGCGAAGAAATTCATTGCGTAGCCGCAATCGTAGGGCATCGAGCCGTGTACGGGTCCGCGCGAACCGTCCAGCGCCAGGTCACCAAGACCAATGCGGCACGCGTTCAGCCTTGTCTCGGCTTCGTCCACAACAAGTTCGCTGCTCACACGGAACCGGTCGGCAAGATACTCCGTGCTGCCTTCGTGCAACCACGACTGCGTCTCCTCGTCGGCATTGGGGTAATCCTGCCCGATCCAGAAATGCACGGCTTCGTGCGCCACGGTGTTGTTGACAATCTCGATCAGATCTTCGTCGGGCGCGTCAAGGTCGATACCTCGCAGCCGAATAGCCATGACGCCCTGACTCAGTACGCCACCTTTGTAGCCGGCACCGGAATCGCCTGCCTTGCTCGTCACGTACACCGTGGGCAGCGAGCTGGGCGCAACGCCAAAGCCCTCCGTGGCGCTCGATAGTACCGTGTTCATCGTCTCGCTGACCCTGGACGTCAGCCACGTGGGCGCCTCGGAACCCGCGACTATACCCTCGGCGACAGTCAGGAAGTGTCTGCGCGAACCAACGTAGATCAGCCGGTCGTCGTTCTCGTAGCGCAGCGTGAACCGGGATACGGGCACCACGGTACGGCCGTCGCGGACGACGGCCTCCCGCCCGAAGCGCTCAAACCGGACTGACATGCTGCCCGTGGCCGGCGCCAGTGCGCCCAGGAACAATAGCCAGCTTTCGTCGCCCACACGATCTACGGCGACATATCGCCTGTCGAAAAACCGCTCGTCCTCTGTAAGCCGGACGACAAAGCGGTTGAACGGCTGACCGTCCGTACGGGATACAAGCTCTCCGTCGAATTGCCATTCGTCACCTGGAACGGTCCAGCCGCGGGACCTCTGCGGTTTGTTCAGCGGCTCGAACCGATACTCCTCGACGGGTTCGGAAAGTCTGACTTCGACGTTCAGCGCCGGCTCCCCGGCAGTAGGGGAGACCGTGATGCAAACATCACATTCGGGAAGCGCCTTACGCGGTATCGGCTGAATGCAGCCGGTAACTGCGAACAACCCGCAGAAGAGCGCTGCCAGACCAGGGCTCCTGAGAAAAACGTGCATTAGGCACCGAGTAGAGGAAGGTGTTTCAGCCGATGGTATTGAAGAGCCATAGCGATACACCGTCTCAAAGCGGCCGCCTGCACGCGATCGCCGCGGTGGAAGACGATCGCACGCTTACCCTCGAAGTTAAAAACGCCGGAGTAGAGCTCCTTGAAGGTGTCCACCAGCTTCGTATTGCAGTTGAAATACATCGCATAGTAATCAGGGTTCGATGCCTTCCAGTCTATTCTGATCGTACTGCCGCCCTTCAATATATAGCTCGGCTCACCCCATTTCAGGGTCTCTTCAACAGCGTCCTCAGGCGACGTACTTGCCGCCGTTTCGAGTATCAGCTTGCGAAGAAGCAAGAGCTTCGTACGCATGTCTTCAGGATAGGATGCGAACTTGGTCGCTACATGCAGCTTATCGAAATCGTCCATTCCTCTTATTATAAACTGGGCCGGATTCCGAGTATGACAATTCCGGTAGACGCGTAGCGAAGAGCCTCAGCGAGTTATCGAAAATTGTTCTTCGCCACGTCTCGGAGAGCCGTTTCAACGGCCGTCACGACGCGGGCAACTTTCTCAGACGTCGTGTTCCAGTCGGAGACGGATATTCGCATCGCGCGCATCCCGTGCCAGGTCGTACATGCAAAAAATGCTTCACCGGACGCTACAATGTGCTTCGTCACAGCATCTGTCATGGCGTCGTGCTCCGCTTCCGCGGCGCCCGGCCGCCGATCCAGAAACCTCAGCAATCCCTGGTTGATGGTCGGGCGTTGAAGAATACTGACGCCGGGCAGCGCCCCAATCGCATCAACCAGCGTTCTGGCGTGCTCACAACAGCTATCGACGATGTTGCCAATCCCCTCCCGTCCGAGGCTCGCTATCGCCGCATACGTCGCAAAGCCACGAGCACGCCGGGAATACTCGGGAGTCCAGTCTATCGGGTCACGGGCTTCCTTCGAGTGAATGAGATAGCTTGCCTTGTGCCCAAGGCTTGCGTAATGCGCCGTCCGATCGCGCACGAAAGCATAGCCGCAGTCGTAAGGCACGTTTAGCCACTTGTGGCCGTCCGTCGCCCAGGAATCGGCCTTCCCGATACCGCTTACCCAATGGCTGTGCTCTTTACTCGTGGCCGCCCACATACCGAATGCGCCGTCCACATGCACCCAGGCCCCGTGTTTGCGCGCTATCGGGATCAACTCATCGAAATCGTCGAAGTATCCCGTATTCAAGTCACCCGCCTGCAGGAGGACAATCGTGGGTACGTTTCGAGGGGCGTTTCGATTGTCCTCCAAAGCCGCTTCCAGCGCAGCACCGGACAACACGCCGTCGTCGCCAACGTCGATATCCGTAACACTGCCGCTGCCCATCCCAAGGATGCGCAGCGCCCGTTCGATGGAGCCGTGCCGCTGACTGCTGGATATGACACGAAGCCGCGGCGCAGCATAGAGTCCGTCACGCTCGACGTCCCAACCCTCACGCGAGAGCAGCGAATTCCGTGCCGCGGCGAGGCACGTAACATGCGCCATCTGACAGCCGGTAACAAGAGCAAAGCTGCTCTCCTTCGGCAAACCCAGCAGCTCGATCAGCCATTTGCCGCACGCTTCTTCGACGACGGCAGCCGCCGGCGATACCTCGTACATGCCGGCGTTCTGGTCCCAGACGCCGGTCATCCAGTCGGCCGCCAAAGACGCCGGCGTTACACCGCCGATGACCCAGCCGAAAAATCGCCCTCCCGTGCTGCGGGCAAGCCCTCCGTCAACGCTCCGAGCAAGCTCGTGCAGCACGGCAACGGGGTCCGAAGACTCCAGAGGCAGCGGCATTAGCAGCCTCCGGCGCAATTCCTCAACCGAAGCCGGCGCGCCGACAGGGTTTAGTTCGCGCTGGTGAATGTATTCAATCGCGAGCGTAAGAGCCGCTCGCAACGCCCGTTCCGTGCTCCCGCTTCCTGCAACGTTCATGGTTGACTGCCGGTACTGTCGCTTTTGATACGCAATGGTAACGACTTCGGTAGCTATCAGTCACGACCGGAAGACGGTCTTGACAAGTCGACGGCCTTGCCGGCCCTTCCTGGATCTTATGTCCTTCCCGTGACGGCATTCACCGCCATGACCGCCCTGTCCGCGGTAACGGCTATTGAGGCCACGACGGGCGTTCCCGAAGAGCAGTCTCCCAGCGCTTCACGTGGCTGAGACCCTTGGGCACCGGCATGCGCGCGAACTCACAAATCATTAGCGCGGCCATGCCGGTGATATCGGCTACCGAAAACGTATCGTCGCAAACGTACGTGCGCCCGTCGGAGAGTTCCGCATCGAGCCAGGCCCACTTCTTTTCCTGCAGCCGCTTCTGGGTTTCGGCGTAAGCCGCGATCTGCTCGAACTTGTCGGCAAAGAACGGAAACGTGTGTCTGCCGACCTCGCCGACAGGCCCCATGATCTGCTGCTCCATGCGGCGCGACCACATGTCGATCTTCGCGGTTTCGAGAGCCGTCGAGCCCATGAGCGGGTTCTGCGGATACAGCGCTTCGAGATAGCGGCAAATCGCCAGGCTCTCCGTAAGCAGCGTACCGTCGTCGAGCTCGAGAACCGGAATCTCGCCCAGCGAGTTCTTGTGCAGAAACTCCGGCGCCCTGGCCTCGCCACTGGGTATATCGAGCATCTCGGTAGGTAGTGTTATTGCTTTCTCCGCGAGGAAAACGCTGACTCGCAGACCGTTGGGCGTTTGCCCTGAATAGAGTTTCATGGTGCTTCCCGCTAAACTGAACCGATAAGTTGACTTTACCTTGATTGCGAATATAGTCAACTACTAAGTTGACTATATCGGAGACGAGCATGCACGAGCTTGACCAGGTCTTCACCGCCCTAGGCGACGGCACGCGGCGCGCCATTCTCGCGCGCCTGAGTCTTGGGGAAGCGCCGCTCTCTGAGGTGGCGGAGCCGTTTGACATGTCGCAGACCGGCGTGTCGAAGCACGTGCGCGTGCTATCCGATGCCGGACTGGTGCAGGTTACGAAACGAGGCCGGACACGCTACTGCCGACTCGTAGCCGCGCCGATGAAAGACGCCGCCGCCTGGCTCGAAACGTATCAGGGCTTCTGGAACGACCAGTTTCAGGCGCTCGCCGAACACGTGGAACGCGACGCATGACATTACCGTTCCTCAAGCCTCCGGTCGGCGGGGAAACCGTGATCGTCGAGGCCGTTTTCAAGACGTCGCCCGAACGAGCCTTTCACGCCTGGACGAACGAGGACGAGGTCGTGGCCTGGTTCGGTCCCGGTAACAGCAAGCTGCAAACCGCGGAGATCGATCTTCGCGTTGGCGGCAGGTGGCGTTTCGACTATGGCACGGCCGACGGCCGTCAGGACGTACTCGAAGGTGAATACCGCGAGATAGAGGCCGACAAACGGCTGGTCTTCACCTGGATACACACACGCAGCTTCAGAGACGGACGGGTTGAAAGCACCCCGGCCTCACAGGTAACGGTCACGTTCACGGAGAGCGGCGATTCGGTGCTCGTCCGCCTCGTGCATGAGCGCATCGTAACCGAGGAAGGCAGGCTCGGAGTCAGCGAGGGCTGGAGCGGTACGTTTGTCAATCTGGAAGCGCACCTAGATGCAGGCCAGGTGGAATAGCTCCTGGTGTTCAGGCCGGGGTCTTCGCTAAAAGGTCGACTGCAGCATGATAACTTTGCCGTCGCGCAGTACCTCCAGCAGGATACGATCGCCGCGCTCCATATTCGTCGTTTTCTCGCGGAACTCGAGCATCATGTCGGGCGCAATCTCCACCCCGCCAACGGACAAGATGATATCTCCTCCGATGAACAGACTTCGCCCGGCGATCGTTGCCGGCACCCGGCTCGGCCGCAGCCCCATTCTCGCCGCCGGCGAACTCGAAGCGACTTTCTGCACGAGGTAGCCGGCCCTTTGCGGAACGTTCATCGCACTGGCCAGGCGGCCCGTCAGTAGGATGCCGCTCAACCCCGACCAGGAAGTGGGGTTAGTCAACAGGGCATCCACCGCGGTATTGGAGGTTACGGCGAAACCGAGTCCTTCCGAGCCTCCCGATTGACTGCGAATGTAGCTAACGATGCCGATTACTTCGCCGCGCCGGTTGAACATCGGCCCGCCGGAATTGCCCTGATTAATCGCGGCGTCGGTCTGAAAGGTTTCGGCCTGAACCGCTCCCATAAGATCGCCCTCGGTAGTGTGCCGGGCGGAAATGTGGCCGACCGACAAGGTATGCGACAAACCGTAGGGGGCGCCGATGATGAACACCTCCTCACCGATCTCGACCTTATCGGAATCGCCGAGTTTCGCGGGTTTTACGTTCTCGGGCACTTGGTCCAGCTTCAGCAGTGCAACGTCCTTTATCGGATCGGAGGCGACGACCACCGCAGTGACCTTCGTACCGTCAACGAACTCGGCCTCGATCAGATCGGCCGTTTGCACGACATGAGCGGCCGTCATGACGTGGCCTTCAGTATCGATCAGGAAGCCGGAACCCAGTCCCGGCAGGGCAACCTCACCCAGGCCGCTGCGCGGAGCGACCTCCCGTTCGATGGTGTTCAGGACAAGCACCGCAGGATCGGTTTCTTTGAACAACTTGCGGAAGTCGGCTGCTTCAACCGCGCTTTGTAGCGCTGTAAGCGCGATAAGCCCGGTCAGGCTCCTGGTTACCAACGTTGACACTTTGCGCACTCCTTAAATGATCCGGACCTATTCGTCACTGTCCGCCAACGGCGTTGAGCGGAGCGACATCCTGCAGCAGATTCAGCGCCATCTGCAAAACGAACGAATTGCTTATGTCGACGAAAAATGCAGCTACCAGCGGCAGGATAATAAACGCAAGCGGCGCCGGCCCGTGCGTTTTGGTTACGGCGGTCATGTTGGCGATCGCCGTGGGTGTCGCGCCCAACGCAAAACCGCCAAAACCCGCACTGAGCACAGCCGCCTGATAGTCGCGCCCCATCAAGCGAAACAGGACTAGAAAAATGAAAGTGACCGCGGCCGCCGTCTGCAGCAGCAGAATCGCCAGCAAAGGACCGGCCAAACCGGCGATCGACCATAGCTGCATGCTCATGAGCGACATAGCGAGGAACAGCCCGAGCGAGAAGTCGGACACGAGTGCCAATGCGCGCGTACGTGCGGGCCAGTACATCCGCGGAAACAGGTGAGGAACGGTATTTGACATCACGATTGCCGACAGCAGGCAGGTCACGAACAACGGCAGTTTAAAGCCCACCGCCGTGAACCCCTCGTTGAGATACCAGCCCAGAATAATCGCTACGTGAATGGCGAGTATGACGGCCATAATATCCGTGTGCTCGATCGTCTCGGACTTTTGATCCTTGTAAGCAATGCCAACGACCGACTCTTCGCTTCCACCCGACAAGCGATGCCGTTCGATGAGAAATTTTGCGATCGGGCCGCCGATCAAACTGGCCAGCACCAAACCCAGCGTGGCGGCGGCAACGCCAATCTCCAGCGCGCCGTCTATGCCGCGTTCCGCGAAATCCGGCGCCCAGGCGATGGCAGTGCCATGCCCGCCGATGAGCGCCGCCGAACCTGCCAGCAACCCCACCTCGCCGGGCAATCCGAGCAGCGTCGCGCCGGCCACGCCGACTACATCCTGCACGACGATGTAGGCGAGCGTCAGGCCGAGCAGAATCAGCAGCGGACGGCCGCCCGCAATGAGATCCGATACGCGCGCATTCAGGCCGATTGCCGTAAAGAAATACACGAGCAATCGATCGCGGGTCTCCAGTTCGAATGTTACTTCGACGTTGAAGAAGACGTACAAAACCAGCGTGATCAGGGCCGCTATGAGGCCGCCAGTCACCGGTTCCGGGATATTGTAAGCACGCAAGATCGAAACGCGACGGTTAAGCTGCATACCGGCGAAAAACACGACTATGCCTACCGTGTAAGCCACGAAGCTTTCGAGCGTAAGTGTATTCATGAGACGACTAGGAGGCGGTGCACGCGGCAATTCGGCGAAACACGACAATCGACAACACCGTTATCGATAACGGCTGGGTGGAGTTCATTATTCCCGTTCCTTCAACAAGCGCCCGCCTAGAATAGCAGCGACAAGAAGCAAAGTATCCAGGCTATCCTTACCGCAACGCCTGCCGGCATCGAGTTTATTGGAGCACTGCAAATGAAACCCGGACATTCTGTTTTGTTCTCCTGCCTGAGTTTGCTCGCGGCAATGCCACTAATGGCCGCAAGCGGCCCGGAAGGCTGCGCGTCGATCGAAGCGGGCCAGGAACGCCTTGCTTGCTACGACAGCTTCTTTGGGCGGGACGTATCCGCAGGGGATGGCGTCGCAAGTTCAGTCGGCGAGCGCGAATCGCCCGTTCTATCGCGTCGTGCACAGGAAGCGTCTCTCTTGCAGCAGTGGTTCTCGATCACTCCGCATCGGCCGAATTACATTCTCCCCGCCACCTACAATCGATCGGCCGACTATTCCAGTTACGGCGATTTCGGCGGCCTCTTCAGCAAGACGGAAATCAAGTATCAGCTTAGCCTTAAGACCCGGATATTGCCGAACCTGTGGCGTAATTCATCCGTTTGGGCCGGCTACACGCAGCAGTCGTATTGGCAACTGTATGCCGATAGCGCAGCGTCAGCTCCGTTCCGCGAGACCAATCACGAACCCGAGCTGGTTTGGCAAATACCAGTGAGTTTCAGGCTGTTCGGCTGGGACACGCGGATCGGCTCGCTGGCCTTCAATCACCAGTCGAACGGGCAGATTCGGCCGCTATCCAGGAGCTGGAATCGGCTAACCGGCGAACTCGTCATGGAACGCGGGCGCTTTGCTGCATCCGCGAAAACCTGGGTTCGCGTCGACGACCCGGACCTGGATGACAATCCGAATATCGAGGACTTCATGGGGAGAATTCAGCTGGGCGTTGCTTACAAGGGTGATCGACACACCTTCGCCGTAGGCTTGAAGAACAATCTGCAAAGCGACAACCGTAGCGGCATCGAACTGCACTGGACATTCCCTCTCGCGCAGCACCTCAAGGGGTTCGTGCAAGTCTACTCGGGCTACGGAGAAAACCTGATCGATATGGAGAACTACAACAACAGAATTGGCATCGGGCTGGCGCTCACGGACTGGCTGTAAAACGTCGCTAGAGCTGCGACTCAATGGGCAGCCACGACATTAGCCGCATGCTGAAGCGATCCCACCAGGAGGTTTCCGGTTCTTTCCTTAGTACGTTCACACCCTCGGGCTTGGAAGCGTCGATCCAGAGCAGCGCGTCGCGTCCGTCGGGGTCGAGCGCCAATCGATAAGCCACGCTCGCGACCTCGTCGTCGAACCAGCCGCCGATTTGGGCAGCCAGCTCGGGAGACTCGAAGACGATACCTATCTCTGAATTCTCTGTGAACGAACGCGGATCGAAGTTTAGCGAACCTACGAATAGATAACGCCTGTCGATCAGGAACGACTTGGCGTGCAGCACGGTTTCCTTGCTGCTGCCGAACGGATTCTCGGCCCGAGGCAGTGCCCCGCTGCCTGCCTTGGCCTCGTAGATTTCCACCCCGGCCCGCAGCAGGGGCTTACGATATCTGGCGTACTTGGCGTGCACGACGCTGTGATTGTTCGAGGCCAGGGAGTTAGTCAGCACCCGCACCCTGACACCGGACCTGGCCAGATTGACTAGCCCATCCGTGCCCTCCTCACCCGGAATAAAATACGGTGAAAAGATCACGACTTCGTTTCTGGCTTCGGCAAAGGCTGCAGCAATTTCGCCCGCCATATGCAGATCCGTCCGATCGCGGGATCGGGCCAGTTTGTCGGCTTCATCGGCTATGAGCCGGGCGTTGCCCCAATGAAACTCGAGCTTGTCGTCGCGCAACAAATCCACAAATTCGGAATTCCGCAGCGCGTCCGCATAAACGGAGGATTCGTTCCGTCGTATGTGTTCGGCCAGAAACTGCTTGAGTCTCGCAGACTCTTCCTCGCCAGGCGGCCGTTTGGCCAGAAGCGCAACCGGATAGGAGAGCGCGTTGTTCCAATACTGGTCGAAGGACAACGACACATCCCGGACCACCGGCCCAATTGCCATCGCATCGAGATCGCCGAACGATACCTTCGGATCGGCTTCGAAGTACTCGTCGCCGATGTTTCTTCCGCCGACAACCGTCACCTGGTTATCCACGGTAAACGACTTGTTGTGCATCCGCCGCGTGACGGAGCCGAACCGGCTCAGGTATTGCCTGGCGCGGCTGACTCGACGGCTGAAGGGGTTGAATACCCGTACCGAAAAGTTCGGATGCGCGTCGAGTGCAGCAAGCGCGGCATCGCTGCCGCGCAGATCGATATCGTCGAGCAGCAGACGGACACGCACTCCACGATCCGCAGCGTCGCTCAGCATGGCCAACAGCGACAAACCGACCAAATCGTCGTGCCACAGATAATACTGCGCATCGATGCTCCGTTCCGCCTGCGCCACGAGCGCGGCCCGCGCAACAAAGGCGTCCAGCCCGCCGGTCAGCAGAACAAAGCCGGACGCGCTTTCGCCCGGAGCCACGTAAGTCCCGAATTTTTTTGCCAGAGCCGTATTATCGGTTGCGGTCAGAGCATACGATGCAACGCGGCTGCCGTTGTCCGGCAACGTGGCGCAGCCGGATGCAAACAGCGTCAGAACGAGCACTGCGCAGACAGCCAGCCTGGCGGCAACAGAGACCGGCCAAATCCTAAAACCACATTGCGCATAAGGAAACTTTGCCATGCAGCTACAACTACTATTGGGTACCGCCATGATCGCGGCGTCCGTCGTATTCCATGTCGGGGGGCTGGTCTTCCTTTCCGGCCTGCTGCAGGCTACGGCGCGGCGTGTGCAGTCTTCCCGACCCAGGTGGCGCATGACGGTAATACTCACAGTCGCCGTTTTCGTCATCATTGGAATCCACACTATCGAGGCCTGGAGCTGGGCGTTTCTCTATATGCTCATTGGTGAGTTCAGCGATTTAAGCCAAGCGCTGTACTTCTCCATCGTAACCTCGACCACACTTGGTTACGGTGACATTACACTCACCGATCAATGGCGTCTCCTCTCCACCTTCGAGGCGATGGGCGGGCTCATTCTGTTTGGCGCCAGCACCGCGTTTCTGCTGGCGACTATGCGTCACCTGTTTCAGCAACAGCCGGCCGACTGAATCCGCAACCGCCGCTCGCCGGGTACGCAAGGGGCGTCCTTGCCTATGGCGCCGGCATCTCGCTGCCGTGCTACGCCCTAACCGCTTCCCCGCGTCCTCGTCCTGCCGTGTTTCGCGTTCTTTTCGATGAACTGAATAATCATGCCGGCAACGTCTTTGTTGGTCGCGTTTTCGATACCTTCGAGACCCGGGCTGGAATTGACCTCCATTACCACCGGCCCATGGTTGGAGCGGAGCAAATCGACACCGGCCACGTTTAGTCCCATTACCCGCGCAGAGCGCACGGCCGTCGCGCGTTCTTCCGGGGTAATCTTGATCAGTTCCGCCGATCCGCCACGATGCAGGTTAGAGCGAAAGTCGCCTTCCTTGCCCTGGCGTTTCATTGCCGCGACGACCCGGTCGCCAATGACAAAACAGCGAATGTCCGCCCCGCCCGCTTCGGCGATGAACTCCTGCACCATGAAGTTCGCCTTCAGGCCCCGGAACGCCTCCACGACGCTTTCTGCCGCTTTTCGCGTCTCGGCCAGCACCACGCCAACGCCTTGCGTCCCTTCCAGGAGCTTGATGACCACGGGTGCGCCGCCGGCGATCTTGAGCAGGTCTTGCGTGTCGCCGGGCGAATTGGCGAAGCCCGTCACGGGCAGCCCCACGCCTTTTCGCGAAAGCAACTGCAGCGCGCGGAGCTTGTCGCGCGAGCGAGTGATCGCCACGGACTCGTTGACCGAATACACACCCATCATCTCGAACTGGCGGACAACCGCCGTACCGTAAAACGAGACCGACGCGCCAATCCGCGGAATGATCGCTTCGAGCCCCACAACGGCTTCTCCTTTGACATGCACGCTTGGATTGTGGCTCGTGATGTTCATGTAGCACTGTTTGTGGTTGATGACGGGTATGTCGTGCCCGCGCTCGATACCGGCTTCGACTAGCCGCCTCGTCGAATACAGATTCTTGTTGGTCGAAAGCACGCCTATCTTCATTTCATACCCCGGAGTTCATGCCGTCGGCGGAGTCTGTCTGCCAACATGCTCAGACAAACTCGCTGTCGTGATTGGAAGTAAACGTCTCTACGACGTTGCCGGCCTTGGGCACGTCTGTGAAAGAGCTTAGATTAAACAACGCATCTCCTTCGTGTGCGAGCGGCAGGTTGCTGCGCCCGATCACGATACCGTTGAATGGCGCAACAATGTGGTCCTCCTCGCCGCCGAGCGGATCGGTAATAGTGGCGAGCGTCTGGCCCTCGCTTACCGTGCTGCCGAGTTTCGCCTTGCCGGTAACGATGCCGCTCGCAACCGCGCGGACCCACTGGGTCGAACGCGCCACAACCGGCTCGACAGCCTTCGACTTCTTGCTCTTAGGCAGCATACCGATGCCGCGCATGACGTTGAGTATGCCCCTGACACCACCGCGAATGCAGGTTTCGTCGAAGCGCAACGCCTCGCCGGCTTCGTAAATGAGCATTGGCATGCCGCGCTCGGACGCACATTCGCGCAGGGAACCGTCACGTATGTTGGAGTTAATGACGACGGGCGCGCCGAACAACTTTGCCATATCGAAAGTCTCCGGGTCGTCCAGGTTTGCGCGGATCTGCGGAAAGTTGGAACGATTGATTGCGCCTGTGTGGAGATCGATGCCGTAGTTTGCCTTCGAAACGATCTCCTTGATGAACAAGTTGGCAAGTCTCGCCGCTATCGAACCCTTGGAGCTGCCGGGAAAGCAGCGATTGAGATCGCGCCGATCCGGCAAGTAGCGCGACTGGTCCAGAAACCCGTGCACGTTGACGATCGGAATCGCGAGCAACGTGCCGCGAATCGAGCGCAGCGTCTTGAGCTTCAGAAGACGCCGGATAACTTCGACACCGTTGAGTTCGTCGCCGTGTACCGCCGCGGAGACGAACATCGTCGGGCCCGCTTTTTTCCCGCAGATGACCTGCACCGGCATGTTGAGAGACGTAGAGGTATAAAGGTCGGCCACGGGCAAATTAACGTTCACCCGCTCGCCCGGCCGGATCACGACATCGCCAATCTCGATAGCCTTATTTGCCGTCATGCGGAAACCGCGCGCCGCTTTTTGCCGACCAAGTAAGACCGCGCCGGATCGACCCGCGCGCGGCCCTGCAGCGCCGTGCGCCCCAGCAGCATGCGAAACAGCATGTCGTCGCGCGATGTCAGCGTCGCCTCGATATGCCACTCGAAAGCGCCGACCGAGAGCATCGTCGCGATGACGTAGCGCTCCTCCCGATGGCCGCCCGAATCCGTCACCTGGCGCACGTCCAGTATATCCGCCGCACAACTCGCGACGGTTGCGGAATCCTTCTGCACAGGGTGAACCAGAAACCGGACTCTGTCGCGGCCGTCTTCGGTAAACGGCTCGACCTCGAAGGCATGCACGGCGGAGGTCCGGGCGCCGGTATCGACCTTGGCCTTTATCTGCGGAATACCGAGTTGCGGCAGGCCAACCCATTCTCGCCACCCAAAAGTCAGCAGATCGGGGGGTTCTCTCATCGTGCGTACCTTAAAGTTCGTGAGCCTAGTATACGCAGGGCCTCTCGCGCCGCGGCGGCGTAGCGCGCTGCCGGCGCGTGTGCCCTGCGCCGCACATAGACCACACTCGGACAGGTGAAAGCAACATCCATGCGGACCGCCGCTGCTCAGCGGAGCTTGACATCGGGGTTCGATTATATAACATATATGTTATGGAACAACTTAGTTATATAACTCAGTCGCCTCGTCTCGACGCCGTATTCGGTGCACTCGCTGACCCAACGCGCCGCGCCATACTCGCCCGACTCGCGGAGGGGGCGGCCTCGGTAACCGAAATTGCCGCTCCCTTCGAGATGAGTCAGCCGGCCGTGTCCCGTCACCTCAAGGTGCTGGAACGGGCCGGACTTATCGAACGGGATATCGACCGGCAGCGCCGCCCTGCCCGGCTCACGGCGGAGAACCTCGCCGCGGCGGTCGAGTGGCTAAAACAGTTCGAAGCCTTCTGGGGAGGCAGCTTCGAACAGCTCGACAAGCTCCTCATCGACCTGCAAACACCTAAGGAATCTGACCATGAGTGAAATACCCGAATACGTCGTTGACCGACTCTTTGACGCCCCTCGAGAACTGGTCTGGCGCACCTGGACAGATCCCGAACTGGTCGCCCGCTGGTACGGCCCCAACATCGAGACGATTATTCACAAGTTCGAACTCAAGCCCGGGGGCGTGTGGCACAACGAGATGAAGTGGGGAGAAAAATCGGACCTGAGCACGATGACCTTCGAGGAGATCGTGCCGAACGAGAAGCTGGTCTGGCGTCAGTCATCCTGCGACGCGGACTGGAACGCCGTCGCCAATCCAATGATGCCGGACTGGCCACGCGTGGTGTTGACGACCGTAACCTTCGAAGAGCGTGGCGACAAAACCAACGTTCGTCTGGTGTGGACTCCGGTCGACGCAAGCGAAGCGGAGATCGCCTGTTTTGCCGCCGCCGTGGACAACATGGGCAAAGGCTGGGGCAGCGGCTTTGCCATCATCGACGACATTCTGGCCGAGCTGCTCGTCGAGAAGTAAAACCGCGCGCCGATCCGGCGGCAATATCAACCGGCCGGACCACGCGGGTCCGGCCGGCTGCGAGGCAATGTTCCTTTGCAGCCTGCCAAGGGGGGATAACAGGGCTGCGCCGGACGACTGCCTGGTCGCTACTGCTTCTTCGCGTGAGCCGCATACTCCTGCCGGCTCAGGCTACCGTCGCCATTGGCGTCCAGTTCGGTGAAGCGCTCGAGCAGTTTGGTATCTGCCTGCGCCTCAAAGGCGCTTAGCACGCCGTCCCTGTCGGTATCCAGCTTGTCGAAGCTGCTCTTGCCGCCGTCTTCCTCGGCAGCCCATGCCGTGCTTGCCGCCAGGCCAAGTATAACTACGCTCAAAATCTTCATTTTTACTCCTTCAGGTTGATAAAAAAGAGATCACGTTTATTCGAGCCCTGTGTGAGCTCAGCAACAAGAGGAGCAAACGCCGTGCCAACCGGCGAGGATTTCAAGCATGGCAATAACTTACATAATGCATTTCGCAACGCGGCCCGGTCCCGGCGCGAAACCGCTTTCGATATGGCGAAAAACCGTCGCCGGCCGGCGACAGAACGCGGGGGAACCAATCGCGATAAGACTAAACGCCGGGCGCGGTCTTGCGGCGTTGCCGCAGCGAAAATGTAGGTAATTTGCGACAGCCTCTCCAGGCGCCGTTATCTAGCCGCAAAACCACAAATACAGACGGCGCAAGAAGCCGCGGGGGCTGTGCGCCGCCGACTTCGAGACGGATCGCCGCCTTAGTGCTCGAGACCGCCCAGGTCTTCGATGAACGCGGCAACCGCGTCGACACCCTCACCCGCTTTGACGTTACAGAACACGAATGGCTTGTCGCCGCGCATCTTCTTTGCATCGCGGTCCATCACACCGAGATCGGCGCCGACGAGGGGCGCAAGGTCGGTCTTGTTGATCACGAGCAGATCGGAGCGGGTAATACCGGGACCGCCTTTACGCGGGATTTTGTCACCCGCCGACACGTCGATGACGTAGATTGTAATGTCCGCGAGTTCGGGGGAAAAAGTGGCCGCCAGATTATCGCCGCCCGACTCGATAATCACGATTGCCAGATCCTGAATGCGCCTGGTCAGCCCGTCGACGGCCGCGAGGTTCATGGACGCATCCTCGCGTATGGCGGTGTGCGGACATCCGCCGGTTTCGACACCGACAATTCTATCGTCGGGCAAAGCTCCGGCCCGTAGCAAAAACTCCGCGTCTTCCCGCGTGTAAATGTCGTTTGTGACCACGGCCAGCGAATACCGGTCACGAAAGCGTCGGCACAACGCTTCCGTAAGCGCCGTCTTGCCGGAGCCTACGGGCCCGCCGATGCCGACTCGCAGGGGACCGTTGGCACTCATGACTGGAACAGGCGCGTGTATTGGGTTTCGTGCCGCATGGACGCTATATCGGCCATGAACGTCGAGCTGGTCACGGTATGCCGGGTTAGGCTGGATGCGCGGGCCATGACCTCGCCCGCCACCTCGTGCACTTCGGCCGTAATACGCTGGCCGTCAGTCTGCCCGAGCGGAACCAGCCGTACGGCTGCCGATACCAGATTGGCCGTGTAGGCGTGAATGAACGCAAGCATGCCTGCCTCCTTGTCTATTCCATGTTTTGCCGCGGCGAAGCCCACCACGACGGGATACGCCTGCTGTTCCGCCAGTGCGGCAAGCCCCTCGGCCAGCCCGTCGACCGGCCAGGCGTTTTCTGTTACGACGGCAAAGGCCCGGCCCTGAGCGAGACTCTCCGCCCGCAGTTCGCACGTAGTCTGAAAGGCAACGCTGTATTCGGCCAGTTCCCGAAGGGCTGGCAGATCGTCTGCCAGATCCCAGGCTTCGCCGAGAAAGACGAGATCGGCACCTCCGTTGCCGCTCGACAGCAAACACCGGATCCAGTCGCCGGCCGTCCGCCTGTTCGTGACCAAGCCGCTGTCCACAGCCTGCTCCAGTCCCTGGGAGAACGCGTAGGCCCCGACGGGATACGATGGCGACATCCATGACAGGAGCTTGAAGAAACTCCCGTCAGTGATCGTGATCGCCGGCATACGCGCCTCCTTCGGGCTGAAACGGCGCTTCCCTGACAGTCACCTCGCCGCCCAGACCTCGAACCATATCGACCAGGACATGGTCGTGACGTATGCGCAAGCTCTCTGCCAGTACTTGTGTCGGCCAGTGCCGATTACCCAAATGCCACGCAATCCGGGTCAGCCCGTCCGGAATTTCGCAGCAAATGTCCGCGACCGTTTCGGGCCTCGCTGCAACCCGCACGAGACTGCCGTCCTCGAGTTCGAGCAAGTCGCCGTCGGCGAGCGCACGCGTCTTCGGAAGATCGAGCAGGAATGCCTTGCCGCTCACGGTTGTCATTCGAATACGCCGCCGATGCCGCTCATCGAAACTCAATGAAACTTCCTCGACCGCCGTCTTCGAATCGCGTCCGTCGCAGGTGCGCAGCAATCGGGTGGCTCTAAGCATCTTGGGCCACCGAACTCAGTACAGAAAGTAACGCTGTGCCATGGCCAGTTCCGTGGCCGGTTCGCAGGTCAGGAGCTCGCCATCCGCGCGCACTTCGTAAGTCTCCGGATCCACCTCCATCGATGGGCAGTAATCGTTCAGGCGCATGGCCGCTTTGCCAATCCCGCCACGCGTGTTTCTTACCGGCAGGGTCGCACGCGCGAGGCCAAGACGGCCGGCAATGTCTCCGTCGACCGCGGCTTGAGAGACAAAGCTGACAGCGCTGTGAGTGAGCGCGGTACCGTAGGCTGCAAACATCGGTCGATAGTGCACCGGCTGCGGCGTCGGGATCGACGCATTCGGGTCGCCCATGGGTGCACATGCAATACTGCCCATTTTCAGCACCAGATCGGGTTTCACGCCGAAGAAAGCAGGCGACCACAACACGAGATCCGCGAGCTTGCCCTCCTCGATGCTGCCGATGTGCTCAGCCAGTCCGTGTGCGATCGCGGGGTTGATCGTGTACTTCGCGATATAGCGCCTGACGCGGAAGTTGTCGTTGCGCCCCTTTTCCTCAGCCAGGCGGCCACGCTGTTTTTTCATCTTGTCGGCGGTCTGCCAGGTCCGTATGAGCACTTCGCCGACCCGTCCCATCGCCTGACTGTCCGACGCAATGATCGAAAACGCGCCCATGTCGTGGAGTATGTCCTCAGCGGCAATCGTCTCCTTGCGAATCCGGCTTTCCGCGAAGGCAATGTCCTCGGCAATACTTGGATCGAGATGATGGCAAACCATGAGCATGTCCAGATGCTCGTCCACGGTGTTGATCGTGTACGGCCGGGTAGGATTGGTCGAGGACGGCAGCACATTGCCGTAACCGCAGACCTTGATGATGTCTGGCGCGTGGCCGCCGCCGGCACCTTCCGTGTGAAAGGCGTGGATCGTTCGGCCCTTGAATGCCGCTACCGTGTCTTCGACAAAACCGGACTCGTTGAGCGTATCGGTGTGAATCATGACCTGAACGTCGAGTTCGTCGGCAACCCCCAGACAGCAGTCGATGGCCGCAGGCGTTGTTCCCCAGTCCTCGTGCAGCTTCAGCGCGGCGGCGCCCGCGAGAACCTGCTCTCTCAAGCCGCCGGGTAACGAGGCGTTGCCTTTGCCGGCAAACGCGAAGTTCATCGGAAAAGCTTCCGAAGACTGCAGCATGCGGCCAATGTGCCAGGCTCCGGGCGTGCACGTAGTCGCGTTGGTGCCGGTTGCAGGCCCCGTACCCCCGCCAAGCATTGTCGTTACGCCGGAGGTGAGCGCCTCTTCGATTTGCTGCGGGCATATAAAATGTATGTGCGCGTCGAAGCCCCCGGCCGTCAGGATCTTGCCTTCGCCGGCGATAGCCTCGGTTCCGGGCCCAATGACGATGTCGACACCCTCCTGCGTATCCGGGTTGCCGGCCTTGCCTATCTTGTGAATACGGCCGTCGCGGATGCCGAGGTCGGCCTTGTAGATCCCGCTTACGTCGACTATCAACGCATTCGTAATAACGGTATCCACCGCGCCTTCGGCGCGCCCGAGCTGCGACTGCCCCATACCGTCGCGGATCACCTTGCCGCCGCCGAACTTCACTTCATCGCCGTAAACGGTACGGTCGTTCTCCACTTCTATGACGAGTTCGGTATCGGCCAGCCGCACGCGATCTCCGGTGGTGGGCCCGTACATTGCCGCGTAGGCCGCACGCGTCATTGTGTTCGCCATCTACAGCGCCCCCATGACGTTCTGCCGGAAGCCCTGAACTCGCCGCAGGCCGCCGTAAGGCACGAGCCTGACTGTTCTGGACTGCCCGGGCTCGAAGCGCGTGGCCGTGCCGGCGGGTATGTCGAGACGCATCCCAAGCGCCGCCTCGCGATCAAACGCCAGCGCGCTGTTGGTTTCCGCGAAGTGATAGTGCGATCCCACCTGAATGGGACGGTCACCCTGATTCGCCACCGCGAGTTCGATGCTATCGAGGCCTTCGTTCAAAACAATCTCGCCGTCGGCGGTGAACAGCTCTCCCGGAATCATTGGCATACCCTCAACGTATGGGCTCATGAACTGTTACGAGCTTCGTCCCGTCCGGGAACGTCGCTTCGACCTGAACGTCGTGAATCATCTCGGCAACGCCGTCCATAACCTGTTCACGGCCAAGCACGCGCGCGCCTTCATCCATCAGCGCCGCAACCGACTTGCCGTCTCTCGCCCCCTCGACGACGTGATCGCAAATCAACGCGACGGCCTCCGGGTGATTGAGTTTTACACCGCGCTCGAGCCGGCGGCGGGCGACCATGGCCGCGACCGAAATCAGCAGTTTGTCTTTTTCTCTGGGGGTAAGCTGCATTGTTCTTCCCTAAAGGCTCCATACTCTCGGTACATGTACCTGCGGATGGCGGGCGCACAGCACCGATAACAAATCCAACACCGCCGCACGCAGCGCCGCAGCATCGCGCGATGCAACCCGAACGAGCAGCAGCGGCCCGAGGCAGCTTGCACCGCCCACGACAATGCGGTCAGCGAGAGCCGCACGCAGAGGGGCAAGCTGCGACGCACAGCCATTCGCCGCGTAGACCAGGGTTGCGAAGCACGTGGCGCCGTCGAGAACGGCGGCCTCATCGCAAAGATCGCGAAAGGCCTCTGCCGACGATAGCTCGGACGCGTCTACGAGCACCAGCTCATCGCCGATCCAAATCTCCCAACGATCGCGCACCGCACCGCCACGAACAGTCTCTCCCATTGCGGTTCGGCCCAATACGGTCGATTCGAGCGCGATTAGCGTGCTGCTCTCCTGCAGCCGGATCGTGAGCGACCTTGCCAGCCGGCCGCCATCGAACAGGATAGTTTCCTGCGGCAACCAGGCCGCAGTGGCTCCGGCATCGACACTTAGCGTATTGCGGATACAGGCCGCTGCACCCCGGGAGCGATAGATCCGCTCGGCTGCCTGGGAGCTCACGACTGCCGATGTCTTCTCCCGCCAGTGGACGCCGCCCGTGAGTTCGTCGCCATCGGTAAGTCCGCCGCTCGTGTTGATGAGAACGGCCTCCGCGCCGGCGTCAGTGCGCGGCAGCCTGACTTTCAGACATCCTGACTGATACAAGCCTTCGAGTCGAGTCAACCCACCGTCGCCCCTCGCCGTTTTGAAGGTGAGCCTAAACGTACCCTGGGAGCGCTGCAGTGGGAAAGCGGACGCGGACATTGCCCTCGCTGATTGGCGGTGTCTGTTGCTACCTTAAACGCGGTGCCCGCGAAATGCACACGCTATTCGACTGCACCAAAAAAGTGCCGAAGCCGCACCAAAAAGGCCCGGCCGTAAATGCCGATCCGGGCATTGCAACAGCGTCGTTCCGAACGTGATCCTGTTGACTGGACGCGTCAGGCGAGCCAGCCGAAAACACCGCCGGTCAGCAGGCCGTACGTTTGAACCCGCCACGTTCGCGGCGGTCATTAGTGTTCTTGGATAGCCAGTGTCCACCGCCGTATCCGCATCTTCAAGCTCCTGGAGTACCATTAACCCATGCGCCCCGCACCCCTCGCACTCTTCGCAGCTTTGGCTCCAACCATAGGAGTCGCCGCGGCGTTCATGCTGAGCGCACAGTCCGGTTACATCAGCGCCTGCAATCCGTTTCTGGACGGCTGCGCCTCCATAAGCGCCACGGGACGTCAGATTCCCGGAGCGCTCGCGTTCCGTGCCGTACAACTGCCGTATGCGGTGGTGCTTGCCGCTGTCTGGCTGCTGTCGGTCGCTTGGCTGAAGTCGATCAACGCGATCTCGGGCAATACGGCGCGCTGGGTGCTGATTTGTGGACTTGTTGGCGCTGTAGCACTCGTCGTCTACGTCACTTTTCTCGGCACCAAGACGCCGCTCTACGCCTTCATGCGGCGCTTCGGCATTTACTTCTATTTCCTGGGGACAGCGCTCGCGCAGGTCATCGTGGCGATACGGGTTCGCGCGGCCTCGCCGGCGCTTGGTCTGCGGCGGCTCGGCGGCGTTCTCTTAGTCTTCGCCGGACTGCCGTTCTTGCTGGGTATCGTCAATCTCGCTTTCAAGGCCGTTCTCCATGACCCGGACGCGACGGAAAACAGGATCGAATGGCTCGCCGCGCTCAGCATGCAGACCTATTTTGTCTGTCTCTATCTTGCGTGGCGGCGCACCGATTTCATGCTTGACGCACGCAGCGGTACACGTCCAGGGTAAGGCAGGAAAGTTTCTGCCAGCCGGCGCCGGCCGCGAAGCGACGACATCCGGTTCGGGTGCCCCCGTCAATTCTTGGCGGTTCCAGCCTCTTTGGGGGGATCGACCTCGTCGGCGTCCTCGTTCGCGCCCTCCGCATCGTTGTCCTGAGGCAGAGAGTAATCGAGAACACCGGTTGCGATGAGGTCGGTGGAGGCCTGCGCAACGGACAGCTCGGTTTCGACTTCGCGAAGCTTGGCCTCGGACTTGACGTTCTCGGTGGCACGATCGGTCAGCTCGGTCCGCAACTCACGCGTCTTCGCGACGGAATCCTTGAGATCCCGTTTGAGTTCCTCGACCCGTGACTGCTGATGGCTAATGACGTTGTCGCGCTTTTCGATGCTGTCGTTCGCGTCGTCCAGTTCGGTCTCCGCCTTCTCGAGTTTTTCGCGAGCCTGCGCCGCATCGGTCTGGGCAACTCGAAGCTCAGCCTCCAGCGCCCTGATCCGATCGTCCCTTGGATCGCGTCGCTTGGCGTGCAGACGGGCGCTCATGCGCGCGCTTATCGACGACAGTATCCAGCCGAGCAGAAACGCGCCGACTGTGAAGAGGATGAGATTTTTCGGAATCTCGATGAACATCTGCTGAAGGTTATGCGTTACGTCCGATTAAAGAAGGGCAGAGTTCTCAATTAGAAAGCACCCTTGCGCCAGCACTGTCGCTTTACGGCGACGCTATGTCAAATAAGACAAGCGGATTTTGGGAGATAAAACAGCAAATTACACGATCTCGTTCACATTTTCGCAGGCGCAGCTTCAGGATGCAGCCGCGTGAAAACCGCGGCAAGGTCCGGAAAGTCGGTGAATAGTCCGTCAATCGCGAGCTCGTCTATGAAAAAGCGCAGGAGCGCGTCAAAGTCTTCGAATCCCGCCGGCAGCGCGTCGGCTCTGAAGGTATAGGGGTGGACTAACAGTCCCGCGGCATGCGCCCGTGCGACTACGCCGCTCGATACCGGGCAGCCGTCTATGGGCTCGAGTTCGTAGAGCTGGTTCAACCACGGCCCGATGCCGTCGGCCACGGCAGCGACTTCACGAAGTCCGTCCTCCGTGAGCATCGATTCATAATCGCTGCTCGACTCATTCCAGGAAGGATCCGCAATGAGTTGAACAAGCTTGAGATTCGACTTGAGGTCGCGGCGAATTCGCTGCGTCTCCCGCCAGTCGAAACACTGCACAAAGACCTCGTCGTCCCTCCGACGATAGCCGAAATCGTCGAGGATCCCAAGGGTCAGCGCCGCCAGATCCACACCTTCGGCATGGTGCCACGCGGGCGCCTTGATTTCGGGGTAGATGCCTACCCGGCGATCGCTCGCCGCGTTCAGGCCGCGGAGCATCGTCAACTCTTCTTCGAACGTGTTGACCCTGAACTGCCCGGTATTGATCGGAAAACGATCCGGAAACACGGCGGCGCCTTCCGCCGTTATCCGTTCGGTCACTGTGAGGCTTTGAATCTCCTCCAGATCGAGGTCCCGGGCATAGTATCGGCCGTCCTCCCGCGCCCGGCCGGGGAACTGCGTGGCGACATCCGTCACCCGGTCCAAATGAATGTCGTGACTGACGATCAGCCGATCGTCGCGGGTCGCTACCAGGTCCTGCTCGAGAAAGTCGGCGCCCTGCCCGTAAGCCAGCGCCTTGGCGGCAAGAGTATGCTCCGGGAGATACCCGCTGGCGCCTCGGTGAGCAATGGTGACAAACCCGGATTTCACCTTAAATTAACCTTATAAACTATTGTTTATCTTCATTAACTTCACCATCTGCATCGAACCCCGGGAAGTCGATTACTTCCCAGCGAGCCGTGTCCTCGTTGCGCGCCTGCCGTTTCAGCGCATCCACCAGCTCCCGCGAATTCCACTCGATGTGCTCCTTGCAACGGCGGATCAGCTCGGCCGGAGTTTCGGTGACCTGCCCGAACGGCCGGATTACGATCATTGGAATCTTGTTGGCATCCGCAACATCCATCATGAAGGTTACGAGATCCGCCTGCTTGTCATACAGGTCCGGCAGCACGAACATGGCCTCCGCCAGCTTGATCTGCGCGATGAGTTCGTCCTTGACCGCGTCCATTCCGCCGCTGGGCGCGACATCCGGCCGGCTCACGTTCAGATAGTAGAACCGATCGACCGATTCAAGAAACTCGAATATGCGGAGATAGTTTTCGGATTCGCCGAACGCATGGCTGACAAAGACCCGAATCGGGTTGTTCTCGGACATTGACTGCCCCCTTTTGTGACCGCGTCGCCGATTCTATCCAAACGGGCCCGCTCAAAACAGGCCGTACCGGCCTCCGCGTCCGGAAAGCCGCGCCGGCATGCGCAGATGTCGCGCGGCGCTCACGGTGTTTGCAAGCTTTGTGCGGTGCGGTATCGTTGCGACTCTCGGTATCCGCGCCCAATTCGCCGACCGGTCTGACGGAGCTTTGATGCGACTCCTGCTGTACAACATCAAGTACGCGGTTGGGGATGGCGCCAGCCTCCGCATGCCGCTGCCCGCGGCCAACTACGTGCTGGGCAACCAAAGCGTTCTGCCGGAACTCGCCGATTTTATTCGGACCGTCGACCCGGATATCGTCGGGCTCGTCGAAGTGGACACCGGGTCCATCCGCAGCCGTATGGTCAATCAGGCGGAGAAGCTGGCCTCGGACCTCGGGATGAATACGTCCTATGAAACCAAATACGCGGAAAACTCGATCAACCAGATACTCCCGATCGTGCGTAAGCAGGGCAATGCCTTCATGGCGGCAGAGCGCGTCCACGGCGAGCGCTTTCACTATTTCGATACCGGCATCAAGCGGCTCATCATAGAACTCGAGATGGCCGACTTTGCCGTGTTCCTGGTGCACCTTTCGCTAAAATACCGGCACCGCCATTTGCAGCTACGGCACTTGTGCGACCTTATCGAGGCGACCGAAAAGCCAGTTATCGTGGCGGGCGATTTCAACACGTTCTGGGGCGAAAACGAGATTTACCTGTTCATGAAAGCGGCCGGGCTGCGCTCCGCGAACACCGAGAATCTGCCAACTTATCCGAGTCGATCGCCGCGAAGGCAGCTCGACTTCGTGCTGTATCAGGACGGTATCGACGTCAGCGATTTCAGAATTCCGGACATTCGGCTGTCCGACCATCTGCCGCTCGTTTGTGACTTCGACGTGCGCTAGGGGGACAAGTGCGTAAAGAGCTATCGCGACCATCGCCCCACCTCAACGAGCAATACCTTACGAGAAACCCACGACAATGAACTACGAGAACTGGAAGCTCGACATCGACGAGCACGGCATAGCCTGGCTGTGCATCGACAAGCCCGCAAGCAGCGCAAATACCCTCTCCGCCAGTGTACTGGGCGAGCTGGATCAGGCGCTCGAAGCTCTGGAAAACGACCTGCCGAAAGGCCTTGTCCTGTATTCGGGTAAGGAACAGGGCTTCATCATGGGAGCCGACATCAACGAATTCACCAAGATAGCAAGCGAAGAAGAGGCGTATACGCTGATTCGCCAGGGCCAGAGTGTTATGGACCGGGTCGAAGCGTTACGCTGCCCGACTGTTGCGGTGATCAACGGCTTTTGCCTCGGCGGCGGCCTCGAACTTGCGATGGCCTGCGACTACCGCGTGGCTTACCGGGGCAACCGGAAAACGCTGGGACTGCCCGAAGTTCAGCTCGGCATCCACCCGGGCTTCGGCGGAACGGTACGCGCCGTTCAGCTTGCCGGCGTAAGGCCTGCCATGCAGATTATGCTGACGGGCGCGCCGATACGGCCGGGCAAGGCGGCAAGCATAGGGCTGGTCGACCGGCTTACCGACGCCGACGGCTGGAGAAGCGATGCAAAGTCGCTGCTGCAAAACCCGCCGCCAAAACGGCGGCAACCGCTCGTCGAACGCCTGCTCGGGCTGGGCGTCGCCCGGCCCTTCATTAAGAACGTCCTTATCAAACAGGTCCAGCGCAAAGCGCGCAAGGCTCATTACCCTGCGCCGTACGCAATGATCGACCTGTGGGCCGACCACGGCGCCTCGCCCGCGACCGGCTACGAGGCCGAAGCGCGCTCCATGGCGAAACTCGTCGTTTCGCCGACGTCGCGCAATCTCGTGCGCGTATTCTTCCTCCAGGACGGACTCAAGTCACAGGGCGACAAGACCACGCCGGCGCCGGAGCACGTGCACGTCGTTGGCGCGGGCGTCATGGGTGGCGACATTGCGGCATGGTGCGCGCTGCGCGGCATGACCGTTACGCTGCAGGATCGCGAACGGAAGTACATCGATCCGGCAATGGCGCGAGCCGGGAAGCTGTTCGAAAAACGCGTTCGGGATACGGCCGAGCGGCGTGCCACGCAGTCCCGCCTGACGGCCGACGTGGCCGGCGATGGCGCCCGCAAAGCCGATCTCGTCATCGAGGCCATTTTCGAAAACCTCGAGGCAAAACAGGCGCTTTATCGGGACCTGCAGGCCAGGATGAAACCGGGCGCAATGCTTGCGACCAACACGTCGAGTATTCCGCTCGAAGAACTGCGAACAGTGCTCGACGAGCCGCAGCGCTTTATCGGCTTACACTTCTTCAACCCGGTTGCGATGCTGCCGCTGGTCGAGATCATAAGTTGCGAGGATACCGAGCAAGCCGCGCTGAACGCGGGCTTCGCGTTTACCCGCAAGATTTCCAAGCTGCCGCTCGAATGCCGAAGCGCGCCAGGGTTTGTCGTCAACCGGATTCTGGCGCCGTACATGGCGGAAGCCATGGCGCTCATAGAAGAAGGCGTGCCGCTCAGGGTCATCGACAGCGCGGCAGAGGCGTTCGGTATGCCCATGGGTCCCGTCGAACTGGTAGACAGCGTGGGGATCGACGTAGCCCTTGGCGTCTCGAAGGTGCTCGCCGGGGCGATGGACCGGCCAGTGCCGCAGAGGCTGAGCGACATGGTCGCCGCCGGCAAGCTGGGCAGAAAGTCCGGTGAGGGCTTTTACCGCTGGGCAGAAGGCAAGGCAATCAAGCCCGAAGCCGACGGCTCCGGCCCCTCCGACATTGAGGACCGGCTCATTCTGCCCATGGTCAACGAAGCTGTGGCCTGCCTCGCAGACCGTGTGGTCGCAGACGCAGACAAACTCGATGCGGGGGTAATATTCGGCACCGGCTTTGCGCCCTTCCGCGGCGGCCCGCTCAACTATGCAAAACAGCGCGGCCTCAGCGACGTCCGGGATACCCTCGGCCGTCTCCGCGAGGCCCACGGCGAGCGTTTTCGACCGCATGCAGGCTTTGCAGACCTCTAGCACTCCGCCGCTATCAGCTTGCTGGAGTACCAGCCCGGCACTCGCGGTCTTTTCGGCCGAAAACTGTGCGCCGCTTCACGCTCGCGGCGCGCCGTGGTTCCAGAAGTTGTTGAATTGCAGTTAGAATGCTCCGGCATTGCGGGTTTATGTGAAACTCGAAAGTGCCTGTGGAAACCCAAATGAAAAGCAAGAACGGACGTATTGCATGACCGACGAGCAGAAAATAACGGACCTGCTCAAACGCTTCTCGCCGCTGGACGGCCTGAAACGAGACAACCTGCTTGCCCTGGCCCGCAAGGTACAGATCCGCGAGCTGTCGCCCGGCCAGCTGCTGTTCAAGGAAGGCGATACCGAGAAGCGTACCTTCTACGTCGTGACGGGCACGCTCGAACTGATCGACCACGGCAAATCCGTCGGCACCGTGGAAGGCGGCAGCCAGCTCGCCCGAAATCCCATCGCACCCGTCTACCCCCGGCGCGTATCCGCCAAAGCCCAGGATCGGGTTCAGTTCATTTCCATCGACTCCGACCTGCTCGACGTCATGCTGACCTGGGACCAGACCGGCACGTACGAGGTGTCCGAGCTGCAGGGCACACAGGACGAGAGCAACGACGACTGGATGACCATGCTGCTGCAGGCGAAGGCCTTCCACAAGATACCGCCTGCCAACATTCAGGCCATCTTCATGCGCATGCAGCAGATCAACTACAAACCCGGAGACGTAATACTCAAACAGGGAGCGGAAGGCGACTACTTTTACGTGCTGACCCGGGGCAAGGCGCTGGTAACGCGCGAAACGCCGCTCAGCAAAGACGGCATCAAGCTCGCCGAGTTGAGCGTCGGCGACACCTTCGGCGAAGAGGCGCTGATCTCGGATGCCAAACGCAACGCGACGGTGACGATGCAGGCAGACGGTTCGGTCATGCGGCTCGGTAAAGACGATTTCAAAACCCTGTTGAACGAACCAATGCTCGACTGGGTCAATCGGGAAAAGGCCGAGCAGATCATTGCATCGGGCGGCCAGTGGCTGGACGTTCGTCTCCCCAGCGAATTCGAGAATCAACACCTGGACAACGCCCTGAATATCCCTCTTTACTTCATTCGGCTCAAGATCAACACGCTGGAGAAGAACCGGCAATACATCGTCTGCTGCGACACGGGCCGCCGCAGTTCGGCGGGCGCCTACATTCTCAGCGAGAGGGGCTATCAGGCTTATGTGCTACAGGGTGGAATCAGCGCGGACAATGTCTGAAAGTCCGGCATGACCGGCGGCAGGTCTGCCGCCCGAAAAGCTTGCTCGAATAGTCGGCGGGGACTGCGAAACGACCCTACATCGTGTGCGTCGGTTTGTCGCCGCCCAGCGCTCCGGCCAGATAGTTTTCGATTTTTTTCTGAGTATTACCCTGATCCTGGTCGCTGAACTGCACGCCAATGCCGGCCGTGCGCTTGCCCTGCGCGCCTTTCGGCGTCATCCAGATCACCGTGCCCGCAACCGGAATCTTTTCTTCTTCGCCCATCAGGTTGAGCAACATGAATACTTCATCGCCAAGCCGGTAAGAGCTGTTGGTGGGAATGAACAACCCCCCGTTCACGACGTAGGGCATGTACGCGAGATACAGTGCACTCTTGTCCTTGATCGTCAGGGTGAGTAAGCCGGGTTTGCTCATCTTTGTTGCCTTAACTAACGCTGTACAAATCGCCGAGCTGCGCATCGATGCCGCCCGCTTGCAGGCGGCGGAGACCGCCTGCCCAGTCGATCAGGAGCCCCTCAAACGCAGTTTGCGGATTAAAAGCACCCCGTGGCCGGCCACGCAGCCGGTTGATTATGTCTAGATAGCAGAACAGATTTCGGGTGTCCATGCGCTGCACCACAGTCTCGTCAATGGCCTCTCCAACAGGCGCGGAGCTGCCAGCCAGCAGGCCGCTGGCCGCAAACCCTATTTCTCTCGCGAACCACTCGAGAACCTCGAACGGATCCTCCTTCGCCCAGCGGGCGGCAACTTCAACGGGCGACGCCTGGCGCGCCCCGACCGCGTTTAGATCCCTCAGGAGTGCCGCATTCCGTTCCAGCTCGGACGTCATCTCCAGCGCGGCAAGCGGTGCGCCGCCGGACGCCTTGAGGGCCCTCTCCCATTCCCCCGCCTGCACCCGTTCCAGCCACGACAAGGCCTCTGCCGGGGGCGGCGATCGAAAATCCATGCGCTGGCAGCGGCTGACGATCGTAGCGGGCAAGCGGCCCATACGATCCACGACCAGCAGCAACAAAGCATCGCCCGACGGCTCCTCGAGCGTCTTGAGCAGACTGTTTGCCGCTGCGTTGTTCATTAGGTCCGCCGGCTCGATGACCGCCGTTTTGCCATGCCCCTGGTAACTCGTTAACGACAGATCGGCCACCAGGCCGCGAATCTGATCGACTGCTATGCTTTGCTTGTCCTCCGCCCGCGATACCCAGTAGACATCCGGATGCTCCGGCACGCTAAACGGATAATCCGGCAAATCACCGGCTTTCTCTGCCGCCACGCGCGTCGCGGCAATCCACGCTGCCGCCGCTCGCTTGCCTGAACCGCGCGGGCCCGAGAGCATCACGGCATGCGGAGTACGCCCGGAACGGATGCGCCCCCGCCAACTTTCGACAAACGATGCAAGCCAATCGATCTTCACTTTTACTCTTTAAATATCATATATTTATGGAACTTAATTAAAGCGGTCTAGAATTTTCTGCGCCGCCTCATCGACCAGTTCCGCAACGCCCTCTATCGTACCGCTGGCATCGAGCACGACGAAGCGCGACGGCTCCGCCTTTGCGAGGTCGAGATAGGACTGCCTGACACGTTCGAAAAAATCGAGGGTTTCGGTTTCGAAACGGTCTTTGCTGCCCCGTCGCTCTGCGCGGCCGAGTCCAACCGCCGGCGGCGCGTCGAGCAGCAGCGTAACGTCCGGCTCGAGCCCGTCGAGCGCGAGTTCCGCAAGCTGTTCGATGCGGGCTGAGGATAAGCCGCGGCCGCCACCCTGATAGGCGCGGCTTGCGTCGACGAAACGATCCGAGATGACCCACACACCGTCATTCAGCGCCGGCCGGATACGGTTGGCGACGTGCAGCGCGCGCGCCGCAAACATGAGCAGCAGTTCGGCAGCCTCCGGCATCGGCTCGTCGCCGTGCGAGATCAACAGAGCGCGGATGGCCTCCGCGGTCGGCGTGCCGCCCGGTTCGCGTGTGACGTCCACGCTGTACCCCGCTGCCTCGACATGCGATTTGAGGCGGCGGATATGCGTCGATTTTCCAACCCCTTCGATTCCCTCGACCGTGATAAAACGCCCTCGCGGCTGGTCCTTCGGCACACTCACTACTGGCCCCTCTTTTGCCGGAGCCGCTTGAGGTAGGCCTGAACGGCGGCGTCGTGCTGCTCCTTGGTATCGGAAAAGGCGTGACTCCCGTCGCCAAGCCCCGTGGCAACAAAAAACAGACTCGTGCCGTCCGCCGGGTTGAGCGCTGCGTGAATCGCTGCTTGCCCGGCCATCGCGATTGGCGTCGGCGGTAACCCGCCGCGGGTATACGTGTTGTAGGGCGTATCGGTGCGCAGATCGCGCCGGGTCAGGTTACCGTTGAAGGTCGGCCCGATGCCGTAAATTACGGTGGGATCGGTCTGCAGCCGCATGCGCCGCAGAAGCCGGCGAATAAACACACCGGCGATCTCCGGTCGCTCGTCGGCCTTCGCCGTTTCCTTTTCGATAATCGAGGCAAGAATCAATGCCTCGTAAGGGCTCTCCAGGGGTAAACCGGTCGCGCGGGTTTCCCAGGCGTCGGCCAGCGTGTCCTGCAGCAGTTCGTGCGCCTGGGTCAGCAGCTCCCGGTCCGTGGTGTTGGCCGGGAAGCGATAGGTCTCAGGCAGAAACAGCCCTTCCGGGTTGTCCGATACGCTGCCGAGTTCCTGGAGGAAACCCGGCCAGTCCTCCTCCCCGAGCGTGGTGACGAGGCGCGGCTCCGCAGCCAGCGCCGCCTCCAACTCCCATCGGTTCCAGCCCTCGACGATCGTGAACGAATACAGAACGACGGCCCCGCTCACGAACTGCTCGAGCAGCATCGTCGGCGTGGTTCCCGGCGCAATGCGATATTCACCCGCCTGCACTCGCTCGGCGTATCGGCCCAGGCGCGCCTGCAGCTCGAACCAGTCCGGGCTGCTGAGAATCCCCTCGGCATGCAGCCGCTTCGCGACGGTCGAGAATGCCGCGCCGCTGGGGATCGTAAACTCCGCACCGTCCCCGGGCACCGAAAGCGGTGTCGCAAGGAATGACCGGTAGGACATGCTCAGCGCAATGGCGGCGGCGGCCGACAGTGCAAGCAGCAACAACAAGACCAGACCGAAACGCTTCAGCACGCGATCTCCGGGTATCCCTGGCTACTCAGATCTCGCATCAAAGACTGCGTCATCGCGCCCACCGAAAGCTTACGCAGCCCGCTCGTCGCAATGCCGCCCTGCTCTTGCACAACTGCCGCGTCCGCCACTCCGCCGATCTCCGCCACCGGCATGACGCCGAATTGGCTGTTGCAGATAAAGACTTCCGTCGCCTCCGCCAACAAATCAACACCGATCTCGGTAATCGCCACGGCGGCGCCTTGCTCCTGCAGCGTCTGCAGAATGCAGCGGCGCATAATGCCGGCCACACCGGCTTGGGATAAATCCGGAGTCATGAGCTGCCGTTCGTGGACGATGAACACGTTGCTCATGGTACCGCAGATCAGGTGTCCGTCCGTATCGAAGGTCAGCCCTTCGAACACCTCCGGCGAAGCCCACTCCGCGCGAGCCAACACCTGCTCCAGGCGGTTCAGCGTCTTTATCCCGGCGAGCTGAGGTTGTCTCGCGAGGCGCGTATTGCAGATCCGAACCGTGCAGCCTTCCCGGTACAGCACACTCGCCGGCGGCTGCCAGTCGAACACTCCGACGAAGATTCCGGCTCTGCTCCCGGCGGGTCTGCCGTAGCCGCGCGGCGAGCGCCCGGCAGTGACGACGAGTCTAGTCAAAGCGCGCTCCGTATCGACCGCCGTCGCGGCAAGTGCCGCATCGAGCTCATGCTCGAGCTCCTGCACGCGAAGATTCCCTATTCCCAGCCTGCGGCAGCCCAGCGTTAGCCGCTCGAGATGCCAGCTGCACTGCCGCGGCGTGCCGCCACGCACGGCGATCGTTTCGAACACACCGTCTCCGTACAGCCATGCGCGGTCATCGACCGGCAGCGCAGCAATCCGTACACCGTGCTGAAACCACTCGCTCACTGGAGAAACACCCGCAGCATGCCCTTCGCCTTTGCGCGGGTTTCCTCGAGCTCGGCCGCCGGAATCGAATCCGCGACGATGCCGGAGCCCGCCCGGAAAGTCGCTCCCGTATCCGACAGTACGATGGAGCGAATCAGAATATTGAGATCCAGCGTACCATCGCGGTTCAGGTAACCGAACGACCCCGTGTAGGCGCCGCGAACGCTCGCCTCGAGTTCGCCAATGATTTGCATGCAGCGGACCTTCGGGCAACCCGTGATAGTGCCGCCGGGAAACACGGCTGCGATCACCTGACCAGGGCTGACGTCGTCCCGCAGGTCGCCGCGGACATTCGAAACGATGTGGTGCACATGAGCATAACTCTCCAGCACCATGAACTCGTCGACCTCAACGCTGCCGGGCGCACACAGACGGCCGAGATCGTTACGCTCCAGATCGATGAGCATGACGTGCTCGGAACGTTCTTTTGCATTCTCCAGCAGCTCACGACGCAGCGATTCGTCTTCGGCGGGGTCGCCCGAGCGAGGCCGGGTACCTGCGATCGGCCGGGTACTGACCTGCCTGCCCCTGACGTTGACGAGCCGTTCCGGCGACGACGAAACGACGCTGGTCGTACCCCAGCGCAGCAAGCCTGCGAACGGGGCTGGATTGGCTCTTGCAAGGCGGCGGAACAAGGCCGCGCTGCTGACGGGATAAGCCGTGTCCACCCGCCACTCGCGCGACAGATTTGCCTGATAGATATCGCCTCGCGCAATGTGCCGCTTGCCGGTTTCGACAGCCTGCAGAAATACTTCCGGCGGTTCTTCGTGAATACCGGTAACCGAGATCGAAGCACCTTCCGTATCCAGCTCCGAGAGCATCGCCAGATCGTCGCGGACACTCGCAACGTCGATCTCCGCGCCAGCCTCGATCATTAGCGAAACCGCGCCCGTATCGAGATCGCGGATCAGGGCCGCGGGGCAGCGCACCGCAAACGCGCGCGGCAGCAGCGGATCGCTGTAAAAGTCGAGGCCGGGCTCGATCTCCGCCGCGAGCTCGTAACCGAGATACAGGAACCAGCCGCCGCGAAACGGCGAGATCTCATCCTGGATCGCCACGCGTTCGCGGGCGAACGCCGCGTCCAAAGCGCCGAGGAAAGATCCGTCTGCAGTGTCCGGCTCCGCGCCTGCCGAGCTGCTGAGTTCAATCGCGTCGCCGGGAAACGCAAACAGCATTTCGGAACGTCCCAACTTCGCCGACGTAGCCGTGCTTTGCAGTAAAAACGGATAGCGCTCCGGTCGGAGCTCATGCAGCGCGGCAAACTCAGGGAAATGCTGACCGGTTCCCTCGAGCGGAAGAATGCGCGGGTCACTCACGCTTTCGCTCCATGCAGCTTGCCAACGAACCGATCCGGGAGGAACCTGCCCAGGACGATTCAATCCAAACGGCGAAACACCAGGCTCGCGTTGGTGCCGCCGAAACCGAATGAATTCGACATGACGGTCCGCAACCTGGCGTCGCGGGCCGTGTTAGCAACGTAGTCGAGATCGCAGGCAGCATCCTGATTGTCCAGATTGATCGTCGGCGGCGCGACCTGCTCCTCGATGGCCTTCAAAGAAAAGATTGCCTCCACCACACCGGCCGCCCCGAGCAGATGCCCGGTCACGGACTTTGTGGAGCTCACCAGTAGCGAGTCCGCCGCAGCGCCGAAAGTGCGGCGAATTCCCACCGTTTCGCCAATGTCGCCAACCGGTGTCGAGGTTCCGTGGGCGTTGAGATAGTCGACTTCGGATGCGTCGATCTGCGCGTCTCTGAGCGCCGCCGACATGCACTTGCGCGCGCCCTCGCCATCGGCCGGCGGAGACGTGATGTGGTAGGCGTCGCCGCTCATACCGAAACCGATCAGTTCGCCGTAGATCCTGGCACCGCGGGCTTTCGCGTGTTCGAGTTCCTCGAGCACCACGCAACCGGCGCCGTTGCTCAGCACGAAGCCGTCGCGCTCGGTGTCGAACGGTCGGCTCGCAGCCTGCGGATCGTCGTTTCGCGTCGACATGGCTTTCGCGGAACAAAAACCCGCCATGGCGAGCGGCGTCGTCGCGTACTCCGAACCGCCGGCCAGCATCACGTCGGCGTCGCCGTGCGCGACGCTGCGACCCGCGATGCCAATGCAATGTGTCGAGGTGGCGCACGCCGTCACGATCGATATGTTCGGCCCGGTCAGATTCTTGAGAATACTGACCTGTCCCGAGGTCATGTTGATGATCGAGCCTGGAATAAAGAACGGCGATACCTTGCGCGGTCCCCCGCTCAGATACTTGTCGTGGTTGTCTTCGATGTATCGAATGCCGCCGATGCCAGCACCCATTGCAATCCCGATCCGATCGTTGTTGCTATCGGTGACTTCGAGTCCCGAGTGTTCGAGTGCGTCGAAGGCCGCCGCTACACCGTAGTGTATGAACGGGTCGTTCTTACGCTGATCCTTGCGGCTCAAATAGGCCTCTGCGTCGAAACCTTCAACCTGACCGGCAATCTGTGTGGCGAAGCCCTCGGCATCGAAGTCCGTAACTCGCGAGATTCCCGATACGCCGTCGCGCACACGGGCCCACGCTCCGTCGACTGTGCTTCCAACCGGAGACACGATACCGAGTCCAGTGACAACTACGCGACGGAGATTCAAGGGAGTTCCGGGCTTGCTGGCGGAAGTTTAATACGCGGCGGCGTTATGATTTGCGGCGCAGCGGACGCTGCGCCGCAAGGGAATCAGCTACTTTCTTTCGAGCGGGCAGTGACAAAGTCGATCGCCTGCTGGACGGTCGTAATTTTCTCCGCTTCTTCGTCGGGAATCTCCGTTTCGAACTCCTCCTCGAGCGCCATGACGAGTTCCACGGTGTCAAGCGAGTCGGCACCGAGGTCGTCGACAAACGACGCGTCATTGGTGACTTCGTCTTCCTTCACGCCAAGCTGCTCGGCGACGATTCCCTTGACTTGTTCTTCAATACTGCTCATTTGGTTGCTTCTCCTGGGAAGGCAAAAAAAAACGATCGGCGGCCGTCGGAATACCAGGGCGATTGTATGCCCAAAACCGCAATCTGCACACAAATCAGAGCGCGCGCTTACGCTGTATTTCGCCGCTCAAATACACTTAAGTTATTGATATTCCACGATCCTTCCAAATCGTGGACGGTATTGTAAGTGAATCTATTAAGTCAATCTACTCGCGGCTCACCGAAACATTAATGCGGCTTACGGAGCATTGGCTCGAGTTTGTCTGTCACCCGAGCGCGGTTGGACTCAGTCCATCAGCATGCCGCCATTAACGTGCAGCGTTTCGCCCGTTATGTACGCCGCCGCCGGCGATGCGAGAAACAGCACCGCCTGGGCAATGTCTTCGCCCTCGCCCAGACGTCCCAACGGCACCTGCCCGAGCATACCCTGCCGCTGTTCTTCCGGAAGCACCCGTGTCATGTCGGTATCGATAAAGCCGGGCGCCACGACGTTCACCGTGATGTTGCGCGAACCGATCTCGCGGGCCAGCGACTTCGAGAAACCGATAATGCCCGCTTTTGCCGCCGCATAATTGGACTGTCCGGCATTGCCCGTCACACCAATGACCGACGCAATGTTGACGATCCGTCCTCGTTTGGCCTTCATCATCCCGCGCAGACAGGCTTTCGACAAGCGGAAAACGCCGGACAGGTTGGTTGCAATTACGTCGTCCCACTCGTCGGCTTTCATCCGCATGAGCAGGTTGTCCCGGGTGATGCCGGCATTGTTCACGAGTATCGTTGGCGCGCCCTCGTGCGCCTGAACGTCTTTGAGAGCAGCCGCTACCGATTCTTCCTTCGCAATATCGAGCACGATACCGCGGCCGTGCTCACCAAGTGCGTCCGAAATACCCGCGGCACCGCTCTCGCTCGTTGCGGTACCAATCACCCGCGCGCCCGCTTTGGCCAAAGCCGCCGCAATGTCAGCGCCAATCCCCCGCGAGGCCCCGGTTACCAGAGCCGTTTCGCCGTTGAGCGCATGCTGATCGAATACCATGTCCATCCTCTTGTGTAGATCCGTTGCCGTTATTCGCAGCACCCGGAGTCGCGACATCGCCGCGTATCAGCCGAGTGCAGCTTCCAGTCCGTCGAGCGAGTCCAGCGTTGCAACCGGCACCGAACGATCAATCCGCCGTTGCAGTCCAGCCAGGACTTTGCCGGGACCGCACTCGACGACGCGATCGACGCCGTTTTCCACGATCACCTTGCTGGTCCGGACCCACTGTACGGGGCTGTATACCTGCCGCGACAGGTGTTCGCGAATACCCTCTGCGTCGGTATAAAGCAGTGCATCGGTTGCGCCAATCGCCTTGATTTTGGGCGGCTCTACGCGCGTCTCGGCAAGCAGGCCCGCAAGCTCGAGGCCTGCATCGCGCATTAGGCTCGAATGCGACGGAACGCTGACGGGTAGCGGAATAGCCCGGCGGGCGCCCACCGCTTTTGCGGCGGCAATCGCCCGTGCAACAGCCGCCGCATGGCCCGCGATCACCACCTGCCCGGGCGCATTGAAGTTGACGGCCTCCACCACTTCGCCGTCCGACGCGTCGGCGCACACACGTTTGATCGCGTCGTCGTCGAGACCAATCACTGCCGCCATTGCCCCTACGCCCGCCGGCACGGCAGTCTGCATGAGTTCCGAACGGCGCTTCACGACGCGCATTGCGTCAGCAAATTCGATGGCCCCGGCAGCCACGAGCGCCGAGTACTCACCGAGGCTATGGCCCGAGACAACCTGCGGCTCGTCGCCGCCAGCAGCTCTAAACGCCCGGTAGGCCGCGACGCCGGCGGCGAGCATTGCGGGCTGAGTCACCGTCGTCTGGCCGAGCTGCTCGGCCGACCCCTCCTGTACCAGGCTCCAGAGGTCGAGACCAAGCACGGCGTTGGCTTCTTCCCAGGTTTGCCGGACCTCGGCGTACCGCTCCGCAAGATCGGCCTGCATGCCGGCCGACTGTGAGCCTTGCCCCGGAAAAACAAATGCATCCGCCATCGAGAACTCCATGCTTTATGTCAAGGCCTGCAAATGGCCGCGGATTATAGACGGGTACGGCCCTTAACACGAACCAGCAGCGCCAGCGCCCCGGCAAGCACGCCGCCGATAGCGCCGTACAGGTGCGCATCTATGACAACGGGCCCACCGGCTGCAACCGCGGACCCGGGCAAGGGGCCCTGCCACTGCTCGAAGCCGAGCTTCACGGCAAGCATGACACCCAGCAATGCCGCGTCGTCACGCCGCCGGCGGGCCAAACCGCATACTCCGGCAGCAAGCCAGCCGTGCAGCAGGCCCGATAGGCCGACGTACCAGCTTAGCTCCGGCGAGAACCACCAGAGACCCGCGTCGATCGCGGCGACCACGAGCAGCGACAGCAGCAGCCACGCGGTCAGGCTGAAAGCGCTGCCGACCAGCAGCCAGACCAGCACGAGACCTGCCGCGTTGAGCGCGACGTGGGAACCGCCCAGATGCACAAAGTGCCCCGTTAGCAGCCGCCAGACCTCTCCGGCGGCGATGGCGGAGCGCTCGAATCGCAGCAGGCCGGTGAGCTTCGGGCCCGCCCACCACAGGGCTACGGCCAGCGCGGCAACCGAAGCCGCCGGCAGCAACGCTCGAAGTCCCCCTGGAACAGCCGCGCGCCAATGATTTAACCCCATGTTTGGTATACTCGCGTTTAACTCGAAAGGCTGTCAGTTTCGACGCCGGGAATAGCTGCGGCAGTCCCGCAGCCCTATCGCAACCACTCTGGAGAAAACACGCGTGACTGGGAATAGCTGGCTGCGTACCGCAGCCCATCGACAGCGGGGTTTTACGCTGATCGAGATTATGGTTGTCGTGATTATCATTGGCATTCTGGCCGCTATTGTAGCGCCGAATGTCCTGAGCAATGTCGACAGGGCTAACGTCACCAAGGCGAAGAGCGACATCCGGGCCATCGAATCGGCACTCAACATGTATCGTCTCGACAATTTTGCATACCCCACGACCGAGCAGGGCCTGGAGGCGCTGGTCTCGCGACCGAACGACCCTAACATCAGGAACTGGAATCCGAGCGGTTACCTGGAGCGCAGCAGCATTCCGACGGATCCGTGGGGAAGCCCTTACCAATACCTCAATCCGGGCAACAATGGTGCGATAGACATCTACTCGCTCGGCGCCGACAGAAGTCCGGGCGGGGACGAGTACAACTCCGATATCGGCAACTGGGATCTGAACTGACACCCGTCAGCATCCCCTACTGCAGCAATGCGCAGTTCTCGCAAATCAGTCGCCGCACGCCCCTCTCCCGAGCGCTCGACCTGCAGCCGGCAGTCGGGCTTCACGCTGCTCGAAGTGCTGGTCGTCGTGTTTATCATTGCGGTCATTTCAGGTGTGTCGGTGCTATCGCTCGGAGTGCTGAGTAACGAGCGGGACGTCGAGCGCGAGGCTACCCGCGCGATGGCGCTGTTTGCTATCGCCAAGGACGAAGCCATGCTGCAGGGCCGCGAATTCGGCGTAGAGTTTCAGCGCAGCGGCTATCGCTTTGTCGAATACGATCCGGACAGCGAGCAGTGGTTCGACGTGCCCGGCGATGAGGACCTGCTGAGAACCTACAGCCTGCCCGAGGAGATGGAACTCGAGTTGTACCTGGACGACCAGCTCATCAGGCTCGACGACACGCTCGCCGAACTCAGCCAGCTCGACGACGAACAAAGCTCGTCGAACCCCTCGGACGAGTACTCGCCGCACGTGTTCCTGTATTCGAGCGGCGACATGACGCCGTTCGAGCTGCACGTGCTGCGCACGTCGGACAACGCCAGGATACGTTTCGAGATCGACCTGCTCGGCAACGCCCGGTACCTCGAAGAGGACGACTTCTAGTGTTGCGGCGGACATCCTCGCAACGCGCAGGCGACCGTGCGCGGCGCCCCGGCAAGGCGCCGTCAACGCCCGCAGGTTTTGCCGAACGCGGGCTGACGCTTATCGAAGTGATGGTCGCGCTAATCGTTATTAGTCTCGCGCTGACGGCCGCAATGGTCAGCATCGGTCAGGTTACGAGCAGCGCCAAGAGCATGCGCGACCGCACTTACGCGAGCTGGATCGGACAGAACCGTCTTGCCGAGTACCGCCTCGCCGGCGAACTTCCGGAGACCGGGCGCAGCAACGGAGAAATCGAGTACGCAGGGGTCGACTGGGCCTGGGAGGCCGACATCTCGGAAACGGGTGTCGATAACCTGCTGCGTATAGATGTATCGGTCAGCGCACCCGGCGCCGAAGACTCGGTCTGGACGGTCACGGGTTTCATCGGCGAACCCACAATCCCGGGTCAGGCGAATCGCGCGTGGGCAAGCAACGCCCGCGACCGGGGTGACCGCTCATGAGACGCGTCCGCGGCCTGACGCTCATAGAACTGCTGGTGGCTCTGTTCGTATTCGCCGTTATGGCCAGCATGGCGTACGCGGCGCTGGCGCGGATGCTCACCAACTCGGAGATTCTGAGCGGGCACATGAACCGCGTACAGGATATCCAGCTCGCAATGCGCTTCCTGGAGTCCGATCTGTTACAGGCTGCGCCGCGCCCGATACGCGACGAACTCGGTGAAAACCTGAGCCCCGCGCTGCGCTCTGACATTACATCGCAGTTTGCGCTCGAAGTTACCCGCAGCGGCTGGAGCAATCCGGCGGGCCTGCCCCGCTCCACGCAGCAGCGCGTCGCCTACCAGCTCGTAGACGGCGAGTTGTCTCGATACCACTGGTACGTGCTGGACCGGACTTTTTCCAACGAAGCGATACAAACCATCCTGCTCGACGATGTCGACGCCATCCTGTTTCGTTACCTGCGGGCGAGCGGCGAATGGGTCGAGCAGTGGCCGGCGGCGAACGCCGCAGCGGCCGGCATCAACCCGCGCCAGCGTCCGCGGGCGGTGGAGATCGTGCTGTCGCTGGCTGACGAAGGCGAAATCACGCGGATCGTGGAGATGGCGCCGTGAACGGGCGGCGCAAACTCCCCCGGCGGCAGCGCGGCGTCGCACTCATAACCGCCATGCTGATCGCCGCCCTGATTGCGATCACGGCGTATTCGATATCGTTCGATGCCAGCATGGAAGCGCGGCGCACGAGTTCGCTGCTGTATCGCGATCAGGCCGTCCAAGTCGCGCTCGGCGCTGAGAGCTGGATCGCGTCGATCCTGGCCGACGACCTCTCCAATACCGATACCGATCACCTGGGAGAAATCTGGGCCAGCGAACTGCCCGGCCTGCCGATCGACGGCGGCTCGGTCACCGGCGAGATCGTGGACCTGCAGGGGCGTTTCAACGTCAACAACCTCGTCGACGGCAACGGCGAGGTCGATCCGTTGTTCCTGGAACAATTCGAGCGGCTGCTCGCAAGCCTCGACATCGATCCGAGATTTGCGGGTATTACCGCCGACTGGATCGACTCCGACCGTGACGCTTCGTTTCCGAACGGCGCCGAAGACGGTATTTACACCGGCCTCACTCCGCCCTATCGGCCGCCGAATCAACCGCTCTCGAACACTACCGAGCTCGCAGCGATCGAAGGCATGGACCGCGCAACTTTCCGACTCCTCGAGCCGCACATCGCGGCTTTGCCGGGGCGAACCGAAATCAACGTCAACACGGCAACCTTCGCCGTACTGCAGTCGCTGGACGAGAATCTGACCGCCAGCGACGTGGAGGGACTCGTCGGAGAGCGCGAGTCCAGCGGTTTTGCGGACTACCAGAACACCTTCTCGACCCTCGTCACGGACGAAATGCTCGCGGAGCTCGATGAGAGCACGAGTTATTTTCAATTGAAGGTCGTCGTGCAGATTGCTACCGTTCGCATCACTCTGTACAGCTTGCTCGAGCGCGGCCAGCAAGGGAACGTAGTCCCGATCTTACGCAGCCTCGGAACCGCCTGACTCACACACCGACAATAATAATCATGGCCGACTTCCTCGTAATCAATCTCCCCGCCAACGCCGCTGATCCCGCTCACTGGGTCGTGGTCGACGGCCATGGAACGCGCAAGTCCGAAGCCGTCACCGGCCAGCTCGCCGAAGCGCAAGCGGCGGCGCGTGAGCTGCCCGTTATCGTGCTCGTTCCGGGCAGCGACGTCACGACGGCCAGCATCGACCTGCCCGTCAAGGCCGGCGCCAGATTGCGCGCGGCCGTCCCGTTTGCATTGGAAGATCAGCTCGCCACGGATATAGAAGAGCTGCACTTCGCCACCGGCACCCATCGCGACAGCGGCCTTCTGCCCGTCGCCGTAGCTGCCAGGCACACCGTCGACGGTTGGCTGGAGCGGCTGCATGCAGCCGGCATCTATCCGTCCCGCCTGATACCTGACTATCACGGTGTACAGCGCGTGCCGAATACGATGAGCATGCTGGCCGCCGAAGGCAGAGTGATGCTGAACGATGGCGGCGATCTCGAGTTTGCTCTGGAAGGGGTCGCGCCCAGCGACGCGCTAAGCATAGCCGGCCTGCTCTCTGACGACGCCGCCGAGCGGACCGACGCCGGGCAGACGGACGCCGAGCAGACGGACGGCGGGCAGACGGACGAGAAACCGCCGCCGGCGCGCCATCTCGTCGTCTGGTGTGACGCGCAAACGGCCGAGGCGCAGCAACATGACTTCAACGCGCTGCGCAACGAACTCGACAGCGTCGACGTTCACCTGCTTGACGACAACGGCTTTGCCCGCCTCGCGGCAACGGTGGCCGCCGGCGCGGGCATTAACCTGCTGCAGGGACCGTACGGCAAGAAAACCGAACTGGCCGGCGTTCTGCGGCCGTGGCGAATCGCCGCCGGACTGCTGCTGGCAACCGCGATTCTCGGCCTGGCCGGAAAAGGTGTCGACTATCTGCAGCTCGCACGACAGCAGACCGCCGTCCAGGAACAGTACGTAGCCCTTTATCAACAGCTCACGGGAGACAGCCGGGCGCCCGCCGATCCGGTCGCCACCGCGGAATCGCTCTTACGGCGCCTCGGCGGCAACAACAGCAGACCCAATCAGGTGTTCCTGCCCTCGCTGATGCAGCTCGCATCGGCCGTCAGCGAAAACCGCGCGGCCGCCGTGGAGGCTATTAGCTACCGCGCCGGCGTCGTGGACATTCGGCTCAGCGCGCCGGACGTTGCGACGCTCGACAAGATCCAGAAACTCATTAGCGATTCGGAACGCTTCAACGCATCGATACAGGCGACCAATCAGGACGCCGACGGCAAGATCGACAGCCGCATCCAGATACGGGATGCCGGCGTATGAGGACCTGGTTCGAAAGCCTCGCCCCGCGCGAGCGCGTGATGGTGACGGTTTGCGGGATCGTCGTGGCAGTCGCGGTCCTCTGGTTTTTGCTATGGACGCCGCTCGACAACCGGCATGAAAAACTGCGGGCGGACGTCGGCAGCTGGGAGAACGGCCTGGCGGCGCTGCAGCGCGTCGCCGAACTGCAGGGCACGACGCAGCCGGGAACCGGCGGTTCACCGACGACCCGCAGCAGGACACCGGTCGTCATCGTCGACACGACGCTGCGCGCGCGCGGCCTGTCCGGGGCCCTGCGCGGCAGCCAGCCGACCACGAGTACGGGAATTCGACTTGAGTTCGAGAACGTCGCTTTCGACGCGCTTGTCCTCTGGCTGGGCGATTTGAGCAACCAGCACGGCATGGACGTTCAGGCCGGGACCCTGCAGGTAGCGCAACGTGAGGAACCCGGACGCATTAACGCGACACTTACGCTGGAACGGCAGCCTTAATGAACAACCGCGGCTTGCTCATCGCGGGTATCCTCGCGTTCGTCGTGGGCGCCTCCGCACTCGTGCCCGCGCGCGTCGTCTACCACTGGGCAGCAGCGCCCGAGCTATCCCTCGCCGGAATCTCGGGCACGGTATGGAACGGCCGCGCCGAGCACGCCTCGGTGGCCGGCATCTATTTCCGCAACCTCGAATGGCGGCTACGCCCCTTATCGCTGCTTGCGGCCAAGCTGAGCTTCGATGCCAAAGCCGAACCGGTGTCCGGGTTCGTCGAAGGTCGATTTTCAGCCGGGCTCGGCGGCAAACTGCAGGTCAGCGGTCTGACTGCATCGTTGCGACTGGCGGCATTCGCCAACGCCCTGCAAATGCAGGGACTCTCCGGCAGCACCAGTATTCGATTCGAGCAACTCCGCATCGAAGACGGCCTGCCGGTTGCGGCGACGGGTACGGTCGAAGTCGCCGACCTTCTGGCGCCGACGATCCACCGGCAAATACCGCTCGGGGGCTATCGCGCGGAGTTCGTTACCGAAGAAAACGGCATTGCCGCAAGCATCGAAGACACCGACGGCGTGTTCGATCTCGCCGGCCGCCTCAACGTCGACTCGAATCGCAGCTATCGTTTTCTGGCCAAACTCGCCGCAAAACCCAGCGCGGCCGAGGCGCTGACGAGCCAGCTGCGCTTTCTCGGCACGCCGGATTCCAGCGGTCAGTACGAGCTGCGACTGGAAGGTCAGCTTTAGCCCGCAATCGGTGACAGATGCGGGTTAGCCCTCGCGACGGACCGGGCTGACTTCGACAAAACGGCCGAGCAGCGGAAAGTACAGAGCGCAGCGGGCGTCGACACTGGCGTAATTATCGTAGAGCGATTTGTAGCGCCGTAGCTGATCCCCGTAGCGTTCGCTCTGCGCGAGCAAAAAACCCTCGAGATTCCCACCCTCGTGACTGCTGGTCTTGTAATCCACGATCCAGTGCGTCGCACCGTCGATTCGAACCCGGTCTATCACGCCGGTCTGCAGCTCACCGTCGACGATCCCTGTCAGGGAGAGTTCAGCATATCCGTCGCCGGTCAGCAGCCACTGGCCTTGATCGTCATCCGACATCGTCTCCAGCGCCTCGCGAACACGCCGGGCGACGCCGGCGCGCGAGTCCACGGACGGAACCAGCTCATGCAACCAGCCATCGATGCATGCCCGCCCACTGGCGTTCGAAAAGCCCTCGAGCTCGGCGCGTCCCCGAGCGACATGTTGCAGCCAGCGGTGCACGACGGTTCCGGCGAGCCGGGCGTCGGCACCAACCCATTCGTAACCCACATCCGCGTTACCTCCAGGCCGGGACCGGCGTAACCCGGTCGGGCTCAGCATCTGCACCTCGGGCACGCTCCAGGGGCTGTCGAATCGGCGCAGCACCGGCGATACCAGCACCGCACCGTCATCGTCCTCCGGAACGTCAGCGCTGCGCCGCGACGCACGCACATCCTCCGCAATACTCGCCCATAGCAGGCTCAGGAGACTTCGCGGATCGGGTGGCTTGACCTCGTCGCCATCCTCCGACGTGCGCACGTTGCCGACCAGGTGCAGCGATTTCCTGGCACGCGTGCAGGCGACATACAGCAGTCGCCCGGTCTCCAGGCGGTCGCGCTTCGCGGCGGTCGCACGAATGAACTGATGCAGCGGGTCCTTTTCGACTTCCGCCTTCGGACCGACCGGCGCCAGCAAGCGGCGCGGCCCCTGCTCGCCCGGCGGCAGCTCGAACCAGCTCAGAACGTTGCTATCGGCAGCGCGGCTCGTTCTTCCCAGCCCGTACAACACGACATGGTCGAACTGCAGTCCTTTCGACTTGTGCATCGTCATGATGCTGAGCCTGCTGTCGGCGGTAGTCGACACACGCTCCTGATCCAGCTCGGCTTCGAGCTCGGCCACATCGTCGAGAGTTGCCGCCTGTTCGAGACGGCTGATCACCTCGAACAGCCTGTAGGCATTGTCAATGGCGTCCGGCGTCGCCGCGATGACGGGCCCGCCGAGCCTCAACCAGACCCGCTCGACAACGTCGCGCAGGCTTTCGAAGCGCCGTGGCCGCCGCAGCTCGGCCAGCGCCGGCAGCGCTCGGGCGAGCAGTTCGCGCCCGGTGTCGCTGAGCGCTGCCCGCCGATGCTCGTCGTGTAACAACTCCCAAACACTGGCATCGCCGTCGTTTTTTACCAGCGCATGCAGGTCCTGCCAGTCCAGCCCGATCCACGGCGACCGCAGCAGGGCAAGCCACGCCTGCCGGTCGGCTGGATGAACGGCGGCACGGGTCAGCGCAAGCAACTCGATGAGCTCCGGCAGGTCCGTCAGGCGATCGATATCCACGGCCTGATAAGCGATGGCGGCCTGCCGCAGCAAACCGAGCAGGTCGGGCAGCACGGTGCGGCCGCGCACGAGTACCGCGACCGAATCGCCCGGGTGCGCGTCCAGCAAATCGCGAATCAGCGTGCACGCGGTTTCGGCCTCGGCAGCGCGGCTGGAGCCGTGACTCACGTGGACCGCAACATTGCCGTAGCCGCGGCGCATCTCCGCGGCTACCGCCGGAGCATAGGCAACCGCGCCCGTGGTCGGGTCGTCTTCCGCGGGCAGTACCGAGGGAAACACGGCGTTATACCAGTCCACCAGGCCTTCACCCGAGCGAAAGTTCCGCCGCAAGGTCAGCGGCGTCAGGCGCAGGTCGCCAATGCCGTTGTCACGCGCGGCGAGGAACTGCGCGACTTCGGCGTTTCTAAACCGATACACCGACTGCATGGGATCACCGACACAGAACAAGGTGCGGCCATCGCCGTCGCTGAAACCCCGGGTCAGGGAACGAATGAGCTCGTATTGAGCGAGCGACGTGTCCTGCATTTCGTCAACGAGCAGGTGTTTCACCTGGTGATCCAGCAGCAGCAGGAGATCGCTCGGGCTGTCGCCCGGTCCCAACGCATCGTCCGCCGCCTGGGCTATTTCGATAAAGTCGGTCGCGGCCCGCCGCGCAAACAGCGCTCGTAGCTCGGCGACTGCCAGCGGCAGTGTCCGCACCAACGCAACCAGCACCTCCCACTGACGATCGTCGTAGCTGTCCGGCGGTAATCCCCGCAGCCCGTGCAGCAACGATCGCAGCAAGGGATCGCGGTCCAGTTCCGTCATGAGATCGAGGAGTTCTGCCTTCTCGGCCTTTGCCCCGGGTGGAAAGCCTTCGCCTTTCGTCAGCCGCGCACGCCAGGTGCCGCCTTTCGTCAGCAGCAAATCCGCTACCGCAAGCCAGCCTTCCAGGCCGCCCGGCGGCTCGGCAAGTTGACAAATAAGGTGGTCGCCGCGCCCCTCGTCGATGAGATTCGCCGCCGCAAACGCGCCAAGCGACGCAATGCTTCGGCGCTGCTCGGCCGACACGCGCGGCTCGAGTCGGGCAAGCTCGAGAGCGGCGATACCGGCAAGATCCGATTCGAGGGATTTGCGCAGGCCAAGAAACTCATGCTCCGCCAACTGACCGCTGCCGACGAACGGCATCCATTGATCGCGGCGACCGAGCATGTCGGCGAGATACGCTACGTACTGCCCGGTGTCGTTGTCCAAATGAGCGAGTAAGCGCTCGATCGACTCGCGATACGGGTTTGCGCTGCCAATCCAGTCCAGCGTTGCGGCCGCCGCGTCGCGATACAGAACCCTGAGTTGCGCATCGTCCGCCACCGCGTTGCCCGCAACGTTGGCCGCGGCGGTGATTGGCAGCATTCGGCTGAGCGAGGCGTTCAGGCTGTCGAGCGTTTGAATCCGCAGGCGCTGCGGATTGCTGCGAACGTGCCAGTCGAGCCGGGCATCCCGCGCAAGCACGTCCTGCGCCGCCGCCTGAGTAATCCGCTCGTGCGCCGCGAGTTCGGCCGGATCGCCGTCAGCACGGGCGAGAGAGTCCAGCACGCGCGCGCGCATTTCGGCAGCCGCTTTACGCGTGAAGGTAATGGCAATGACTTCCTCGGGGGTATCGACGAGCGCCAGCAATTTCAGGTAGCGCTGTATGAGCAGTTCCGTCTTGCCGGAGCCTGCCGGGGCCTGCACGATGAACGAGCGGCCGGTGTCTAGCGCATCCCGGCGCGCCTGATCGTCAGCGCGTTCGAGTTCTTCAGCCCGCATCGCGAACAAGCTCTCGATAACGGCTCAGCAGCGCCAGTCCGCGCGCGTCCTTGGCCGAGAGCGCGCGATTGATACGGACATCGCCTTTCCGGATTTCCGCCGCCGCATCGGCTACCGTCTCAATCCAGCGACCGAGACCCGCCGCGAAATCGTCGCTGTTACCGAAATGAACCCCTGCCCCGTCGATCGCCACGGCGCGGCTGTCGACGTTGAACAAGCCGAGATCGCTGACCGCCTCTTTCTGCATGGCGGCGTATACCACGAGCTGGTAGTCGGCCGGTTGCCCCTTGGCCATGAAGCGTTTTCTCGCCCCGGTCTTGTAATCGATGATCTGCAGGGATCCGTCGGCGGAACGGTCGATACGGTCGTGGCGCAAGGACAACGCAAGTCCGCCGACCAGCCCTTGGTCGCGGCCTTCTACACTCGCGATCGAAAACGGGGGCCGCTCACAATCGAGTTCGAGCACCAGTTCGAGCAGCTTCCGCATCCGCCGCTCCTCGAAGTCGAACAGCCGTTCTAGCGTTTCGCCCGCGGCAATCCGATGGCGCGCGACCGCTCGCCGGCAGGCCGATTCGAGCCGCTCCTCAATGGCCCCATCTGCCAGCCACGCGCGAATTTCTTCCTGTGACGGTCGTGACGAGTACAGGTTGAACAGGGCTTCGTGCAGCAAATTGCCGCGCAGCAAAGGCGTCAGCCCGTCCGTAAACGCCCCGACCCGGCGAATCCCCAGGCGACCGCTCGCGAATGCGGAGAAAGGCTCCCGGAGCTGCCGGTCGATAGTTCCGGCGCCGCCGCGCACGCGCTCGTCATTTGCCACCTCCGGAACCCGGTCAGGCTGCACGATTTCCACGGCACAACGGTCGCGAAGCTGCGTCGCGTACCAACCCGAATCCCCGGCCGTTGCAACCGCCGTTGCCTCATCCACCATCACGGCCGCAAGCGCTGTCACGGTCTGTTCGCTATCGCCGTCGTTACGCGCATAACTACCGTAGACTGTCGCAGCGCTGCCGCTCAACCGTTCCAGCACCGCGCTGGAGAAGGCGCGCGTGTCCTCCGCCGTCGCGTCCGGCAGCTGGTATTGCATGCGCAGGCTGCGCGCGATCAGCGGCGTGGGCCGGCTCTGCGGCGGCCAGCTGCCGGCGTCGAGGCCCGTGACGTACAACGCGTCGAACTCGAGACCGGCCGCTTCCAGCGGCCCGAGAACCGACAAAACCGCGCCGGTGTCCTCCGGCTGGAATACGGCGTCGGCGGCAAGCTGCCGGATTCGCGCCGCTGCTTCTGCAAGACTTTGCGTGCCGCTAACCCGCTCGAGTTCGGCAAACTCATTGAGCAAATCGCGCCAGCGATTAACGAGCTGCTGCTCAGCGCTGCCGAGCGCCGCCTCGCCGGGCCAGCCCGCCGCGGCCAGCAGCGCATCGAAGGCCGCAGCCCACGCCGACGGTGTCGCACGCGCCGGTCGCTCCGCGAGCAGCGCGTCCATGGTCTTTAGCCGCGTGACAAAATCTTCGGTATCCGGCTCCACGGCGTGCCGTTCGAACACCCGCAGCACGCGCTTGAGGGTCCACTCCCGCGAAGCGGTATCGCGCAGCCTGAGCTCGAGGCGCGCCCTGGCATCGGACCGTTCAAGGCCAATCGAGTTACTGCGCAACACGACGCCGAGCTGACGGCTGCTCAGGGAACCGCTGAGCCAGCGCAGCATCAGCAGAGCAACGGCGATCAGCGGGTAACTATCGAGCGTTGCGCCGAGCGACACGTTAACAGCCGCGCGCGCAGCCGCGGCGTCAGTTTGCCAACCCGGCAGGAGCCCCTCGCGCACGAGCCGTACCACCGTGTCGCGATTGCGCTCGAGTCCGGTCACCACGACAGCCACACGCTCGTCCGGACTCGCAAGCAAGCGGCCGCGAGCCCAGGCTCCCGCGGCACGCCACTCGGCCTCTTTGTCCATGCAGGCGCGCACCGGAATCCTCGACGCCCCCTGCTGCTCCCGGTAGTCCAGCGAACAGCCGAGCTCGCCAAGAGCTGCCAGCAATGCGGCTTGCGCAGGAACGATACGGTCAAAGCCCGCGACGACGAGCCTCTTGGGAACAGCCAGCTCGCCTCGCTGCAGCAGCCGTCGCACGCGGCTCGCAAGCTGCTCGTCGTCGATCCAGCCGGCGTCCTCGAGCTGGCTACGATAGCGGCGCAACGCTCGCGCGAACACGCCCTGATCGCGATTCTCGGCCCGGCTCGTCAGTTCCTCGGGCGGCACCGCGAAAGCTGCGGCGATCGCCCAGGCGTCCTCGGCCGCGCGCACCAGCGCAGCAAGGTTTGGCGGCGATTCACCCAGCTCGTCGATCAGACACCGCTCCCACAGGACTCTCGTCTGCGCCCTGCTCAGACGCACGGGCGCAGGAATGGCCGCCGAATCCAGCAGCGCCGCCAGCCATTGCCGGTAGGGCATGATCGGCGGGCTTGTCCAGGCAAGCTTGCCCGCAGCCAGCATTGCATCCGCATACTCGTCGGAGAGCACGCGCGCCAGGCGCAGGTTCGCCGTCAGCACGGCGGCACCTTCGTCTACCGCAGGTATGAGCCAGCGGTACATGGCTTGCGTCCGGGTGCTCTTTCGTTCGACACCTTAATTCCGCCCGCTAGTGCCCCGTTTGATTAATTCGTTAACCCAGTCGGCAGCGGATTTTCGTGTCTGGCAAGGCGCGGCGACGAGTAATAGCGAGCTATTGCGAGGAGCCGCAACGCCGCCAGGCGCGAAAAGACGCGGCGAATGGGTTAACGAATTAATCAAACGGGGCACTAGGCGTACTGCACGAGCAGGTCGTCGATGCGGTCGAATACCCTGTGCAGCGTTTCCGTGTCGGGCAGCAGGGTAATTCGGAAATGGTCGCTGTAGGGTGTGTTGAAGCTGCTGCCCGGCGCAACAAGCACATGCTGGTTCTCGAGCAGCTCATAGGCAAACTCGCGATCGTTCAACTGCGTCGCGAAGCGCTTGTCCAGCCGCACGAAGGCGTACATGGAGCCCATCGGCGCTACGACGCTGAGATACGGACTGCCGGCCGCCCGCTCGATGATAGTCTGCCGGGACTGATACAAACGTCCGCCCGGGCTGACCAGACCGGCAATACTCTGGAAACCGCCGAGCGCCGTCTGCACTGCCCATTGCCCGGGAACGTTGGAACACAGGCGCAGCGCGGACAGCAGTTCCATGGCGTGCACATAGTCGCTCACCCGGTCGGTATCGCCGCTGAATACGCCCCATCCGACGCGGTAGCCGCAGGCCCGGTACACCTTCGACAAGCCGGATAGCGTCAGGCAGGCTGCGTTGACCGCCACCGTTGCCATTGGCACGAACTCGGCATCGTCGTAAACCATCTGATCGTAGATTTCGTCGGCCATCAGAACGAGGTTATTTCGCTCGGCGAGATCGGCAATCGCTGCAAGCGTTTCGCGGCCGTACACGGCACCGCTGGGATTGTTCGGATTAATGACCACGATTGCCCGGGTACGCTCATTGATCTGGGCGGAGAGCGCAGCAAGATCCGGCTGGAAATCGTCTTCGGGCGGGCACGGATAAAACCGTACGGTACCGCCGTTCAGGGTCACGGCCGCCGACCATAGCGGATAGTCCGGGCTCGGCACGAGGACCTCGTCTCCCGGATTCAGCAGCGCCCGCAGCGACAGGTCGATAAGCTCGCTAACGCCGTTGCCGATAAAGACGTTGTCTGCGCTGACCCCCTGAACACCCCGATTCTGCTGCTGCATGACCACGGCTTCGCGGGCAGGGAATATGCCTTTCTGGTGACAGTACGGCTCCGCCTGGCCCAGATTCTCTATCATCGCGAGACGCATGGTTTCCGGCGTGCGGAAACCGTACAGGCCGGGATTGCCGATATTCAACGAAACGATTTCATAGCCTCGCTTCTCGAGCTCGTATGCCCTGTTCGCGAGCGAGCCCCGAATCTCGTACTTGACGCCGGCAAGCGCCTGGCTGGTATTGATTGCGGTGTTCATACGGTTCCCGTGATCGAGCAAAGGATCTTGTGCCGCCCAGGCCTTGTGATCCAAGCCTTGTCATTCAAGCGCCGCAGAATACCGCAAGCCTTGCCGCCCGTCCTGCAATCACGTTACGGCCGCTCACGGAACGGGCTCCGGGCCCGTCACCGGGAAGTCCGTACATGTCTTTGTAGGGCTGGGGATCAAGAGATAAAAAAGCCCGACCAGCCGTTACGACTGGTCGGGCGGGTCCGCACGGAGATTGCGGATTGCAGAACTAAACACTGCTGAATTCAGCGTCTAGTCGAGCTCTTCCACCTCAGCGCCCGGAGCTTCGGGCTGAGGTGTCTGTGTTTGTTTCGCCGCCCGGCCTGTTGCGCCGCGGCGTTTGTCCAGCGATTCCGAGTGCGATCCCGCTATTCGAAAAACGGTGTCCACGCGAATCGATTCCGTCATTACGCCGTCCCGGACCACAACTTCGCCGAGACCTGAGCAGACTCTCCCACCGCGGCCGACCAGTCGCAATCGGTCGGCGTAGCGCAGGCCTCGCGCCGGTCGGGTCAGACTCACTTGGTAGTGGCGCTGATGGTCAGCCGCTACTAGCAGGTTCGCATCGTCCAATACCCGATAGTCTCGAACACTGGCCACCGAGATGCAATCCGAAACGTCGGGAGCGCCTCCCCCGGCCACACGATTCTGCGCTGAGTCCGGGGTCGTACAAGCTAATAAAATAGTTGAGGTAAGTGTAATAAATATATGCTTTTGAAGAACATTATTGTCACGCCTTATCACTACGGCATTAACTCGCACCGCGACTCGAGAAATGCTGGATCCCCCCTTCCACATGGGGTATTTGGCGCATTAAGTTCACGATGGTTCCGCAGGTAGGGTCATTCCGACCCAGGAATACGCTCACCGGGCGCAGCGCCTACCGGCCTGCCGGAGTCGCGAATCCACTCGCTGAAGGAGCCAATATAGACCGCAGGCGGCCTCAGATGCGCGTGTTCGGCCGCCAGCGCGAGTTGGCAGGCCGTCACCCCGGAGCCGCACATAACCGCCCACGGGGACTCCAGGTCGCCCTCGAGATGCATGGCAAAAGCCAGCCTGAGCGCCGCGGGACTCTTGAGCCGGCCGTCCCCGGCAAGCGTCTCTCTGAAAGGTAAATTGCCCGCACCGGGCACATGCCCTGCGACCGGGTCGATTGGCTCCTGTTCTCCGCGAAAACGGGCAGCGTCCCTGGCATCGAGCAGACGCGCGCGAGGAAACTCGCCCGCAGCCAGCGTATCGGTGCCGAGGACCCACTCGTCGCGCGGCTCCGCCACAAGCCTCGCCTTCACTGGTGCGGGCGTAGCGTCGTCCAGCGGCAAGCCCGCCTCGCGCCAGGCATTCAGACCGCCGTCCAGCACCGCGACACGGTCGTGCCCCAGCCAGCGCAGCAGCCACCACGCGCGCGCTGCGATCGCGCCGCTGACGTCATCGTAGACAGCCACCCGCGTATCGCTGCCTATGCCCCAGTCTGCGAATTGCCGTGCCATGCGATCGGGTGCCGGCAACGGGTGGCGCCCCGATTCGGCCGTTACGGGCGCGGCGAGATCGCGATCGAGATCGGCATAGACCGCGCCGGGAATATGACCCGCCTCCCAGGCTTTGCGCCCGGCCGCCGGGTCGCCAAGGTCGAAGCGGCAATCCAGCACTACGAGGTCGTGCGCTCCAAGCTCGGCGGCCAGATCCGAAGCCGCGATGACGCTCTTGAACTTGCCCACCGTCGTTCCACCTTGCCGTGATCGAAACCAGCCTCTTGTACACCCAGTGCCCCTCGTAGACAATACTGTGCCCGCCGCGGGGCCTCATGCCCCGGCAGCCCTTATCTGCTTTCCGGAGAAACATTCACGTGGAAAAAATACTAGTGGGCCTGAAGCGCGTTGTGGATTACAACGTCCGCGTCAGGGTCAAGAGCGACGGCAGCGGTGTCGAAACCGACGGCGTCAAAATGAGCATCAACCCCTTCGACGAAATTGCACTGGAAGAGGCTCTGCGCATCAGGGAGCGCGGTGAAGCCGCCGAGGTCATCGTCATCTCGATGGGCTCGTCCGACGCTCAGCAGCAGCTCCGGACCGGACTCGCCATGGGCGCTGACCGCGCCATTCTCGTCGAAACGCCGGAGGGCATCGACCCGCTGAGCCGGGCACGGGCGCTGCTGAAAATCATCGAGCGCGAATCTCCCGATCTGGTCCTCCTCGGCAAGCAGGCGATCGACGACGACAACAATCAAACCGGGCAAATGCTTGCTGCGCTGTGGGGCCGCCCGCAAGCCACGTTCGCATCGAAGATCGGCACCGCTGGCGACACGGCGACCGTCACGCGTGAAGTCGATGCCGGACTGGAGACCATCGAAATCGACCTCCCGGCGGTCATTACGACCGACCTGCGCCTCAACGAGCCGCGCTACGTAAAATTGCCCGACATCATGAAAGCCAAGAAAAAGCCGCTCGATACGCTCAGTGTCGAGGACCTCTCCATCGACCCGGCGCCGGTGCTCGAGGAAACCGCGTACGCTCCGCCGGAGCAGCGCGCACGAGGAATCATGGTGGACGACGTCGCGGGCCTCGTCGCGGCACTCAAGGACAAAGGACTAATCTGATGGCTAAGGTATTGCTGGTTGCCGAACACGACGGCGACACTTTGAATCCGAGTACGGCCAAGTGCGCACGCTGCGCTGCGGACATAGAATCCGCGGAGATACACGTTGCCGTGTTTGCCGAGGAACCCTCGGCAGTCGCCGCGCAGGCCGCCGCGCTGGACGGCGTCGCCAAGGTGCTTACCGTGGCGAACGCGGCGAACGCCAGGCCCCTGGCGGCGGTCATGGCTCCGCAGCTCGTGGAGCTCGCGGCCGACTACGATTACGTCCTGGGGCCCTCCACGACCTTCGGCAAGGATCTGATGCCGAGGGTTGCGGCGCTATTGGGTGTCAATCAAATCAGCGACATCATGAGCGTCGAGGGACCGCTGACTTTCAAACGCCCGATTTATGCCGGCAACGCCATCGTGACGGTTACCGCGCCTGCGGACAGCAAGCTGGTGGCGACCGTTCGCACTGCTTCCTACAGCGCGGTGGCTTCGGGCGATTCCGCGCCCGTCGAAAGTGTCGACGTCGAAGCCGAGATTCCAGGGCACACGCGTTTCGTCGAGCTGCAAACCGGCAGTTCCGATCGCCCCGATCTGCAGACCGCTGCGAGAGTCGTATCGGGCGGCCGCGCGCTCGCCAGCTCCGAGAACTTCGACATCATCTACAAACTGGCGGATACGATGGGCGCCGGTGTTGGCGCGTCACGCGCCGCCGTTGACGCCGGCTACGTGCCCAACGAAATGCAGGTGGGCCAGACCGGCAAGATCATTGCGCCCGATTTGTACCTCGCCATAGGGATATCCGGCGCGATTCAGCACCTCACCGGTATCAAGGACGCAGGTACGATCGTGGCGATCAACAAGGACGAAGAAGCTCCCATCTTCGAAGTCGCCGACATTGGCCTGGTCGGCGACCTGTTCAACGTCGTTCCGGAACTCACGGAAGCACTGTCCTGAAGAGCATTTGCCCGATCCGGCAATAACAACAGGCCCAAAAAAAAGCCGGCGCATGCGCCGGCCTTTTGCTGTTGCTTCGAAATCCCGACTCAGAGCTTGCCGAGTATCGATTCTGCGCTGCTGACCTCGAACTGTCCCGGCGCCTCGACGGCAACATGCGTTGCAACACCGTCGTCAACGATAATCGCGAAACGCTCACCGCGCGTTCCCATGCCGAAACCGCTGGCGTCGAGCTCGAGCCCCAGCGCCTTGACGTATTCACCATTGCCGTCCGCGAGCATCATCACCTGGTCCGACACACCGCGGTCCTTGCCCCATGCGTGCATCACAAATACGTCGTTAACCGCGGTGCAGGCAATCGTATCGACGCCCTTGTCGAGGAGCGCCTGCGCATGGTCGACAAACCCGGGCAGGTGATTATTCGAACACGTCGGCGTAAAAGCGCCCGGGACCGAAAACAAGACGACTTTTTTGCCTGAAAACAGGTCGTCGCTCGAAATCGCACCCGGCCCGGAATCCGTCATTACGCCGAATACGCCGGCCGGCATTTTCTCACCTGCTTGAATTGCCATTTGCTGTTTCTCCAATATCGGTTGTTAGGCTAAATACGTCTCTACCGAGCGTGGCGGTCGTGCCCACTGCGACTTCGGGGCTCTCATAGCGCCTGCCCGGACTCGTTTGCTCAGTAATCGTTTTCCGCAACGTGCACAACCAGCCCGTCGAGGTCGTCGTTGATTTCTATCTGGCACGTCAGCCGGCTATTCGGCTTCCGCTCGAATGCCGCGTCCAGCATGGAGTCTTCCATATCGTCCATCGACGGCAGTTTGTCCAGCCAGGCCTCGTCAACATAGCTGTGGCAGGTCGCACAGGCACAGGCCCCGCCGCATTCCGCAACGATTCCGTCAATGTTGTTGTTGATCGCACCTTCCATGACGGAGTAGCCGTTGTCGACCTCCGTCTCATGACGCTCGCCATCCGTAGTGACGTACACAATCTTGGGCATTAAACAAACATCCGCTTAAAAAAATCGAGGCAAAATATAGGGGCGTTGACCCGCCAGGTCAACGCCCCTTGTCTGCAGCACGCAATGGACAGCGCGGCTATCGCCTGTGAAAGCCCCCTGTGAAAGCCGCCGCCGCCGGGTTTATGGTGCCCGACCGGACTTCGCGCGCCGAGCCTCGACTTCCTGCCGCTTTTTCTCGGCTGCCTGCCGCGCGGAACGAATCGCTTCGTTACGCTGGACCTCGGCGTCGATGACCGAGATCCACTGGTTGGCAACCCTGCGCGAGCGCGGCACCTTGGCTGCCTCACGGAAGGCCGCTCTGGCGTCGTTGTAGTCCTTCAGGTTGTAAAGACACATGCCGAGCGACACCTGCGCATGGTCGGGATTCTTGAGACCTCCCTTCCGGATGCCGTTACGCACGGCTGTCGCACACTCGTCGTGGTCGCCGACATTGAGGTAGGAATTGCCCAGCCGTACGTCCAGTTCGCCGTCATTGGTGCGGCGCGCCGCCTCTTTCAGAGCGGGGATCGCCTTGCCGTCTTCCTGCGAAAGCATCCAGGCCTGGGACAGAAGCCGATAATTCTTGGCGTCCTTGCTGACCCGCCCCGCTTCCATTTCCTGCTCCAGCAGCGTCGCTGCCTTGTACGGCACCTCGCGCTGCAGGTAAAGCTGCGCCATCGTGACGAACTCGGTTTCTTTTTCGAGCAGCCCCTGAGTGTGCGCCGCGTCGTAGGCGGCAACCAGGTTCTGGTCTTCGCCTAACTCCGTATAAGCGCCCGCAAGCTGGAACCAGTAGCGCTTTTTCGGCCAGTTCTCGAGCAGAATCTTGTGCACGTCGCGAACCTTGGCATAGTTCTCGTCCTGGAAATACGCAAAGCTAAGCAGGATGTACCAGTCTTCCTTGACCGGGGTTCCGCGGGTCTCCGCGATCTGCATAGCCTGTTCGATCGGCTGGACCATCTCCGAAAAGCGCTGTAGCTGATACAGACTCTGCGCCCGCAGAATGAACGGCTCCGGCGGCGGGTTGGTCTCCATGACGAACCACTTGTCCAGCGTATTGAGCGCCTTCTGGTACTGCTCTTCCATCGTGTAGAGCTGCGCAAGCGTATAGGTCGTTTGCTTGAGAAGCTGGGGCTCGAGGCTTGGAATGGCGACCATGCGTTCGTAAGAGCGAATCGCATTGGGCACGTCTTCCATGTTGTAGTAAATGAAACCCATGTAATTGAGGACGTTTGCCTGCTCGTACTCGGTCAGCTTGTCGGGATCGTACAGCCGGTTAATGATGCGCAGAGCGCCCGGATTGTCTTTGGCATCGACCAACTCCTGGGCCTTCTGGATCTGATCGTAGACTTCCTTGCTGACCGCCTGAGCCTGTTTGGTTTTCGTGTTGTCCTGCTCGTCCTGTGCGTAAGCGGAACCCCCGGCCAACAGCGCCAGGCTCACGAACGCCGCGGCAAACTTCGACGTCAATCGGCGATTAATCTTCATGCAGATGCTTCCTTATTCGAACTGTGGAATCCCGCCACAATGAGGTCAATCCAGCAGCGCGTCGAAAACGTCCTGGGCGAATACGAGACAAGGCGCCAGCAGCCGAAGTAGCGCCATGTACACGTGCGTACATGAGCGTACCGGGCTCCCTGGCCACGCCGTGTCATACTCGACCGAGGCTTTTGCGACACACCGCTAACCTTCGATCTTGAAGGTAATACGCGTCTTCACATTGGGCACGTCGACCGGCACGCCGTCGACAACCCTGGGCTTGTACTTGAACTTGAGTACGGCGCGGATCGCCGCTCGTTCAAACAGACTGCTCGTCGATTGAATAACCATCGGATCGCGCACAGTCCCGGCAGTCGTCACGGTGAACGAGAGATCAACGTAACCCTCCAGCCCGCGGGACAGCGCGCGTGCCGGATACACGGGCGCCACGCGCACGATCGGCAGATAGTCACCCTCGGCGATATTCATGCCGCCGGGCCCGCCGATGTTCGTGTCGGCGTTTACGGTCGGCGCTGAAATAGCAATGGTCGGCGCATCAGGATCGATGTTGTCCATATCCTGCGGCGGAACTTCGGGCGGCGTCTCCGGCGGTTTCGGCGGCTTCTCCGGCGTAAAGTCCTCGACATTCAGCGATTCATTGCGCTTCACCCTGACGAACTCGAGTTTTGCGCGGTCCCGGGGTTCCGTCAGTGCCGTCTTCCCCGTCACGATCAGGACGTTCATCACGAACAGCAGACCCAGTGTTACCACCACGCCCACAGCGACTGAAAATGCATATCGGCCGATCATTATCTGCACTCCTTAAAAGACGGTTCCCGCCATCGACAGCGCACAGTCCGACATGAAGCTATGACAGCGGCGACGCTGCACAGTTCCTGCCCGCCCGGCGAGGTGTTTACTTGCCATTTTTGACTCATTCGTTGAGTGAGGCAATGGCGACGTTGGCTACCCCGACCTGCTTCGCCGCTTCCATCACCAACACCAGCTTCTCGTGGGTCGATTCTTCGTCAGCCTGAATCACGATCGAGCCTTTCGGGTTTTCGAGATGCAGGCGCTCGATGACGTCGCGTACACCGCGCGGCTCGACTTCCTTGCGGTCGATCCAGATTTCGTCGTTCTCGCTGATCGCTATGAGGATAGCTGCATCCTCCTGCCGATCCGCGGTTACGGTATCGGGACGATTGACGTCGATACCTGCCTCTTTGATAAACGAGGCCGTAACAATGAAGAAGATCAACATGATAAACACGACGTCCAGCATGGGCGTCAGGTTGATCTCATTGTCTTCCTCTTCTATGGCAGCTTGTTTATTTCGCATGACTCAATTCCTGTTGTGCACCGGCGCCCGAAGCGCCGGTTCCAGACCCGCCTAGCCCGTACTCTCTGCGATCGAGATGCTGTAGACCCCCGCCTGGCGCGATGCGTCCATCACAGTTACCAACATCTTGTTGCTCGATTTCTTGTTGGCCTGGATAACCACCGACCCTTGAGGGTTCTCCGCGTGCAGGCGCTCGATATTCGCGCGCACGGCGCGCGGATCGATGAGACGACGATCGATGAATATGTCGTTGTTCGCGTCGATCACGACCAGAATGTTCGCATCCTCAGGTTTGGTTTCCTGGGTCGGAGCGTCCGGCCGGTTAACGTCGAGCCCTACTTCCTTGATAAACGAAGCCGTGACGATGAAGAAAATGAGCATGATGAACACGACGTCGAGCATCGGCGTCAGGTTGATCTCATTTTCCTCGTCGTCGCCGCCCAGTTGCGCTTGGTGTCTTCGCATGAGCTTATCCCCTAGTGATCCATAGTCAGTGAGTCTTCGAGGAACTCAGTTTCGCGGACCGCACGGCGGCTCAGAAGAGTCACCAGCAGCACGCCTGAAAGCGCCCCAACCATCCCGGCCATCGTCGGCACGGTAGCCTGGGAGACGCCGGCCGCCATGGCACGAACGTTTCCGGAGCCGGACACGGCCATCACCTGGAAGACCTTGATCATGCCGGTGACGGTACCGAGCAGCCCCAACAGCGGACACAGGGCAACGAGGGTCTGGATCATGGCGATACCTTTGTTGCTCGCCATGCTGAACTGCGAAATCATCATTTCGCGAATCTGGTGCGCATTCCAGGAGCGGCGTTCCGGCCGCGATTCCCAGGCGTTGAAGATATCTTTCGACAGGGACTTCATCGACGTGCGGAAGAACAAAATCCGCTCGACGATGAGGACCCACATCACAAAGATCGTCAACGCGATGAGCCGCAGCACCGGCCCACCGAGATTCATGAAATCCCGGATGGACTCAACGGCGTCTACTAGCCAAAGCATGGCGACTCCTTATCGATTAGCCGTTTTTCTCGGAGTGCTGAGCAACGAGGCCCGCGCTCTGCGATTGCAGGACGTTGATGACCTTCTTGCTCTGACCGCTGACGATCGTGTGCAGGAGAACCATCGGAATGGCGACGACAAGGCCCAGTACCGTCGTAATCAGCGCCTGCGAGATACCGCCGGCCATCATCTTCGGATCGCCCGCCCCGTACAGCGTAATCACCTGGAAGGTCTTGATCATGCCGGTCACGGTGCCGAGCAGCCCCATAAGCGGTGCGACAACGCCGACAACCTTGATGAACAGCAAGCCCTTCGTAAGCCCCGGCATCTCCTTCAGCGCCGCCTCGCTCAGCTTGAGCTCGATCGTCTCGGTGTCTGCGTTGCGGTTGCTTTCGTAGGCAGCAAGTACGCGGCCGAGCGGATTGTCGGTGCTGGCCGTATCGCGCTTGAGCTGGGCTGCGACTTTACGGCTGTCGTTGGAAAGGCCGAACCAGCGCCAGATCGCGATCAGGATGCCAATGATGCCGAGCGCAATGATGGAGTAGCCGACGATGCCGCCCTGGTCGATGCGATCGCGCAGCGTGGGCGACTCGACGAGTAAGCCCAGAATGCCTCCGCGCGTAACGTCGACGCCGAAGTTGATCGTTCCACTGCCGGGAGATGCCGTCGCCATATCCTTTGCGGACCCCAGAAAGCGGCCGTCGGGCTGACGCGGCAGCTCGCTGACGCTGCCATCGTTGTTGTACTCGTAATAGCCGTCCGGGCCGACCAGATTGAACGTGCCCACGCGGGTGATCTCGATCTGCTCCGGCTCACCGGACGCCGTCGTTACGTCCAGCGGGAAGCTGACTACCTTGCCAGACTCGTTGATTTCGCGCTGCAACTCGAACCATAGCCGCTCGATATCCTCGATCTGCGCCAGTTCGGTCGCGCTGGCCATCTTGCTGCCGAGTTCCACCAGGAACTGCTCGCGATCGGAGAACTGCAGATTGGTCAGCGAAGCGCCGAACCGCCCCTGAGCGTCGCCCGCCACGGTCTGCAATACGCCGAACAGTTCTTTGAGAGCACCCAGCCGCTCGTCGAGCGCCGCGCGTGCCGAAACGATCTCGGCCTGATTGTTCTCGAATAACTGTTCGAGCCGGGCCGATTCGTTCTCCTGGCGAGTCCGCTCGGCGCGAGCCTGATTCAACAGATTCTGCTGCTGGTTGCGCTGCTGCGAAAAGCGGGCCTCACGCTGCCTTGCTTCCTGCGAGTCGCGTGCCTTGCCCTGCTCGATCAGCCGGAGCAGTTCCGAAAGGCTTGCGGCGTCGGATTCCTGCGCACTGACGTTGCCGGCACCCAGAACAAAAAGGATCGAAACTACGATCAAAGAAAGACGTTTCATTTACGAACCCTCCTGCGGAGCCGCTACCGGAACAGCAATTAATTCGGGCGCTATCAACTGCCGCGCCATGCGGATGCCTTTGCGAATATCGTTACGCGCGGAGTCGTCTACGACCCAGGCGCCAGCCGCCGTATCCCAGCGGCCTGTGCTCCGGCCGTCATCGGACTGTGCGTACAGGCCGATCCGGCCAATACGCAGAATGTTGTATTTGCGCAGGCCGTTACCGATATCGATCGTCTCTTCGTACCACTCGGACGAAGTGCCGAACTCGTTTTCAATCTGGAACGCCTCCATGACCTTGCGAAACTTCTCGGCGACGCTTACGTCCGAGCGCTCCATGATGTCCTTGAGCGTTTGCACGCGTTCCCGGCGTTCCTCCATCAGGAAAGGCACGTCGAGATTGACCGACTGCTCGAGCCCGTCGATCATGCGCTCCATGAGCGGGAAGATCTGCCGGTTGATCACATCAACCTGGTCCATGGAGATCGCAATGTCTTCGAGAACCGCGGCCTGCCCCTGAGTCTGGGCGGCCATCAAACGGTTGTAGACACGCAGACCGTCAATTTCCTTATTAATGGACCGGTACTGGTCTTCAAGCGAGCGAGTGCCGTCAACGATACCGTTGATGCGCTCCTGCGATTGCTGAGCCAGATTCAGACGCTGTTGACCGGAGTTGAGTACCTGGTCGACTGTCTGGGCAACGACGCTGCCGGATGCGGTGAGTACTGTTGCAGCCAGCGCTGCAACGACGACGCTCCGACTGCTGTTTTTGCACCGTTTCATGAACGCTCCTTCTTCTCAAGGTCGAGTTTATTGATAAGTCTTATTGTACGGAGAGGAATGCAACGGAAATTACGGCCGTAACCGCACATATGAGAATGGGCACCACAGAAAGGTGGTCCCGATGCGCTCACGGCCCTCTCCTGATCACCGCGGCGAAGATTTTTTCGGTCCTGCTGTTTCGTTCGTATGGCGTCCGAAGTTTAACTCCGGCTTCCCCGCCTTTTATTCCTTTGATTTTTCTCAGGTCCCGAAGCACCGGGGGCAAGAATACCATACGCATCGTTAAGCGCCAGCCCAACATCGACATAAGCCCCGGAGCCCGCCCAGGCACCGGCGGCGGCGGCCCCGGAAGCGCCTCCGCGGCATCCGGCCGGCCGCGGCAACTCCGCCGAGCCCCGTGTCCGGCCGCCGTTTTAGTAACACAAGTAACTGAAAAACCTGACGTTGACATCGGCATTGCCTTGCAACATTATCCACGGAATCCAGTGACGTAACATTCACTCATATAATGATCCAGTTCCTGCTAGACGCTCGACTTACGCTCGTACTTCTCCTAATCGGGAGGTACAGCGGGTAGCGCGTGCAAGTAAACGAACATCGAACGCAGACCCCGCGACCTCAAAAGGCCTGTGGGGTTTTTTTTATCCGGATTTTGCATCTCTAACGACTGACACCCCGGGTTCATGCCCGGCAAAAGGAAAGCACCATGCGTATGTACTCAGAAGCCGACGTCGATCTATCGACTCTCAACGATTCACGCATTGCCGTTCTGGGCTACGGCAGTCAGGGGCGCGCGCACGCGCTCAACCTGAAGGACAGCGGCCTCAACGTCGTCGTCGGCCTGCGCCGCGGCGGCCCCAGCTTCGGCAAGGCCGAAGCTGACGGTCTGGAGGTCATGGAACCCGGAGAGGCCGTCAAAGGTGCGGCAATTGTCGTATTTCTGACCCCGGACATGGTCCAGAAGAGCCTGTATGCAGCGGTCGTTGACAATATAGACAGCGGCGCGATGCTCTTGTTCGCTCACGGCTTCGCCATTCACTACGGCCAGATCGAACCGAGAGAAGATCTAAACGTAGCGCTGATTGCGCCCAAAGGCCCCGGAGGGCTGGTCCGGCGTCAGTTCGAGGAAGGGCACGGCGTTCCCTGCCTGGTTGCGGTCAATCAGGACGCAACCGGCAAGGCCCTGGCGCTGGCGCTCGCCTACGCAGCCGGCATTGGCGGCGCGCGCGCCGGCGTCATCGAAACCACGTTTGCCGAAGAAACCGAAACGGACCTCTTCGGCGAGCAGGCGGTGCTGTGCGGCGGGGCTACCGAGCTCATAGTGGCGGGTTTCGAAACCCTGGTCGAAGCCGGATATCAACCGGAAGTCGCTTATTACGAAGTCATGCATGAACTGAAGCTCATCGTCGATCTCCTGCATGAAGGCGGCTTGCGGAAAATGCACAAGTTCATTAGCGATACGGCGGCTTACGGCGACATGGTCAGCGGCCCGCGGGTCGTGGACGAGAACTCGCGGTCGAAGATGAAAGATGTGCTGACCGACATTCAAAACGGCACCTTCGCGCGCAACTGGATAGCCGAAAACGAGGCTGGCATGCCCGAGTTCCGGCGCATGATGGACGCGGATCTCGAGCACCCGATTGAAAAAGTGGGGGCGGACTTGCGCTCCCGGATGGACTGGCTGAGCGAGTAGTTACGCACAAACCCGGCCGCACAAACCCGAGAGGACATTTCCATGGCAAGCGAACCCATTCGTATTTTCGATACCACCCTGCGTGACGGTGAACAGGCTCCGGGCTGCAGCATGACGCTACGGGAGAAACTACGAGTTGCCAGAGCGCTTGCCGATCTCAAGGTCGACATCATCGAGGCGGGTTTCCCGGCAGCATCGCCCGGCGATTTCGAATCCGTGCAGGCCATCGCGGAAGAGGATTTCGGGCCCGTCATCTGCGGGCTGGCGCGCTGCAATCCGGAAGACATCGAAAAGGTGTATCAGGCGGTGCGCGGCGCCCGGCGGCATCGCATCCATGTGTTCGTGGCAACCAGCGCCATTCATCGGGAACACAAACTGAAAATGGCCAAGGAGGAGATCATCAGGAGTGCCGTGGGCGCCGTCAAAATGGCGCGCGAGTACGTCGACGATGTCGAGTTCTCGCCCGAAGACGCCTCCCGCACCGAGCTCGGATATCTCGCCGAGGTCGTGACCGCCGCGATCGAGGCCGGCGCGACGACGGTCAACGTCCCCGATACGGTCGGCTATACGGTGCCCGCGGAATTCGACCGGCTGTTCCGGTATCTGAAAGAGCACGTTCCCGGTATAGACGACATTACCCTGTCCGTGCACTGTCACAACGACCTCGGCATGGCCGTTGCAAACAGCCTGGCCGCAGTCCATGCCGGCGCACGCCAGGTCGAGTGCACGATCAACGGAATCGGCGAGCGTGCCGGCAACTGCAGCCTGGAAGAGGTTGTCATGGCCGTCAAAACGCGCGAGGAGTTCTTCGGCCTGCACACCGGCATCGAAACCACGCGGCTGTATCCCACGTCCCGGCTCGTATCCAGCATTACCGGCATGCATCCGCCGCGCAACAAGGCCATTGTCGGCGAGAATGCCTTTGCGCACGAAGCCGGTATTCATCAGCACGGCATGCTGCAGCACGCCTCGACCTACGAGATCATGCGCCCCGAAGACGTCGGCATCAGCAAGTCCAATCTCGTGCTCGGTAAACACTCGGGGCGGCACGCATTCCGCGATCGGGTTCGCGAACTGGGTTTCGAGCTCGACGAGTTCGAAACCAATCGGGCCTTTCAGGAATTCAAGAAGCTCGCGGACCGCAAGAAGGACGTCTACGACGGCGATATCGAAGCCATCATCATGAACGTGGACGGCGCTTCCTCAGGCCCGTTCCGATTACAGGCACTCGAGGTACAGACTCGTACCGACGCAGACGCATGCGCCACGGTCAGGCTGCTCGGCGAAGACGGCAGTGAGCACTCGGCGGACGCCAGCGGCGACGGACCGATAGCGGCAGCCGTGCAGGCGCTGGAACAGGTTACCGGCGTGCCGCTTACGCTCGTGAACTTCGAGCTCCACAGCGCGTCGATAGGCGAGGACGCTCAGGGCGAGGTCACCGTGACGGTCGCGCACGAAGGCGCCAGCTACCGCGGCAACGGCACCAGCGTCGATATCGTCGAAGCGGGCTGCCGCGCCTGCCTCGAGGTCATGAACCGGATACTCAGGCGTCGCCAGCGCGGTGTTGGCGCAGCGCCCTCCTCCGACTCAACCCGTGCGACTATCTAGACCGCACGGTCGCGGTCTCGTTCTGGAAGTAGACATGCCAAACACTCTGTTCGAAAAAGTCTGGGATCAGCACGTCGTCGTGCCCGAAACCGAGGACACCCCAGCGATCCTCTACATCGACCTGCACCTGATACACGAGGTCACTACGCCGCAGGCATTTTCGTTGTTGCGCGAGCGCGGCCTGTCCGTCAGAAGGCCTGACCGCACGCTTGCGACGATGGATCACTCGACGCCAACCACTCCGGTCAACTCCTTCAAGGACCTCGCGATCGTCGGTGACAGCGCGGCAAATCAGATCCGGCAAATGGAAATCAATTGCCGGGAGTTCGGACTCGACCTGCTGGGTTTCGAGAGTGCGCAGCGCGGTATCGTGCACGTCATCGGCCCCGAGCTGGGCGCAACCCAGCCCGGCAAAACCATCGTCTGCGGCGACAGCCATACGAGTACGCACGGCGCGTTCGGAGCACTGGCGTTCGGCATAGGCACGACCGAGGTGGGGCACGTCCTGGCCACCCAGTGCCTGCTGCAGCGCAAGCCGAAAACCTTAGCCATCAACGTCGAGGGCCGCCTGCCGGCCGGCGTCGGCGCCAAGGACCTGATCCTCGCGATCATTGGCCAGATCGGCGTGGACGGCGGCACGGGACACGTCATCGAGTATCGCGGCGAGGCGATACGGGCGATGGACATGGAGGCGCGCATGACGGTGTGCAACATGTCCATCGAGGGTGGCGCGCGCGCAGGCATGATTGCGCCGGATGACACGACCTTCGATTACCTTCACGGCCGCGAGCGCTCGCCGCAAGGGACCGAATGGGACGCAGCGCTGCAGCGCTGGCGCGAACTCGTGACGGACGACGGCGCCCGTTTCGACAAGTCGGTGGACGTGGACGCGAGCGCACTCACGCCTATGGTCACTTTCGGCACGAACCCGGGCATGGTCGTCGGCATCGAACAGCCCGTGCCGGAACGTCCCGGCGACAGCAACTTCCGCAAGGCGCTCGACTACATGCAGGTCGAGGCAGGCAAACCCATGACGCAGAATGCAGTGGACATCGTATTCGTCGGCAGCTGCACGAACTCTCGCCTTGGCGATCTCGAGCAGGCGGCCGCGGTGCTCGAGGGGCGGCGCGTAGCGGACGGCGTACGCATGCTCGTCGTACCCGGCTCTCAACAAGTCAAAAAAGAGGCGGAGGCGAAAGGACTCGATCGCGTATTCACAGCCGCGGGCGCCGAATGGCGCGAATCGGGCTGCTCGATGTGCCTCGGCATGAACGGCGACACGGCCGGAAGCGGACAGCTTACGGTCAGCACCAGCAACCGCAACTTCGAAGGCCGGCAGGGCGTCGGCGCCCGCACGGTACTGGCTAGCCCGGCTACGGCTGCCGCCTCGGCGGTCAGCGGACATATCGCCGACCCGCGCCGCTATCTCGAGGAGTAAATTCAAAGATGAAAGCGATCAGGACGATCCGTTCCCGAACGGTCAACATGCCCGCGAAAGACATCGATACGGATCAGATCATACCCGCCCGGTTCCTCACCACGACAACGCGGGAAGGACTGGGCGAAAAGCTGTTTCACGATCTTCGCTTCGACACTACCGGTACACCCAAACCCGATTTCGAGCTAAACGCCCCCGCGGCCGAAGGCTGCGAGATACTGGTGACCGGCAACAACATGGGCTGCGGCTCGTCCCGCGAGCATGCCCCCTGGGCATTGCTGGACTACGGCATTCAGGCCGTCATCTCGACCGAGATCGCGGACATCTTCCGCAGCAACAGTCTCAAGAACGGGCTGCTTACGGTGGTCGTGGACGCGGATACGCATGACTGGCTTCTCGACAATCCAGGTAGCGAGATCGAGATCGACGTGGTCGCCTCGACGCTGAAGCTGCCCGGCGGCCGGGTCGTCAGCTATCCGATCGACGCGTTCGCGCGTTACTGTCTCATCGAAGGTGTCGATCAGCTCGGCTATCTGCAGCAGAATCTCGACGCCGTCGCAGCCTTTGAGGAGTCACGGCACTGAACGCACTGATCACACTGTTACCCGGCGACGGTATCGGCCCGGAGGTCATCGACGCTGCCAGCCGCGTTCTCGAACGCACGGCCGAGGTATACGGCCACCGCTTCGAGTTCGAAGCCCAGCTTATCGGCGGGGCCGCCATCGATGCGAGCGGCAATCCGCTTCCTCCGGACACGGTTGCAAGTTGCGAGGAATCGGACGCCGTGCTGCTGGGCGCCGTCGGCGGGCCGAAGTGGTCCGACCCCAATGCAAGCGTCAGACCGGAGCAGGGCTTGCTGCAATTGCGCTCCGTTCTGGGCGTGTTCGCCAACCTGCGGCCCGTGAGGGTCAACCCGCATCTCGCCGCAGCGTCGCCACTGCGGCCCGAACTCGTCCGCAACGTAGACCTGATGGTCGTGCGCGAACTCACGGGCGGAATCTACTTCGGCGACAAGCAGCGCAGCGAATCCTCGGCAAGCGACCTGTGCACCTACACCGTGGCGGAAGTCGAACGCATTGTGCACGTCGCCGCACGCCTTGCCTCCGGACGGCGCGCGAAACTCTGCTCGGTAGACAAGGCCAACGTGCTCGAAACCTCGCGCCTCTGGCGGCAGACCACCGATCGGGTCGTCGCCGAAAACTACCCTGGCATCGAGCTGGAAACCTTGCTGGTCGACGCTGCCGCCATGCATCTGCTCAGCCGGCCCGCCGAATTCGACGTGATCGTCACCGAGAACATGTTTGGCGACATCCTGACGGACGAGGCATCGATGCTGGCGGGATCGCTCGGCCTGCTGCCCTCCGCCTCGCTGGGAGACTCGCGGCGGGGTTTGTACGAACCCATCCACGGCTCGGCGCCGGACATCGCCGGCAAAGGCATTGCCAACCCCTGTGGCACGATCGCGAGCGCCGCCATGCTGCTGCGTCACAGTCTCGAGCTCGAGAGCGAGGCCAACGCCGTCGAAATTGCGATCGATCAGGTCATCGCGGGCGGCAAACGCACGGCCGATATCGCCGGCAACGGCAGCGACGTCACCGGTACCCGCGACTTTGCTGACGCCGTCGTCGCACAGATCGGCTGAGGCGCCCGGGCCCGTAAAGAGCGGGCCGTGCGGCCCCGCCCCTTGCCCCCCCCTTGCCCCGCCCTAGGCGACCGCCGCGCGTTCCGGCACGCGCGCTTTCCCGGCAAGCTCCAGTGCCCGCAGGATATCGGCGACGAGGTCTTCCGGGTTTTCCAGGCCGACCGACAGACGGATCAGGTTCTGGCCAACACCGGCGGTGGCTAATGCTTCGGGCGTAACGGCAGCGTGCGTCATCGACGCGGGGTGGCACACGAGACTTTCGACGCCGCCGAGCGACTCCGCCAGGGAAAAATACTCGAGACTTTCGAGGAACGTCCTTACCGCGGTTTCGTCTCCGTCGATCTCGAACGACAACATACCGCCGAAACCGGACTGCTGACGGCTGGCAATGTCGTGCCCCGGATGCGTCGCAAGACCCGGGTAATAGACCCGCTGCACGCCGGCATGCTGATCGAGAAGGTTCGCGAGGAGGCTCGCGCTGGCTTCGTGTTCGCGCAACCTGACGTGCAGCGTGCGAATTCCCCGTAGCGTCAGAAAGCTGTCGAAAGGCGCCCCGGTTATCCCTAAGCAGTTGGCCCACCAGCAAAGCTGTTCGGCCAGATCCTCCGTGGCCGCCACGACGCAGCCGCCCACCACGTCGCTGTGTCCGTTGATGTACTTCGTCGTGCTGTGAATCACGAGGTCGGCGCCGAGAGCAATGGGTTGCTGCAGCGCCGGGGAGAGGAAGGTGTTGTCGACGGCAAGCAGCGCCCCGCAGGCGCGCGCACGCTCGGCAATCGACTCGACGTCCACGATCCGCAGCAGCGGGTTGGACGGCGTCTCGACGAGAATCAGCGCAGGTTTGTCTGCGCAAGCCGCATCCAGTGCTGCGCCGTCCGACTGGTCGACAAACGCAATGTCGAACTGCCCTTTGCGCGCCAGCGCGTCGAACAGGCGATAAGTACCGCCGTAACAATCGTGCGGCGCGATCAGCAGATCGCCCGGTTTCAGCAGGTGCGTAACGAGCGTCAACGCCGCCATGCCGGACGAGGTCACGACGGCGCCGGCACCGCCTTCCAGATCGCTAAGGGCGTCAGCAAGAGCGTCCCGCGTCGGATTGCCGGAGCGCGTGTAGTCGTATTGACGCTTCTCGCCGAATCCCGCGAATGCAAAGTTGGACGACAGATGCAGCGGCGGCACCACCGCGCCGTGCTGGGTGTCGGACTCGATGGCAGCACGAACGGCCCGCGTGGCCGTATTTATGTCTGAACTCATGATGTCGATCTCCGCAGGTTCTCTATCGCCGTGTCAAAACTGGCTCATCGGAACTCTGCGGAATCGCAAAGGATAAGGTGTCGTGCCCATCAGCGTGACGCGTGCTGCACAAACCTTCATCTTTCGGTGACGATGATTCAGAGATCATTGTCCACCGCAGGAGTTGGCACCTTTTCAGAGTGGTTAACTCTGCTGGTTGCCCCGGCGTCACTGGGCCTTTCCCTCAGCCGGTCTCGATGATTGGCAAGCAGTGTAGGCGCGGTCAGCCGCCATCGTCAAGGACCGGCTGCGGTTTTTTTGGTCACACCGGAAACCTTCCCGTCGCCCGGCCGGCGCCGCGCGAGGCCACATTGACGCACGGCGGCGGCGGTCGAAAACAAAGCTTGCGTCATGCGGCAACTTGTATTAGCGTACTAACGCGTTAATACATTCAAACACTGCCAGTGAAACCCAATCGCAACGACACCCCTGCCGATCAGGCCGAAGCCGAAGAAGCCCTTTTCCGTGCATTGATTTCCCTGAAATCGACCGCCGAGTGCCGCAGCTTCCTCAAGGATCTGTGTACCCCGGCTGAATTACAGGCGCTGGTCGATCGCTGGCAGGTCGTCGAATTGCTCGAGCAGGACCTGCCTTACCGCAGGATTCACGATCTCACCGGCGTCAGCGTAACTACGATTGGCCGCGTCGCCCGCTTTCTGGCGGACGGTTTCGGCGGTTATCAGGTTGCCCTCGCGCGCACCCACTCCCTGCCCCACCAACAGGACTAGCCCTCATGGACACCAACGAGCACCGCATAAAGATTGCGGTGCAGAAGAACGGCCGTCTGACCGAGCATTCCCTGGACCTGCTCGAACGCTGCGGTCTCAAGTTTATTCAGAGCAAGGATCAGCTGTTTTGTTATGGCGAGAACATGCCGGTCGATCTGCTCCTCGTGCGCGACGACGACATACCCGGCCTCGTGCACGACGATGTATGCGATCTCGGGATCGTGGGTCTCAACGTCGTGCAGGAAAAGCGGCTCGGATTGCGGCACGAAGGCACGGAGGCGCTGTACAAGCAGGTGTTCGAGGTCGACTTCGGTCACTGCCGACTCTCGATTGCGGCGCCTGACGGGACAAGCTACAGCGGTGTCTCTGACTTAAATAATAAAAGAATAGCAACGAGTTACACCAACCTCCTAAGAGATTACCTCACTACGCATTCGGTACAGGCCGACATTGTGTATTTCTCGGGCGCGGTCGAGATCGCACCGAAGCTCGGCAAGGCCGACTACATCTGCGACCTCGTATCGACCGGCGGCACGCTCAAGGCGAACGCCCTGCGCGAAGTCGACACGGTGCTCGAGAGCGAAGCGATCATCATCCAGACGCTGAAACCGCTGACGGACAGCAAGCAGGCGCTCGTCGACAAGATCCTGCAGCGACTCGACGGTGTGCTGCAGGTTCGGGAGAGCAAGTACATCATGCTGAATGCCCCGAAAGAAGCGTTGGACACAATCTGCGATCTTCTCCCCGGCAGCGAAGCGCCGACGGTGGTCCCGCTCGAAGGCTCGAGCGACCGCGTCGCCGTGCATGCTGTGTGCCGCGAAAACGTGTTCTGGGAGACGCTCGAAAATCTGAAGGGCGCAGGCGCGACTTCGCTGCTCGTGCTGCCCATCGAGAAAATGCTGGCCTGACCATGCTCGAGATTCTGAACTGGCCGGAGCTGGACCCCGCGACACGACGCGCGGTGCTGGAGCGACCCGCGGTAAGCCTCGACGCGAGCATTCGCAGCGATGTCGCCGACATACTTGCAGCGGTCCGCCGCGACGGTGACGCTGCGCTGTACGCGTTGACCGAGAAACTCGATCGCTGCACGTTGCACTCGCTGCGCGTAGGGACCGAGGAGTTCAGCGCGGCCGAAGCCGTACTGCCGGAGGATGCGCAGGCGGCTATCGACCTGGCAATAGCCAACGTGCGTACTTTTCACGAAGCGCAAATGCCGCAGCCGCTGGCGGTCACGACGATGCCGGGCGTGCACTGCGAGCGGCGCTACCACCCCATAGACGCGGTCGGTCTGTACGTTCCCGCCGGCACCGCGCCGCTGCCCTCCGCCGCCATCATGCTCGCCGTGCCCGCAAGCCTCGCGGACTGCCCGACCCGCATCTTGTGTACGCCGCCCCGGCCGGACGGGACGGCGGACCCGGCCGTACTGGTGGCCGCGTCGCGCGCGGGTGTCGAGGAAATCTACAAACTCGGCGGTGCGCAGGCGATCGCGGCAATGGCTTACGGTACGGCGACCGTGCCCAAAGTCAGCAAGGTGTTCGGTCCGGGCAACGCGTGGGTAACGAGCGCAAAAACCCAGGTCAGCGCCGACCCGCAGGGCGCCGCCATCGACATGCCGGCCGGCCCGTCCGAGGTGCTCGTCCTTGCGGACGAATCGGCTTCGCCGGAGTTCGTCGCCGCCGACCTGCTCTCGCAGGCGGAACACGGCATCGATTCACAGGTCATGCTCGTCACCACCGCGCCGCGGCTCGCCGAAAGGGTTGCGCTGGAGATCGAATCCCAGCTCGCCGAATTGAGCCGGGCCGATATCGCCCGGGAGGCCATGGCGCATTCGCGCGCCATCGTCATCGGTACGCTGAATGCCGCGGTCGAAGTCAGCAACGCTTACGCGCCCGAGCATCTCATCGTCCAGACCCGCGAGCCGCGCGCGCTGCTCGGCGACATTCGCAACGCCGGATCGGTGTTCCTGGGCCCATGGAGCCCGGAGTCCGTGGGCGACTACTGCAGCGGCACGAACCACGTGCTCCCGACTTACGGGTTTGCACGCAACTACAGCGGCCTCGGGCTGGATCAGTTCATGCGCAGCATGACCGTGCAGGAACTGACCGCCGACGGGCTGGCCGCACTGGGCGATGCCGTAATCACGCTTGCCGGCCTCGAAGGGCTCGACGCGCATGCGCAAGCCGTAAGCCGTCGTCTCGGAGGCCTGACGTGAGCATTGTCGACCTTGCGCGGCCGGAACTCCGCGATCTGCAGCCCTACGAAGCCGCCATTCAGGTCGACGACACAATCCGCCTGAACGCCAACGAAGCGCCATGGAGCAGCAGCAACGCCGGCGACTTTCGGCGTCCGCTCAACCGCTACCCGGAAATCCGCCCGGCAAGGCTGCAGAAAGCGCTGGCGGCCTGCTTCGGCTGCATGCCCGAGCGCTTGCTGGTTACCAGAGGTACCAGCGAAGCCATCGACCTGCTCGTACGCGCCTTCTGCCGCAGCGGCCTGGACGAGATTGTGACCACGTCGCCGACCTTTTCGATGTACGCGCATTACGCGCGGATTCAGGACGCAAAACTCGTCACGGTCGCCGCCGATCCCGAGAAGAACTTTGTCCCGGAACTCGACGCGCTGTTGCATGCCTGTGGAGGGAACACCCGCCTCGTGTTCTTATGCTCACCCAACAATCCGACCGGCACGGGGCTGCCGCGAACGCTGATCCGGCAGTTCCTGCGCGCGCGCGGCGACCGTTCGGCCGTGGTCGTAGACGAGGCCTATATAGAGTTCTCAGGCGAAGCCAGCACCGCGGAACTGCTCGACGAGTTCCCGAACCTGATAGTCCTGCGCACACTCTCGAAGGCGTTGGCGTTTGCCGGAGCGCGCTGCGGAGCCGTAATGGGGCCGCAAGCCGTGATAGACATCCTAAGCGCCATTCAGGCGCCTTACGCGCTGTCGACGCCGGTCGTCGAGTGCGTCGAAGACGTGCTGTCGAAACGGCGTATCGAAGAAGCGGCGGAACGCGTGAACGAACTCATTGCCGAACGCGAGGCGCTGGCCGCTTCCCTCGCCGGGCTCGGGTTTGTTCTGAAGGTCTGGCCGAGCAGCGCAAACTTTCTGCTCGTCAAAGTTCGGGACGTCGGCGCCGTGATGGCAGCCACGCGCAAAGCCTGCATCCTGCTCCGCTATTTCGGCGGCGAGCTGGCGGACTGCGTGCGGATTTCGATCGGCAGCCCTGCGGAAAACCGCGCCTTGCTCGACACGCTGCGCACACTCAACGAGTCGTCCCATGTCACGTAGAATCCTGTTTGTCGATCGCGACGGCACCCTCATCGCGGAACCGCCGGACTTCCAGGTTGACGCGCTCGAGAAGCTCGAACTCGTGCCCGGCGTCATACCCGCCCTGCTGCAAATCCTCGAGCACGGCTACGAACTCGTAATGGTCAGCAATCAGGACGGCCTTGGTACCGCCAGCTTCCCAAAGCCTGAATTCGAGCTCTGCCACGAGCACATGCTCGCAATATTCGAATCGCAGGGCATAAGCTTCGCTGAGACGTTCATTTGCCCGCATCTGCCGGAAGACGGCTGCGACTGCCGCAAACCCAAGAGCGGGCTACTCACACGCTATCTCGCAGCCACCGACATCGACACGGAGCGCTCCGCGGTCGTGGGCGACCGTGAGACCGACCTCGAGCTCGCCGCCAGGCTCGGCGTGCAGGGACTCAGGCTCGGCGGCGATGGGGGTCTGTCCTGGGACGAGATCGCAACGACGCTGTGCCATTCCGAGCGCCGCGCCGATGTCACGCGCAATACGCGGGAAACCGACATTGCCGTGCACGTCAATCTCGACACTCAGGGGAATACCGAGGTGGCGACCGGCATTGGTTTCTTCGATCACATGCTCGAACAGATTGCCAAACACGGCGGCTTTACCCTCAAGCTAAGGGTTCAGGGCGACCTGCAGGTAGACGAGCATCACACCGTCGAAGACACCGCTATCTGCCTGGGGCTTGCGATCAGGCAGGCGCTGGGCGACAAGCGCGGCATTGGCCGCTACGGCTTTGTGCTGCCGATGGACGAAAGCGAGGCGCAGGTGTCACTCGACCTGTCCGGTCGCGGCGCATTCGTTTTCAACGGCCGGTTTCCGCGCGAACAGGTCGGATCGCTGTCCACCGAAATGGTCGAACACTTCTTTCGCTCACTGGCGGAGTCGCTCGGTGCGGCGCTGCACCTTACGGTCCGCGGTGCCAACACGCATCATATGGTCGAGGGCTGCTTCAAGAGCGTCGGACGGACGCTGCGTCAGGCCATCCGTGAAGAAGACCGCGAACTGCCGACGACCAAGGGGCTCCTGTGAGCAGCCCGGCGGTAGCAATCGTAGACAGCGGCGGCGCCAACATTGCCTCGCTCCTGTTCGCCTTCGAACGCCTTGGTATCGCCGCGACGCTCACCGCGGACGCCCGCCAGATCGAAGCTGCGGACCGGGTCCTGCTACCCGGCGTAGGCGCCGCCAGAGACTCGATGCAGCGCCTGCGGCAGCTCGGTCTCGTCGAGACCATCCGCGGTCTCACGCAGCCCGTGCTCGGCATTTGCCTCGGTATGCAGCTGTTGGCGGAGGCCTCGGATGAGGACAACGCGGAGTGCCTGGGGGTAATTCCCGCGACCGCAAGAAGACTCTCCGCGAGTCCGCTCTGCCCGGTACCGAACATGGGCTGGTGCAGGACCGGTTTCGGCTCCGGCGACACGCTGCTGAGCGGCATCGACGACGGAGCATACTTCTACTACCTGCACAGCTACGCGCTTCCCGTTGGCGACTACACGCTCGCCACGGCGAACCACGGCGAGCGCTTCTCCGCTATCGTACGGCACGAGAACTTCGTCGCAGCGCAGTTTCACCCGGAACGCTCGGCCGCCGCGGGCGCGCGTTTGCTGCGCAATTTCGTGAGCGGCGGCGCATGAGGATCGTTGCGTGAGAATCGTTGCATGAGGATCGTTACATGAGAATTGTCCCTGCCATCGACCTCAAGGACGGCAAATGCGTCCGCCTGTTCAAAGGCGATTTTGCGCGGCAAACGCACTACTCCGACGACCCCCTCGCGATGGCGCAGCGGTTCTCCGAACTCAAGGTGAGCGATCTGCATGTTGTCGATCTCGACGGCGCCCAGTCCGGCGAACAACGCAACCGCGAGGTCATCGTGGAGATTGCGGCCGGCTCAGCGCTGGAGGTACAACTCGGCGGCGGCATTCGCGACACCGAACGTGTGTCCGGCTGGCTCGACGCGGGCGTTGCGCGCTGCGTCATCGGCAGCCTTGCCGTCACGGCGCCCGAGACGGTCGGCGGGTGGCTGCGCCGCTTCGGTCCCGAGCGTATCGTGCTGGCGCTGGACGTCAGGCTGGACGATACGGCCCGCCCTTTCATAGCGACGCACGGCTGGACCCGAACCAGCACGACCAGCCTGTGGGACTGCATGGACTTCTACCTGCCACAGCAGCTCAGGCACGTCCTCTGCACCGACGTCAGCCGCGACGGCGCAATGGCCGGCCCAAACGTGGATCTCTACAAGGAACTCATGGACCGATACCCGGACATCCAGCTGCAGGCCTCGGGCGGCGTGCGCAATCTCGAAGATCTGAAGACTCTGCGCGCAAACGGCATCCCGGCCGCCATTAGCGGCCGCGCTTTGCTCGACGGCGCCATTACCGCAGACGAGGTGGCGTCATTCCCGCAAAGCGAATAATCCCGTGCCTGGACGTCCGTGACGGCGTCGTCGTCAAAGGCGTGCAGTTTCGCAACCATCGCGTCGTCGGCGACATCATTCAGCTCGCCGAACGCTACTGCGCCGAGGGCGCTGACGAACTCGTTTTTTACGACATCACGGCAAGCCCGGACGGCCGCAGCGTAGACCGTAGCTGGGTGACGGCCGTTGCGCGCGAGCTCGACATACCGTTTTGCGTCGCCGGGGGCATACGCTCGCTCGGCGACGCCGAAGAGGTTCTGAACAAGGGAGCCGACAAGATCTCCGTCAATTCACCCGCGCTGGAAAACCCGGGACTGATCGATGCGCTCGCGAAACGCTTCGGCTCTCAGTGTGTGGTCCTCGGTGTGGACAGCCGTGCGGAGAACGACGACTACCGTGTGTTTCAGTACACGGGCGACCCGAACAAGACGACCGAGGCCAAACGCCGAACGGCGGACTGGGTCCGTGAGGCTCAGGACCGGGGCGCCGGAGAGATCGTACTGAACTGCATGAATCAGGACGGAGTGCGCAAAGGTTACGACCTGGCACAGCTCACGCAGATCCGAGACTGTGCGAACGTACCGCTCATTGCGTCCGGCGGCGCGGGCGAAAAACAGCACTTCCAAGCCGTGTTCGAAGAATCTCGCGTCGACGGCGCACTCGCCGCGAGCGTCTTTCACAGCGCGGAAATCGCCATTGGCGAGCTGAAGGCGTTTCTCATTGACGAAGGCATCGACGTCCGCCCCGCTCCGATACAGCCATGAGGCCACCCCAATGAAGAAAGCAAACGTGGATTTTCTGCTTACACTCGAGAACATCATCTCGGCGCGCGCCGGCGCGGACCCCAAATCCAGCTACACGGCCAGACTGCTCGGCGAAGGCACCCGCCGCATTGCACAAAAAGTGGGCGAAGAAGGTGTCGAAACGGCCCTGGCCGCCGTCAGCGGAGACTCGCAGGAGACGCTGGGCGAAGCCGCCGATCTGCTCTACCACCTGCTCGTGCTGCTACACGACCGCCAGCTCGGCATCGGGGACGTCGTTGCGGTGCTCGAAGAGCGGCACCCGGCCAACGCCTAATCGGTTTCTTTGGCCATAGCCGAGCGATACGCCGGCCGCGCCAGACAGCGGTCCGCGTAGTCCGCGAGTGCGGCAGACTCCGGCAGGATTCCGAACAGCCGCATGAACACGACGCTCGAGCCCAGCATCACGTCAGCCGCGCTGAACCGCTCACCAAGTATCCAGGGCCCCTTGGACAAACCCTGTTCCAGAGTTTCGAGCATCGAACCGAAGTCGCCCCAGCCGTGTGAGACGCGATTGCTCTCGGCGCCGCTGAACTTCTCCGCCATGGCGGGCTCGGCAACGGCGGGCGTAAACATGGACCAATACAGATACCGGCCGCGGCGCGGGTCGTCGAGCGCCGGCGCAAGTTCGCCCAAAGAGTAGCGGTCGGCAAGGTACAGACAGATTGCAGCCGACTCCGCAAGCTGCACGTCGCCGTCAACGAGGGCAGGCACCTTGCCCATAGGGCTCGCGGCCCGGAACAGGGCGCTGTCCTTCCGATCCTCAGCACGGATGTCGACCAACTCGATCGAATAGTCTGTGCCGGTTTCCTCAAGCATCCACAGCGCTCGCGACGCGCGGGTCTTCGGCGCCCAGTACAGGGTAATCATGTAAGTCTCCGTGGCGAGGACAAAGTATACGCCCGGACCGGGTTGCGGCGAAGCCGCTCGCCGAGCCCTGCATGAGGCTCAGTGCGGCGGCGAGGACGTCTCGAACAGCGCCGACACGGCCATCTGCCAGTCCATCCTGTCGCCGGCATACCAGGACGGCGAGCAGGTCTGCGGGTCGATCTCAAGATCCGCCATCGACCGCTGAGACCACTGTCGCAAGTCCTGACCGGCGGCGATGCCCGGCAGCGGCCAGGATTCCGGTAACGCGCTCCGGTCCGGTGTGGTAAACACGAACCGCCATTGCGCTGTGCGCTCACAGCCGTAACCGCCCTCGTGCACCAGCCGGTGATGGTGCCGGCATAGCAGTACCAGGTTGTCGAGGCTCGTCTCACCGCCGTCAGCCCAGTGTTTTACGTGGT